>JAYPQA010000022.1:0-73902 GCA_038131695.1 Alphaproteobacteria bacterium | reverse complement strand
CAGTGTGCTTACGTTCAGTTTTGTGTTGCTCTCTTACTAATCCCCACCTCAGCATAAGCGGGCCATGATAATTGGAGCGTCCGGTCTGGTCAGAGATGATATAATGGCGCTCATTGCCGACCGTTTCCGGCGGGATATGTTCATAGGTGCGCGGGTCCTTCTGCGCTGCTGAGGCGTGCAAGCCCCCCTTATGGGCAAAGGCAGATGCCCCGACATAGGGGGCATGGGCATCCGGGGCCCGGTTCAGGCGCTCATCCAGCATTCGGGACAGGGCTGTCAGGCGCGGCAGCTTTTCCGGGTCAATGCCCGTCTGCCAGCCCAGCTTGACCATCAGGGTCGGGATCAGGGAAATCAGATTGGCATTGCCGCAGCGCTCCCCCAGCCCGTTAATCGTGCCTTGAATCTGGCGCGCCCCGGCCCGCACCGCGGCCAGCGAATCGGCCTCTACCATATCTGCATCATTATGGCAATGAATCCCCAGATTAGCCTCAGGCAGTGCCTGTTTGGTGGCCGAGACAATGTCAAAAATCTCATCCGGCAGCGTTCACCATTGGTGTCGCACAGGATGATCCAGTCCGCCCCGCCCTCAAAAGCCGCGCTGGCACAGGACAGCGCAAAGTCAGGGTTGGCCTTGTAGCCATCGAAATAATGCTCGCAATCAAACATCGATTCCCGCCCGGCTTGCTTGGCGGCCGCAACGGATTCGGTGATCATGCGCAGATTTTCTTCCCCGGAAATATTCAAGGCTGTCTTGACATGAAAATCCCAGCTCTTGCCAACCAGACAGGTGCTGGGGGTGCCGGCATCCAAAATCGCCCGAAAACCGGGGTCATTATCAGCTGAGCGGCCACCGCGGCGAGTCATGCCAAAGGCCACCAAACGGGCATTTTTCATCTCTGGCGGCTGGCTGAAAAACCCGTCATCAATCGGGTTGGCCCCGGGCCAGCCAGCTTCGACATAATCCAGGCCAAACTCATCCAGCGCCCTGGCAATAGCCTGCTTGTCGGCAACGGAAAAATCCACGCCGCGCGTCTGCCCGCCATCACGCAAAGTTGTATCAAAGAGCCAAATCCGCTCACCGGTCATCTGTTTGCCTTGTCTTTATGTTCCAAATACGGCCTGTTTTATCAGGCCCTTCATAGACTATTTGCGGCGGTTGCGCCAGCCTGTCCCCTGCGGGCTGTCTGTCAGCTCAATGCCTTTTTCAGCCAGCGCGTCCCGTATCGCATCGGCCGCGGCGAAATCACGGGCCTTGCGGGCCTCATTGCGCGCCTCTATCTGCTGCTCAATTTCTGCCTCGCTCAGCCCGTCCGGCAGGGTTTTGCCAGCCTCTTGCCGCCCTTCCAAAAGACCCAGCAGAGCCGCGCTCGCTTTCAGCCGCGCCGCCGCCGCGCCATCGCCCTTATTCGCCTGGCGGGCCAGCCCATGCAGCACGGACAGAGCCTGCGGCGTATTCAAATCATCTGCCAGGGCGGCCAGAAAATCTGTATCCGGCACAGCGTCGCCCTCTGTCTTACCAGCAGCTGCATAAAGCCGGTCAAGGGCGGTCTCAGCCTCAGCCAGACGCGCCCCGGCATAATCCAGCGGGGCCCGGTAATGCGCCGACAAGAGCGCATAGCGCACCACCTCTCCAGCATAATCGGTCAAACTGTCTGCCACGGTGACAAAATTGCCCAGCGATTTGGACATTTTCTCGCCCTCAACGGTGACATAGCCATTATGCATCCAATAGCTGGCCATCACATCCGTGCCATGGGCGGCACAGGATTGGGCCAGTTCATTCTCATGATGCGGGAAGACCAGATCCAGCCCGCCTGCATGAATATCAAAGACCTGGCCCAGATATTCTGCGGACATGGCCGAACATTCAATATGCCAGCCGGGCCGGCCAACCCCCCAGGGGCTGTCCCAGCCGGGCTGATCGCCGGTTGAGGGTTTCCACAACACAAAATCAGCCGGGTCCTGTTTATAGGGCAATCTCTACCCGTGCGCCGGCAATTGCTCATCCCGGCTGCGGCCAGAGGCTGGCCATAAGTTGGCTGCGGGGCACGGAAAACAGCACATGGCCCGCTGCCTCATAGGCATGGCCGCGCGCGATCAGCTTGCCGGTCATCTCTATCATCTGGTCGATATGGTGGGTCGCCCGCGGCTCAACATCCGGCGGCAACACGCCCAGCGCGGCAGCATCCTCATGAAAGCTGGCAATGGTGCGCCCGCACAGCTCGTCTATGGAGATGCCCTGTTCAGCTGCCCGCGCATTAATCTTGTCATCCAGATCGGTGATATTGCGCACATAGGTTACCCGGTCAAAATGATGGCGCAGCAGCCTGACCAGCACATCAAAAACCACCAGCGGGCGGGCATTGCCGACATGAATCCGGTCATAAACAGTTGGCCCGCAGGCATAGACACGCACATGGCTGGCATCCAGCGGCTTGAACGGCTCTTTGCGGCCAGTCTGCGTATTATGCAGATGCAGAATCATGCCTGCTGCCCCTGCAACCGGGCCAGCAACCGCTCGCGCCCGATATAGCTGAGCAGGGCCGCGACCTCCGGGCCGGATGGGCGGCCTGTTATGGCAAGGCGCAGCGGCATAAACAAGGCGCGCCCCTTTTTGCCGGTGGCCTCGCCCACTGCTTTTGTCCAGCCCGGCCAGACCGAGGCATCCGGCTCACCATCCGGCAACAGGTCAGCCGCAGCATTGCAGAGCGCGCTATCCTCTATTACCGGGGCTATCGGTGCGGCGCAAATCTGCCACCAGTCACGCGCCTCTGCCAGCTGGCTGAGATTGCCGCGCACCGCCTCCCAGAACACAGCCCCGCCGCCAACTTGCAAATCAGCCAGCCGGTCAGCGACCGCCGCAAATTCCGTTTGCTGGAGGATACGGCCATTGAGCTGGCGCAGCTCTTCTGCATCAAATTTCGCTGTCGCGCGGCCAAAATGGCCAATATCAAACGCCTCAACAAGCGGGGCCAGCCCGGTATGGGCCTCAACCGGCTGGGAGGTGCCAATCCGTGCCAGCAGGCTGGCAATCGTGCCTGCCTCGATGCCGGACTCCCGCAACTCAGAGATAGACAGGCTGCCCAGCCTCTTGGACAGCCCCTCGCCATCTGCACCGGCCAGCAAGGCCAGATGCCCCATTTTCGGTGCTGCCGCCCCCAGCGCTTCAAACAGCTGGATTTGCGCCGCCGAATTGGTCACATGATCCTCACCGCGCAGGATTGTGGTAATGCCGTGATCGCGGTCATCCACAACTGAGGCCAGCGTATAAATTACCCGCCCATCCTCACGCAGCAGCACCGGATCAGACAGGGACGACATCTGAATAGATTGCGGCCCGCGCACCAAATCCTGCCAGACAACCTCGCTTTCGTGATCCAGCAAGAAGCGGTAATGCGGGCGGCGGCCCTCTGCCTCAAAGGCCGCCTTCTCTGCCGCGCTCAGCCGCAAACCGGCCCGGTCATAGACCGGCGGCTTGCCAGCCATCAGCTGCGATTTGCGCTTCAGGGCCAGCTCTTCAGCTGTTTCATAACAGGCATAGGCCCGCCCCTCTGCCAGCAGCTGCTGCAAGGCCTCATCATAGCGCCCCAGCCGGTCTGACTGGCGATCCTCTGCATCCCAGACCATCCCCATCCAGGTCAAATCGGCGCGGATAGCCGCCTCAAATTCAGCAGTAGAGCGTTCGGTATCCGTATCATCAATCCGCAGCATAAACGCCCCGCCAGCATGGCGCGCATACAAATAATTGACCAGCGCGGTGCGCAAATTGCCGACATGGAGCAAGCCTGTCGGGCTGGGGGCAAATCTGACTTTTTCTGTGCTCATCACACTTCCTTCTTGCGGCACTCTTACCTGTCTGTCTTTTTATCTTCCGGCGCTTTACCTTTTATTGGCGCTTTACCCCTTATCTGGCCGAAAGCCGGAGGTCAGCGGCAAGCGCCGGTCGCGGCCAAAGGCACGGGCTGAGAGTTTTGGCCCGGGGGCCGCCTGAAAACGTTTATATTCTGCCCGAAACAGCAGCTGGCTGGCGCGTGCCACCACCTCCCGGTCATAGCCGCGGG
This sequence comes from Alphaproteobacteria bacterium, assembly GCA_038131695.1. GTDB lineage: Bacteria > Pseudomonadota > Alphaproteobacteria > Puniceispirillales > Puniceispirillaceae > JADHLK01. The sequence continues at coordinate 69,841 of JAYPQA010000022.1, read as the reverse complement.
CGGTGATACTGTCTATATCGGCCATTTCTTCGGTCAGGGCGATCAGGATCGGGTCCAGAATATCATAGGGCGGCAGGGAATCCGTATCCTGCTGGTCATCGCGCAATTCTGCCGAGGGCGGGCGGGTGATGATCCGCTCCGGAATAACCGCCCCATCCGGCCCAAAACCGGCCCGCGGCAGGGCCTGATTGCGCCAGCGGCACAGATCAAACACCTGAATTTTCCACAAATCCTTGAGCGGCGCATAGCCGCCGCACATATCCCCGTAAAGCGTTGCATAGCCGGCCGCATATTCAGACTTGTTGCCGGTCGCCAGCACCATCGGCCCGAACTTGTTTGACAGGGCCATCAGCAAGGCCCCGCGCAGCCGCGATTGCAGGTTTTCCTCAGCCACATCGGGCTGCTGTCCGGCAAAAGCCTCTGCCAGCATCGCATCAAAAGCTGCCATCCCCCCGGCAATCGGGATGGTTTCCAGCGGGACGCCCAGATTTTCCGCCAGCTGCGCGGCATCCTCGGTGCTGATATCGGCTGTGTAGCGCGAGGGCATCATCACCAGCCGCACCCGCTCCGGCCCCAGCGCATCCACCGCCAACACGGCCACCAGCGCGGAGTCAATGCCGCCGGAGAGGCCCAGCACCACGCCGGGAAAGCCATTTTTTTCCACATAGTCGCGCAAGCCTATCATCACCGCGCTATAGAGAGCGGCTGTGGCCTCACCCGGCTTGCTGATCTGGCCTTGCAGCTGCCAGCCGGATGGCTGCTTGCTGGCTGTGACCACGGACAGGGCTTCGGAAAAGCCGGGCAGCTGGGCGGCCAGCTGGCCGCCTGTATTCAGGGCAAAGGAATGGCCATCAAAAACCAGCTCATCCTGCCCGCCAACCATATTCAGATAGACAAAAGGCAGGCCGGTCTCCACCACCCGGGCGGCCACATGGGCGGCTCTGGCATCGGTTTTTTTCTGCTCAAACGGGCTGGCATTGATAGACAGGATAATTTCTGCCCCGGATTCCGCCAGCGTCTCACAGACATCCTCGCTCCAAATATCCTCACAGATAGCCAGACCCAGCCGCACATCGCGGAACCGAACCGGCCCGGCCAGCTGGCCAGCGGTGAAATGCCGCTTTTCATCAAACACCCCGTAATTGGGCAGCTGGACCTTGTCGCGGCGGGCCAGAACCGCCCCACCCTCCAGCAAAAAAGGCGCTGTTGAAAATCTGCCCGCCTTCAGCAACCGGCGCCCCAACCAGCAAGGCCGGGCCGCCATCTGAGGTTATTTCTGCAAGTTTTTCAACAGCTGATGAAATCTGCTCTATAAAATCTGATCGCAACAGCAGATCATCACACGGATAGCCGGACAAATACATTTCCGGCAGGATCAGCAAATCCGCCCCCAGCGCGGCCGCCCGGCTGCGCGCGGTCAGGGCGCGTTCCAGATTGCCGGCAACATCGCCCATCACCGGGTTTAGCTGCGCCAGGGCAAAGGTCAGGCTATCCCCGCGACTGGCGCCTTGCGATCTGTCTTGTGTTTGCATTCCGGCCCTTGTCTCAGCCCTCCGGGCCAGAGGCGGGCTTGCGGAACAGGAATTCGCGCCCATCCTTGACGCGGGCCTCTCCATTATAGGAGATGATATCCGCCGTAGCATAGGTTTCGGACCAGCGTTCCGGCAGAAAAGAGCCGGTGCCAATGACATCGACCGGCGCGTTGGCGAGGGCAAAAATCCGGCATTTATCGGCCCGAAGCCGCTGGAGGCCACAATCTTCACCTTGTCAAACCCGGCCTTGTCCAGCTCTTCTCGCAGATACCAGACCGAGGCAGCAGACACCCCGGTTCCCATCAGATGCTTGAGCTCTGTTTCCTGGCGATAGCCGCGGATAGCCTCTGGCACATTGCGCTCCAGCACCGCATAGGAGGCTTGCGTATCCAGCCCCTGCACAAAACGGCCCCCATGCGTATCCAGCCGCACGGAGAGCTGGCCAGACGCTGCCAGGTCCGGCATCGCCCGGGCTACTGCCAGCGCATCCTCTACCTCGCGGCCAAAATAATCCACCAAGGCGGTCAGCGGCCGGTCCGGGAAAGTCTGGCGGAACAGGCGGGCGGCGGCCACTGTGCTGCCCGCATAGCCGACCAGCGCGTGCGGCATGGTGCCCATGCCCTCATCCTTGCCGAAAAAATGCGCCGTTGCCTCGGCTGCACAGCCAACAAACCCGACCGCCCCGGTTTTCAGCCTGGCCTTGGCAGAGCCGATAGACGCGCCATAGGCCATCATATCGGCCATTTCCGCCCCGGCACAATGGCGGGCATCCATCGCCATGAAGGCCACCTTTGGCAATTCCACACACATATTATAGGCGTTCCAGGCGGCCACACAGGCAGAGCCCAGCCGCTGCAGGAAAATGGTTTCCAGATCAATCAAGGCAGAAAGCGGGCCGCTGATATAAAACATCGGCTCACCGGCCCCGACCCAGGCCCCTTCTTTGTAGAGCTGCTCAATCTTTACCGTGGCCCTGCGCTCTTTTGCCATCGCGTTCAGCCAGTCAACCGCCAGCCGCGGCGCCAGCGTCACCGGCCGGCGCATAAAGACCGCATAGGTCACCTCAGCTTCGCCATGCTGGCGCACAATCTCGCGGCTGAGATTGAAATAGCTGTCCGTCAGGCTGGGCTGCCGGTCAGCGTCCGGGCCCTGATTCTTGAAATCGGCCATGATCCCTCTGGTTCCATCCCCTGCCCTGCCGGGCCTGATGCCTACCAGCCTTGTCCCCGCTCAGGGTTCAGAGCCGCTTACAGGCACTCCGGCACGCCATCTTCTCTAATCCTCAGGCTCTTTTCAATATCTTGCCGGCCTGTGTCCGGCGCTGTTTCAGCAAATCGGCAATCAAAAAGGCCAGCTCCAGCGATTGGCTGGCATTCAGGCGCGGATCACAATGGGTATGGTAGCGATCTCCCAGCGAAGCCTCGGTCACCTCAGAGACACCGCCCACACATTCGGTTACATTCTGGCCGGTCATCTCAAAATGCACCCCGCCCGGATAGGTGCCAACCGCGTCATGGGCTTCAAAAAAGCCTGTTACCTCGCGCATGATATCCTTGACATGGCGTGTCTTGAAGCCGCTGGAGGCCTTGACCGTATTGCCATGCATCGGATCACAGCACCAGACAATTTCCGCTCCGGCCTGCTTGACTGCCTTGAGCAGGCGCGGCAGCTGGCGCTGGACATTATCTGCCCCGAAACGGGTGATCAGCGTCAACCGGCCGGGGATATTCTCCGGGTTCAGAATATCGATCAGCCGCAGCAATTCATCCGGCTCCAGCGACGGGCCGCATTTCATCCCTATCGGATTGGCAATGCCGCGCATGAATTCCACATGGGCGCCATCCGGCTGGCGGGTGCGATCCCCTATCCAGACCATATGGGCCGAGGTCGCAAACCAGCCCTTTTCATCCGTGATCGTATCCTGGCGGGCCAGCGCTTCCTCATAATTCAGCAGCAAGGCTTCATGGCTGGTGAAAAAATCAGTCTCTGCCAGAGCGCGCGTTGTTTGGGGCGTGACGCCGCAGGCTTGCATGAATTGCAGGCAATCCTCAATGCGGGTGGCCAGCTCCTCAAACCGTTCAGCTTGCGGGCTATCCTTGATGAAATCGAGCGTCCAGCCATGCAGCTGCGTCAAATCAGCCATGCCGCCCTGGGCAAAGGCGCGCAGCAGGTTCAGCGTGGCGGCAGATTGCTCATAAACCATTTCCATGCGCCGCGGGTCCGGCTGGCGGGCGCTGTCCTCAAATTCAATGCCATTGACCATATCGCCGCGGTAAGGGGCAGCTCCACCCCGTCAGAACCTCAGTCGGGGCCGAGCGTGGCTTGGCAAACTGGCCGGCCATCCGCCCCACCTTGACCACCGGCAGCGACGCGCCAAAGGTCAGCGCAACCGCCATTTGCAACAGGACACGGAAACTGTCCCTTATCTGGTTGGCAGAAAATTCTGCAAAGCTCTCGGCACAATCGCCGCCTTGTAGCAAAAATCCCTCACCAGCTGCGACCTGGCCCAGCTGGCTGCGTAAATTCTGCACCTCACCGGCAAAAACCAGCGGTGGTTTTCATCATGCGCGCCTCTGACCGGGCCAGCTGCGCGCTGTCCGGGTAAGCCGGCACTTGCTGGACCGGATGGTTCCGCCAGCTGTTTGGTTGCCACTTCATCATAGCCTGCCTTCTTAAAATACCTGCCTTGGCCGCCTTTGCTCCGGCATTATCAGCGCTGGGCAGATACAGGGTTGTTGTTTGCCGGTTGGTGACAGAATCACCACCTTCTTACCATAGTTTGGGCGGTCAAAAAAAGAAAAACCGCACAAAAAGGCAAAAGAAAATCAAAGAAATACCAAAAATAAACGCCTTATCCTTACCCCTTGCTGCGCGGGGTGCGCATGGTCACGAATTCCTCTGCCGCGCTGGGATGGATGCCGATAGTTGCGTCAAAATCCGCTTTTGTAGCTCCCATTTTCACCGCAATGGCCATGCCTTGCAAGATCTCGGCCGCGTCCGGCCCGACCATATGCACGCCCAGAACCCGGTCGGTTTTGCTGTCAACCACCAGCTTCATAAAGGTCTGTTCAGACCGGCCAGACAGGGTATTTCGCATGGCCCGGAAACGCGATTCAAAAATCGTCAGATCAGCATGGTTTTCGGCTGCCTCCTCCTCACCAAAGCCGACCGAGGCAATCGGCGGCTGGCTGAAAACAGCAGAGGGCACAAAGTGATGATCAGCTGTTCGCAGATTGCCGCCAAACAGGCTGTCGGCCAGCGCGTGCCCCTCAGCAATCGCCACCGGGGTCAGGTTGATCCGGTTGGTGGCATCGCCAATACACCAGACAGAGGCAATATTGGTCTGGCTGTCTGCTGTCACCTTCACAGCTCCGGCCGCGTCCATTTCAACGCCGACCGCCTCCAGCCCCAAATTCGCCGTATTGGGCCGCCGCCCTGTTGCTGCCATCACCTCATCACAGGAAATCACGCTGCCATCATCAAGGCGCAGCTGGCGCATGCCGCCAGCCTGGCTGACTTCGGCAATGGTGCGCCCGGGATGCAGGTTAATACCGCGCGCGGCCAGACTGTCTGCAATATGCCGGCGCACATCCCCGTCAAAACCGCGCAGCGGCAGCTCCGCCCGATAGACCAGATGGGTGCGGCTGCCCAGCGCATTGAAAATACCGGCAAATTCCAGCGCAATATAGCCGGAGCCATAAATGACAATCTCCTCTGGCCGGGCCGGCAAATCCAGCGCCTCATTAGAGGTAATCGCGTGCTCCGCCAGCCCCGGAATATCCGGCAGGGACGGCCAGCCCCCGGTGGCCAGCAAAATATGTTTTGCCTTGAGGCGGCGCGTGCCAACCTCTACCTCATTCGGGCCGGTGAGCTGGCCGCGCCCGGCAATCAATTCTGCCCCGGCATTGGCCAGCAGCTTGCGATAAATTCCCTCCAGCCGGTCAATTTCTTGATCCTTGGCCGCGATCAGGGCAGACCAGTCATGGCGGGTCGCCTCAATCTGCCAGCCAAACCCGGCCGCATCTTCAAATTCATCTGCAAAAGAGGCGCCATAGACCAACAGCTTTTTCGGCACACAGCCGCGGATAACACAAGTCCCGCCCGGGCGTGATTCTTCTATCACCGCAACCTTTGCCCCATGCGAGGCAGCGATCCTGGCAGCCCGCACACCGCCGGATCCGGCCCCGATAACAATCAAGTCAAAATCGCTGTTTTCTGCACTCATCAGTCTGTCCCCTGTCTGCTGCCCGTATGCGGGTGCCTACAGATAGCCCAGCTGGGGGCGTGCTGTCGAGACCTAGCGGCGCTGCGGGCGGCGCGGTGCGGCCGGTTTGGCCTGCTCCTCAGCTGAGGGCAGCGGCGCAGCAGGCGGAACCAGACTGTCGGCAGTCCAGCTGACCAGCTGCACAAAATTTTCCAGCAGCTGCACAAACCCGGCGGCCTGCAGCCCGGCTGTTGACCGGCAGATAAAGAAAGTGACCGACACGGACCCGGAACAAACCCCCAGCCTGGACGGGCTGGTCGCATGGCTTTCCTCGATAAACAGGGTGGACATAAAAGAGGCCAATAGCGGGCCGCTGCCATCGCGGTCCAGCGTTGTATTCAAAATCAGCAACCCGTCAGAAACGCCCGGCTCTATCTGCACCAACAGATCACAAGTTGCAGGCTGAAACACCCAGCGGGCAGGCGGGCAAAAACTGACCCGCCCTGTGGGCATTATGTCCCCTGCGGCTTTGACAAGTTCGGAAAGCTGCGGCATTTTACCTCCGAGACTTGGGGGGCTGGTTGACACGACTTCAAAGCCTATAAAAGACCAGATTGCCCCGCCTGACCAGTTATGCAGAAAGTCCTTGCCCGAAAGGTGGAAGATAATGCCCCAGAAACCGCTCTGGACCCCTTCACAGAAACAGATAAAGGATAGCCAAATCAATGATTTTGCCTGCTTTATCCAACAGTATAACGGCTTTGACTGGCAACAGGATTATAAAAATCTCTGGCGCTGGTCGGTAGAGGAAAAGCCGCAATTCTGGTCGGCGCTCTGGGACTGGCATGGCGTTTCCGGCAGCAAGGGAGAGACCATTCTGGCCGACCCCGACAAGATGCCGGGCGCGCGCTTTTTTCCGCAAGGAGAGCTGAATTTCGCAGCCAATCTAATCGGCAGGGCAGATGACCGGCTGGCCCTGACATCTGTGCGCGAGGATGGCCACAAGACCCGCCTGACGCGGGCCGAGCTGGATAGCAAGGTGCGCGGGCTGGCGGGCTGGTTGCGGGCAAAGGGGGTCGGGCCGGGCGACCGGGTCGCCGCCTATCTGCCAAATTCTGCTGAAACCATTATCGCGATGCTGGCAAGTGCTGCGATAGGCGCGGTCTTTTCCAGCTGTTCACCTGATTTTGGCCTGCAAGGGGTCTTGGACAGGTTTGGCCAGATAGAGCCAAAAATCCTGATCGCCACAGATGGCTATTTCTATAATGGCAAGCAGATTGACCGGCTGGAAATTGTGCGCGAGCTGGCCGCCTCCCTGCCCTCGCTCAGCGGTCTGGTTCTGCTGGATTACCTCTCTATCGGCACTGCCCCAGACGGCCCGGAAGGGGCCGAGTTGTTTGATCAGGCCTGCGCTGGCCCGCCGATAGAAGATTATGTGCAGATGCCTTTTCTGGCTCCGCTCTATATTCTCTATTCCTCTGGCACCACCGGCGCGCCGAAATGTATTGTGCACAGTGCCGGCGGCACGCTGCTCCAGCATATCAAGGAACATCGCCTGCATTCCAATGTCCGGGACGGCGATACGATATTCTATTTCACCACCTGCGGCTGGATGATGTGGAACTGGCTGGCCTCCGGGCTGGCGATGGGCGCGCATCTGGTGCTGTTTGACGGCAATCCGTTTATGCCGGGGCCAGAGCGGCTGTGGCAGCTGGCGGCTGAGGAACAGGTCAGCCTGTTCGGCACCTCAGCCAAATATATTGATGCCTTGCGCAAATCCGGCTACCGCCCGGCAGACAAGGCGGATTTATCCAGCCTGCGCACGCTTTGCTCGACCGGCTCACCGCTGACCTCAGACGGGTTTGATTTTGTCTATCAGGGTATTAAGTCTGATTTGCAGCTGGCCTCTATTTCAGGCGGCACGGATATTGTGTCCTGCTTTGTGCTGGGCTGTCCGGTGCGGCCCGTCTATGCCGGTGAGATACAGGCCAGGGGGCTGGGCATGGATATGGCCATTCTGGATGAGGCCGGCAACAGGCTGGAAGGTGAACAAGGGGAATTATGCTGTCTCTCGCCCTTTCCGGCCATGCCGCTGGGCTTCTGGAATGACCCGGATGGCAGCCGCTATCACAGCGCCTATTTTGATGTCTATGACAATATATGGCGGCATGGTGACTGGGCCAGCCTGACCGGGCGGGACGGGATCATCATCCATGGCCGATCAGATGCGACGCTTAATCCGGGCGGTGTGCGCATTGGAACAGCTGAAATTTACCGGCCGGTTGAGGCGTTTGCGGAAATCGCCGAAGCGCTGGTTATCGGCCAGCCTGTTGGCGATGATGTGCGTATTGTCCTGTTTGTTCGCATGGCAGGGGAGCACCAGCTGGATGCGGATTTGCAGGCGCGGATCAAAACCGCCATCCGCAGCTTTGCCTCACCGCGCCATGTGCCGGCCAAAATCATTCAGATAAGCGATATACCGCGCACCCGTTCCGGCAAGATAACCGAGCTGGCCGTGCGCGATGTGATTATCGGACGGCCTGTGCGCAATACCGAGGCGCTGGCCAATCCCGAAGCGCTGGAGCTGTTCCGCAACCTGCCGGAGCTGGCCGACTAGCTGACCTGCTGCAAAAATCCGTGCAAGGCACTGGAGGCGGCAAAACGCTTGCGGGTGCGGCGCAGCCCGGCAATCTGGCTGGCCAGCGCCAGCCTTTCTGCCTCAGCAATCGCTTCCTCATCCAGCCCGGAAAGCGGCACCGGCGCGCAGACAATCTCCAGATAAGTCCAATCCGCCCCGGCCCGCTCCGCGGTCAGCCGGTATTTCGCCTTGCTGCCCACCGGCCATTTTTCCCGCAACAGCAAAATCAGCGTCAGGCTGTTATCCGGCAGGCTGGCCCCGGCCAGCAATTCTGCCGCCGCCCGCTCTACCAGAGCCTCATCAGCTGGCTGCCAATCGGCCATCCGTTCCCCATCCAGCAAATGCCCGGCCCGGTTCAGCCGGTCTCGCTTATCTGCCAGGCTGTCTTTTGCCCTGGGCGGTTCAGCCTGATTGAGGGCAAATTGGTAAATATCGCTCTCGCCCATCACACGCAAGATTGTCCCGGACATGATGCTTCCTTTCTGCTTGCCCTTTGGCGGGTCGTCTGGCTAATTCTCTGAATCCTGACGCATTGACATAGCCGGGCCTGCCTGCTTTTGCAATCTTCGCTGGCGATAAAGCTGGAATTCCCGCCAGACAATGAACCAGGAAGCGGCCAGAACCAGCGCCCCGCCTGCCAGCTCATGGCCTTCCAGCGTCTCGGAAAAGGCCAGCCAGCCCACCAAGGCGGCCAGCGGCATCTGCATATGGCGCAGGCTGGCCACGATGACCGCCTCCCCATAGCGATAAGAGGCGGTATGGGTAAATTGCAGCAGCGAGCCAACAATCCCCAACCCTATCAGCAGCAGCCATTCGCGCGTATCTGCCGGTGTCCCCCAGCCCTGGGGCATCACCGCCAGAGCGGCCAGCACGATCAGCGAGCCGCCAAAATTATACCAGCAGGCAACCGTCGCCGGTGACTCACTCTGGCCCAGACGGCGCAGCGTTACAGACAGGAACGCGCCGGTTACCGCCCCGGCCAGCGCAAACAGGCTGCCCATCTGCCAGGCCACCCCGCCCGGAGCCGAAATCATCCAGACTCCGGCCAACCCTGCCAGCACCGCGCCCAGCCGGTAGGGGCCTACCTTCTCTCCCAGCATCAGCGGCGAGAGAATGGTCACAAACAGAATAGAGCTGTTGAACAGGGCCGTCGCCTCACCCAGCGGGATGGCCCGCACCGCGCTGAACCAGCACAGCATCGTGGTAAAACCGATAATGATCCGCACCAGCATCCGCTGGCGAGCCGTGACTTTGAGCATATCCCGCCCGCGCAACATCCAGGCCCCCAGAAAAAGCAAGGGCAGCGAGAGCCAGAAACGGAAAAACAAAACGGTCAGCAGCGGCACGCTGTCACCCAGAAGCTTGACCAGAATTCCGGTGCACAGGCCAAAAGCAACCGTTATCAGGGTGAGTCCGGCACCAATCAGATTTGATGGCATTGCGATACCTTTTTTGCGATTGACCTGGCCCGCACCGGCTATTTTTGTGACTTGCCGACAGCCAGCGGATTGATCCAGTATAGGAGCAGGAGGCTATAAGGAAAAGAGTTGTTATAGCACACACCCTTTTTATGCGGAGAGTCCGATGCGCCTGCCAGCCCTTTTTTTCCTGTCCCTCGCCTTTACCCTGTCAGCTGCACAGGCGGGCCCGATAGAGGAACGGCAAGCCAATTTCAAGGCCAATAATCAGGCTATGCGCGCCATTGCCAGCCTGATCGGGGCCGGTGATATGGCCGGGATTGCCAAAAATGCCCGCCAGATTGCCAGCTGGGCTGACAAGATGGCTGACTATTTCCCGGCGGGCAGTGACAGCCGCGGGGCCAGCCCGGCCATCTGGCAGAATTTTGATGATTTCAAGGCCAAGGCCGCTGCCAACAAGGCCGCCGCGCTGCGGATTGCCGATCTGGCTGATGCAGGCCAAAAGGCAGAGATCGGCGCAGCCTTGCAGGCGCTGGGCGGCAGCTGCAAATCCTGTCATTTCGCCTATAAAAACTAGGCCCAATCAGAACAAGTCCAATCAGAATAAACTGGGCTTGAGGGCAACCGCCCACTGGCCCAGCGCCAGACACACAGCCAGCAGCCCCAGCCCGAAAAGCTGGCGCCCGGCAGACAGGCCGGAGCCCGCCTCACCCGGCTGGCCAGCCTGCGGCTCTGCTGGCCGATTGCCTGTGACCATCGGTGTGATCAAATTTTTCCGCAGCCAGAACCAATAGACGGCCAGCGCCACAAGATGCAGGAAAATGATCAAAAACAGCAACGGCTCGCCGCCTTCATGCAGCTCGGAAAACAGCTTGCCCCGACCGGGCAGCAAATGGGCAAACGGCCCGTCATATAAAATCCCGTCTGTTGAGAACGAGCCGGTCAGCGCCATCCAGAGCGGTATCAGCAGCAGGGCCAGCACCGCCCAGCCTCCCAGCGCAGAATGGCCAATATGGCTGTCCGGGCGGCGCGCAATCATCGCCCCCAGAACCGCCAAAACCCGGCGCGGGCCCTTGATGAAATGGGCAAATCGCGCGGTGCGCCCGCCAATAAATCCCCAGATGAGGCGAAACCCAACCAGCCCCATCACCGCCATGCCGAAGCGTTCATGCAGCCAGAGCTGCTCAGCCTTGCCGGAAATGATCGCCCCGATAATGGCCGCCATGAACAGCCAGTGAAAAACCCGCAAGGGCAAGTCCCAAACCGGAATATGTGAAATTTTATTCATATCTGCCATCCTTGCTTGTTTGTTACAGATTTACCGGTCTAGGATTGGCAGGGCAAGTTACGAATTGTGCCAATGCCCTTTTATCGCCCGCACAAGCAGGAACAGGCAGGAATATGCAGGGATTTTTTGACCATCATTTGAGCGCCGCCCTGGACAGGCTGGCCAGTCTGGACCCGGACATTGCCGCGGCCCGCACCGCTTTCGGGGATCCGCCAGACCGGATGATAGAGCCGGGCTACAGCGCGCTGGCGCGCATTATTCTGGGCCAGCAAATATCACGGGCGGTGGCCGAAACGCTCTGGCAGCGCCTGGAGGCCGCCAGCTGGACCGGGGCAGCGGCCTTGTCCAGCCGCCAGCCTGATGAATTGCTGGGGCTGGGCATTTCCCGGCGCAAGGCTGAATATCTGATTGATCTGGCCAAGGCTTGCCAGTCCGGCCAGCTGGATTTTGCCCAGCTGGGCCAGATGCCGGGCGCCGAGGTGCAGGCCCGGCTGACGCACTATCGGGGAATTGGCAATTGGACAGCTGATAATTACCGGCTCTTTGCGCTGGCTGATTTTGATGCCTGGCCGGGCAATGATCTGGCCCTGCAAGAGGGGATGCGCCTGCTAAAACAGCTGAATAGCCGGCCCGGGCCGGATCAAATGGACGCGCTGGCAGAAGCCTGGCGGCCGGTGCGCGGGGCGGGCGCGCTGATGCTCTGGCATATTTATGCGGCCAAAAAGCGGCAGGGGGCCCCGGTTTGATCTCTGGCCCACCCGCCTTGCCTAGCGGGTAAATAAATCTGTTTCTTCCTGGCTGACCGGTGCGATCAGACCGGCATGGTCATCGGCAACCTTGCCAACCGAAGGGCTGACCGGCCAGGCTTCAAAATAGCGGGCTGGCGGGCTGGCCAGCAGCTGGCTGGCCGCAGCGGCCGGGCCGGACAGCCAGTCCGACCAGCCGCCCGCCGGCAAAACCAGCGGCGTGCGATGATGCAATTCTGCCAGATGCCCATCTGCCGCCGTGGTTACAATGACGAACTGTTCACCGCCCTTGTGATCCGCAAAGAGCAGCCCCGCCAGCCCCATCACCCGCTGATCCTGCAAGCTGATATACCAGGGGCGTTTTTCCTGCCATTCAAACCAGCCGCTGGCCGGGATCATGCAGCGGCTTGCCGCAAAGGCCGCGCGAAAGGTGGGTTTTTCAGCTACCGTCTCGGAGCGGGCATTGATCAGCATTTTGCCTTGCGGCCCATCCAAGCCAAAGCGGGCCAGGCTGGCCTGTCTTTGCGGCCTGGCTGTGATGATGATTGTTTGCTGGCCGGGCGCGATATTATAGCGCGGCCCCGGCCCCCCTTCGAGCGCGACACCAAAACGCTGCATCAGCGCCTCATTTGTGCTAGTGAGTGTAAAGCGGCCACACATAACCCATTGCATAGCATGGGCGCGCCGTTCTATACAGCCAAAACCATGCCCGCTTTTGCCAGCTTATCTCCAGATGACCTCCGCCCATGATTGCCACTGAGATAAAAAAACTGTCCCCCGATGCCAGCCAGCCAGCCGATCAGGCCATGCTGGCCGACGCAGCCGAGCTGTTGCGCGGCGGTGAGCTGATCGCCTTTCCGACAGAGACGGTTTATGGGCTGGGGGCGCTGGCCAGCGACAGCCGCGCCGTTGCCCGGCTTTATCAGATGAAGGGTCGGCCAGCCTTTAACCCGCTGATCGCCCATATTGCCGATGCCGGGGCGGCTTTCCAGCTGGGCAAGCCGACAAGGCTGGCAGAAAGGCTGGCAGACGCTTTCTGGCCCGGGCCGCTGACGCTGGTGCTGGAAAAACAGGCCGCTTGCCCGGTCAGCCAGCTGGCAACCGCCGGGCTGGACAGTATCGCCTTGCGGGTGCCAGCCAATGTGCTGGCCCGCCAGCTGCTGGCCCGGACCGGTGCCCCGATTGTTGCCCCGTCCGCCAATCCCAGCGGCCAGCTCAGCCCCAGCACGGCCAGCCATGTTGCCGCCGGGCTGGGGGGCGCGTTGCGGCTGATACTGGATGGCGGGCCATGTGAAAAGGGTCTGGAATCAACGATAATTGATGCCCGCAGCGACCGGCCGCTGATCCTGCGCCCGGGGCCGGTTACCGCAGAAATGCTGGCTGATTTGGGGATGCCGCCTTTGCCATCACCCCGGCCCCCGGCTGGCCAGACAGAGCCAGACCAGCCGCTTGCCCCCGGCCAGCTGGCCAGCCATTATGCACCGGCAAAGCCGCTGCGGCTCAATGCCCGCACCCGCCAGCCAGGGGAATGGCTGATCGGCTTTGGAAAGCTGGCTCCGGACTGTGATGCCAACCTGTCCGAGAGCGGCGATCTGACAGAAGCGGCGGCGCGGCTGTTTGACCTGTTGCACGCAGCAGATACGGCAGATTGTGAGGGGATTGCCATCACCCCGATCCCGCAAGACGGGCTGGGTGCGGCGATCAATGACCGGCTGCAGCGGGCCGCCGCGCCAAAGGCTTGAGTTTTCTGCAAAGCAGCATAAATTAACCAGACAAGGTCCTTCACCCTTTGCCGGAGAAACCGCCTGATGTCCGCCCTTGACCAGATTGCCAGCCTGCTGGGATCAGAAAATATCCTTGCCAGCGATACCGATATGCAGCCCTATCTGATAGATTGGCGCACTGTCTATCAGGGCAAGGCGCAGGCGGTGATTACGCCGCGCTCAACCGAACAGGTCAGCCAGCTGCTCAGCTGGGCCCAGGCCCATGATCAGGTGATTGTCCCGCAAGGCGGCAATACCGGGCTGGTAGGCGGCGGCATCCCGGACAAGAGCGGGGCCTCGCTGCTGCTTTCCTTGCGCAAGATGAACAAAATCCGCGATCTGTCCACGGAAAACAGATCGATGGTCGCAGAGGCGGGCTGTGTGCTGGAGGATTTGCATAAGGCAGCTGAAGCCGAAGACCTTTATTTCCCGCTCAATCTGGCGGCCAGGGGCAGCTGTTCGATTGGCGGCAACCTGTCCACCAATGCAGGCGGGCTGAATGTCCTGCGCTATGGCAATGCGCGCGATCTCTGCTTGGGGCTTGAGGTGGTGCTGGCAGATGGGCAGGTGATGAATTTGCTGAGCCCGCTGCGCAAGGATAATACCGGCTATGATTTGAAAAATCTGTTTATCGGGGCAGAGGGCACGCTGGGGATCATCACTGCAGCCTCGCTGAAGCTGTTTTCCCTGCCAAAAGCGCGGGCCACCGCGCTGGCCGGGGTGCGCTCGGTGGCCGATGGGGTAACCCTGCTCAGCCGCCTGCAGGCAAAATCTGGTGATCAGGTCGAAGCCTTTGAAATATTGCCCGCCGTGCTGCTGGATGCGGTGCTGGAGCATTTTCCGCAAACCCATAGGCCGCTGGCACAAACACATCCCTTTATCCTGTTGATGGAGATTGCCAGCTCTGATGCCAGCCTCGCAGAGGCCGGAGCTGACGGGGCGACACCGATGAACCGGCTGATGGAGGCGTTTCTGGCAGAGGCGTTTGAGGACGGGCTGATCACAGATGCCACCCTCGCCGCCAATGAAACCCAACGCCAGAGGCTCTGGGACATCCGGGAAGTGGCCCCGGAAGTCTCGAACAAGGTGCAGAACCCGGTCAATAGCGATATTTCGGTGCGGGTGGCTGATCTGGACAGTTTTTATCAGGATGCCAGCGCGCGGGTGCGGGCCATTTGCGAGACCACCCGTATTTGCGGCTTTGGCCATATGGGAGACGGCAATCTGCATTTCAACCTTTATGAAAAGGCGGGCGGCGATCCGGCCTGGGAACAGAAACGGCCCGCGCTGGTAGAAGCGGTCTATGAAAGCTTGCAAAAATTCAACGGCTCTATCAGCGCTGAACATGGTATCGGTGTCAGCAAGGCGGCGCGGCTGGCTGCCACCAAGGACCCGGTGGCCTTGCATCTGATGCAGCAAATCAAGCAGCTGCTGGATCCGAAAAACCTGCTCAATCCGGGCAAGATACTGAAATAGCAAGGGGGGAAGCCGCATGACCCAAAATAAAGCCCAGCACTGGCAAGAGGTGTATAATTTCTGGTTCACCGAACTGACCCCTGAGGATTGGTTCAAAAAGGATGCTGTTTTTGATCAGCAGCTGCAAGACCGGTTTGGTGATCTGGTTGGGGATGCGCTGGGCGGGCGGCTGGACAGATGGGCAGAGGCCGACCAGAGTTGTCTTAGCCTGGTCCTGCTGCTGGATCAGATGACCCGCAATATTTTCCGCGACCAGCCGCGTGCCTTTGCCGGCGATGAATTTGCCCTCTCGCTCAGCCTGAAAGGCCAGGCCGCAGGCTGGATAGAAGCAGCCAAAACCCTGCCGGAGCGGCAATTCTGGCTGATGCCGATGATGCATTCAGAGGATCTGGCGGTGCAGGATAGCTCACTGCCCCTGTTTGAAAAGCTGACAGATGAACGGGTCTATGATTATGCTGTCCGGCACCGCGATATTGTCGCCCGCTTTGGCCGGTTTCCGCATCGCAATGCGATTTTGGGCCGCCCCTCCAGCGCCGAGGAGGAGGTGTTTTTGCAAGGGCCGAATTCTTCTTTCTAGCGGCTTTTTTTGCGTAAATTTTCCATCTCGGCCAGCACTTCTGCAACGCTGATATCGGCTATCCGGTCTTTTTTCAGCCAGCCTGCTGCCGTGCCCAGCGGGGCGGACATGGCCGGGTCTGTTGCCGCGCCCATAACCATCAGGCACGGCCGGCCGGAACGGGCCGCCAGAAAGGTCGGGCCGGTATCATTGCCGATAATTGCCTCAGCCTGACCGGCCAGGATCAGCAAATCTGACAGGCTGGTGCGCGATTGCCAATTCAGCACTTGCGGGACCTGTGCGGCAATCTGATCCAGCGCTGCGCTGTCCGCCCCGGTGCCGATCAGAACAGGCTGCACCGATGCAGCCAAATGGGCCTGTGCCAGCTCGGCAAACCGCTCTGCCGGCCAGCGTTTTTCCGGCTTTGCCAGCGAACAGCCCGCGATCAGCAGGCTGAAGCGTTGCAGCAGGGCGCTGGCCAGCGGGCCGGACAGGGGCTGGTCTGCCAGAAAGGCCAAATCAGCCGTCTGGCGACTGGCCCCGGCCTGCTCAACCGTTATCAGCATCCGTTCGGCATTATTGACGCCGCTGAAATCCGGCATTGGATGGCTGCAGCCCCTGGCCGTGCCATACCAATCGAGGCCACGGGGCCGGGCAAAGAGCCGGTGATACGCCTCTGTCCTGCGCGAGCATTGCAAATCCAGCACCCGGTCCCAGCTGCGGGCAAACAGCCCCCGAATCTGCCACCAGGATGGCAAATGCCAGATACCGCGCCGCTGGTCTGTCACAATCTCATCAAACCAGCCGGTTTTCTGTGCCAGCCCGGCAAAAGGCGGGCTGGTCAGCAGGCAAATATGGGCCTGCGGAAAGCTGGCCCGCAAGCTGGCCAGCGCGTCAAACCCCTGCACAAAATCGCCCAGAGCGCCGTGTTTTATAACCAGTATCGCAGATTGCGGGCGGCGGCCCATCCTTTTATCTCCCTGCCAGCCAGATAGCTCTTGCAGTCTGATTTACAACATAGCGGAAAAAATGCTAACCCAAGAGAAAGTTTTTTTGTCCCAGCCAAGGTTCCGCTCCTGTGCCCAGACTTCACTTCAGAGAATTTCTCCTTCCTGTGTCTTTATTGCTGGCCCTTGTCTGGATTGCCATCCTGCCTGCTGGCAGCCTGGCCAATGAGGTGGATTTTGAAGCTGACACGGTTGAAGTCAATCGCGAGGAAGGCGTCATTATCGCCACCGGCAATGTCATTTTGCGCCAGGCTGGCGAGACGCTTTATGCTGACCGGCTGATTTATAATGAGGCAGCTGATCTGGCTGTTGCGATTGGCAAGGTGCGCCTGATTCAAGCCAATGGAGGAACCACCCTGTCTGATCGGATGGAACTCAGCCAGCAATTCACCCAGCTGATAGCCCAGCCCCTGATCAGTTCTTTTGAGGATGGCACCCGCTTTGCCGCCAGGGATGGCGAGGCCGTGGAGGGGGAGCAGGCCGTATACCGCTATGGCCGCTATACGCCTTGCAAATGCGACTGGGAAGGCGGCGAGCAGCCTATCTGGGATATCCGCTCCAGCCGCATTGTCCATGATTTGCAGTCCCGTACCATCCGGCATGAAAATATGCGCCTGCATATATTTGATGTGCCGTTCTTCTGGCTGCCAGTGTTGGCGCATCCGGACTGGACAGTCAATCGCCGCTCCGGCTTTCTGGGCCCGCGCTATGGCTATTCGACGGATCTTGGGACCACCTTGTCCGTGCCGTGGTTTCAGGTATTGGGGCCAACCCGGGATGTGGAGATAGAGCCGATCTGGTTCCAGCATCGCGGGGAAGCCGCCAAAATCACCTATCGCGAGCGCTGGAACAATTTTGATCTGGATGCCTATTTTTATACTGGCGATCTGGAAACCTACAAAAAATCGCGCGAGGGGGTGGCTGGCATCGATGCCCGGCTGACCGGCCAGATGCGGGGCGGCTGGAAGGTTACCGGCCAGCTGCAGCGCGCCTCGCAGGATACTTTCCTGCGCCGCTATGGATTTTTGGCGGATTCCTCGCTGGAAAGCGAGCTGAGTGCTGAAAAGGTTACCCGGACGCGCTATTACCGCGTCGCCGCCAGCGATATGCAGGGCCTGTCTTCCAGCGATACACGCGACAAGGAGCCCACTATCCTGCCTTTGGTTAAGTATGAATATGAACGGCCCATCGCCCGGCCCGGCACCGCCTTGCGCACCCGCCTGTCTGCCTTGCAGCTGGATAATGATAACGGGCATGAGATGCAGCGCTGGACCGGCATGGCAGAATTCATCCAGTCCCGCGAGATGCTGGGCGGGCGCACACGGCTGGAGGCGGGCTTTACCGGCAGCTATCACAATATTGAGGAACGCTCAGACGGCAAGACCAAGCTGGGCGAGCTGGGCCGCGGCCACAGCCATGTTTCCGCAGACTGGCAGGCCCCGATAGAGGTCAGGCTGGGCAACCAGCCCTTTTTGCTGACCCCCCGTCTCAAGGCGACGCATATTGGCGGGGCTGACCGCACCGATGATATTCCAAACCGGGATTCCTCTGATTTCCGGCTGGATGAGGCCAATATGTTCCTCACCCACCGCTTTCAGGGGGAAGATTATTACCTGCCCGGGGCGCGGCTGGATGGCGGCATTTCGCTTTGGACAGAATCAGCCCAGCTGGGCCAGATCAGTGGCTTTCTGGGCCTTTCGCGCCGCCTTTCGGGCAAGACCGCGACCGGGCTGACCGCCAAGGCCCGCTCTTCAGATTATTCTGATTATGTCGCCTCGCTGAGGTTGAATCCACCCGGCCCGCTCTCTCTGGCCTTTACCGGGCGCGCCGACCAGCATGATTTCCGGCTGAATGAGAGCCGCTCCTCCCTGACGCTGGATTTCAGCAAAACCAAAATCACCATCAGCCATGCGCAGCTCTCCAGCGCCTATTTCACCAGCACCACAGAGGATTTGGAAGAGGCTAAAATCATCGCCACCCAGCAGCTGCCGGGCGGCTGGAGCTTGCGGGCGGATCAGGTCTGGAACCTCAGCTCAGGCGAGAGCCGGCGTGACAGCTCAACTGTCAAGCTGGCCTGGACCGGCGGTTTCCAGGATTGCGTAACCCTCTCGCTTGACTATAAGCGGGTGCCGGGCAGCGACCGCGATATCCGCAATATTGACGAGGTGCAGCTGCTGCTCAATTTCAAATATCTGGGCTCTATCTCAAAATCCAACCTGAAATCCGGCTTCAGCACCAATTAGGTCAGCAGCACCGCCCAGAGGATCACCGCGACGGTCAACAGGCTGAGGCTGCGATGCAGCAGCAGGCTGTTTTGCCAGCGCCGCCCCAGCTCCGCCCCGCCGAGCGCCCAGAGGCTGTGAAACACCAGCTGGAACCCGGCAAAGCTGGCCGGAAGCACCAGCCATTGCACCTCCGGCCCGCCCAGCTGCGGCCCGATTTCGGTCCAGGCCAGCAGCAGCATGACCCAGGCTTTCGGATTGAGCGGATGCACCGGCAGCGCTTGCCAGAAACCGGGCAGGGTGCGGGCCGCGACTGGCCCGGCCGGGGCCCTCCAGCCTTGCAAGGCCAGCCAGATCAGCCAGCCCGCTGCGGCCCAGCTGGCCAGCTGCACCGCTGCCGGATAGCGCGCCAGCAATGTCGGCAGCCCGATACCCATCAAGATGTTCAAGACCAGCTTGCCCGCCATCAGCCCGAAAATGAACGGCAGGACAGCGCGCAGGCCGGCCCGTGCCCCGGCGCTCAAGGCCAGCATATTGGCCGGCCCGGGTGATCCCACCATCACCAGCAAATACAGCCACAGGCTGGCCAGCGCTTCAAAAAACGGGCTCATACCCCCCTACTCCACCGTCACCGATTTGGCGAGGTTGCGGGGCTGGTCAACATCGGTGCCTTTTTCCAGCGCGGCCTGCCAGGCCAGAATCTGCGCCGGGATGGCCAGCAGCAGCGGGGCCAGCAGCGGATCACAGTCCGGCATTTCCACAATCTGGCGGGCAAAATCCACTTCTTTGGGCGCCACCCCGCAGCTGATCAGATAGAGATCGGCCCCGCGCGCCTCTGCCTCACGCAGATTGCTGATGGTTTTCGCCTGCAAGACATCCTGGCTGACCAGCCCGATCACCGGCAGGCCCGGCTCAATCAGCGCGATGGGCCCGTGTTTCATCTCGCCAGCGGCAAAGCCCTCAGCGTGCAGATAGCTGATCTCCTTCAGCTTGAGCGCCCCTTCCAGGGCCAGCGGATAGAGCAGATCGCGCCCCAGAAACAGCACCGAATGTGACAAAACCAGCTGCTTGGCAATCTGTTGTATCTGCGGCACACAGCCCAGCGCCCGGCCAATCGCCCCGGGCATGGTCAGCACCGCCTCATGCAGCCGCCCGGCCTGCTTCTCATCCAGCCTGCCGGAGGCCCGCCCAAGGGCCACTGCCAGCGCAAACATCACAGTCAGCTGGGCGGTAAAGGCCTTGGTTGAGGCCACGCCAATCTCCGGGCCGGCGCGGGTTGGCAGCACGGCTGCCGCCTCTCTGGCAATGGTGCTGTCCGGCACATTGACCAGCCCCAGCGTTTGCAGACCCATCCCGGCCGCATGGCGCATCGCCATCAGCGTATCGAGCGATTCCCCGGACTGGCTGATCACCAGCGCATGGCTGAACGGGCCAGAGGCCGGCTGGCGATAATGATATTCTGAGGCCAGCTCTACCGCGACCGGCAGCCCGGCCAGCCGCTCTATCCAGTATTTGCCGATCAGCGCGGCATAATGGCTGGTCCCGGCCGCCAGCAGGACAAGGCCGGACACTGCCTGCAGCTGCGCTGTATCCAGACCGGCGCTCAACTGGCCGTCCGGGCCGGTCATTGCCGCCAGCGTATGGGCCACCGCATCGGGCTGTTCATGGATTTCCTTTTCCATGAAATGGCGATAGCCTGCCTTGTCCACCATCACCGGGCTGGCTGAGATACGCAAGGCCTCACGATTGGCAGGCTGGCCATTGCGGTCATAAATCTGCGGGCCATCCGGCGTGACCAGCCCGTAATCATCATCTTTGAGATAGATCACCTGCCCGGCGCTCTGGGCCATGGCGCTGGCATCAGAGGCGATCAGGCTAAACCCCTCAGCCAGACCGACAGCCAGAGGCGAGGCATTGCGGGCTATCATGATCACCCCCGGCGCATCCAGGCTGACCGCCGCCAGCGCCCAGGCCCCCTCAATCCGCCCCAACACGCCTTGCAGCACCGCCAGCGGTGCCAGCCCCCTGGCGAAACCGGCGGCAAACAGATGCGCCAGCACTTCAGAATCCGTTTGCGAGGCAAACACCGCCCCCCCTGCCTCCAGCTCGGCGCGCAGGGCCGCATAATTTTCGATAATGCCATTATGCACCACCGCCACCCGGCCATCGGCACTGTGCGGATGCGCGTTGGCTTCGGTCACGCCGCCATGCGTGGCCCAGCGCGTATGGCCAATGCCGCAGGCCCCATCCAGCGGCTGATCGGCCAGCCGGGCCGCCAGATTATCCAGCTTGCCAACCGCCCGCACCAGCCCCAGCCTGTCGCCTGCCAGCGCGGCGATACCGGCGCTGTCATAGCCGCGATATTCCAGCCGCCGCAACGCCTCCAGCAAGAGCGGGGCTGCCTCATCTGAACCTGTATAGCCGACTATGCCGCACATCTGGTCTGTCCCTTGATGCTGTTACCCGGCCCAACCAATAGCCCATCCCCGCCCGAAAGGGCAAGGGAAACCGGGGGTGGGGCAGGCCAGATTTCTTTGCAATCAGCGCGGGCGCAAGCTATAACCGGCGCATGAGCTTTACCGCGATTATATTGGCAGCCGGCAAGGGCAGCCGGATGCAATCCAACCGCCCCAAGGTCATGCACAGCCTGGCCGGGCGGCCAATGCTGGCATTTGTGCTGGATGCAGCCCATGCGGCCGGGGCGGCCCAGATGATCCCGGTGATCGGCCCGGATGCCCCGGAACTGGCCGACTGGCTGGGCGATCTGACCCCGGCGATACAGCAACAGCAGCGCGGCACAGGGGATGCGGTGCGCGCCGCCCTGCCGCTGATAGCAGATAGCAGCCTGCCGGTTCTGATCCTCTATGGCGATACGCCGCTGGTGCGCGCCGACCGGCTGGCCCAAATGGTTGCGGCGATAGCGGGCGGGGCCGATATCTGTGTGCTGGGTTTTGAGACAGACAGGCCGGATGGCTATGGCAGGCTGAAAACAGATGCTGGCGGCCAGCTGCTGGATATTGTGGAACAGGCAGATGCCAGCCCTGAGGAGCAGCAAATCGGGCTGTGCAATGGCGGGCTGATGGCCATCGCTGGCCCGCATCTGGCCGGGTTGCTGGACGGGCTCAGCCAGGATAACGCCCAGGCAGAATTCTATCTGACCGATCTGGTTCGGCTGGGCCGGGAAAAAGGGCTGCAACCGGTTATCAGCATGGCCGAGCGCGAAGAGCTGCATGGCGTGAATAACCGCGCGGATCTGGCCTTTGCCGAGGCGGTGATGCAGGATCGGCTGCGGCGGGCCGCGCTGGCAGGCGGGGTAAGCATGGTGGACCCGGCCTCGGTCTATCTCTCGGCAGATGTGAGGCTGGCTGCTGATATTACGCTGGAGCCGAATGTGGTGATAGGGCCGGGCGTCTCCATCGCAGCCGGCTGTCATATCAAGGCTTTTTCCCATATTGAGGGGGCTGAGATAGGCCCGAATTGCCAGATCGGCCCGTTTGCCCGCCTGCGCCCCGGCACCCGTCTGGCCGAAGCCGCCCGCATTGGCAATTTTGTGGAAACCAAACAGGCCAGCATCGGCAGCGGGGCAAAAATCAATCATCTGAGCTATGTCGGCGATGCCGAGATTGGCGCGGCGGCCAATATCGGGGCCGGCACCATCACCTGTAATTATGATGGGCATGGCAAATACAAAACCCTGATAGGCGAAGGAGCCTTTATCGGCTCCAATAGCGCGCTGGTTGCCCCGGTCTCAGTCGGGGCGGGGGCGATTGTCGGGGCTGGCTCAGTCATTGCTGAGGATGTGCCGGAGGCGGCCCTGGGTCTGGCCCGCCCGCCGCAGGAGAACCGCCCCGGGGCGGCCGAGCGTTTCCGCCAAAAGGCGCAGGAAAAAAACCAGAAGGCCAAAAAATGACTGCCCTGCCCCCGCAAGACAGCCGCGAGGCGCTGGCCGAAAAGCTGTGCCGCATACAGGGGCGGCGGGTGCTGGTGATCGGCGACCTGATGCTGGATAAATTTGTCGATGGCCGGGTTTTGCGTATGTCCCCCGAAGCCCCTATCCCGGTGCTCAGCCAAACGCGCACCCGCCAGATGCCGGGCGGAGCCGCCAATGTCGCCCGCAATCTGGCCTGGCTGGGGGTTGCAACAGACCTGCTGGGCGTGCTGGGAGAGGATGGTGAGGCCGCAGCCCTGTCAGCCGGGCTGGACAGCCTGCCAGCAATTACATTGAGCGCGGTGACATCAGCCCGGCGGCAGACCAGCTGCAAAATCCGCTACCGGACGGATAACCGCCAGCTCCTGCGCGTTGACCATGAGCAAACCGACCCGATCAGCCAGGCAGAACAAGATCAGCTCTGTCAGCTGGCAGAGCAGAAAATAGCCGAGGCGGAGCTGGTCATCCTGTCAGACTATGCCAAGGGCTGCCTGCCGCCGGAGGTGATCGCCCGGCTGGCCCGGCTGGCGACAGAACAGGGCAAAAGGCTGCTGGTTGATCCAAAATCAGCCAATTTTGATGATTATAAGGGGGCGTGGATGATGACGCCCAATCTGGCTGAATTGCAGGCGGCCTCTGGCCAAACGCTGGTGAGTGAGGCAGAAATTGCTGAGGCAGCGGCCGGTTTTGTGCAGCAGCTGGGCCTGCAGGCCATGCTGGTCACCTTAAGCGAGCGCGGCATGGCCTGGGTTACCCCGCAAGGCTGGCAGCAGCTGCCTGCCCATGCAAAAGAAGTGTATGATGTGTCCGGGGCCGGTGATACGGTGATCGCCGGGCTGGCGGCCGGGCTGGCAGGCGGGCTGGATGGCCTGGAGGCGGTGCAGCTGGCCAATCTGGCAGCCGGTCTGGTGGTGGGAAAGGCCGGGACTTCTGCTGTCTGCCCGGGGGAATTGCTGGCTGATTTCGGGGCTGACAGTGCTGATCTGGGGCTGGAGGCACTGCGGCCCGTGCTGGCCAGCTGGCGCGAAAAGGGCCAGAAAATAGGCTTTACCAATGGCTGTTTTGACCTGTTGCATCCGGGGCATATTTCCTTGCTGCGGCGGGCCGCCAGCCTTTGTGACAGGCTGATTGTGGGGCTGAATTCAGATGCCTCTGTCAGCCGCCTGAAAGGGCCGCAAAGGCCGCTGCAAAATGCCCGCCAGCGGGGCAATGCGCTGGCCGCCCTGCCCTTTGTCGATGCGGTTGTGCTGTTTGGGGAGGATACGCCCGCCCGGCTGATTGCAGAGATTGCACCGCAGCATCTGATCAAGGGCGGGGATTACCGGGCAGCAGAGATTGTCGGCCATGACAGCGTTACCGCCAGCGGCGGGCAGGTTCATGCCCTGCCCCTGCTGGACGGATTTTCAACCAGCGCACAGCTGGCTAGGGGAAGCGGGGAAGCTGGACAGGATTAGCTGTCCAGCGCCTGGCCCTTTTCCAGATATTCTTGATCAATTTCCGGCAGCGGCGCATCCCGCAAGGCCCGTTCAAAGGCTTGCAGACGCTTGAAAATGGACAAGAGCTCAATGATCGTTGTCCAGCTATTCACCAGATATTGAAAGGAATTCGAGACCTGTGAGAAGGCGGTCAAAATCTGCTGCATCACCCCATAGGTAAAGGCCGCCGCCGCAATCGCCGGGATCAGGATGAAATAGGCAAAGATGTTGTCTGCCTGGATATACAGCCCGCGGAACACATTGAAATACATATAATGGAAATAGAGGCGGAAATAATTGCGCCGCACATTGCCGAACAATTCCGCCACTGTCGGCGGGCTGGCCCGATCTGCATCATCCTCGCCATAGACCAGCTCCTTGCGGTAGGCCGCCTCAACCCGCTGGTTACGGAATTCCAGGCCCGGCAGCTTGATCCCGACCGAGGCCAGCACACCGGTGCCGAACAGTGACCAGAAAATAGAGGCGGTCAGCAACGGATAGGGTATCGCCCCGACTATCGGCAAGGTTTCCACATAAGAGGAAAGCGACAGCAAAATCGGCAGAAAGGCAAACAGCGTCATCACCGCATCCACAATCGACACGCCCAGCCCTTCCATAATGCCGGCAAAGCGCATGGTATCTTCCTGAACCCGCTGCGAGGCCCCCTCAATATAGCGCACCCGCTTCCATTGCCCCATATAGTAATCATTCATCGCGGTGCGCCAGCGGAAGATATAATGGCTGACAAAAAAGCGGGTGATCACATAGATCACCATCCAGACAAGGGCAATCTGGGTAAAGGTCCAGATAAGGCTGTAAAGCTCTGTGGCGGTGACCTCAATTTCCGGATTCAGGGCATTTTGCAGCGCATCGCCGAAAGGCCGCCGCCAATAATTCAGCCCCACCGAAACCTGAACGGAAAAATAGGTAGAAAACAAAATCAGCTGCGAGCCAAGAATAGACCAAATCTGCCAGGGATGCGGTGAGAACCAGAACCAAAACCCGGCAAAAAGCGCGCAAATAATGACATAATAGCTGTAAAACCAGAGAAATTCCGGGGTAATAAAAAAGCCCGGCCCGATAACCGGGGCGCGTTCCGGGTCCAGATCAAAACCCAGCGCGAGGCCAATATCACTGCCGATCCAATACCAGATAGCCACGACAACCGCAGACCAGATGATCGCGCTCAGGAAGAACAGTTTTGGCCTTGGAAAAAATGACTGTAACATCTCAGCTATACCCCAATAAAAAGAACCCTGTTTCCAGCCTATATAATCTGTGTATCGTCTTTGTCCAGATTTAGCGACACATTCATTGTCAGACCAAGGGCCAGAAACACGGTCAGCATGGCGGTTCCGCCATAGGAAATCAATGGCAGGGGCGCCCCCACAACCGGCATCAGGCCGGTCACCATTGCCACATTCACAAATACATACAAGAAAAGCATCATCGACAAACCGCCGCAAAGCAACCGGCCAAACCTGTTCTCACAGCGGATACCGACAAACAGCACACTGCCCATCATCACAAAATAGATCAGCAAAACAGCCAGATTGCCGATCAGGCCGAACTCCTCACCTATCATGGTAAAGACAAAATCTGTCTGCTTTTCAGGCAGATAATCCAGCTGGCTCTGTGATCCCATCAAAAACCCCTTGCCGAACAGGCCGCCGGAACCCAGCGCAATCTTGGACTGGGTGATCTGATAGCCAGCCCCCAGCGCATCCTGGCCCGGATTGAGGAAAGTCAAAACCCGCGCCTTTTGGTAATCATAGAGCTGCGACCAGGCCAGTGGCAGGCTGGCCAGACCGGCGATGAGCCCCAGCACGATCCAGCGGCGCGGCAAGCCAGCCAGAAACAGCATACTCAGCCCGCCAATCCCCATCATCAGGGCGGTGCCCAAATCCGGTTGCATCAAGACCAGCGCGACCGGCACCGCAACCAGCACCAAGGCAGGCAGATAGGTCATGAAACTGTCAAACTGATCCCAGGTGCGGCTGGCAAAATATTTTGCCAAGACCAGCACCAGCGCAACCTTGATCGGTTCAGAAGGCTGCAAGTTCAGCGGGCCCAGACTGATCCAGCGGGTCGCCCCGCTGCCTGTGCCAATAAAAGGCAGGGCCAGCAAAACCAGAATACCGGCCAGCAAAGCCAGCGGGGCCATCCGGCTGATCCAGCGCAGCGGCAAAAACCCCATCACCAGCATCAGCACCGCGCCTATCCCGGCCCGTATCAAATGCTGCTCAGCCCAGGGCGACCAAGCCCCTTCAGAGGCGGAATAGAGTGCCAGCGCGCCTATCAATACCAGCAGGGCGGCACAGATCATCATCAGCCAGGGCAAGGAGAGTAATTTTGACCACCAGCTCATGCCCGGTCCCCACGCAGCGCAAAATCCAGCAGATCGCGGGCAATCGGGGCGGCCATGGACGAGCCGCTGCCACCATGTTCCACCACCACACTGACCGCATAGCGCGGCTTTTTATAGGGGGCATAGCCAACAAACAGCGCATGATCGCGCTCTTTCCAGGGCCTGTCTAGATTATCGATGATACCTTCTTCGCGCTGGGCCTTGGAAATGCGTTTCACCTGCACCGTGCCGGTCTTGCCGGCCATTTGGGACTCTGTCAGATCATAATTGCGCGCAGTGCCCAGCGCCCCGGCCATCACCAGCCGCATACTGCGCCGGATCTCGTTCAGGATACCGGCATTGATACCCAGCGGGGCAAACGCCTCGCCAGCATCCAGATCAGATTCCAGCAGGCGGGCGGTCACCTGTTTCTTGCCATTTGCGATACGCGCCGCCATCACCGCCAGCTGCGCCGGTGTCGCCAGCACAAAGCCCTGGCCAATACCGGCGATCACCGTCTCGCCGGGAGTCCAGACCGTGCCGCGGCGGGCCATTTTCCATTCCCTTGTCGGCAGAATTCCAATCTTCTCCCCCGGCAGGCCCAGCCCGCTGATATCGCCCAGACCCAGGCGGCTGGCCAGCGCGTGTATCCGGTTAATACCGGTTTTCAGGGCCACCTGATAGAAATAGACATCACAGGATTGGGCAATCGCCTGGCGGCCATTCACCGCGCCATGCCCGCCCTCACGCCAGCAATAGAATTTGCGATCGCCAAATTCAAAATGCCCGTTGCAGAAATATTGCGTTTTGCTGGTAACCACCCCGGCTTCCAGCGCGGCGGCCAGAACCGCCATCTTGAAAGTGGATCCCGGCGAATAGAGGCCCGCTATCGTCCGCTTCAGCAACGGGGTGCGCGGATGCTGGTTTAACCTCTGCCAGTCCCGTTCACGCAAGCGGCCGGCAAATTGGTTCGGGTCAAAACCGGGCAGCGAGACCATCGCCCGCACCGCCCCGGTCTCCACATCCATCACCATCGCCGCGCCGGATTCGGGCGGCGTGAGCACACCCTTGCTGTTCCGCAAGACCAGCTGGTCGCCAGAGGCAAAATGGCTGCGCAGCTGGGCATCCCGGCTTAAAGCCCGCTGGACAGCCGGATCAGATACCGGAACCGCCTCTGAATTGCCCTGTTGCAAGCGCTTTGCCGCATAGCTCTGCAAATCCAGATCAATGGTCAGCTGAATATCCTTGCCCGATCTGGCCAGCCGGTCATTCAGCAGGCGCACCGGCTTGCCAAGCGCGTTCACCTCCAGGCGCTGCACCCCAATCTCACCGCGCAGGGCCTGTTCCTGTGCCTTTTCCAGCCCCACCTTGCCGGTCTGCAACCCCGGCAGGCGGCGCAACAGCCGGTCTTCATCCACCTCAGCAGCAGTGACCGGCGATACATAACCGGCGATATGGGAGAACAGGCTGCCCTGCGGATAGAGGCGACGGAAGCCTTTTTGAAAAACCACCCCGGGCAGGGCCGGGCTGCGCACCGCCAGACGCGACAATTCACGCTGCGTCAAGTCAGACCGAATGGTGATTTCCACAAATTCCGGCTTTGCGGCGACCTCCTCTAGCACCCGGGTTATATCCTCGTCGCTCAGGGTAACAAGGCGTGCAACCTGGCCCAGCAGCTGGCGCAAATCTCCGATACGGGCCGGGATAATATTCAGCTCAAACACCTCTGAATTGCCAACCAGCAGCCTTTGCTTGCGATCCAGCACGCGTCCGCGCGGGGCAGGCACCAATCTTGTGTCAAACTGGTTGCGGTCTGAGAGTTTTTGATAGGTATCGCCCTGTGCTATCTGCAGCTGGTAAAGCCGCCCGGCCAGCACCGTCCCCAAAACCAGCTGACCCCCGCCCAGCAGGAACATCCGCCGGGTGAGGCGGGTTTCCACATCGCGTATTTCCTTGCGTCTCTTGGCCATTTCATTCAGGGCCCTGCGCTAGCGTTTGACGGTAAAAACCGCCATCCATTTTTCCCAAACAAAGCCGGTCCAGTAAAGCAATACAAAGATCACCGGGAATAAGAAGATTGTAAAGCCTGTTTGCACCGCAAGGGTCGATAAATCAGGCAAGTTGAGCCGGTCAATAAAATAGATCAGCAGCCGGAAAACCGACAACAGCAAGGTCAAGCCGGCAAAAAACGACCAGAGGCTGAGAAAATCAGGCTCCTGCTCGCCATTGCGCCGCCAGCCAAAAGCCTGCCAGGCGATCAGCCAGCAGACCACCCGCACCCCCAGCTCATCCAGCCCCAGAAATTCAGCGAACAGGGCCAGCACCAGGATCGAAAAGACCGGCAGATGGCCCGGATTCGTCAACACAAACCAGGCGATAAAACATAAGGACAGCATTGGGGCGGCGGCATAGAAAAAGCCCCATTCAGCCAGCGCCGCCTCTATCAGCACAATCAGCAGACCCGCCACAAGCACCAGAAACTGGCTGGAAAAATCAGGCAGAATACGCCGCCCCTTATTTGTGCCGGCGAGCCTCATTGCAGCACATCGCGCGGGCTGAACCCTTCGAGCAGCCGTGTTTCCCCGGCTTCGGGCAGCGGCATGAAGAAATCATCCATCTCTGCTATATTGGTTCGCACCTCATCCGGATTGCCCAGCAATATGGACACATAGGACAGCCGCACCAGATCAACCGCCGGTTCCACCAGAACGGACTCCTCCTCAACCCGCACCACCCGGCCAACCGGCAAGCCAGCTGGCAGCAAGCCGCCATGCCCGGAGGTCTGCACCAGCTCGCCTGTTTCAATGGTGGCATTCAGCGGCAGGAAATCCAGCTTCAACAGCTGGCCATTACGGCCAACAGACAGGCCCGGCCAGTTTTCCCGGCTAAGCAATATCGGGATGCGGGCATTGACATCTGTTATCAAAAGCACCCGTGAATAGCGCGTGCCGGGGGCTATCACCATACCGACCAGACCATCAGCTGTCACAACCGGATCGCCGCGCCTGACCGGATAGCCGGCCCCGTGATCAACCAGCAAGGAATGGAAAAAGCTGCCTCCCGGGGCTGCGATAACCCGTGCGGTGACCGCCTGTTTTTCCGGCGGCAGAGCCACCCCCAGAACCGCCCGCAGCTGGCGGTTTTCACTCTCCAGAATCTCAGAACGGCGCTGCCAGCGCTTCAGCCTCTCATTTTCCAGCCGCAACAGCACCGCTTCTTCACGCAGAGCCGCCACGCCGCGCAGCCCGACCAGCAGATTTTCCAGCGCCCGCACCGGCATCGCGACCGTATCATAAACCGGCATGACAAAGGCGATAATTCCTGCCTGGGCCGTGCGCACCGCCGCCAGATCAGCCTTGCCCACCAGAATCAGCAGGAAGCCAGATAATATCAGCAGAATTTTCGGCCATCTGGCAGATCGCTGGCGGCGCTTTGCAGGAGCCTGCAAAGGCATCGCCGGATCAAGCCCCGATCAGGACATGGCGCAGGGTTTTCAGCTCTTCCAGACAGCGCCCGGTGCCTATCGCCACACAGGAAAGCGGGTTCTCGGCAATGGAGATGGGCAGGCCGGTTGCCTCACGCAGCACAGTATCCATCTCGCGCAACATGGCCCCGCCGCCAGTCAGCACAATGCCCTTTTCCACAATATCAGCAGCCAGTTCAGGCGGGGCCTGTTCCAGGGCCATCTTCACCCCTTCCACGATCTGCTTGACCGGATCAGAGATGGCATCTGCCACCTGCGCCTCGGAAATATTGATTTCCTTGGGCACACCATTCACCAGATCGCGCCCGCGCACCTCTATTTTCACGCCGGTGGATTTTTCCGGACGCCGCGCAATGCCAATCGATTTTTTAATCCGTTCAGCCGTGGATTCCCCGATCAGCAGATTATGCGTGCGGCGCATATAGCCAATGATGGATTCATCAATCTTGTCGCCACCAACCCGCACTGAATGGGCAAAGACAATATTGCCCAGCGACAGAATTGCCACCTCCGTCGTGCCGCCGCCAATATCAACCACCATTGAACCAGACGCCTCGGTCACCGGCAGGGCCGCGCCAATCGCTGCGGCCATTGGCTCCTCAATCAAAAAGACCCGGCGCGCGCCCGCCGCTTCGGCTGATTCCTGGATGGCGCGCCGTTCAACCGCCGTGGAGCCGGACGGCACACAGATAATCATCTGCGGGCGGGCCAGCGAGAAGCGGCCATTCACCTTGCGGATAAAATGCTTGATCATTTCCTCAGCAATTTCAAAATCGGCAATCACCCCGTCCGCCATGGGCCGGATAGCCTGAATATTGCCAGGCGTCTTGCCCAGCATCACCTTGGCTTCCTCACCAACCGCCAGAACTTGGGTCTTGCCGCGCACCTGCGCCATGGCCACCACTGAGGGTTCATCCAGAACAATCCCCTTGCCCTTGACATAAACCAGCGTATTGGCAGTGCCCAGATCGATACCTATATCTGCTGCCATAAATCCGAAAAGTGACCCTAACATCTGTTGATTTCCTTGCTTTGCAGAAATGACTGTAACCCGGTGCGGGACCAGCTATGTGCAAATATCATGCACAAATCTAATGTTGCCCGGTTACGCGCTGTAATGCAATGAAGAAATGACCGTCCAGAACGGCCATTTCTCCTGCTTCGCAGTTCGATTTGGCAAGCAATTTTGCCTAGTTCTTATCCTTGTCCACCAAACGGTTTGACCCGATCCAGGGCATCATCGCCCGCAAATCGGTGCCGACCTGCTCAATCGGATGAGCCGCGTTGCGGCGGCGGGTTGCCTTGAAGCTGGCCTGGTTAACCTTGTTTTCCAGCATCCAGTCACGGGTGAAGCGGCCGGACTGGATATCTTCAAGAACCCGTTTCATCTCGGCCTTGGTTTCCGGCGTGATGATGCGCGGGCCGGTTACATATTCGCCATATTCAGCTGTGTTGGAGATCGAATAATTCATGTTGGCAATGCCGCCCTCATATATCAAATCCACGATCAGCTTGACCTCATGCAGACATTCAAAATAGGCCATTTCCGGCGCGTAGCCCGCCTCGGTCAGCGTTTCATAGCCAGCCTTGATCAGCTCAACCAGACCGCCGCACAGAACCGCCTGCTCACCGAACAGGTCGGTTTCACATTCTTCTTGAAAACTGGTCTCAATAATGCCGGAGCGCCCGCCCCCGACACCGCAGGCATAGGACATTCCAATATCATGGGCGTTGCCGGACGCATCCTGATGCACCGCCAGCAGACAGGGCACCCCGCCGCCTTTCACATATTCCCCGCGCACCGTATGGCCCGGGCCTTTGGGGGCCACCATGAACACATCCACATCTGAGCGCGGCTCAATCAAATTGAAATGCACATTCAGCCCGTGGGCGAAGGCCAGCGCCGCACCGGGCCGGATATTCGGGGCAATCTCATCGGCATAAATATCTGCCTGCAGCTCATCCGGGGTCAGCATCATAATCACATCGCCCCAGGCCGCCGCCTTGGCCACAGTCATCACCTTGAAGCCAGCCGCTTCGGCTTTCGGCGCAGAGGCAGACCCCTCACGCAGCGCAACGGCCACTTCCTTGACACCGCTTTCCTTCAGATTGGCAGCATGGGCATGGCCTTGTGAGCCATAGCCGACAATCACCACCTTCTTGGATTTGATCAGACCGAGATCGGCATCTTGATCATAATAGACACGCATCTTTCATTCTCCGTTGCGGGTTAGGCCGCCCGACCGGGCGCAGCCGTGATAATATCCTGTCAGCCAGTTGGGTATCGCCCACCATGCCTGCTGTCAAGCGTCGCTTGTGCTTTTTGCCCGCAAACCGGCCAGCAAAACAGGCAAATCAGGTCAGTCTGTCAAATCCAGCTGGTTGCCGCGGGTGATCCCGCAAACGCCGGTGCGGGCCACCTCTATCTTGCCCAGCGAACCCATCAGACCGATAAAGGCAGACACCTTGTCAGAATTGCCGGTCACCTCAAAGACGAAACTGTCCAGCGTGCTGTCCAGCGTACGGGCCCGGAACCCGTCTGCCAGACGCAGCGCTTCCACCCGCGCCTCGCCGCTATTCAGCACCTTGACCAAAGCCATTTCGCGCTCAACATGGGGCGGGCCGACTGTCATATCCTTGACCTGATGCACCGGCACCAGCTTGCCCAGCTGCTGCTTTATCTGCTCAATCACCATCGGCGTGCCGCTGGTGGACAGGGAAATGCGCGAAGTATGCCGCTCTGCATCCACCTCAGAGACCGTCAGGCTCTCAATATTGTAGCCGCGGCCGGAAAACAGCCCGACCACCCGCGCCAGCACGCCCGGCTCATTATCCACCAGCACCGACAGGGTGTGGGTTTCTGTTGCTGTCTTGTCCAACATATCCTTTTTTCTCCTGACAAATGCCTATCGGCAGCGGATATAGCAAACCGGGCCTTTTCGACAAAAAAGCGGCAGCTGGCGGCTAGACCAGCACCTTGCCTTCCTCACTGATTGCCCCTTCCTGATCAGCCGGGCCGAGGATCATCTCATTATGGGCGGCCCCGGACGGGATCATGGGGAAGCAATTTTCCTCTTTTTCCACCCGGATATCGGCTATCACCGGCCCGTCTGTATCCAGCATCGTCTGGATAACGCTGTCCAGCTCATCAGAGCTGCTGGCGCGCAGCCCGGTCATGCCAAAGGTTTCTGCCAGCTTGACAAAATCCGGCAGCGAGGCCGTGTAGCTCTCAGAATAGCGCCCGCCATGGATCAGCTCTTGCCACTGGCGCACCATCCCCATCCATTCATTATTGATGATGAAGATTTTGACCGGCAGCCTGTATTGGGAAATGGTTGACAGCTCTTGCATATTCATCATGAAAGAGGCCTCACCGGCAATATCAACGACCAGCCGGATGCGCCACCTGCACCCCCATCGCTGAGGGCAGCCCATAACCCATTGTGCCCAGCCCGCCCGAAGTCATCCAGCGGTTCGGAGCATCAAAGCCAAAATATTGGGCTGCCCACATTTGATGCTGGCCAACCTCAGTCGTGATATAGGTCTCCCGATCGCGGGTCATCTCATAGAGCCGCCGAATAGCGTGCTGGGGCTTGATAATCGGCCCGCTCTGGCGATAGGCCAGACAGTTGCGTGCACGCCAGCCCTCAATCTGCTTCCACCAGCGGGCCAGCGGCTCAGCATTGGGAGTGAAATTCTGCGCTTTCATCTCAGCCATCAGGGCTTTCAGCACGGCCCCGGCATCCCCGACAATGCCCACATCCACCTTCACATTCTTGTTGATTGAGGAGGGATCTATATCGGCATGGATTTTCAGCGATTGCGGCGAGAAATCTGCCAGCCTGCCGGTCACCCGGTCATCAAACCGCGCCCCGATATTGAGCATCACATCACATTGATGCATCGCCAGATTGGCCTCATAAGTGCCGTGCATCCCCAACATTCCCAGAAAATGGCTGTCCTCAGCGGGCACCGCACCCAGCCCCATCAGCGTCAGGGTTACCGGCCAGCCAGTCTGGGCAACAAAATCGCGCAGGCTGTCCGAGGCAGCCGACCCGGCATTGATCAGCCCGCCACCGCCATAAATAATCGGCTTTTTTGCCTTTTTCAGAATCCGCACCGCCTCTTTGATCATGGCTGGGTCCGGCTCAGTCTGCGGCTGGTAGCGCGGCGTTTGCATACGCGGGCTGGGGCTGCTGGCCAGCGGCGCATCCAGCATCAGCACATCTTTTGGCAGATCAATCACCACCGGCCCGGGACGGCCGCTGCGCGCAACATGAAACGCCTCTTCCACAACGCCTTGCAGCTCCGCCCCCTCGGTCACCAGATAATTATGCTTGGTCGCCGGGCGGGTAATGCCAGAAGTGTCTGCCTCCTGAAACCCGTCCGTGCCAATCAGATGCGTTGGCACCTGGCCGGTCAGGCATACCACCGGCACCGAATCCATCAGCGCATCTGTCAGGCCGGTCACCGCATTGGTCGCGCCAGGCCCGGAGGTCACCAGAACCACGCCAACCTTGCCGGTTGACCGGGCATAGCCTTCTGCTGCGTGCACTGCCGCCTGTTCATGGCGCACCAGAATATGGCGGATACTGTTATTCTTGAACAGCGCATCATAAATCGGCAACACCGCCCCGCCCGGATAGCCGAAAATCACCTCGACCCCCTCGCGTTCCAGCACCCGCAGCAG
Organism: Alphaproteobacteria bacterium; assembly: GCA_038131695.1. Taxonomy (GTDB): domain Bacteria; phylum Pseudomonadota; class Alphaproteobacteria; order Puniceispirillales; family Puniceispirillaceae; genus JADHLK01. The sequence continues at coordinate 35,067 of JAYPQA010000022.1, read as the reverse complement.
CAATTCAGCCCCGGCCAGCATTTCCGGCCCGGTTGGTTGCTTGCCGCCTGATTTTTTCGTCTTGCCTGCTGTCATTTTGCCTGCTGCCATTTTACCCGCCATTATTTTTTATATTTTATTTTCAGATATTTTCCAGGCCAGACCGCCTGTCCGGCCCGGCTGGACGTCACTGCCCACCTGTGCCCTGGGGATTTTCCTGTGGCGCAGACAAGAAAACAGCCCAGCCTCATCAAAAAGGCCGGACCGAGAGCCAACCTCATGCCACAGCCAGACCGGAGCGTCAAGCGCTTTTAACAATTTTTGAAAAGATTTTTGTAAAATTTTTATTATTATATTTCTGATCATGCAGAATATTTGTTTGAAAATTATTCCTAATCCAGGTCATCTGGCGCTTGGCATAATGGCGTGTATCGCTGGGCCAGGGTTACAGCCTCTTCCAGAGGAATTTCGCCAGCCAAATGGCAGCCAGATGGCCAACCCCAGAGCTTTCATCACCGGCAAGGAAGGGGTCCAGCTGGCGTGCTATCAGCTGTTCCACCAGCCAGCGCCCCGCCGCCAGCATCGCCTCAAAGCGGTGGTCAATCGCCTGATAAATCTCGGCCCGCGGCGGCATTTGCACCAGCCGCACAAAATCGCCCTCCAGCATCCCGGCTGCGGGCTGGGCCTGCCAATGGGACAGGGGCTGGCCAGTCTGGCGCAACACCCCCAGCGCGCGCACCAGCCGCTGGCTGTCGCCGGGGGGCAGGCGGTCTGCGGTCTGCGGGTCTTGCTCGGCCAGCCAGCTGCGGATCACTGTCCCGCCATGGCGGGCCAGATCGGCCTCAGCCTGCTGATGCACCGCCGCTGAGACATCCGGTATCGGCGATCTACCTTTTTCAGCTGCGGCCAGATAAAAGCCAGTCCCTCCAGTCAGAATGGGCAACAAGCCCTCTTGGCGGGCGGCCGCAACTTCAGCGCGGACCAGCTCCAGCCACTGCGCGACCGAACAGCGCTCTGCCCCATCCAGCACCCCATAGAGGCGATGCGGCACAGACCGCCTGTCTGCCGCGGCCGGTTGTGCGGTCAAAATGGGCAAATCGCTGTAAAGCTGCATGGAATCCGCATTTATGATGACACCGCCGGCCTGCTCGGCTATATCGGTGGCAAGGGCTGACTTGCCGCTCGCGGTTGGCCCGGCAATGATTAAAATCAGGCGTTTTTTATCCAGCGCTTCCATATTCAGCCCCTTAGACCATCCACCCGTCTCATGCAAGATATCATCCTTTTTTCCACCAGCCAGACCATGCCGGATTTCGCCGCCCGCTCCGCAAGGCTGGCCGCTGAGTTTGGCCTGACCGGGGCGGCCCCGCTCAGCCAGCCAGGGCAGAGGATCAGGCGGTTATGTCGCTGCGGTGGCCCGCCTGATCTGGCCCAGCTGCGCGCTGCGGCAGACCAGATGGCTTTGGATGCCAATATCCTGGCGCCGGAGGGACGCGAGAAAAAGCTGCTGCTGGCTGATATGGACAGCACCATCATTACCAGCGAATCCCTGGATGATTTGGCCAACATGGCCGGGCTGGGCGCGGCAGTCAGCCAAATAACCACCCGCGCCATGGCAGGCGAGCTGGATTTCATCGCCGCGCTGGAAGAAAGGCTGGCCCTGTTGCGCGGCCAGCCGGACAGCCTGCTGGAGCAGCTGAAACAGGAAACCATGCTGACCGGCGGGGCCGCGGTTCTGGCGGCAACCATGCGCGCGCGCGGCGGCAGCTGCTATCTGGTCTCAGGCGGTTTTACCTTTATGACTGGATATATCGCAGATCAGGCAGGATTTGACGGGCATTTCGGCAATATCATGCTGGTTGAGGAAGACCGTTTGGCTGGCCGGATTCAGCCGCCGGTTCTGGATCGGGATGCCAAATTATCCATCCTCAACCGTCTGGTTGCCGAAAAGGGCCTGGCGATGGAACAGGCGATGAGCGTCGGCGACGGGGCCAATGACCTCGATATGCTGGCAGCCGCCGGGCTGGGGGTGGCGTTTCAGGGCAAGCCGCTACTGCGCGACCATATCAGCTGCCAGCTGAACCATACCAACCTGACCGGGCTGCTGTTCCTGCAGGGGATAGCGGACAGCGCCTTTGTATTAGCCTGACCCGCCCGCCCGGATATGCTGGCAATTCACCAAAAAAAGCCCCCCCTAAAAAACAACACCCGGCCAGGGCCGGGTGCTGTCTGTTCAGTCTGTTTTGGCTGCTGGGCTATTCCCCGTTAAAGGACAGCTGGACAAAGCGGCTGCGCCCATCTGAGAGGATCAGCATCAAAACGCCGCTGCGTCCGGCCTCTTTGGCCCGCTCAATACCGGCTGACAATTCGGCCAGCGTGGTCACCGGCCGCTGGCCCAGACGGCGGATCACATCACCGGCTGAGACGCCTTGTGCGGCAGCCGGGCTGCCTTCTGCCACAGCGGTGATCACAATGCCTGTCTCTGAAGCCTCCAGCTCATATTCCTCGCGCAGGGCATCGGTTAGCTGGCTAACCTCCAGCCCCAGCGAGGCGAAAATGCGCTGGTCGTTTCGGGTCTGATTGGAGCTGAGCAAGCCGCCATTTTCCGCCTGCTCCAGCTCACCCAGCGTTACCTCCAGCGTCTGGTCGCGGCCATTGCGGGTCAGCTCTACCGGCACGGTCTTGTCAACCGGTGTTTCTGCCACGATACGGGGCAGGTCGCGCATCCGTTCAATCTTACGTCCATTAAAGCTGAGGATAACATCGCCTGCCTCAATACCGGCTGCATCCGCAGGCCCGCCCTCAGTAACAGCTGAGACCAGCGCCCCGGCATCTGATCCAAGGCCCAGACTTTCTGCAATTTCCGGGGTGATTTCCTGAATAAAGACACCCAGCCAGCCGCGCCGTGTGCGGCCATATTCCTGCAGCTGGGCAACCACCTGGCTGGCCAGATTGGAGGAGATGGCAAATCCAATCCCCACTGAGCCGCCTGATTGCGAGAAGATAGCGGTATTGATGCCGATAACCTCGCCTTCCAGATTGAACAGCGGGCCGCCGGAATTGCCGCGATTGATAGAGGCATCTGTCTGGATGAAATCATCATAGGGCCCGGAGCCGATATCGCGCCCGCGCGCCGAGACGATACCAGCTGTCACCGTGCCGCCCAGACCAAAGGGATTGCCAATCGCGACCACCCAGTCGCCCACCCGCATCTTGTCTGAATCGCCAAAGGACACCGCCTGCAATTCCAGATCGCCCGGATCAATCCGCAAAACCGCAATATCTGTCTTGGCATCGCGGCCGACAATTTCAGCCTCCAGCACCGTTTCATCTGCCAGAGATATAGCGATTTCATCTGCATTTTCAATGACATGATTATTGGTCACGATAATGCCTGAAGCATCCACAATAAAGCCGGAGCCGAGCGACTGGGCCCGCCTTGTGCGGTTTTCGCCGTCAAAGTCACGGAAAAATTCTTCAAAGGGCGAGCCCGGCGGAAATTGCGGCATTTCCATCGTTGGCCCGGTTTTCTGCACCGTCGTGGTAGAGATATTTACCACCGCCCCGGACAGCCTTTCTGCCAGATCGGCAAAGCTCTCCGGCCGGTCAGCAGCGGCCAGCTGGCTGGCCAAAAACAGGCAAAAGAAAGCGGTTGCCATAACCAGCCGGACCAGCGGGCCGGTCTTCTGCAAAGCTGGGGCAATCGCCAGGGCCGGTCGGAATTTCACTGCGTTCATGTCACATTTCCTCATTTGGGCTTAGATGTATCGACATTCTTTTGGGCCGGTCCTGCAAACCTGTCAGCCGCTCTAATGAAACCAGCTTCGTGACCGGATTTCGCCAAAAATATGGCAATTTCTGGTCATCTGCGTGCGTTCCCGGCAAAAGACCAAAGCCAGGCTGGTTGATGCATCTGGCCTTCCCCGCTGGATCGGGCTTTGCGCCCGTTATTTGAGCGCCTGTTCCGGCCTTGTCCTTGAAGAAGCGGAAGAAGCTGGAATTGGGCGAGATGACCATAGAGGTTCCGGTCTGCTCTCCCATGGCCTCACGATAGGCCTGCATGGAGCGATAGAAGGAGAAAAACTCCGGGTCACGTCCAAAGCTCTCAGCATAGATACGGATGGCTTCGGAATCGCCTGAGCCGCGCACCTCCTGGGCCTGACGCTGGGCCTCAGCGATAATCACTGTGCGCGTCTTTTCCGCATCGGCCCGAATTTTCTGGGCCTCTTCCTCACCGGTTGCGCGGAATTCGCGGGCTTCTCTTCTCCCGTTCGACTTCATCCGGTTAAAAATATTTTGCGAGGTCGCTCTCAGGATAATCAGCGCGTCAGCCGCACATCGATAATCTCAATCCCCAGGGCGGTGACAGACGCGTTCACCTCATCCCGATAGAGCCATTGATCGCCACCTCTCACCGGTCAGGATTGAGGCCAGCGTTTCCTTGCCCAGCACCCGGCGGACAGACGAATCGACGATCGATTCCAGCCTGGCACGCGCGCCAAACTCATTGCGGACTGTCTGATAGAACAGCAGCGGGTCGGCAATCCGGTAACGGGCAAAGGCATCCACCTGCAAGCGTTTCTGGTCGGCCAGAATCACCTCTTCAGCATCTTGCGGAATCAGCGAGAGAACCCGCCTTTCATAATATTCCACATCCTGAATGAAGGGGATTTTGATGGCCAGGCCCGGGGCCTGAATGGTGCGTTTGGGCTCACCAAATTGCAGCACCAGCGCCTGCTGGGTCTGGTTCACGGTGAACAGGGCGGACATCAGCGCTGCGGCCACAGCCAACAGCACAATCAGCGATATGTTTCTGGTCATTTTCATCTGATCAGCTCCTATTGGCTCTGGCTCTGGTTGCGGTTCAGTTCCTTGAGCGGCAAATACGGCACAACCGAATTGCCATCATCATCAATGATGATTTTCTCAACATTGCGGAACACCTCTTCCAGCGTTTCAATATAGATGCGTTCCTTGGTGACATCCTTATTCACCGAATAGGCCTTATAGACCTGATCAAAACGCGAGGCATCCCCTTTCGCCCGGTTCATCACCTCTGCCTGATAGGCTTCTGCCTCGGCGATCAGCTTGGCGGCCTCACCGCGGGCGCGCGGCACCACATCATTGCGGAAGGCTTCGGCCTCGTTTTTCAGCCGGTCCCGGTCCTGGCGGGCCCGCTGCACATCGTTAAAGGCATCAATCACATCCTGCGGCGGATCCACAGCCAGAAGCTGCACCTCACGCACCCGGATGCCGGCGCCATAGTCATTGAGCAAATCCTGCAGGCGCTGGCGCACCGTGATCTGAACGCTCTGGCGGCCTTCGGTCAGCACGGTCTGAATTTTTGTCTGGCCAATGATTTCCCGCATAATCGCCTCAGCCGCAACTTTGATTGTTTCATCCGGATCGGCCAGATTGAACAGATATTCACCCGCATCAGCAATGCGCCAGAACACCACAAAATCGATATCAACGATATTTTCATCGCCGGTAATCATCTGGCTCTCATCTACAATATCGCGGCGTGAGGAGCTGCGCCCGCCAATATCGCGAAAGCCGATTTCCAGCCGGTTATCGCGGGTCACCTCAGGTGTGATAACAGATTCAACAGGAAAGGGCAGATGGTAATGCAGGCCCGGCGGGGTGGTGCGCACCCATTCCCCGAACCGTAAGACGACCCCTTGCTGCTGCGGATTGACCCGGTAAAAACCGGTCAGCGCCCACAGCGCAATCAGAATAATCAGAATGACCGAGATCAGGCGGCCTGTATTGCCGCCCCCCGGTATCATGCGGCCAAAATTGCGGCGCGCCTGTTGCAGCATCTGATCCAGTTCCGGCGGCTGCGGCCTGCCGGGCTGGCGGCCACCGCCATTGCCCCAGGGGCCGCCACCACCGCCGCCACCGGACCCGCCATTATTGCCGGGGCCAGACCCCCATGGGCCGCCATTATTTCCGCCACCTTGATTGTTCCAGGGCATTGTTTGCTCCGTTCCGATTTTGCTGCTGGCAAGATGCCTTGCCCGCTCTCCAAATTACCTTCAGGCTTGCGTGCCTCTGGCATCCTGTTTTGCCTTGCCAAAAGCCTGCCCTTGCCAAATCCGCCCCGGCAGACTATCTGAACGCCAGAAGCCCGGCAAGCCGCGCCTGAACCCCGTCGCGCTCGACCTGTCGTTTATATTTGCTCTCCAGCCCGGAAATTCAAGAATGCAGGACAAAATAACAGAAGAAAAATTTACCAGGCTCTTGCCAGCGTGCAGATGCCCGGCAGTGATCAGGATATTGTCCAGGCGCAGGCAGTCTCCGGGCTGGTCATTAAACAGGGCCATATCGCCTTTTCGCTGGAAATTGATCCTGCCCTTGCCGGCCAGGCTGACCAGATGCGCCGCCAGGCTGAGGATGCGGTCTCCAAGCTGGATGGTGTATTATCCGCCAGCGCCATGCTGACCGCCCATAAAAAACAGCCCGCAGCCCCGCAACAGGCCGGACAGGCAGAGCGGCCCATGCACCAGCCCGCCCGCCATTTGATAGCGGTTGCCTCTGGCAAGGGCGGGGTCGGCAAATCGACCACCGCGATCAATCTGGCGCTGGCCCTTGCCCAGCGGGGGCTAAAGACCGGTATTCTGGATGCTGATATTTATGGCCCGTCCCTGCCCTGCCTGCTGGGGCTGGAGAAAGCCCAGGCTGAGGGCAAAAAAAACTCATCCCACATTGAGAAATATGGCCTGCAAGCCATGTCCATCGGCTTTTTGCTGGATGCCGATGCCCCACCATCTGGCGCGGCCCTGATGGTGATGAGCGCGCTGGAACAGATGCTGCGCGATGTTGCCTGGCAGGGGCTGGATGCGCTGATTATCGATATGCCGCCCGGCACCGGAGATGCCCAGCTGACCCTCGCCCAGCGCGCCCGTCTGGCCGGGGCCGTGATTGTGTCAACACCTCAGGATTTGGCCCTGATAGATGCGCGCAAGGGCTTGAATATGTTTCGCCGGGTAGAGGTGCCGGTTCTGGGAATTATTGAGAATATGAGCTATTTTCTCTGCCCGGATTGCGGCTCCCGCCATGATATTTTTGCCTCTGGTGGGGCAGAAGCTGAAGCGCAGCGGCTGGAGCTGCCCTTTTGGTAAGATCCCGCTGGATATGGAAATTCGCCAGGCCTCAGATGCCGGGGCCCCGCTTCTGATTAGCCAGCCGGACAGCCCACGCAGCAAGGCCCTATCTGGCCATTGCAGATCAGCTGATAGAAAATCTGGAGAGCCAGCAGAATACAAGCCCGAAAATCATTCTGGAATAGGCAAAGCCAGCGGGCGGCTCTTTCTTCTCAGCCGGTGATGGGAAAAAGCCGGCCAGTGCGGGCCGGCCGGATGTGATTCCAGCAGCTCATCCTGCCAATCTGATCTGTCCAGTTCCGGAAAGCGGGCAGACCCCTCTGGCTGGCAGGCCACCTCAGTCAGACTCTATCTGCTGGCAATAGGGCAGAAACGGCCGGTAGATATCACCGCCGCCAAACAGGATCAGCCGGTTTCACCCGTGCCCTGCCCGGCCAGCCAGCTGATGCCAGCTGGAACCGCCTCAGCCAGGGAATGGGCAACGAGCGCGCCCTCAGCCTGCCAACCGGGATTGGTCATCACGATTGAGGCGCGCCCAGGCAAGGGCCGGCCTATCGATCCAATAGGTGCGCCGCCCCATAATCAGCGCACAGCCCATGGTCAGCGCCTTGACGCGCGGCAAATCGCCGGGCAAATGCCAGAGCAGGCGTTGCCCGTCGCCGATGACCCGATTGCTGGCCTGCGCGACCACGCAATGCATCTGCCAGCTGCTCATACCGCTATCGGGGCCTTGATGTTGGGGGCCGCCTGATAATCGTCAATGGCAAAATGCTCAAAGCGGAAATCTTCCAGCCGGTCCGGCGGATCAATCAGCCGCAGGCGCGGCAAGGGTCCGGGGGTGCGGCGCAGCTGTTCCCTTGCCTGATCTGTATGATTTTCATAGAGATGGGCATCCCCCAGCACATGGACAAACTCCCCCGGCTGCAGGCCGGTCACATGGGCTATCATATGGGTTAGCAGCGCATAGGAGGCGATATTGAACGGCACGCCCAGAAAAATATCGGCACTGCGCTGATAGAGCTGGCAGGAAAGCCGCCCCTCAGCGACAAAAAACTGAAACAGGCAATGGCAGGGCGGCAGCGCCATATCCGGCACATCAGCCGGATTCCAGGCAGACACAATCAGACGGCGTGAGTCCGGGCTGGTCTTGATCTGCTCAACCAAAGTGCCCAGCTGGTCAATCACCCGGCCATCTGCGGTCTGCCAGCTGCGCCATTGCCGACCATAGACCGGGCCCAGATCGCCCTTTTCATCGGCCCATTCATCCCAGATGGTAACCCCATGCCGGTTCAAATAGGCGATATTGGTATCGCCCGCGACAAACCAGAGCAATTCATGGATAATCGATTTGATATGCAGCTTTTTGGTGGTCAGCAGCGGAAAGCCCTCAGCCAGATCAAAGCGCATCTGCCATCCGAACAGCGCGCGCGTGCCGGTGCCGTGCGATCTCCCTTCTTCGCCCCCTGTTCCAGCACCGTTTCCAGCAGGTTCAGATATTGTTGCATGGCTTGCTTCTCCTGACATCACAGACGAAAAGATGGGGTGCGGCGGGCCGCCTGCCCTTGCATAGCAAATCGCCCGGCCCTGTGCCAAGCAGGGAGTTACCATCCGGCCAGCGACAGGCTTTTGCAAAAGCTCTTTGATCTCACCGCCATTTACCCCTATATTAGAGAGGTCAGCATCTGCTGACTATGGCGATAAACACCCTGCGGAATAGGCAGAGCGGACCCGGGGGCGGTACCCGGCGCCTCCACCAAAAATGTCGTTTTGGCTCAAAACCGGCATCTTTTGGGGGCGAAACAGGATCGACGCATGCAATAAAGGCTGGACTTTCGCCCGGTATGATAGCCGCCGTTATCGGGTCATTGTAGTAGTTGCAAACGACAACTCTGCTCCGGTTGCGATCGCTGCCTAAGGGCGGTTTTCAAAACCAATTTCAAGTCCTGATGGCTTGAGCTCCGTCAGGCGGGGTTTGGGAGCGCACCTGGCAACAGAAGCGTTCCCGCTTACATCCTGTGGGAGGGACTGACTGGTTATGGGCGAATCATCTGACAAGGGCGGCTCCATAAATTATGAGCTGCTGGTTGAGGATGCGCTGCGCAATGTGGTGCGCGGGGCCCTGTCCATCGTCCAGCACGCTGGATTGCCGGGCGAGACCCATTTCTATATCAGCTTTCAGACTGACCATCCGGAGGTTGCAATGGAGGCCGGGCTGCGGGCTGCCAATCAGGATGAAATGACCATTGTCCTGCAGCATCAATTCTGGGATCTGGATGTCGGGCCGGAGAGCTTTTCTGTCACCCTGTCCTTTTCCGGACGCCAGCAAAGCCTGACCATCCCCTTTGCGGCTGTCACCCATTTTACCGATCCCTCTATCGGTTTCAGCCTGCAATTCAAGGCCGGGGAAGCAGATAATGACAGCCAGGCACCAGCCGCCCTGCCCGAAGCACCGATTGAGGCGGTGCCGGCCACGCCAGAGGATGAAAGCGCGGATATTGTCTCGCTGGATGCGTTTCGCAAGAAACCGGCCCCGAAATGACCTGATATGTTTGGGGCGGCCTGTCCGCCGCCTGTCCCTCTGCCCTTTTCTGCAATCAAAAAGACCTGCAAGATGACTGAATTTGACTATCACCCGATGCTGCCGGTCGGCCCGGACCAGACAGAATACCGCCAGATCAGCACCGATTTTGTCACCTCAACTGAATTGGATGGCCGCCCCTTTATCAAGGTTGATCCGGCCGGGCTGCGCCTGCTGGCCAGACAGGCTTTTGAAGATGTCAGCCATTTATTGCGGGCCAGCCATCTGGCCCAGCTGCGCGCTATTCTGGAGGACCCGGAAGCCAGCCGCAATGACCGGTTTGTGGCGCTGGAAATGCTGAAAAATGCGGTGATTTCTGCTGATCGGGTCCTGCCCATGTGTCAGGATACCGGCACCGCCATTGTCAGCGCGGTGCGCGGCGAGCAGGTCTTGACCGGCGGGGCCGATGCCCGCGCCCTGTCCGAGGGGATTTTCGATACCTACCAGTCCAGCAATCTGCGCTTCTCCCAGCTGGCCCCGCTCTCGATGTTTGAAGAGACCAATACCAAGACCAACCTGCCCGCCCAGATAGATATTTATGCCGGCAAGGGCGCGGAATATCATTTTACCTTTATTCAAAAAGGCGGCGGTTCTGCCAACAAAACCTTTCTCTATCAGAAAACCAAGGCGGTGCTGAATGAGCAGGGAATGCGCGATTTTCTGCGCGAGGCCATTATCTCGCTCGGCACTTCGGCCTGTCCGCCCTATCATCTGGCGGTGGTGATTGGCGGGACTTCGGCAGAATATAATCTGAAGACGGTCAAGGCCGCCTCCACCCATGATCTGGACGGGCTGGTCACGCAAGGTTCTGCCAGCGGGCATGGCTGGCGCGATCTGGAATGGGAGGAAAAAATCCTGCAAATGACGCGCGAGCTGGGGATCGGGGCCCAGTTTGGCGGCAAATATTACTGCCATGATGTGCGCGTTATCCGCCTGCCGCGACACGGGGCCTCCTGTCCGATTGGGATTGGCGTTTCCTGTTCAGCCGATCGCCAGATAAAGGCAAAAATTACCGCAGATGGACTGTTTCTGGAGCAGTTAGAAACAGACCCGGCCCGCTTCCTGCCGGATAGTGAGGACAAGGCCGAGGAAGCTGTCGCCCTTGATCTGACCCGCCCGATGGAGGAGATTCGCCAAATCCTCAGCCAATATCCGGTCAAGACGCGGGTCAATCTGACCGGCCCGATGATCGTGGCCCGCGATATTGCCCATGCCAAATTGCAGGAGGTGCTGGAGGAGACCGGCAGCCTGCCCGATTATATCAAGGATCATCCGGTTTATTATGCCGGCCCGGCCAAGACCCCGGACGGCATGGCGTCCGGCTCATTTGGGCCTACCACTGCCGGGGGGATGGACAGCTATGTTGAGCGGTTTCAGGCGGCTGGCGGCTCTCTGGTCATGCTGGCCAAGGGGAACCGGTCGGCCAGCGTGCGTGCCGCCTGTGCCAAATATGGCGGGTTTTATCTGGGCTCTATCGGCGGGGTAGCGGCCAAGCTGGCCCTGGAATCGATCAAAAAGGTAGAGGTTCTGGAATATCCGGAGCTGGGCATGGAAGCGGTCTGGCGCATTGAGGTGGAAAATTTCCCGGCCTTTATCGTCATGGATGACAAGGGCAATGATTTCTTCCAGCTGGATTAAGGCCGGGCCAGCTCTTCCTCCTCCCTGAAAAACCTTTGACCCGAAACAAAAGCCAGCCGATGCGGGCTGGTTGCTTCCTGAACCTTACAGCTGCCGGCTGCTTACCCCCTGACGGGCCTTGAGGCGCGGGTTCTTCTTGTTGATCACATACAGGCGGCCGCGGCGGCGCACAACCTGACAGTTGCGGTCACGATTTTTCAAGGTTTTCAAAGAACTGACGACTTTCATGACAGCCATTCCCGTATTATCAATATTATTCAGTGCCGCGCAATCTAGCGGCAAGGCGGCCAAAGGTCAAGCCTTGATTTCAGCGATAATCCACCCCGCAGCCCGCCAGCCCGCAATAGCCATTCGGCACCTTGTGCAGATATTGCTGGTGATAGTCCTCAGCATAGAAAAAGCGGCGCGGGCCGGTGATCTCAGTCGTGATGCTGTCATAGCCAGCCTTGGCCAGAGCCGCGCCATATTGCCGGGCAGAGGCCGTAGCCTCAGCCAGCTGATCATCATCACTGCAATACAAAGCAGAGCGATATTGCGTGCCGCGATCATTGCCCTGCCGATAGCCTTGCGTAGGGTCATGCTCCTGCCAGAAAACTTGCAAAATATCATCCAGGGCCAGACGCGCCGGATCATAGACAGCCAGCACCACCTCTGTATGGCCAGTGCGCCCGCTGCAAACTTCCTCATAGGTCGGGTTTTCCGTTATCCCGCCCGCATAGCCAACGGCTGTTACCAGCATACCGGGCAGCTGCCAGAATAGCCTTTCCGCCCCCCAAAAACACCCCATCCCCAGCAAAATCTGCTGGCTCCCCCCGGCAAAGGGCGGAGCCATCGCACTGCCCAAAACCGCGTGCGGGCCGGGCTGGACTATCGGGACAGAACGGCCGGGCAGGGCTTCTGCCGCTGTGGGCAGGCGATCTTGAACGGGTTGGCAAACAGCATTTTTCTTACATCCTTATTTTCTCAAAGACCGGCCGGGCAGATGCGATTTTAATATAGGGCGATGCGGGGCCAGGCGGCAATCCCCTGTCCCACCCCTGCCCTACTCAGGGACAAAACCGCGATACCGGGCAGCTCCCGCGTCCTCCAGCCATTCCAAAAACGCCCCGCCAGCCAGCGACATATAGCTGAGCTGGTCTGCTACCCCGGCATGATTGAGGGCCGCTACCGTATCGCCGCCGCCCGCAATGCTGACCAGCTTGCCCGCGGCTGTCTGCTCTGCGGCGATGCGGGCCAGCGCGACAGTGGCCGTATCAAAGGGTGGATGCTCAAACGCGCCCAGCGGCCCGTTCCAGAGCAGGGTTGCAGCCTGGCGAATTTGCGCAGCAGCGGCAGCGATAGAGGCCGGGCCAATATCCAGCACCATCTCAGCTGCGGCCAGCTCGGCATTGGCAACCGCCCGGTGCGCCACATTGGCCCCGAAAGAAGTCGCTGCCAACCCGTCCTCCGGCAACAGGATATAGCAGCCCCGCTCCTCAGCCCTGGCCAGAATTTCGCGGGCTGTTCCGAACAGGTCCGGCTCCATCAAGGAGGCGCGCATATCCACCCCGCCTGCTGCCAGAAAGGTATTGGCCATGCCGCCGCCCAGAATCAGGCAATCCACCTTATCCGTCAGGAAATCCAGCACCGCCAGCTTGCTGGAAACCTTGGCCCCGCCAACAACCGCGACAACCGGCCTTTGCGGCGTCTCCAGAGCGGTTTGCAGGGCCGTGATCTCCGCCCGCAGCGTCGGCCCGCCAAAGGCAGGCAACAGGCGCGCCAGCCCGTCTATTGAGGCGTGCGCCCGGTGCGCGGCGGAAAACGCATCATTGATATAGGCTTCTGCCAGCCCGGCCAGCTGTCTGGCAAATGCCTCATCATTGGCTTCCTCTTGCGGCCAGAAGCGCAGATTTTCAGCCAGCATCACCTCTCCGGCCGCCAGGCTGGCAACCTCGTCCGCCAGACCATCAGCCAATATGTCCGGGGCAAAATGCACCTTCCGGCCCAGCAGACCGGCCAGATGCCGACTGACCGGCTCCAGCGATAAATCGGCCTGTTTGCGCCCCTTTGGCCGGCCCAGATGCGAGAGCAAAATCAGCCGCACCCCCTCCTCCAGCAAGGCAGAAATTCCCGGCAGGGCGACCCGCATCCGGGTATCATCGCGCACTTGGCCATCCTGCATCGGCACATTGAAATCCACCCGCATCAGAACCGTCTTCCCGGCCAGCTGCCGGGGATCTGCATAGTGAAGTGACAGGCTCATTTTTTGTGTCTTTCCCTTGCTGGTTTGCGTGCAGACTGTCTAATCCTTTTCCGGCTCTTGTGCAACGCTGCCAGCGCAGATAATCTGTGCCGCAGCCAGACAGGGAGACTTGCTTTTGCCAGCCAGAAACAGCCAAAAAACCAGCAGCCGGGCGAGAGAGTTCGGCATCGGCATTCTGGATGAATTGCCCTTGCAGATCGGCGTTTTTCCGTTCGGGCTGGTCTTTGGCATTGCCGGGCTGGCCGCCGGGCTGACCCCGCTTCAGGTCTGTGCGCTGTCTTGTATCCTGTTTGGCGGGGCCAGCCAGATCGTCTTTGCCCAGATGGTCGGAGCCGGCGCGCCGTTTGCCGTGGTGACCGGCTCGGTGGCGGCGATTAATCTGCGCCATCTGCTCTATGGGGTGGCGATTGTGGATTATTTGCGCCATTTGCCCCTCAGCTGGCGCATTGTGCTGGGCTATCTGCTCACCGATGAGGCCTGGGCAATTTCGATGCGGCGGTTTCGCAGCCAGCCCGCCAGCCCGGTGATGCATTACCATTTGCTGGGCGCCGGGCTGACCTTGTGGGTATGCTGGCAGGTCTCAACACTGGCCGGGGTGCTGCTGGGGGCGACCATTCCAGACGAATTGCAGCTGGGCTTTGCCGTGCCGCTGACCTTTATCGCGCTGATTGTTCCGGCGATAAAGCGGCGGGCGGAGAGTCTGGCCGCTCTCAGCGCAGGTGCGGCGGCCCTGCTGTTGCAAGATTTGCCGTTCAATCTCTGGCTGATTGCTTCCGCCCTTATCGGCATCGGCGTTGGGATTATGACCAGCCGATTTGACCAGCCGGAGCAGGACAGATGATCTGGGCAGCAATTATCATGAGCGGGCTGGCCACCTTTTTGATGCGGTTTTTGCCGCTCTCGCTGCTGGCCGGATGGCAGATGCCAGCCAGCTGGCGGCGGGCGCTGAATTTTGTGCCAGCCTCTATTCTGGCCGCGATTATTGCCCCGGCCGTTCTGATGCCAGAGGGCAGCCTGATGCTGGCAGATAATCTGCGCCTGCCAGCTGCGATAGTGGCGGCAGCGATTGCGCTCAGATTTGGCTCGGTCTTGGCAACCTTGCTGGGCGGGCTGGGATTTATCTGGCTGTTCGGCCTTTTATAAGGCGGGCTGGCAGCGCCCATCCAGAACCGCCATGCCCAGCGCGACCACGCCAAATCCGGCCAGCACCGGCACGCCAGGCACAACCCCCAGCAGCACCGCATCCAGCGCCACCGCAAAGACCGGCACAATTATGGTGACCAGCGCCAGATTGGACGCGCCGGCCAGCTCCAGCAACCGGAAATAGGCCCAATAGGCCAGCGCCGTCCCGGCCAGCCCCAGCGTCAGCATCGCCCCCATAAATCCGGCATCAAACAGCAGCTCGACAGGCGGCAGCCCATCCCGCCACAAAACCAGCGGGGCCAGCCACAGGCTGGCACAGAGCAGGGTCGCACAGGCGGTCTGCAACACATCCCGGCCCGCCAGTTTCAGCTTGCCCCACACACCGGCCAGCGCATAGCAAATCGTCGCGGCCAGCACCGCCATCTGTCCCTGGATTTGCTGATCGGCCCCGGCCATCCGGCCCAGCCCGACAAGGTTTTCCGGCCCAATGACCAGCACCACGCCCAAAATACCTATCACCACCCCGGCAAGGCGATGCAGGCGCAATGTCTCAGACGCGATAAAGATTGCGGAAATCCAGACTGCTGCAAAGGCGGTATGGGAATTCAGGATAGCGGCCATGCCAGCGCTGATAGAGAGCTGGCCCCAGGCTATCAGGCAAAAGGGCAAGACATTATTGAGCAGACCCATCACCGCTGCCCGCCGCCAGAACCCACCATCCGCGGGCAAGCCGCGCCTGCTGGCCAACAGGAACAAAAGCAGGGCCAAGCCGCCAGAGCCCACCCTTATCAAAACCAGCATCATCGGAGAGACTGAGGCCAGCCCCACCTCTATGAACCAGAAGCTGGCTCCCCAGATGGCGGACAGGCACAGCAACAAAGACCAGCCAAGCAACGGCATTCCTGCCTCCCCCTGTTGAGCGGATATGACCCTCGCGTCACTTTCCTGTTCTTTATCCTGTTTCTGCTGCCTTGGCCAGCTGATTGATCTGGCGGGCCAGCTGGATATCCAGCCCGGTCAGCCCCCCTGCATCATGCGTGCTGAGCCGGATATCCAGCCGGTTCCAGACATTTGACCAGTCCGGATGATGATCCAGCTTTTCCGCAGCCAGCGCGATACGGCTCATCACCCCGAAACAGGCTGAGAAATCCTCAAAAACAAAGCTTTTGGACAGGCTTTTGCCTGCCGAATCCACCTGCCAGCCGGGCAGGGTCTTGATCGCCTCAGCCAGCTCTCCTGCATCCAACAAAACACCCATGCTACTTGCTCCTGTCCTTCATTTCATCGCATAATCAGCTATCTGCCCCTACAGAATAAGGCGCAGTTTCCGGAAAATGACAAGGCCCCATGAAACGCTTGCTGCTGACCGCCCATGCCCCGTCTGAGAATACCCGCCTGTTGCTGGACAGGGCACGCCGGGCGGTGACCGATTTTGGCAGCGGGCTGGAGCTGATCGAAAACCGCCGCTGGAGGTTGCAGCTGAAGACCTGCTGAGGCAGACGGTTGCTGCTCGGCAGTCTGGAGAATATTGGCGCGCTGGCCGGGCTGACCAAGGATATGTTTGACCGTTGCTATGATGACTGGCTGGATAAAGCCGGGCCTGCCGATCGCGATCTGGATCAGGCCGGGCTGGATGGGAACCGCCAGCAAACGCCAGATAGAAGCGATTATCGCCGCCCAGAAATGGCGGCTGATTGCCCAGCCCTTATCCTCAAGGGGGCCTGGCAGCCGCATTTTGAAAATCGACGGCAGAGCTGGCGGCTGCGCTGGCAGCCGGCATGGAGGCTGATATTTTCTGAAGCCGCGATAAAAGCCCGGCCTTCATCCTGTTGGCTGGATCGCTGCGTAGACAGGGGTGAACCCTGATTTATAAGGAAGCGTGATGCGCCTTTTTTCCCTAGCAGCTGAAATCCTGCCGCTGGCCGCCCTGTTTATCGGCAACAGCCTTTATAATATTTTTCATTGGCGCGGCGGCCAGTCGGGCTGGCGGCCTGTATCCTGTTGATCACCTGGCTGCGCGAGAGGCGGCTGGCCCGATTTGTTATTTTTTCCATTCTGGTCTCAGCCCTCTTCACGCTGGCCGCCTTTTGGGCCGGGGATTCGCTGTTCATCAAGATTCAGCCCAGCCTGTTCAATGGCTTGATGGCTCTGGCCCTGCTGGCGGGCTGGCTGCGCGGCATTCCGGTCATGCAGCTGTTTTTTGGCGCGCAATTTACCCTGACCCAGCCGGTCTGGATGCAGCTCTCCTTGCGCTGGGGGCTGTTTTTTGCCGCGCTGGTTCTGGCCAATGAATGGGCCTGGCGCCATTTAGGGGATGATGGCTGGGTGGCATTCAAGGTGTTTTTTGTTGCCCCGGCCACCGGTCTGTTCATGCTGGCGCAGCTGCCGCTGACCCTGCGCGGACAGGCAGAAGCCCGCAAAGCCTGCCTCAGGGCGGCGGAGCTTAAAACCAGTCTTTATCGAAGCTGTCAGACCGGTCACCCAGCCAGCCTTCAGCTGGCCGATCCGGTCAGCTAGCTGATCCAGCCACTCTACCCCAGCTGCAGCATGGCATTTTGCATTTCCTCTGTCAGGATGGCTATCGCGTGATCAGCCCCGGCCTCTCCCAGCGCGGCCACCGCATAAAGAAAGCCGCGCCCCAGCAGCACAAAATCTGCCCCCAGCGCCAGCACCCGCAAGACATCCAGACCGGAGCGAATCCCCGAATCCACGATCAGCGGAAACTCCGGCCCGACTTTGCCGCGGATGGCTGGCAGCTGGTCTATCGGCACCGGGGCGGCATCAAATTGCCGTCCGCCATGATTGGACAGCACCATCCCGTCCAGCCCGATAGCCTTGGCCTGTGCGGCATCCTCAACGGCCAGCAGCCCCTTCAGCAGCATCGGACCGGGCCAGGCCTCCCGAATCTCAGCCATATAATCCCAGTCCAGCGCGCCATGCAGCTGCTGGCCGACAAAGGCGGTCAGATTGGCCAGATCAGAGGGCGGGGCATATTTTTCCAGATTGCGAAAGCGCAAGGACCCGTTACGCAGGTGGCCGAGCGACCAGCTGGGATGCCGGAGAAGCTGGTAGAAAATGCGCGGCGTTACCTGACTGCGAAAACTGCCTAGCGGGGCCCCGGCAACCCGCATATCCTCGCGCCGGCTGGCGGCAGGCACATCTGCTGTTACCAGCAATTTTTGAAAACCGGCCGCTCGGGCGCGAGCCAGCAAATCACGCATCATCGCGCGATCCTGCGGCGGGTAGAGCTGAAACCAGCCCTTATCGCCTGCCAGCGGGCCGATATTTTCAATGGAATCGCCTGCCACCGTGCTCAGACAATAGGGAATACCAGCCTTGGCGGCGGCCCGCGCCAGCATTTTTTCCGACCCCGGCCAGATAAGCGAGGACAGCCCAATCGGCGCCACCCCCAGCGGCAGCGCATAATCATGGCCCAGAAAACGCGTCGCCAGCTGCGGCTTTTCGCCGCGCAGAAACAGGGTGAGAATGACCTTGTCAGTGCCTGCAGATTACGCCGCGGCGGCCACCCTTACCAGTGCCGGAGGTGGATAGGCCCAGGCAAAGGCGGCACCCGCCGAGCTTTTTTCTCCAACTCAGCAAAACGCGGATAATCTTGCATCAAATCCATGGATAGCCTGCCTCACAACCGATCTTCATCTACCTTTGGCGGCATCTTGAAATGAAACCCTGTCATAGCATAAACCGGTCTGCGAAAAAAGCCGCAGATGATTTGCCTGTCATTAACGCTAAATGGTATGACAGGCCCGATCTTCAAGCCGCTCAGATCGACCCTGCCATGACCAGCCGGACAAACAGATTGCTGATAACCGTTTGCGCCGCTGATATTGGGGCTGGCTGCCTGGCTGATGCTGAATGCCGCTGCGCGATAATATTGTGTTTTTCTACAGCCCTGGGGAACTGACCAGCCAGCTGAAAGACGGGCGTGCGCTGCGTCTTGGCGGGCTGGTTGAGAAAGATCGGTGCAGATTGAAGGCCTGCAGGCGCGGTTTGTGCTGACCGATGGCGAGGGGCGCACCGAAATCGGCTTTGATGGCGCCCGCAGACCTGTTCCGCGAGGGGCAGGGCATTGTCGCAGATGGCCGCTTTCAGCCAGATGGATAGTTTATCGCGGCCACAGTTCTGGCCAAACGCGATGAAATTATATGCCGCGCGAGGTGGCAGATAAGCTGAAAGAGCGCGGCCTCTGGCGGGAAGGGCAGGCCAGTGATTGCCGAGCTGGGCCATTTTGCGCTGATCGCCGCCTTTGTTTGGCCCTTGGTCAGGCGCTGGTGCCGCTGGTCGACAGCCAGCCAGAGGACAGGGCTTATCGCCGCTAGGCTTCATGACGGAGGGCGCTGGCGCAGCTGTCCGCCGTGCTGTTCTGGCGGCGCTTACCCGCGCTGGTCATCAGCTTGTGCGCTCTGATTTTTCGCTGGCGCTGGTTGCGGCCCATTCCCATTCTGCCAAGCCGCTGATTTACAAAATTTCCGGAAGCTGGGGCAATCATGAAGGCTCGCTCTTGCTCTGGTGCCTGATATTGGCGCTATTCGGCGCGGTGATGGCCCGCAGGCCCGCAGCTGATCTGTCCTTTCAAGACCGGCTGCTTCGCGCCCGGGCGGTGGCGGTTCAGGGGATGATACAGGCGGCCTTTCTGGCCTTCAGCCTGTTCACCTCAAACCCGTTCTTGCGGCTGGCAGAGCCGCCGCTGGATGGGCGCGGGCTCAATCCGGTCTTGCAGGATCCGGGCCTCGCCCTGCATCCGCCGATGCTCTATCTGGGTTATGTCGGGCTGTCAGCCAGCTTTGCCTTTGCCGTTGCCGGGCTGATAGGCGGGCGCATTGACCGCAGCTGGGCGGCGGCCATGCGGCCTTATGTTACGCTGGCCTGGGCCGCTTTGACCTGCGGGATCGCGCTGGGCAGCTGGTGGGCCTATTATGAGCTGGGCTGGGGCGGCTGGTGGTTCTGGGACCCGGTGGAAAATGCCTCTTTGATGCCCTGGCTGGCCGCGACCGCCCTGCTCCATTCGGTGCGGGTTGCTGAACAGCGCGAACAGCTGAAAAGCTGGACGGTTCTGCTGGCCATTCTGGGTTTTTCCCTGTCCTTGCTGGGCACCTTTATCGTGCGTTCCGGCCTGCTGACCTCAGTGCATAGTTTTGCCAGCGATCCGGCACGCGGGCTTTTTATCCTGCTGTTGCTGGGGCTGGCGATCGGCATTGCCGCTGCTGCTATTTGCCTGGCGCGGACCGGAGCTGGCCGCCCGTGCTGATTTTCCGCCGCTGAGCCGCGAGGGCGCTGATCTGAATAATATCCTGCTGGTTTCCGCCAGTGTGATTGTGCTGGTCGGCACTTTTTACCCGCTTGCCCTGGAGCTGGTTTCCGGCGCGCGATCACGGTTAGGCCCGCCCTATTTTGCAGCCAGTTTCAACCCGGTGATGGCGCTGCTGGTCGCGGCGATGGGCATGGGCCCGCTGCTGGTCTGGCGCGGCGGCTGGCGACCGAGGGACCGGGCAAATCTGCTGCTCGCCGGCGGGCTGGCTCTTCGGGAACCGGTTTTTTCATGTTGCTGCAAAATCTGGCCCGGCCTGAAAATCTGAGCCCGGCCGGGCTGGCTGGGATCGCCCTGATGCTGTGGCTGGGCGGATCTATCCTCGCAGATATAGGGCTGCGCTGGCGCCGGGGCGGCTGGCCAAGGGGGCGGGCCGGGCGCGCGGTATCGGGAATGTGGCTGGCGCATTTCGGCATGGTGGTTTTTCTGGCCGGGGCGCTGGGAGAAGGGGCTGTTCGGCTCAGAGAAAATCGCCCGTCTGAGGCCGGAGACACCAGTGATGCTGGCCCGGCCGCCTCTGGCAATTTGACCAGGCTGTTCAGACCAATGGCCCGAACTGGACCGCGCGCACCGCCCGGCTGAGCGTGCAGACCGGAGAAGCAGGCCCAGCCCGCCAGATGACCCCGCAAATCCGCTTTTATCCGGCCAGCCGGCAAAGCACGACTGAAGCCGCTATCCACAGCGCGCCCAGCGGCGATGATTATGCGGTTTTGGGCGAAGGAAGCGAGGATCGCGGCTATATTCTGCGCCTCTATCGCAAGCCGCTGGTAGGCTGGATTTGGCTGGGCAGCGTGCTGATGGCCTTGGGCGGTCTGCTGGCCTTGAGCGGACGCCAGAAAAGCCCGGGGACCAGCTGATGCGGCCGCTGTTTCTTTTGCCTCTGGCTGGCTTTGCGCTGTTGCTGCTGCTCTTTGCGTTCGCGCTCTATACCCAGCTATCGGGCAGCCGCAAGCCGGATCAGCTGCCCTCCATGCTGGTGGGCCAGATGCCCCCGGACCGGCCCCTGCCCGGCCTCAAGGCAGAGCCGCCGCGCCCGCTGCTGGCTGGAACCAGGGGGGACTGGCTGCTGGTCAATTTCTTTGCCAGCTGGTGCGCGCCCTGCCGGGCTGAGGCTCCGGCGCTGGCCAGCCTGTCGGAAAAAATAACCATTATCGGCATCGCCTATAAGGACAAGCCTGCTGATACGCAAAAATTTCTCAGCCAATATGGCAATCCCTATCAGCGTATCGGGGTTGATCTGGATGGCAAGGCCGGGCTGGATTGGGCCATTTATGGCGTGCCGGAGAGCTATTTGCTGGCCCCGGACGGGCGCGTTCTGCTGCGCCATGCCGGGCCGGTGGACCGGGCCCTGCTGGCCGATATAGAGGCAAAGCTGGAGGCCGGCAGATGAGGCTGGCTGTGCTGGTGATGAGTTTGGCCCTCAGCCTGATGATCTGGCAGGCGGCCCCGCTGCAGGCGCTCAGTCCGGAGGAAATCCTCAGCGACCCGCAGCTCGAAGAGCGCGCCCGCACCCTGTCAAAAGAGCTGCGCTGCCTGGTCTGCCAGAACCAGTCCATTGATGATTCAGATGCTCCTCTGGCGCGTGATTTGCGTCTGGAGGTGCGCCAGCTGCTGGGCGACGGGCTGTCTGATAGCGACGTGCTGGACAGGCTGCAGCAACGCTATGGCGATTATATTCTGCTCTCTCCGCCGCTGCGCCCGGCGACCTATGCGCTGTGGCTGGCACCGCTGGCAATTTTGCTGCTGGCCGGATTGCTGGCCCGCTATAATTGGCGGCAGCCTGATGCGGGCGAGCCAAACCGGCAGCCAATAGGGCCAGATGACAGCCAATCAGACACGGCACAGCCATCTGGCCGCCAACCTGCCCGGCTGGGCGCACCGCTGCTGTTCAGCCTGATGCTGGCAGGCGGGCTGGGGCTGGCCGGGCTGATTTATGCCCTGACAGGCAGGCCGGATTTGCCGGATCGCCCCTATGCAGAACGGCTGGCAGAACGCGAACAGGCAGCTGTTGAAGCGCGCGAGAAGCAGGCGAATTTCGGGGCCCAGCTGGCACAGGCTGAGGCCGCCGCAAAAGCAAATCCGCAAGCTGTAACCAGCTGGCTGGATCTGGCAATGGCGGCGGCAGCGGCAGGCGACACGGCCCTTGAGGGCGAAGCGCTGGCCAAAGCCTTGCAGCTGACCGGGCCGAACGCGGCGATACTGGCCATGCAGGCCGAAGCCCTGAGCCGCGCCGCAGATGGCCAGATTACCGCTCCGGCGCGCCAGATTATAGCCCGCGCCCTGAAACTTGAGCCGGATGAGCCGCGGGCCCTGTTTCTGGCCGGGATGGCCGCCTGGCAGGATGAGGATTTTGCCAGGGCCGCCGAGATCTGGCAGCAGGTTCTGCAAGCCGCCCCGCCCGCTGCACCCTGGCGCGCGCGGGTGCGCGAAAACCTCGAAATGGCCGCAGACCGGGCCGGTATCGCGCTGGAGCTGCCAGAGCCAGACGAGCAGGCTGAGATGATTGAGCAGATGGTTGCCGGGCTGGCTGAACGGCTGCAAGACACCCCGGAAGATACGCAAGGCTGGCTGCGTCTGGCCCGCTCTCTGGATGTGCTGGAGAGGCCGGAACAGGTTTTTGATGCGCTGGCCGGGGCGGCCAAATCCGCCCCCGGGGAGATCGCGCTGGCCATTATGGCGCTGGAAAAACTGCTGGCGATAACGCCCGAACCGGATCAGCTGGCAACCGCCGAAGAGCTGGCTGAACAGCTGCTATTGCAGGCCCCGGACCGGCTAGAAGGGCTGTTTTTCAAGGGCCATATCCTGCGCCTGTCTGGCCAGCCGCAGGACGCTCGCCAGATTTGGCAGGACCTGCTGGGTAAAATGCCGCCAGACGGGCAAGCAGCCCAGCTGCTCAAGGCCGAAATGGCCAAATTGCCGGAATAGCTGCCCCTCCTTACAGGTGACAGCCCGGCTAACCAGCCCGGATTGCCGGCCAAAATATCAGCCAAAAGCCCCCCTCCTATCCCCGGCCTGTCCCCCGCTATTTACAGGCTGCGCGCCTGTTCCCGCCACAATTTAGCCTTGACTAACTTCATAAGCACGCTATATTAATCAGCGTATCTGTTAAACAAAAAAGTCGTAACCACAAAAAGACAGCGGACCCGGCCGAACAGAGCCTCCGCGCCCGGAATTTGTGTATAGGGATTTTCTGAATGATGAATAACAGCACCGCCATGCCCCAGATGATGGCCCGCCGCTTTCCGGCCGGGCTGACAGCCGGGCTGGTTCTGCTGGCGATTTTGTTTATCTGGTGGCCGCAAGAGGGTCTGGCAGAGGTTATCGCACTGGCAATTTCAGATGCCTATATTCAGGTCTCCACCTTTGTCGGCGCAACGCTGTTCCTGTTTTATGGCATAGAGCGGGCCTTTCAGCTGGATTTAACCGAAAAGCTGGCGCGGGCCGGACGCTGGCAGGTGCCGCTGGCAGCCTTGCTGGGGGCCCTGCCCGGCTGTGGCGGGGCGATTATTGTGGTGACCCGCTTTGTCTCCGGCCGGCTCAGTTTTGGCTCGGTTCTGGCGACTTTGACAGCGACGATGGGGGATGCGGCCTTTTTGCTGCTGGCCAAGGAGCCGCTGACCGGGTTATTTGTCTTTGTGCTGGGCTTTGTGGTGGGCTCAGCGACCGGGTTTTTTGTTGATTGGCTGCATGGGCCGGGTTTCATGCGGCCCGGCAAGGCCCAGCTGCCTGATCCCATGCCGCAGGATCCCCGCCATCTCACCTGGTCGCATCCGCTGTTGGAGAAATGCTGGCTGCTATTGTTTCTGCCCGGCTTGCTGATCGGCTTGCTGACCGCCTTTCAAATAGATGTTGACCAGCTGCTGGCGATCGGCGACTGGAGCCGCCCGGCCAGTTTTCTGGGCTTTGTGGCGGGCTCCTTGTGCCTTGTCATGTTCTTGTTGCCGCGGCTTGTAACGCTGCCGCAGCGGCCGGATCAGGGCGGTATTTTGGCCCAGACCATTACCGATACCAATTTTGTCACCACCTGGGTGGTGGCGGCCTTTTTGATGTTTGAGGTCACGATTTTCCTGTTTGACCTCGATCTGCAAAGCCTGTTCAGCGGCTTTGTGCTGGTCACGCCGCTGCTGGCTGTGCTGGTTGGTTTTTTGCCCGGATGCGGCCCGCAGGTGGTGATAACCTCGCTCTATCTGGCCGGGCTTATTCCGCTATCGGCCCAGCTGGGCAATGCCATCAGCAATGATGGTGACGCGCTGTTTCCGGCCCTTGCGCTGGCCCCGAAAGCGGCGCTGCTGGCAACGCTCTATTCAGCTGTGCCTGCCCTGATCATTGCCTATCTGTATTTTCTGGTTGAGGGTGGCCAGTTTTTCCTGATCGGATAGCCCCAGCATCCGGCATCCGGCCCCAGCTTACCCCAATTCAATAACCCTCTTCTGCCAGTTTTGCGATTTCTTTTTCCCGGCAAGCCCAGCCGGGCCAGCAGGCTGGCGTATCCGCCCCCAGCAGCGGCGGCGGCAATTTGGTTTGCGGCGGCGTTTTGGACAGGCGCAGCGGGCTGGCGACACTTGGAACAGCGAGACCGTCCGGCCCGTCTATTTCTGCTGACAGGGCGCGGGCCTGGGCCTGGGCAGAGGCAAAGACCTGATCCAGGCGATTGACCGGCCCGGCCGGAATCTTGTGCGCCTCACAGGCGGCCAGCCAGTCAGCACTGCTGCGGGTGAGCAAAATCTCAGCCAATATGGGGCAAAGCTGGTCACGGTTTTTCACCCGCGCCTCATTTGTTTGATAGGCCGGGTCCGTTGCCAGCTCGCTACATCCCGCCAGATCACAAAAACGGGCAAACTGGCTGTCATTGCCGATGGTCAGGATGATATGCCCGTCACCCGTTGCAAAAGCCTGATAGGGAACGATATTGGGGTGCGCGTTGCCCATCAGGCCCGGCGGCGTGCCGCTGGCCAGATAATTCAGCGCCTGATTGGCCATGCTGGCAACCGCTACATCAAACAGGGCCATGTCAATATGCTGGCCGGTGCCGGTCTGCTCGCGGTGGCGCAGGGCGGCCAGAATGGCGATGGTCGCGTTCAGCCCGGTCAGAATATCGACCAGTGCCACCCCCACCTTTACCGGCATACCGCCTGCCTCACCGGTCACGCTCATCAGCCCGGCCAAGCCTTGAATCATGAAATCATAGCCCGCCCGGCCGGCATCCGGCCCGCTCTGGCCAAAGCCGGTCAGCGAGCAATAAACCAGCTGCGGGTTCACTTTGCTGAGGCTGTCATAATCCAGCCCATATTTGGCCAGCCCGCCCAGCTTGAAATTCTCAATCAGAATATCTGCCTCGGCTGCCAGCTGGCGCACCAGATCGCTGCCTGCCTTGCTGGTAAAGTCAATCGCCAGCGATTTTTTATTGCGGTTGGCTGAGGCGAAATAGGCAGAAATACCCGCCTTTCCATCCTTGGGCTCCAAAATCCAGGGCGGGCCCCAGCTGCGCGTGTCATCGCCGCTACCCGGCCGCTCTATCTTCCAGATTTCTGCCCCCAAATCCCCCAGCGACTGGGTGGCCCAGGGCCCGGCCAGAACGCGGCTCAAATCCAGCACCTTGATACCTGCAAGAGACTCTGTCATCACGCTTTTCCTGTTTTTCCATTTTTGCCCAGCTGGCTGAGTGTTTTCAAAGGTGCAATAGCCTCTGTTGCAATGGCAAGTTCCAGCACCCCGCCCGTATCTGAGGCCTGCAAGCGCCCGAAGGCGGCCGGAAAATCCTCTGTTCTTGCGACCTGCTCGCCAAACAGGCCGCAGGCTCTGGCAACAGCGGCAAAGTCAGGATTGATGAGATCGGTTGCGGATTTGCGGGCCGGGAAATGGGTTTCCTGATGCATCCGGATCGTGCCGTAGCTGGCATTGTTCAGGATCAGGATCAGCACCCGCGCCCCGCTTTGCCGGATGCTGGCCAGCTCCGCCAGCGACATCTGCATATCCCCATCACCGGCAAAGCAAATCACCTGACGGCCCGGATAATGCAGGCTGGCCGCCAGCGCCGCCGGCACGCCATAGCCCATCGCCCCGGATTGCGGGCCGAGCAGGCGTTGCCCCCTGGAATAGCGAAAATATTTGCTGGGCCAGAGCGCAAAATTACCAGCCCCGTTGGTTAAAATAGCATCCGGGTCCAGATTATCCTGCAGCCAGCCCATCACAAAGCCCATATCCACCGGACTGTCCTGGGCAGGCGGAACAGACGCAGCGTCATATTCTGCGCGCGCCGCTGCCAGCCAGTCCAGCCTTTTGGCGTGCGGTTTTGCCAGCCCGTCTGCCTGCCCGGCCATGCCTGTCCGGCCATCTGTTTGGCCAGCAGATTCGGGTCCGCATTGAAGGCCATATCCGCCTGATAGATTTTGTTCAGCTCTTCTGGCCCGGCATGGCTGTGGATTAAAAAACTGTCCATTTTCGGCACCGGGTGCAGCTGCCAGTCTGCCGTTGTGACCTCACCAAAGCGGATATTCATCGCCCAGATCACATCCGCCCGGCGGATCAGATCAGCGGTATGGGGCAACAGCCCCACCGAGGTATCCCCGACATAGACCGGGCTGAAATTATCCAGCACATCCTGGCGGCGATGCCCGCCCAATACCGGAATGTGATGGGTTTCAACAAATTCTTGCAGATGATCCTGCCCGGCCGTATTCCAGCCGCTGCCGCCAGCAATGATCAGCGGGCGATCTGCAGCCAGCAGCCTGTCCAGTGCCGCCGCCAGCCGGGCCGGGTCTGCCGCCGCCCGCCCCAGGCTGGGCAGGCCGACCGGCGCGGCTTGTGTCTCCTGCGCCAGCATATCTTCTGGCAGGGCGATCACCACCGGGCCCGGCCGCCCGCTGAGCGCTGTGGCAAAGGCCCGGCTGAGGGTTTCGGGAATGCGCTCCACCTTGTCTATCTGGGTCACCCATTTGGCCAGCGGGCTGAAAAAACGGCGATAATCCAGCTCCTGAAATGCCTCGCGATCTGTGCGGCTGGTAGCTATCTGGCCGACAAACAGGATCATCGGGCTGCTATTCTGCATCGCATCATGCACACCGATAGAGGCGTTGGTCGCCCCGGGCCCGCGGGTCACAAAACACAGGCCCGGCTGGCCGGTCAGCTTGCCGGAGGCCGAAGCGGCAAAGCTGGCTGCGCTTTCATGCCGACAATTCACAAATTCGATGGCCGAATCGGCCAGCGCATCCAGAACCTCCAGATAGGATTCCCCCGGCACACCAAAACAGCGCTCAATCCCCATTTTTTCCAGACAGGCCACCAGCAGCTGGCCACCCCGGTATGCGTTTGTCATTTGCTTTCCAAAATCCGCGTTCCCAAAATCCTCTTTCCAGAAGTCCCTGTTTTCGGCTCTCTGGCAGATTTCCAGTCAAAACAATGCCCTGAATCCTTGCCTGCTTTGCAATGTGTTTTTATTCCGCAGCCCTATCCGGATTGCGGGCTGCTGCGGCCAGCGGGCAGGCGGCCCTTGATAAACCAGCCGCGGCTTCCCACATGAAGATGAGGCCGGAAAATGCCGCAACGGGCGGGTTTTCCAATGGCAACAAAGCCGGTCTGTGCCGCTATCAGGGCAGGCCGGGACAGTTTTTCGATGACAGGGCTGAATGCTGCTTGAGTTCAGATTCAGGCCGGAAATGAAAGGCATGAGACAATGGATGCACAAAATTTTACCTCTGTAATGCGTGGCGCGCTGAGTGCTGCCCAAAATAAGGCGCTGGCCGCCTCCCACCAAAATCTGACTGATCTGCACCTGCTCAGCGGCTTGCTGGAGGCGGAGATTGTGACGCTGACCAAATTGCTGGCGCGCGGCGGGGCGGATGTGGCCGGGCTGCCTGCCCGGCTGGAGACGGAACTGGCAAAATTGCCGGAGGTGAGCGGCGAGGCAGCGCAGCTGCATATGAGCCCGGCCCTGGCCCGAATTCTGGCGGAGGCCGAAAGCTGGGCCAAACAGCGCGGCGACAGTTTCATCGCCGCAGATGCGGTGCTTCTGGCGCTGGCTGGAAAAGGAGAGGCAGCTGGAAAGCTACTTAAAAAACAGGGCCTTGATGTCAAGAAACTGGCAGAAGCGATAGAGGAGATGCGCGGCGGCCGGCAGATTGATTCCGATGTCGGGGATGAGCTTTTTGAAACGCTGGAGAAATATGCACGCGACCTGACCGCAGCCGCCGCCAGGGGCGGGCTGGACCCGGTCATTGGCCGCGATGAGGAGGTGCGCCGCACGGTGCAAATCCTGTCCCGCCGGACCAAGAACAACCCGGTTCTGATCGGTGCGCCGGGTGTGGGCAAAACGGCGATTGCCGAAGGGCTGGCCCAGCGCATTGTGTCGGGTGATGTGCCCGAAGCGCTGAAAGACAAATCCATTCTGGCCCTTGATATGGGCGCGCTGGTTGCCGGGGCGAAATATCGCGGCGAGTTTGAAGAGCGGCTGAAAGCGGTTCTCAAAGAGATTGAGGAGCGCGGCGGCGAGGTGGTGCTGTTCATTGATGAGATGCATCAGCTGGTCGGGGCTGGCAAGACAGACGGGGCGATGGATGCCTCCAATCTCTTGAAACCGGCGCTGGCCCGCGGAGAGCTGCATTGTATCGGGGCCACGACGCTGGATGAATACCGCAAATATGTGGAAAAGGATTCCGCCCTCGCCCGCCGCTTTCAGCCGGTCTATATCGGCGAGCCGAGCGTGGAGGATACAATCTTCATCCTGCGCGGGCTGAAGGAAAAATATGAAACCCATCACGGCGTGCGTATCACCGATGATGCGCTGATCGCGGCGGCCCAGCTTTCCAACCGCTATATCAATGAGCGGTTTTTGCCGGACAAGGCGATAGATGTGATGGATGAGGCGGCCAGCCATCTGCGGATGCAGTCTGATTCCAAGCCCGAAGAGCTGGACAGTCTGGACAGGCAGATTTTGCAGCTGAAAATTGAGCAGGCCGCCCTGACCAGAGAGAAGGATAACCCGGCCTCTGCCAAGCGGCTGGACAAGCTGGCAGATGAGCTGGCCGGTCTGGAAACGCAATCGGCTGAGCAGACAAAAAGCTGGGAGCAGGTGAAAAACCTGTCGGCTGAGGTCAAGAATTTGCAGCTGCGGCTGGAAGAAGCCCGCCACCAGCTGGAAGTCTCACAAAGAAAGGGCGAGCTGGAAAAGGCAGCTGAGCTGTCCTATGCCATCATCCCCGGACTGGAGCAGGAATTGGAGGCCGCAAAACAGGCCCTGGCTGAAAATGACCAGATTGGCCAGCAGGTTGAAAGCCGCCATATCGCCCAGATCATCCATCAATGGACGGGCATACCGGTCGCCAAAATGCTGTCTGGCGAACAAGAAAAGCTGCTCGGTATGGAAAACCGGCTGGGCCAGCGGGTGATCGGTCAGGCAGAGGCGATTTCGGCCATAGCCAATGCCACAAGGCGGGCGCGGGCCGGGCTGAATGATCCCAACCAGCCGCTGGGCAGCTTTTTGATGCTGGGCCCGACCGGCGTTGGCAAGACCGAACTGGCCAAGGCGCTGGCGGAATTCCTGTTTGACAAGGATGATGCGATCCTGCGCCTTGATATGTCGGAATATATGGAAAAACACGCGGTTTCCCGCCTGATCGGAGCCCCGCCGGGCTATGTTGGCTATGAGGAAGGCGGCAGCCTGACCGAAGCGGTGCGCCGTCGCCCCTATCAGATCATCCTGTTTGACGAGATTGAAAAGGCGCATCCCGATATTTTCAATGTGCTTTTGCAGCTGCTGGATGAAGGCCAGCTGACCGATGGCCAGGGCCGGACAGTGGATTTCCGCAATACGCTGATTCTGCTCACCTCCAATCTGGGGGCGGATACGCTGCTCTCAGTGCCGGAGGGCAAACAGGTGGATACGGTGCGCGACAAGGTGATGGAAGAGGTGCAGGCCGCCTTCCGGCCGGAATTTCTCAACCGGCTGGAATCGGTGCTGCTGTTCCAGCGCCTTGATCGCGGGGATATGGCCCGGATTGTGGATATTCAGCTGGTGCGGCTGCAAGATCGGCTGGCTGAGCGGCAGATCACCCTCAGCCTGACCGAAGCGGCGCGTCACTGGCTGGCTGATGAAGGCTATGACCCGCATTACGGGGCACGGCCGCTCAAGCGCGTCTTGCAACGCCAGATCCAAAATCCGCTGGCGGAGAAAATGCTGGCCGGTGATTTTGCGGATGGCGATCAGATTATCATTGATGTATCTGATATAGAGCCTGGTTTGCTGTTGCAAAAATCCGAAATACAGGCTGTGGCAGTATAAAGGATCGAAAACCCCCCACTTGCCGGAAAGGACTAGGATATGAGCGCGCACCGCAACCCCATTTTGAAGGCCCTGTCCGGCTGGCTGGCAAATCAGCTTGCGGGTTTTGTTCTGGGAGTGCTTCTGACTTTCTCGCTGGCCTTCCTGCCGGCCAGCCTGTCTGCGCGCATCATGCTGGAGCTGGAAGACGGGCTGGCGCTGTCCTTTGAAGCCGGCAATTTTAACTCCAACTCGCTGTCCGGGGAAATTTACCAGGTCGGGCTGTGGGAATATGGGGATCTGGTGGCTGAGGCTGACCGGCTTCTGATGCGCTCAAAAGGCCAGGCCGAAGAGGCCGATTTCGTTATCCAGCGTCTGGAGATAGACGGGCTGACCGCCTGGGGGTCCGGAACCGAAGAGCTATTTATCGAAAGCATGGAAGCCCGCGATTTGCCGATAGGCTGGCTGGTTCAGCAAAATCCAATGGCGGGTTTGAGCCCGGCTATTCTGAACGGCCAGCAGACCGGCTTCCGGCTGGAAAATCTGACCATGCTGGCCCCGTCTGAAGGGGTGGCCCTGCAAGCGGCCCGCATGGAAGCCAGCGACTGGCGCTTTGACCAGATGGATAATGGGGCAATCTATATTTCACAGCTGCGCTTTGATATGCCGGATATTCGCCTGCTTCCCTATGGCGAGAGCCAGGCAGCTGCTGAGTTTGATCTCACCCTGTCCGAGGCCGGGCTGTCAGAATTGCTGATGGATATTTCCGGGCGCAGCGCGATAAGGCGGGCCCGCCAGGTGCTGGAATCAGAGACCAGTTTTCTGTTCAATGTGGCCGGGCTGGCCAGCCTTGCCACCGAATTGCGCTTTGAAATGGACGAGATGATCTATGCCCGGAGCCTGAACCCGTCCGGTATGCAGGCTGACCCTGAAGAAGCCCTGCAAATGCTGGCCCAGATCAGGCTGGATGAGGCGCGCCTTGATATTCGCGACAAGGGGTTGCTGGATTTGTGGGCACGCCAGCCGGACCTGCCCTCACCGGATGAGGCTGCAGGCCAGCTGGCCTATCTGATTGAGAGCTATCTGCCGCAATCAGGGCGGGCCCTGTCTGCGCCGCTGTCTGATTTCCTGCTCTATGGGGGCGGGCTCAATCTCAGTGTCCAGCCGCCACAGCCCATGCCGCTGGGCATGATGACCGGCTTTGTGCTGGTGCCGGATATGGCTATAGAGCAGCTGCAGCTGCGCCTTACCCGGACGCGGTGACCGCCGCTTCCATAACGCGGGAGAGGCGGCGGGCAAAGCCGGTCAAATCACGCGGCGGCTGGCCTTCCAGAATACGGGCCTGATCAAACAACAGCTCTGAGGCTTCCGCCGCCAGATCATGGCGCCCCTCCTCCAGCTTGCCGCGCAACCCGTCAATCAGCGGATGATCCGGGTTGATTTCCAGAATGCGGGGCATCCCCTCAAAGGCGCTGTTCTGGGCGCGCATCAGCCGCTCCATCTGAATATCCATGCCGCCTGCCTCGCTGACCAGACAGGCCGGGCTGTCGGTGAGCGTGCCGGACAGGCGCACCTGGCTGACCTGATCGCCCAGCGCCTCTTTCATCGCCGCCAGCAGCTTTTCATAATCGCCCGGCTTGGCGGTTTTCTTTTCTTCCTTGGCCGCATCCTCTGGCGCGTTCTCATCAAACTTGTCCAGCGAGACAGCCCCGGCCGAAATTGAGGTGAATTTCTTGCCCTCAAATTCCGGTATCATGGGCAGCCAGAACTGGTCCACCGGATCGGTCATCAGCAACACATCCAAACCCCGCTTGCGGAACCCTTCCAGATGCGGGCTGGAAGCCGCAGCCGCCGCAGATTCGGCTGACAGGTAGAAAATCTCCTCCTGCTTGTCGGCCATCGCCTTAATATAGTCCGGCAAGCTGAGCAGCGCCCCGCTGGCGGCAGACCGGAACCGGCACAGCCCCAGAATCTGCTCGCGCCAGTCGGCATCCTCATACAGCCCCTCTTTGATAACCAGTCCGAAATCTTCCCAGAATTTGGCGAAGGACTCCGCATCCTTGCCGGCCGCCTTTTTCAATTCAGATAACAGGCGGCGGATCAGCGCCTTCTTTATTTTCAGCACGGCCGGGATTGTGCTGCAGCATCTCCCGGCTGACATTCAAATCAGGTCCGGCGTATCCACCACGCCGCGCACAAAGCGCAGCCAGGGCGGGATCAAATCCTCACATTCATCGGTGATAAAGACCCGGTTAATATAGAGCTGCAGGCGCGATTTACGCTCCGGATTGAACAGGTCAAACGGGCGCGCCCCCGGAATAAACAGCAGGCTGGTGAACTGGACAGTCCCCTCAGTGCGGTTATGCATCGTCATCCAGGGCGTATCATAGCCCGCCCCCAATTCATTGTAGAAACCCTGATATTGTTCGTCGGTGATGTCTTTTTTATCGCGGGTCCACAGGGCGGCTGCCGAATTCAGCTGCCTGTCCCCCTCCTCACCACCGACCCAGATAACCGGATAGCCGATATGATCAGAATATTTGCTGACCAGCCAGCTGATCCGCTGCTCATCAGCAAATTCGCGGGCATCCTTTTTCAGATGCAGGATAATATCCGTGCCGCTGGCCGGGCGCGAGGCCGGGCCGGTGGAAAAGCCGGTCTTGCCATCTGATTCCCAGCGGCAAGCGGACTGGCTGCCTGCTTTCAGCGAGATAACCTCTACCTTTTCAGTAACCATGAAAGCCGCATAAAACCCAACGCCGAACTGGCCAATCAGAGAGATTTGCGCCGTTTCATCCTTGCTGGCATCGGCGGCGGCCATCTGTTCAAGAAAGCTGGCCGTGCCGGATTTGGCAATCGTGCCAAGCGCGGCAACCATATCCGCCTCATCCATCCCAATACCGCTGTCCGAAATCGTCAGGGTGCGGGCCTTGGCATCTGCGCTCAGGCGGATTTCTGCAGCCTCCTCGCCTTGCAGGCTCTGATCCGTGGCCGCCAGATAGCGGCGCTTATCCAGCGCATCGGACGCGTTGGAGATCAGCTCACGCAGGAAAATTTCCCGGTTGGAATAAAGCGAGTGGATAACAATATCCAGAATTTTTCCGGTATCCGCCTCAAAAGCATGGGTTTTTGCACTCATTATCTTTTCAATGCTCCTTGATTGGCAAATTTGCTGGGCAGCCTGTCCTGCGGCGCGCCTCTGGATTTGGGAAGTGATCTGGGCTATGTCAAGTGGCAGACTAGGGCAAATAATCTACCAGGCAAATAACAGGATTTTGGCCCCAATGACCGCTTCTGAGCGCTTTATCTATAAAATTTGTTCAGCAGAGCTCTGGCTTCAGGCTGAAGAAGAAGGGGTTTTTCGCGGCGCGGAAATTGACCTCGGCAGACGGTTTTATCCATTTCTCGGCGGCCGGACAGGTCAAGGAAACGGCGGAAAAGCATTTTGCCGGGCGGGCCGGGCTGGTGCTGGTTTGTGTGGCAACAGACGGGCTGGAGCTGGTCTGGGAGCCATCAAGGGGTGGGCTTTGTTCCGCATCTCTATGGCGCTGGGGCTGGAGCAGGTGGTTTGGGTGCGCCTTAAAGCTGCTGGCTGACAAAGATTTTGATTGGCCTGATCTTCAAGCCGAAGGCCCAGCCCAGCTGGATTAGCCGGTCAGGCATGACCGGAAGGGGGCTGCCAATTCTCCGCTTCAGCTGCCGCCGCCAGGGCCGTTTCAACCAGCTCGCTGGCCAGCCGGGCGGTAACAGCCGGGTCGGCGCCGATCATGCGGCTGCGGACCGCGATTGCCATGGCCAGCGCCTGCAGCACATCGCCATTGGCTGT
Source organism: Alphaproteobacteria bacterium (assembly GCA_038131695.1). Classification (GTDB taxonomy): domain Bacteria; phylum Pseudomonadota; class Alphaproteobacteria; order Puniceispirillales; family Puniceispirillaceae; genus JADHLK01. Next base: position 974 of record JAYPQA010000022.1, on the reverse strand, counting down.
TTCAATTTCCCGCACATCCCGGCTCAGCTGGTCGATCAGCATTTCCAGCAGCTGATGCACCCGCAGGGCGGTGATGAGGTGGAGGATGCAGGGGAAGCTGAATTCAAACTTGTCTGCGGTATCGGTGGTAATGGCATAAGGGATGGCCGGCATGGTCGTAATCCTCTGGATATAAAATCGCCTGAACAGGCGCTGGACTGATCTCAACCTAGTGTGGCACAGGCCGGAAAAAAGGGCTTGCGGGTTTTTTCTGACGCAAGAATTGGCGTATTTTTGAGGCTCATTTTTCTTGAATAAAGGGCGGGTTTTCCGCTATCTTCTGGCCATGTCGATTATACCGTCTCTCCTCGCCGGTTTTGGGGATTTTCAGAAAAGCTTTTTCGGGCCCGGCAATGACCTGATGGCGCGGCTGGCCAGCCAGGGCCAGGAGCCGCAAATGCTGGTCATCGCCTGTTCTGATTCACGGGTTGATCCGGCACTCTTGTTCGGTGTCCAGCCGGGAGATCTGTTTATGGTGCGGGTGGTGGCCAATCTGGTCCCGCCCTATGATCCGGCTGCCCCCTTGCCGGCGGTCAGCGCGGCGATTGAATATGCGGTGCGCGATCTCAAAGTGCCGGAAATCATGGTGATGGGCCATGCCCAATGCGGCGGGATTGGCGGTCTGTGTGCGCATCTGGCAGGCGATGACCTCGCCGGGCGGGAGTTTTTGAAACCCTGGATAACGACCGCCCGCGATGCGGTGGCAGCTGAGATGGACAATCCGGACAAGGACAGTCTGGCCCGCCGTGCCGAACAGGCCGGGCTGCGCTCCTCGCTGCAAAATCTGCGCGGTTTCCCCTGGATTGCCGAACGGCTGGCAGCAGGGGATCTGCGCCTGCATGGCTGGTGGTTTGACCTCGATGAAGGGGCCATTTGGGCCTATAATGACGAACAGGATGCTTCAACGTGGGCTGAGCAAGCCACGTAAAAAAGAA
>JAYPQA010000021.1:0-17618 GCA_038131695.1 Alphaproteobacteria bacterium | reverse complement strand
AAAGGCGTCCACCGCGGCACATCAAACGGGCGGTCTCTGCAGCCAGCGCTCTGCTGATAGGATACATCTGCCACCAACCTGTTGAAGGCTTGCTTTCAAACTCTTCTTTGCTATCAAACAGGCTCGGCGGGCAGCTGTCTTCAGTTGCCATCGATACCGGGCTGTACAGGCCAGCACCGGCACGGTTTCGCCATCAGCTCCATCACGGAAAAACCGGAATGGGTGGGGAATGTATCCAACCCGCAATCCATCAGATTACCCAGCAAATGTGCATCCGACTGGCCAAGGATAAGGGCGCGGCCCGAAGCTGTCTGGTCTGCCAGCCTTGCGGTGACCGGCTGGCGGTCATTGGGGCCTGCCAAAATCAACTTTTTGCGCAGGAGTTACAGAAGCCAGCAGCCCGGCACAGGATCCAGAAAATCGGGGCTGAATTTTCCATTCTGGCAAGGCCCCAAAGGCAAATCCCTCTGGGCTGATACCCCAGCTCAGCGCGCATCCCGGCCAGCTTTTTGCCAGCAACTGGCGGGTTCATGACAGATGGATGCAGGAAGGTGGGTATCTCAAAATAATCTTCTTGCCGGTTACCTGCGGGCTGATCAGACAGGGTTGTGGTCAGCCCAATGCGGTCATACCAGGGCAGGCAGTAATAGCCAGCCGACAGATAGATTATCGGCACCGGCAGCTGCAATATCGACAGGACAGAGGGCAGGTCAAACTCTATCTCGGTTAAGATGACCGTGGCCGGGCCTCGACAATCAGCCGCAATAATTCTTCCATGCGCGGCACCAGCTGCTTTTTCGGCAAGGGCGAATAAGGACAGCCCCGGATGCGTCTTTTGCAGCTCCATAAAAGCGCTGTCAATCTGGCCAAAAGAAGCGATGGCCATGCGCGCGCCGCTGGCCAGCAGGGCCTCGCTGAAACTATAGACGGACCCGCCCGGCGCATAGCCGCCGCTAATCGTCGCATGGCGGCATAAAAACAGGTAATCTGTCCGCCTTGCCGCCGCAAGGGGCAGCCGGGAAGCGCCAGCCGCAAGCCAAGAAGCCAGTCCCGGTAAGGGCGGGCGATATGGGTCTCTATGCGTTCCTGAACCTGTTTGTATTCATCGGCCAGGGAATAGACAAACAGGAAATATTCCCCGGCAAAGGAGATGCCGGTCTGCATATCCAGCTGTTGGAGTATTTCAGCAAGAAGCGCGGGGTCAGCAGCGGCTCAGGCCCGGCAAATTGTTGTGGCCGGTTTTGCCGGATATACTCTCTGATGGCGGCCACACAAAAGACAGCATCATGCCTGGCCAGAACAGGTTTTCCGGCAATCTGGCAGAGCTGGGCCAGGCATGATGCGGTCATGATACCCGGCCCTTATCCGGTTGCCCGGGGGCGGGCGGCCAGCTGCAGATAGCGGCGTTTTCAGCCGCCAGCTGGGCGTGCGAGATGCCATTGCGCTCAGGCCAATATGGTTCAGCCCCAGCGCCCGCACCGGGCTGCCAGCATATTTCTGGCCTGGAAAAATACGGCTTTTCTTGATCACCGTGGACCCCATCCCGACAAGCGCCCAGGAACCGAGCAGGGAGAATTGATGCACAGCTGCGTTCATTCCCAGATAACATCCTTTCATGATATGGCAATGCCCGGCGATACTGGAATGGCTGCCGATGATGACTTGGTCTTCAAGAACACAGTCATGATTGATGTTGGTGGCGGTCATCAGGTAATTTTGGTCGCCCAGCCGGGTTATGCCGCCGGCCTGCGGGCAGGTCACAGAGACATATTCGCGCAGGATATTGCCATTGCCGATGCGAATCTCGCCGCACCGCTCTTGATGATTTTCTGCGGCGGCTGGCCGATACAGGCGAACGGCCCAATCACATTGCCAAGACCCATTTTGGTAACAGACCAATTAATCAGGGCCGTTGCATGGATTAAGTTGCCATCTTGCAGATGATACTGGCTGTCACGGGCATATTCAGCAAACAAGGCGACATCCTGGCACTCTCTGAAAAGGACTGGAGTTCATGCGCGGCAATCTGTGGCCCGGCCAGCTGGTTCATTCCCTTTCCCCCGGTCAGTTTTTCTAGGTTCTTTCGGTCATAAGCAATCTTTGTGCCAGTCAGACGCTGGTAAAGGCGGCCGGGATGTAGTAGTCTTAATACGACATCAAGTCGCTGAAAAGGATAAAACATGACCAGCAAAGCCTTGCAGAGAATGTCTTGTCAAACGGGTTGGAAGAATCGACCCTGGGCGGGCGCCTGTATGCCGCGCGCCAGAATGCCGGTATGAGCCTCCATATGGCGTCCAATTTGCTCGGCGTGAAGCCCGGCACGCTCAAATCCTGGGAGAATGACAGAAGCGAGCCACGGGTGAACAAGCTGAATGCGCTGGCCGGTTTGCTGGGGGTCAGCCCCACCTATTTTCTGGCAGGAGAGGGAAATAGCGGCAAGTCTGTCTCAGCCAGCCGGGGCCGGGGGGAAAAACTTCTGGAGATGATGCGCATGGAAATCGCGCTGGCCAGAGAAGAGCAAAAGGCCCTCACAAAACGCATACGAAAACTGGAAATGCTGATAAACAAGCTGTGACCAGAATGGATTTGGCCAGCATCCAAATGGCGCCTGCACCACCCCTCTGGCAAGGGGTGCGCAAACGCACGCCTGGCCCATCATCTGGTATTAAGCGTTTGGGAAGCCCAAGGCCAACCTGTTACCGCCGGCCTGTGACCTATGGTGCGAAAGCGTTTTCAAAGAGCGTCCCATCAGCGGATGTTGACCTTGATTGCATAATCTTTGAAACTGATAAAGGCCGAAGCTGGAAAAAAAGACAGTCACACAAGGGATAGCGTCAATGCTGGTTAATATTTCTATTCAAACATTCAAATCAGAAAATGACCTTGAATTGAGTTGCTCGCGTTGGCGTGACGTGAAGCATAAATTCATGCCAGAATTGGAAAGATTGGGCCTCAAACGATACACGACAACAAGGATTTGGAACAAAAGAAAGCATCAGCTGGCGCATATATTTGAATATGACTCGCAAGAAGCCATGCAGGCCTGTTTGCCTGTATGGGGAAAATTGAAAATGAATGGCGCGAAAAATCGTGAACACAACGCTTGGGTTTCGCGGTGTTATAATTGACCAGGATGATTTTTCTGACTGAAATTTTGAGCGGTTTCACAGCTCTGTGCTAACATATTGATTTGTAGGCATTGTGCAATCACTGCAGGAGTGTATCAGGTGCGCGCATTATTCATTGCATTTCCCTTCTTATTGATGGCTCATTTTTCCAATAGCCTTGCAGCCTCTTTATACGAAACTGTGTATTCCGACTGCGTTCAGAGTTTTGGAACAATCAATAATTCAATTGTTTTTCAATGTTCTGAAAAAGCTATAGAAATGGCTGAAGAGGATATGCAGATTAAAATTCAAAGATTGAGGACACCCGGCTTGCAAAGGATTTTGGGGCTTTTTTGGAGGCCCAGCGAAATTGGAGAATTTATGCATCAATACAATGTGATTTACAGACTGAATATGTTGGGACTCCCATGTTCAAATATTGTCCGATGATGATGCTGATTGACAGGCATAAAGAGCTGGATATTTTATTGGAAAGTCTCATTCCCTGATAAGGGTCCCCTCCTGGTCTTTGGTCTTCAGGCTTCGCCATGATGTGAGGAGAAAGATGTGAGGGGTAGATGGTGCCGGCAGAGAGACTCGAACTCCCAACCGCCCGATTACAAATCGGGTGCTCTACCAATTGAGCCATGCCGGCACTGAAGCGGGTTATATAATAGGGGCGGCGATTTGGCAAGCCAGCCGGTTCAGCCAGCCCCCTCCTCTGGACAGGTGGCAAAAAGCGCGATACCGGCGGCGACCGACACATTCAGCGATTCGGCCCGCAGCCCTTTGGCGATTCCCGGCATCGCAATCGCGGCCAGATGGTCACACGCCTCTCTGGTCAGCCGGCGCATACCGCTGCCTTCTGCCCCCAGCACCAGACCCAACCGGGCGGTGTCCGCCAGCGCGTCCAGCCGGGTTGTGCCGCCTGCTTCCAGCCCGGCCAGCAGCACCCCGGCTTCCTTCATCTGGCCCAGCGCCCGCGCCAGATTGACCACCCGCACCAGCGGCACGCTTTCCAGCGCGCCGGCAGCAGTCCTGGCCAGCAGGCCGCTCTCTTCGGGCGCATGGCGGGCAGTCATGACCAGCGCATCGGCCCCAAACGCAGCTGCTGAGCGCATAATCGCGCCGATATTGCGCGGGTCGGTGACCTGATCGAGAATCAGCAAGCGTAAATTTTCGGCCCCGAACAGCATTTCCGACAGGTCCGGGCTGTCCAGCGGGGCTACTTCGAGAGCGATATGCTGATGCACGGCCTTGCTGCCTGGCCCGGCCAGCCGGTCCAGCTGGGCCGGGTCAAGCTGCTGCGGGGCGGGCAGGGCGGCTTGCCGCTCGCCGGGCAAAGAGGCCAGGAATTCAGCGAGTTGCGGCATATCTGCCCGGCCGGTCAGCAACCTTGTAACCTGCCGGTCCGGGTTGGCCAGCGCGGCGCTGGCCGCGTGCCAGCCCCAGATGAAAAGCCGGTTGCCAGCTGCTTTCAACAGCGGTCCAGAGCGCTGCGGCCTGTCCTGTGGGCGCCGGGCCGGTTTTCGCAAGGGGGGTTTTTTTGGTTTTTTTGCGGCATGGGGGCTATCTGTGATTGTTATTCGGGGATTGACATTCAGGCTGTTTTTTCTTAATTCGCACAGGCCGCATTGTTTGTGCAAGTTTCTCTGGCTGCGTTTGATCGCAGGGCCTGTCTTTTTCGGGCAGGGGCCAGACAGGCAAACAGACGCTGCAGGAACAAAGGTGGGGTGGCCGAGTGGTTAAAGGCAGCAGACTGTAAATCTGCCCGCGTAGCGTACGCTGGTTCGAATCCAGCCCCCACCACCATTAAATCCAACCGGGCCTGACCGGATGCCAAAAGGGCATTTCCGGCAGCGCGCAACTGACTTGAGAGGCATTTACCATGTCGAAGGAAAAGTTTGATCGCTCGAAGCCGCATGTGAACATAGGCACGATTGGTCATGTTGATCATGGCAAGACGACGCTGACAGCGGCGATTACGAAAGTGATGGCGGAGGCAGGCGGGGCTGAGTTTCAGGCCTATGACCAGATTGACAAGGCCCCTGAGGAGCGGGCGCGTGGGATTACCATTTCGACAGCGCATGTGGAATATGAGACGGATAACCGTCATTATGCGCATGTGGATTGTCCGGGCCATGCCGATTATGTGAAGAACATGATCACCGGTGCGGCGCAGATGGACGGGGCTGTTTTGGTTGTGTCCGCTGCGGATGGTCCGATGCCGCAGACGCGCGAGCATATTTTGCTGGCGCGCCAGGTTGGTGTTCCGGCGCTGGTTGTGTTCATGAACAAGGTTGATCAGGTGGATGATGAGGAGCTTTTGGAGCTTGTTGAGATGGAGATTCGCGAGCTTCTGTCCTCTTATGAATTCCCTGGTGATGATATTCCGATTGTGAAAGGGTCTGCGCTGGCGGCTCTGGAAGACAGCAATGAGGAGATTGGCAAGAAGGCGATTATGGAGCTGATGGAGGCGGTTGACAGCTATATACCGCAGCCTGAGCGTCCGAAGGATCAGCCTTTCTTGATGCCGATTGAGGATGTGTTTTCGATTTCCGGTCGCGGGACAGTTGTGACCGGGCGCATTGAGCGCGGGATTGTGAATGTGGGCGAGGAGATCGAGATTGTCGGTCTGAAAGAGACGCAGAAGACGACCTGCACCGGTGTTGAGATGTTCCGCAAGCTGCTGGATCAGGGTGAGGCTGGCGATAATGTGGGTGTTCTGCTGCGCGGCACGAAGCGCGAGGAGGTGGAGCGCGGGCAGGTTCTGGCGCAGCCCGGGACGATTACGCCGCATACGAAGTTCAAGTGTGAGGCCTATGTTCTGACCAAGGATGAGGGCGGGCGCCATACGCCGTTTTTCTCGAACTATCGCCCGCAATTTTATTTCCGGACGACAGATGTGACCGGCTCAGTTGAGCTGCCATCCGGCACCGAGATGGTGATGCCGGGCGATAATATCGCGATGGAAGTGACCCTGATCGCGCCGATTGCGATGGATGAGGGGCTGCGCTTTGCTATCCGCGAAGGCGGCCGCACCGTCGGCGCCGGCGTCGTCGCCTCTATCGTCGAGTAGGTCAGAAGGTGCAGATTAAAGGAGTGTAGCTCAACTGGTAGAGCACCGGTCTCCAAAACCGGGGGTTGGGGGTTCGAGCCCCTCCACTCCTGCCACAACAAAAAACCCCTGCCGGGCATACTGGCAGGGGTTTTTGCTTTGGCGGCTGGCTTTTTTCCGGCCGCTTGCTTTTTTTTGGCAACCCTTCCTATCCTTCACGTTCCATGGTCTTTGATTCCCTGACGGTTGCAGAAAATCTGGCGCTTGCTGATACAGGCGGCACCGGCTTCTTGCCGGACTTGCTGGACAGCTTTCCCCGCATGGCCGAACGGATGGCCCAGACGGCCGGCTCCCTGTCCGGTGGGGAGCGCAAGATACTGGGCTTTGTGCGCACCATGCTGGCCGGGGGATCTGTCATTCTGCTTGATGAACCTTCAGAAGGGGTGCAGGCAGAAAATATCGAGCGGATGCAAGGCTGGATTCAAAAACGCTGCCGGGCCGGGGCTGGCTGTCTCTTGCTGGAACAAAATCTGTCGCTTGTTCTGGCGTTGGCCAGCCGGGTGGTCGCGCTGGATAGTGGCGGCATGGTTTTTGATATTTCCGGCGCACAAATCACCCGCAAGAAGCTGCTGACTGCCCTGCAAATCTAGGCTGTGTGGGGGTATTTTGTTGACAATGCCACTATTTTAGAAAAATCTAATGCTGCAACTTCTCCTGCGGAGGCCGCTGTGGCACGCAATTTTTTTCGCAAAGTCGGATTCGGTCTGGGGCCGGATGAGGCGATCCCGGCAGACCCGCTCAGCTGGGCCCAGGCCCAATGTGAGACGCCGCAGCCGCTGAGCTGGCCGGGGCGGCTCTTCAGCGAGCGGGAAATGCTGGATATTCGTTCCGATTTTACCACTGAAGAGCAAAAGATCCAGCGCACCATCCGTGATGAAAAAGAACAAAAACGCCTGCGCGAGGCGCTCTATATCCGCAGCGGGCGGCGTTATTTTGAGAGCTATGAGCTGGCCATCCGCCATTATCAGGCGGTGCATGGCCCGGCCCCGGTCTTTGAAAGGCTGGTGCATTTCTGGGGCAACCACTTCACCATTGTTGACAAGAACAAGCTGGCTGATTTCAACACCGGAGCCTTGCAGCGCGACACGATTCGCCCCGCTCTGGGGGGATCGATAGAAGATCTGGTCTATGCGGTGACAATTTCCTGGCCGATGCTGAAATCACTGGATAATTTTCTCTCGCGCGGGCCCAATTCCAGCTTTAACAAAAGCCGGCGCGAACGCAATATGGAAGTCAAATCGCTGAATGAAAACCATGCCCGCGAATTGCTGGAGCTGCACACCCTGTCTCCGGCGGGCGGCTACAGCCAGGCAGATGTGATTGAGACAGCCAAAATCATGTCCGGCTGGGGCTTTTTGCGGGATGGCAAGAAAGGTGAGCGGGTAGAATCCCGGCTGGTTGGTTTTGTGCCTGGCGTGCATGAGCCGGGCACACAGACGGTGCTGGGCAAACCCTATCACGACAAACAGAATTATGACCAGAAAACAAAGGGCAAATTCAAGCTGCGCCAGCTGGTGGCCGATCTGGTGCGCCATCCGGCCTGTATTGAATTTATCTCGGCCAAGCTCTGCCAGCATTTTGTCACCGATAAGCCAACCCCGCAGATGATTGCCCCGGTCAAGGAAGCCTGGCGCAAGTCAGACGGGCATCTACCGACGATTCACAAGGCGGTGATGGCGGTGGCCTGGGACTATGCGGGCAAGACCCAGAAATTTCAGGCTCCGGAAACCTGGTTTTTGCAGTCTGCGCGCATATTGGGGCTGGACTGGCCGCGCGCCCCGCAGGATTTCACCACAGATTTTACCGCAAAGCCGACCAAGGTCCAGCTGGCCCCGCAAAGGCTGCTGCGTGAGCTGGGGCATCTGCCCTTTCGGGCGAAACAGCCAAATGGCTTTCCCGATACTGAGGCGGAATGGATGTCGCCGGAATATTTGATCCGCAGGCTGGGGGTGGCCAGGCGGATAACCGAACTGCTGCGCCTTGATACCAGACCGGCCCGGCCTTCTGCCTATCTGAAAGCGGTGCTGGCGCGCAATTTTGAAGAAACAGACAGGCTGGACAAGCTCTTGCGGCTCAGCGGTGAGGACAGGCTGGACAGCCGCATCATGCTGCTGGTTTGCAGCCCGGAAGGATTGCAGGCATGACCGTCACAAGACGCCATTTTATCGCCGGGTCTTCTGCTGTTTTTCTGGCAGGCAGCCCGGTTTCCCGCAGCCTGGCCGGGCCAGCCGAAAAGCGCAATCTGATTGTGGTGATGCTGCGCGGCGGCATGGATGGATTGAGTGCGGTTCCCTATATTGGTGATGACCGGCTGGCCGCCGCCCGCCCGGATATTCTGGTGCGCCAGCCCGCCTCTCTGGATGGCAATTTCGGCCTGCATCCGGCCTTGCGGCATTTTGGCCAGCTCTGGCAGCAAAACAAGGCCGCCGTGGTGCACGCCGCCTCTATACCCTATACGGGCCGCTCGCATTTTGAAGGCCAGAATTTGATGGAATCAGGCGGGTATACGCCCTATGCGGATGCGACCGGCTGGCTGGGGCGCGGCATGGGGCAGGCCAATCTGTCCGGGCTGTCACTCTCGCTGCCGATGCCGCTGATCCTGCGCGGTGAACAGGCCCAGGATAATTTCTATCCGGCCGCCCTGAAATTGCCGGACAGCCCGCTGCTGGACCGGCTGGCCGAGAGCTATCAGACAGAGCCGCTGCTGGCAGATACATTGCAGGCCATTCAGACCCGGCCCCTATCCATGATGGGCGGCGGCCGGGTGTCCGACCGGCGGGAGCCGGCGGCACTGGCAAAGGTGGCCGGGGCGCGGCTGGCTGACCCGAACGGGCCCAGCGTGGCGGTGTTTGATATTGGCGGCTTTGATACCCATTCCGCCCAGGGCGGCGATACCGGCGAGCACGCCAATCATCTGCGCGATTTTGATCAGGTGTTAAAGGTGCTGGATCAGAGCCTTGGCCCGGCGCTGGACCAGACGCTGATTGTCTCGCTGACTGAATTTGGCCGCACCTTGAGCCAGAATGGCGGCTCCGGGACCGAACATGGTTATGGCACGGCGGTGCTGCTGGCTGGCGGCTTGCTGAAGAAGGCCCAGGTGCTGACCGATTGGCCGGGCCTGTCAAAACAGACGCTTTTTGAGGGGCGCGACCTGCAAGCCAGCATAGATGCGCGGGCTGTCTATGCCGCCGCGATGGCCAGCTGTTTCGGGGTCAGCCAGCAGAAAATCTGTGCCTCTGCCTTTTTTGGCGAGAAATTGCGCGACCTGACCGGCGATCTGTTTATCTGACCAAATCTCTTTCCCCGCCCGGCCTGCTCAAAAGGCTATGCTGAAAAATCCAAAAATACGCAAAAATAATCTTCAGCCTGTCTTTTGGGTAAAAAATCCTTGCTATAATTCCAAAAAACCTTCCCGGAAACAAAAAATAATCCTATTTCCATCCCAGAATCAAAAAACCCATCTTTGATGATGGTCTGACCGCTCTTTGATGAGGAGGATTATATGAGACGCATCTTTTCCCTGCTGGCCGGTTTTGCTGTTGTGCTGCTGCTGGCCTCTGTCGCGCGGGCTGATACGCCCGGGCCCGCTGGTCTCGCCGCAATGGCTGGCCCAGCATCTGGATCAGGCCAATATCCGGCTGATTGACTTGCGCAACAAAATTGATGGCGGGTCTTATGAGACCTGGCTGGACGGCCATATTCCCGGCTCGGTTCATTCTGACTATCTGCAAGATGGCTGGCGGGTTGGCCGCGATGATATTGTTGGCCTGCTGCCCAGCGAAGCCCAGTTTCAGACCCTGGCCCGCAAGCTGGGCGTGAATTCGGATACCCATGTGGTGATTATTCCGGCCGGGGTGAATTCCACGGATTTCGGCAGCTCGGCCCGCGCCTACTGGACTTTTCAGGTCTTTGGCCATGACCGGGTGTCGGTTCTGGATGGCGGCTACAAGGCGTGGCAGGCTGCCTATCCGGGCAAGATAGCCAAAGGTGCAGAAATCGCCCCGGCAGCCGGTAATTTTGAGGCCCGCTTCCGCCCGCAAAAATACATCTCAACAGAGGATGTGAAAAAGCTGGTGGCGGCTGATGGCAAGGCAATCTTGCTGGATGGCCGCACGCCGGAGCAGTTTATCGGCGAGGCAAAGCACGGCAAGGCCCGCGCCGGGGGCCGCATTCCTGGGGCCGTGCTGCTGTCGCAGTCGGAATCCTTTGATGAGGCAGCCGGCAAGCTGAAAAGCCGGAAGGAGCTGGCAAAAATCTATGGGGATGTGGATGGCGGCCAGATTGTCAGCTATTGCAATACCGGCCATTGGGCGGCGACCAACTGGTTTGTGCTGTCTGAGGTGCTGGGCCGCAAGGATGTCAAGCTCTATGACGGCTCCATGGTGGAATGGAGTGCTGATGAGGCCAATCCGCTGCTGACCGGCCAGTCCAATCTGGACAAGCTGAAGGGCTTTTTGAAAAAACTCTCCAGCTGAGGGCTGGCGTATTTTTCCTCCCCCCGAAAACAGGCAGGGCCAAAAACCCTGCCTGTTTCAAATCTTGCATCATGAATTTGATTATCAGGCCAAAATTTCTATAATTCGCTGGAACCCGGCCACCGGCCTGTCAGGCAGGCATCAGGCAGGCATCAGGCATTGGCGCAGAAAACCAGAACAGGGCAGATAAGAGATGGCACAGGCAGCGACCGCCCAATCCCCTCAAAATCCCGCAGAACCGGCCCTTTCCAGAGAATGGGGGGTTGCCCTCACCTTGCTTGTTGCCTTGTTGGTGGTCGGCCTTCTCGCCTTTCTGGATAGCGGGCTGCGCGGCTTTGGCCTGCTGGGGCTGGGCGCGCTGCTGGGCGGGGCATTTTTGCATTTTCAATATGGCTTTGCCTCTGGCTGGCGCAATTTTCTTGAGCGCGGCCAGATGATGGGGCTGTCCGCCCATTTCCTGCTGGCTGCGCTGTGCGCGCTGGTCTTTATTCCGGCTGCCAGCCTTGGGCTGTCTGCGTCCGGCTCGCTGGCCCCGGTCTCTGTCTCGTTGTTCATCGGGGCCTTTATGTTCGGGATCGGGATGCAGCTGGCCAATGGCTGCGGGTCGGGGGTTCTGTTCAGCTTTGGCGGCGGTTCTGGCCGGATGCTGGTGGCCTTGCCGTTTTTTGTGCTGGGCTCGCTGATCGGCTCGCTGATCCTGCCGCCGATACTGGGCTGGGGCCAGCTGAACCCGATCCAGATAGGCGGCAGCCTGCCGGAGCTGGCCCGCACCGGCGTGAATTTGCTGCTATTGCTGGGCATGGCCGGGCTGTTTTGGCATCTGGGTCGCAAGCGGGGCCAGCAGATGCCGGCCCGCCTGCTGCTGGCCAGCCTTTTGATAGCGCTGCTTTGCTGGGCTGTCTTTGCGCTGTCCGGGCATCCCTGGGGGGTTACTTTTGGTTTCACCTTGTGGGGGGCAAAGCTGGCGGGTAGCCTCGGTTTTGATGTCTCTTCCTTTGCTTTTTGGCAATGGCCTGGCCCGCAGCGCGCCCTGACCCCATTCGGTGCTGGCCGATACCAGTTCGCTGATGGATATCGGGATGCTGGGCGGGGCAGCGATAGCGGCGGCACTGGCTGGTGGGTTGCGCCGCCAGAATTGGCCGCCTGCCGGACAGTTGCTGGCGGCTGCAATAGGCGGGCTGTTGATGGGGATTGGCGCGCGTCTGGCTTTTGGCTGTAATATCGGGGCGTTTCTGGCCGGCACCGCGTCGGGCAGCCTGCATGGCTGGCTCTGGTTTGTGCTGGCGCTGGCCGGCAGCTGGGCCGGGATCAGGCTGCGCCCGCATTTCGGTTTCCCGCACCCGGGCAAGGGGGCGTAGGCAGATGCAAAAAACCGCGCCAAAAACTGTTTTTCTGCTGGTTCTGGTTGGATTTTTCGGATTGGTCCTGCTCGATCACCTGACCAGCCCCAGCCTGTCTTCGGTTGGCGCGCCGGCCGGGCTGGGCGGGGCCTGTGCCCCCTGCGGGGCCCCGTGCAAGCCGGAATAATCGCCTGCCGGACAGATGCCAGACCAGATGGCTTGGGAACAGGCAAAAAAACACCGCCAAAGACTTGCATTGCCGGGCAGAAAATGATAAATCGCCCGAACGATTAACCATGCAATGCCAGTCAGTCCTTTCACTGTCTGGCGCTTATTTATGGGGAAAGCCAATTTTTCCAGCCACCGCCCTTGTGCCGGGATTGGGAAAAAATGCTTTTTAACAGGTTCTTATGGCTAAGACGACACCAGCGCAATTTGTCAGGCAGGTCAGGCAGGAAATCAAGCGGGTTTCCTGGGCCGGTCGGCGTGAGACCGGGCTGGCGACAATCACTGTTTTTGTGATGGCGACCATCGCGGCGATTTATTTTTTTGCTGGTCGATCTGGTTCTGTCAAATATTGTGCAATTCGTTCTGGGGCTGGGTGGCTGACCGGTCGCCCCGGCCAGGCCGTTCTGAGAATCAAGGGAAGCTGAAGCAATGGCAAAGCGCTGGTATGTGGTTCATGTATTTTCCGGCTCGGAAAAGAAAATGGCCCAATCGATTGAAGAGCAGGCGCTGGCCAATGGCTTGCAGGACCTGATCGAACAGGTGATGGTGCCCACCGAAGAGGTGGTAGAAATGCGCCGCGGGGCCAAGGTGCAGACGGAGCGCAAATTCTTCCCCGGCTATATTCTGGTCAAGATGGAGCTGACGGATGCCAGCTGGTCGCTGGTGCAATCCCAGCCGCGGGTCACCGGCTTTCTGGGCGGCAAGGGCCGGCCGGTGCCGATCACCAATGCTGAGGCAGAGCGGCTGATCCGGCAGATGGATGAAGGGGTGGAACGGCCCAAATCCACAATCACATTCGATATTGGCGAGGAAGTCCGCGTTGTGGACGGCCCGTTTGAGTCTTTCAACGGTCTGGTAGAAGAGGCCGATGATGAGAAGGCAAGGCTGAAAGTGTCGGTGTCCATTTTTGGGCGCGCCACGCCGGTTGAGCTGGAATATAGCCAGGTTGAAAAAATCTGACTGCGGAACAGTCTGGCTGTGACAAGCAAGCAGGAGCCGGTATGCGGATAAAACCGTATCCGGCGTTAGAAAAGAGAGTAGAATGGCAAAAAAAATCGAAGGCTATCTCAAGCTGAATATCCCAGCCGGAGCAGCCAACCCGTCACCGCCAGTGGGCCCGGCCCTCGGCCAGCGCGGGGTGAATATCATGGAATTCTGCAAGGCGTTTAACGCGGCCACGGATAGTCTGGAAAAGAATATGCCGATTCCGGTCGTGATCACCGTCTATCAGGATAAATCCTTTACCTTTACCACCAAGACAGCCCCGGTCAGCTATTTCCTGAAAAAGGCAGCTGGCCTGCAAAAAGGTGGCTCTGAGCCGGGTCGTGAGACAGCTGGCAAGGTCACCGTGGCCCAAATCCGCGAAATCGCCGAACAGAAAATGAAAGACCTGAACGCGGTTGATATGGATGGGGCAGAACAGATGATCCGTGGCTCGGCCCGTGCGATGGGCCTTGAAGTAGTGGAGGGCTGAGAAGATGGCAAGAAAAGGCAAGCGGCTGCGCGCCGCCTATGAAACAATCGACCGCAAGCAGGTTTATTCGGTGGCAGAGGCGTCCCAGCTGGTTAAGGATGGGGCCAAGGCCAAATTTGATGAGACGATTGAAATCTCGGTCAATCTGGGGGTGGATCCGCGCCATGCTGATCAGATGGTGCGCGGCTCTGTTTCCATGCCGAACGGCACCGGCAAGAGCCTGCGTGTCGCGGTCTTTGCCCGCGATGCCAAGGCCGAGGAAGCCAAGGCGGCCGGCGCAGATTTTGTCGGGGCTGAGGAATTGGCCGAGCAGATTCAAAATGGCGAACAGGGCTTTGAGCGGGTGATCGCAACCCCGGACATGATGGGTGTTGTGGGCCGTCTGGGCAAGGTTCTGGGCCCGCGCGGCCTGATGCCGAACCCGAAGCTGGGCACGGTGACCCCGGATGTGGCGGCTGCAGTTCAGGCAGCGAAATCCGGTGAGGTTCAGTTCCGCGTAGAAAAGGCAGGCGTGGTTCATGCCGGTATCGCCAAGGCCAGTTTTGATGCGGACAAGATTGCTGAAAATGTCTCTGCCTTTCTGGATGCGCTGCAAAAGGCGCGTCCCAGCGGGGCCAAGGGCACCTATATGAAGAAGATTACGCTCAGCTCAACCATGGGGCCGGGTGTCTTTATCGATACGCTTGTATCCTGACCGGCCAGCAGCCGGCCCGGGAAGAACAGGCAAAACAGAATTTTCCGGCAATCGGGGCACGCCCTGAATGCCGGGAAAGCTGCAGGAAAGGCCCGCAAGGGCTGGCCCTGCAACCTGTCCAAGACTGCAGGTGTGCTGGCAAACCGGCCAGTGCTTAATCTCCTGCACAGACGGGGGCGAGAAGAGAATTTGCGCGCTGGTGCAGATTGGCTTGGAGCTTCTGTGGGCAGGCCCTGGGCGGCGAAAATGCCCGCAATGGCCTCGCAAACAGGCCACAGGCGGGCGGCTTTGCCGCTTGAGTGCAACCCGGGAACCTCGGTTCCCAAAACAAGTGGAGTGATCAGGTGAATAGAGCAGAAAAAGCCGCACTGATCGAATCACTGCAGGAAACTCTGGACGCCGCAACTTCGGTTGTGGTGACTCACCAGAGCGGCCTGACCGTTGCCGAAAGCACCGAGCTGCGCCTGAAAATGCGCGAGGCCGGGGCCGGTTTCAAGGTGACCAAAAACAGGATCACCAAACTGGCTCTGGAAGGCACCAAATTTGCCGATTTGGCTGAAATGTTCACCGGCCCGACAGCGATGGGAACATCTGCTGACCCGGTGGCTGCTGCCAAAACGCTGGTCGCCTTTGCCAAGGACAATGACAAGGTCACCATCGTTGGCGGTGCACTTGATGGCAAAATTCTGGACAAGAGCGCGGTCGAAGCGCTGGCCAGTCTGCCATCTCTGGATGAGCTGCGTGGCAAGCTCGTCGGATTGTTGCAAGCCCCGGCCGGGAAACTGGCACGGGTCTCTGCGGCTCCGGCAGGCTCGCTGGCCCGGGTTATCCAGGCGCGCGCCGACCAGCTGCAGTGATCAAGAAACAAGACTGAAAACAGAAAAAACCAAGCCTGAATGGAGTTTAAGATGGCTGATATTGAAAAAATCGCGGATGAACTTTCCGCTCTGACTGTTCTGGAAGCGGCCGAGCTGGCCAAGCTGCTGGAAGAAAAATGGGGTGTCTCTGCTGCGGCGCCTGTCGCTGTGGCTGCTGCGGGCGCTGCCGGCGGTGATGCTGGCGGGTCAGCTGGCGAGGAAAAGACCGAATTTGATGTGGTTCTGGCCTCTGCCGGGGCGTCTAAGATCAATGTGATTAAGGAAGTTCGCACAATCACCGGCCTTGGTCTGAAAGAAGCCAAGGATCTGGTTGAAGGCGCGCCGAAGCCGGTCAAGGAAGGTGTTTCCAAGGATGAGGCTGAGCAGCTGAAAGCCAAGCTGGAAGAAGCTGGCGCGACCGTTGAGGTCAAGTAATTGATTATCGCAAGCATTGCCCGGCGCGCCGGGGCTTGCTGAAAACCGTTGCACCGGACAGTTTTTTGACTGTCCGGTGTCGGTGTCTTTTTGCCGGTGCATGAGGGCATCTGGCCAGACACCTTTTTGAATAGCAAGGGCCCGGGCCGCAGCATTGCTGGCAGAGTCGCGGGATCCAAGACGCAAAATGAGACAGATTGAGGATATATCCGAGATGGCACAAAGCGTTAGCACCCTGGAAAGTCGCAAAAGAGTTCGCCGCAGCTTCGGGCAGTTGGAAGAAGTGGCGCAAATGCCCAATCTGATTGAGGTTCAGCGCTCCAGCTATGACAGCTTCCTGCAAATGGGCATATCCGGGGCTGAGCGCACCGATACCGGCCTTCAAGAAGCCTTCAAATCGGTGTTTCCAATCCGTGACTTTGCTGAGCGGGCCGAGCTGGAATTCATCTCCTATGAGCTGGAAGACCCGAAATATGATGTTGAGGAATGCCAGCAGCGCGGCCTGACCTATGCCTCACCGCTGAAAGTGACCTTGCGTCTTATTGTCTGGGAAATTGACGAGGAGACCGAAGCCCGCTCCATCCGCGACATCAAGGAACAGGATGTCTATATGGGTGATATGCCGCTGATGACCCATAACGGCACCTTTATCGTCAATGGCACAGAGCGGGTGATTGTCTCACAAATGCACCGCTCCCCCGGCGTGTTTTTCGATCATGACAAGGGCAAGACGCACGCTTCTGGCAAGCTGCTCTTTGCCGCGCGTATCATTCCCTATCGCGGCTCCTGGCTGGATTTTGAATATGATGCCAAGGATATTCTCAATGTGCGGATTGACCGCAAGCGCAAGCTGCCTGCCACGACCTTCTTGATGGCCCTGCCGGATGCTGATACCGCTGCCGGTATTGCGGATGGCTCTATCAAGGCTGAGGATCCGGAGCAGATTAACGGCATGACCCGCGAGGAAATCCTGAGCTGTTTCTATGAAAGGGTTCAGTGGGAAAAGGACGGGGATACACTGGCGTGCGCCGTTCCAGCCGGACTCCATGAAAGGGGTGAAGCTGCTGCGCGATCTGGTGGATGCCGAGACCGGTGAGGTGGCTGCCTCTGCCGGCACCAAGCTGACCCCGCGCGCGCTGCGCAAGCTGGAAGAGGCGGGGCTGAAATCCATCCGCGCCGAAGAGAGCGATATTCTGGGCCGTTTCATCGGTGAGGATATTGTCGATATGAAAACCGGCGTTGTGATTGCCGAGGCCGGGGACGAGATTTCTGAGGATTTGCTGGCCAAGCTGGGTGAGATGAAGATAGCCAGCCTGCCTGTGCTGGCGATTGACAATGTCAATGTCGGCCCGCATCTGCGCAACACGCTGGCGGCGGACCGCAATAACAGCCGGGCTGAGGCGCTGGTGGATATTTACCGGGTGATGCGTCCGGGGGAGCCGCCAACATTGGAAGGGGCGCATGAGCTGTTCAACAGCCTGTTCTTTGATTCCGAGCGCTATGACCTTTCCGCCGTGGGCCGGGTGAAGATGAATGCCCGTCTGGAGCTGGATTGTGAGGATACGGTGCGTATCCTGCGCAAGGAGGATATTCTGGCCGTGCTCAAGGTGCTGACCGGGCTGAAGGATGGCCGCGGTGAGGTGGATGATATTGACCATCTGGGTAACCGGCGCGTGCGGTCGGTCGGCGAGCTGATGGAAAATCAGTATCGCGTTGGCCTGCTGCGGATGGAGCGGGCTATCCGCGAGCGGATGGGATCGGTTGAAATCGATACCGTCATGCCGGCTGATCTGATTAATGCCAAGCCAGCCGCCGCAGCGGTGCGTGAATTTTTTGGCTCTTCCCAGCTCAGCCAGTTTATGGACAGACCAACCCCAGCAATACGTAACA
>JAYPQA010000020.1:0-80624 GCA_038131695.1 Alphaproteobacteria bacterium | reverse complement strand
TTACGTATTGCTAATGCGCTTGCATCCACATTGGCTGTGCAATTCTTTTGGAACACGGCGAGAGAAGTAATAGAAGCCACGCTTCTGATACAAATAACTGCTAATTTGGTCTACCATCTGGTCTACCCACATCCAATTGAAACACATAACAATGCATCAATTACAATGTGTTAGCACATGATGTGCTGGGCAAATTGGGCGCCGGATGAGTTCTGAGTTTTCCTAGACTCCTGCGTCAACCCGAAGTCAGCTTCCCCGAGCAACAACAGCTCAGGACAAACAGCCTCTGCAGTCAACAGGCCCGTTTGTTATACACAGATGTCGTACCGGAGATTATCTCAAGGGCCTTGCTAAAGTCCCTCCCTGGGGGTGGGCGACAGACAGGTTTTCAAAAAAGGGTTAAAGGGACTGGTTGTTGTCGCTTGTTGCAGAAAGAACAGAGCTGCAAAGAAATAGCCCAGCCCTCTTCTACACCCTCTCTTTTGTTATCTATTGTCCATAGATCAGGCCCGGAACGACCACACCACACCTCTCTCCAACAAATCCTTCAAGGTCTTTGGTTGCCTTTAGATGACATGAGCTCCCCTAGACAAAAACCATTTGTCCTTGGGTTTACCCCTATAGATTTATAGTGTAGCGGTGGGGGTATAGGTAGAATTCTTTAGCAATCAATGAGGCCCACCTGGGTATACTAAGACGCATAAGAATGCAGCTGATGAGCCTTGAGATTTTTCTTGTCCTCAAGGGGGCATTGTGTGAAGAACTAAAGGGGCCTCTTAATCGTGTTTTAAGAGTCACTGAGTGGGGGAAAGAAGGACAAAACTGGAGAGATACTCAGAGAAGGGACTTCTCTGAGTCCGTAAGGACTCTAAGATGCAAGATGGATGAGGGGGCTCAGGAAAAGTCCAGAAAAACAAAAAGGGGCAGGAAGTGATAAGGGGTCTCTAAACAAACATCCAAGCCTCCAGCGGCAATTTCAACATCAGCTACTTCATCCTCAATCAACGCAGGAGTTCCAGAAGGCAAGCGCACCCCCACATCGCTTCTGGGACTTCCTGCATATGACAATGGGAGCTGATGATGGATACACAAGCTCAGCTCCGAGGCGCACATGAGCGAGAATGCGCAATTCGGTATCAAACTGTGCAGGACAAGCCAGACCAGCTGGATAAGCGGCCGCGGAGGCTGGAGGCTTATGGTTATGGCCTCTGACCCTGACTGTAGTGATGGCTGCGGTTGTTCTGTTTATGAGGTAGGGGGTGGTGTTGAGAGGCTATCAGCAATCTTTGTAGTTCTGCTACTCTTGGACTCGCCCAATCTCGCAATAAAACTTATCTTCTGACCAAGAGTAACCCTTCTTTCGATCAAAGCCTCTTTCTCTTTTGTAACGATATGCCACAGAAGACAAGTCATCTCTAATAACCAGCATCTTCCTCTTTGTCTTCATATTTTTACTGACTTCGTAGAATAGCCAAGGTTGATTTCATCCAGTGGTTTACCGTCAATACAAAAGGTTCATACCATCTGTCCTTAGATCAAATGTTACCGTCTTCGTTAGAAAATTCCTTTATCGCAAACAAGCAAGACATTGGGCCTATCAGCCGTGCAAATTTCTATCAGCAGCAGCTGGTCAAGCACATCAGAAAGCGCAACTGCTGATTGGAGTGGAGGCAAACAGGACGATGGCAAAAGGCAAGATGCCGCATACCAGTTTGCTTCTTAGTTTGTCGCAGTCACGGTATTCCTGCTCCACGCATTTTCTTGCGAGGCTTTGGGCTTCTTCGATTTGGGCTGGGGTCATGCTCAGGGCGGCGAGAACGTCTCGTCTATCTGACGCTCCAAATTGGGTAAATGAAGGTTCATCTATTGTAGCAATATCATACCACATATGGGCCAGCACAAAATCTTGGGTAACAACTTTTCCAGCTTCATACATCATTGCCAATCTTTCTTGAGCCTTTTGTATCCCCTGCTCAGCAGCAAGTTGATACCAATAAAAGGCTCGCTTGTGATCTTTAGGGACGCCATTTCCAACATAATACGCAACTCCCTAAATGATATTGAGCCCATTTTTCTCCCTGCTCAGCAGCCAGCTCTCCACCAATAAGCAGCTTTTTCGTAATTCGGGACGTCCAATTCCATCAAGATACATAAGCGCCAAAGAACTTTGAGCAAATTCGAAAACCTTGCCCAGCGGCACGCTCCCACCAATAAGCTGCTTCCAAATCTTTGGGAACGCCTTCTCCCTTTCGATAAAAAACTGCTAAATTTATTTATGTGCAGCTTTATCTACCTTGTCCTGGCGGCAAGTTTATACCTCAATAAGCAGCTTCTGCTTGTAACTCTTGGGGAATGCCAGCTCCTTCTTTCATACATACCTCTTAAATTATTTTGTAGCCTCTGGCTAATCCTTCTCAGCAGCAAGTCTCCACCAATAGAGAGCTTGCTTGTAATCTTGGGGAACGCCTTCTCCGAGATAATACATAATCCCTAGATTATACTGAGCATTAGGAATTCCCTGCTCAGCAGCAAGTTTATACCAATAAACAGCTTGCTTGAAATCTTGAGGAACGCCTCGTCCTTGGTCATAACTAATTCCTAACTCATATTGAGCTTTTGCATTTCCCTGCTCAGCTAAACGCCTCAATGTTCTAAGTGCCGTTGCATAATTTTCATTTTCATAGGCCTCTCCGCCTTTCTCGTAATCAGCAGCAAAAGACGGGCCGCTGATTAGCGCAGAGGCAAATAAGATGGATGGCAAAAGGCAAGATGCATATCAGTTTGTTGTTAGTTTGTCGTAGTCAATGGTATTCCTGCTCCACGCATTGTCTTGCAAGGCTTTGGGCTTCTTCGATTTGGGCTGGGGTCATTTCTTTGGCGACTCTTTCTCGGTTTTTGGCTCCCCAAATTACTCCATTCATCGCTGCAATGTTATACCACATATGAGCGAGCGGATAATCTTGCAGAACACCCTGTCCAATATCATACATAGCACCTAAACTACTTTGAGCATCTGCATAACCCTGCTCAGCAGCAAGTCGATACCAATAGACAGCTTGCTTGTAATCTTGGGGAACGCCTTTTCCTTCAAAATACATAAGCCCTAAATCATATTGAGCTCTTGCAACACCCTGCTCAGCAGCAAGTCGATACCAATAGACAGCTTGTTTGTAACTTGGGGAACGCCTCGTCCCCAGAAATACATAACCCCAAATTAAGTTGAGCTCTTGCAGCACCCTGCTCAGCAGCAAGTCGATACCAATAGACAGCTTGCTTGTAATCTTGGGGAACGCCTTTTCCTTGATCATACATAAGCCCTAAATTAAATTGAGCTTTTACATCACCCTGCTCAGCAACAAGTCTCCACCAATAAGCAGCTTGCTTGAAATCTTGGGGAACGCCTTGTCCATTTAAATATTTACTCCCCAAATTAAATTGAGCATCTGCATAACCCTGCTCAGCAGCAAATCTCCACCAATAAGCAGCTTGCTTGAAATCTTTGGAACGCCTAATCCTTGGCTATACAAATGCCCTAAATTATACTGGGCATCGGCATTACCCTGCTCAGCCAAAGGCCTCCATTCTTTTGTATGCCGTTGCATAATCTCCATTTCTAGCTGCCTCTAAGCCTTTCTCAGAATCAGCGGCAAAAGAAGCAACGCTGATTAGCGCAGTGGTAAGGAGAATGATGGCAAAGGCAAAGTGTCTCATATCAGTTTGCTTTTAGTTTGTCGCAGTTCACGGTATTCCTGCGCTACGCATTGTCTTATAAGCTTTGGGCTTCAAGGATTTCGGCTGGGGTCATTTTTTTGGCGACCATGTCTCGGTTTCGACCTGCATTATCATCTCCATTCATCGCAGCGATGTTGAACCATATGGGCGTAACGGTAATCCTGCAGAACACCCTGTCCATCAAAATA
Source organism: Alphaproteobacteria bacterium (assembly GCA_038131695.1). Classification (GTDB taxonomy): domain Bacteria; phylum Pseudomonadota; class Alphaproteobacteria; order Puniceispirillales; family Puniceispirillaceae; genus JADHLK01. The sequence goes on along the minus strand of JAYPQA010000020.1, from coordinate 76,704 downwards.
CATAGAACCTAAACTATTCTGAGCAAATTTTTCACCCTGCTCAGCAGAGAGTTTAAACCAATAAACAGCTTGCTTGAAATCTTGCAGAACACCCTGTCCATTAAAATACATAGACCCTAAATTATTTTGAGCTTGAGCATGACCCTGCTCAGCAGCAAGTTTATACCAATAAACTGCCGTCTTGAAATCTTCGAGAACGCCTTTCCCAAAACGATACAGAATACCTAAATTATGTTGAGCATCTGAATAACCCTGCAGGAACAGCAAGCCACCAATAAATAGTTTGTTCGGAATCTTGGGAACGCCTTCTCCATAGTAATACATAGTCCCTAAAAAATATTGAACTAGTGCGTATCCCTGCTCGGCCAAAGGTCTCCATTCTTTGTGCGCCGTTGCATAATCTCCATTGTTATATGCGTCATAGCCCATACCGAAATCAGCAGCAATAGACGCACCGCTGATGAGCGCAGAAGCAAACAGGATGATGGCAAAGGCGAGGTGTCTCATACCTAAATTCTATAACAAACAACTCCCAACCGCAAAACCCCCACAGAACCCCAAAGGAGACAGTCTACTACAAGTAGGAGTGTCTAATGCTTGCTGAGCTGGCGATGGCCACAGTGCTTACCAGGTCCTGCCAAGCATTATTCCAAATGGTGCAGAATTGCATAAATATGCAAAACAAATCGGCGACTTCGTGAATGCAAAAGCCGATATTGAAAAGAAATACGAAAAGAAAAAGAACAGCCTCTTTGGCGGGCAGAAAGACGACGACCTTCAAGAGTTCCTAGCCTTAGAGGAAATCCGCAAGAACCAAGCTGAGCTTGAGTCAGCAATGAAGCTTTATGGCCGAGCTGGCCTCTATGACGACTGGGTGAAGTTCCAGGCGAAAAGCCGTGTCTCACGCCAGCAAGCTGAGGCTGAGAGAAAAGCCCGTATCCGCAAGATTACTGAAGGGGCTGCAATAGCAGTCCTCATAGCCATAGGCGCAGCAGTTATTGGGGCCATCATTTGGTTTGTGGTCGAAGCAACAGCTGCTCAAGGATAACAAGGAAAGAACAATGCTCAATTTACTCATCGGACCAGTTTCACAGCTGGCCAGCACCTGGCTTGAAGGCAAGGTGGAGAAGACCAAGGCAAACGCCAAGGCCCAAGTTGCAGAAGCCCAGAGCAGGGCGGTGATTGCAGAGAAGGTGGCCACTGGGGATATCGACTGGGAGAAGTCTGCCATCGATGCCACAGCCTCATCTTGGAAAGACGAGGTAGCTCTCATTGCTCTATTGGCCCCAGCTATGGGTGCCTTCATTTGGCCTGAGAAAGTCCAGGCTGGCTTTGACATTACGGAATATAGGACTGCGGCGGACCTTGCCCTCATCGAAGCGCACATTTAGTGCAGCTGAGAACGCATTGAGAGGCAGATTATAAGGGTTAATGTCAGGCACGACCCCATACTGCCCAAGATTGCGAATAGGGTATCTTAGGCCTAGACTTGCTCTAACCGTGGTTGTTAGTTTTTGTAAGGGTAGGGAAAAAAATTAAAACCGAGGATGCTACAATGAAATTTTACCAAAAGCTATCTTTAGCGGCATTTTAATATTTCATTGGGGCTATCTTCAATGCCTATGCATTTTCTGGGCTTTTTCTTGTTCATCTGAATGAAACAATGACAAGCCGGTGACTTATATGTTCAATGAAAAGCTTATGTTGAGGAATGATAATAAAACTTATCCCTTTGAATTAGTGGGTAGGGAGAGAAATGGGGGCCTGATTTATTTGGGCTATGCAGTTCATTTGCCAAAATCTTGGCAAAATAACAAAGAATTTGAAACTGCGATTTCAAGATTTGAGGTCTATAGTCTCACTTGTTTCGAGAGTAATTTGAGGCCCATTAACTCGGCGGATAAGTATTGCTATCAGAACAAAACTGATTATTTGCTTTCTCATGCCTTAGCTAGTGACCGGCGAATGCAAATCAGGCAATATCAGACACTTCCTAAAAATGAAATTTTATATCAATACATTACAGAAGTCGACAAAAGTGATGTTGATATATCTCAAGCGCAGGATTGTTCTTGGGTCTTGGAATATACCAAGCAACAAGGCATCACGGACATCGTTGAATTTATGACTGAAAAACGTAAGCAACAAAAAATCGATGAAGCCACTAGATTGACCTCGATTATTGTTGATTTAGAGCGCGGGAGGGTCTGGGAAACAGTTCTTTACGGTTCTTTAGATGGAACTCAAGTTTATAATTGCACTGCTATTGGATATAGACATTCCCGAAATTGAACCGGGCGAAAAAATGATCGTAAATCGAATTCAGTCTAGTTTTTTTGTTTCTGCTCTTTTGGGGTAATGGTCCATACTAAAGGTCAACAAATGCGCTTTTGGCTGTTAATCGTGACTTTGCTATTGCCACTCGGTGCGAATGCTCAAGATGACGAGGCTAAACCTCTCAAATGTCTAAGCATGGGCCCTACATTAGGTGAGGGTAGAAAATCGTAACTGCCGAGACGGCATTTACAGTCTGGTAGAGCCGATGACAGAGGCGGTGCTTTGTCTTAAGAAAAACGGGACTGAAAACAGTTTAGTTAATACAAAGATAATCAATCCAGAAGCGTTTATACGCAAAGGGATTGTTGATTTTGCAATTCTTCCCCGGATGGACATTCATGGAATATGTCACTCCAATCTTTTCGGATGGTTACTGAAAAAAACTGGTTTGGGAAAATATATAAGGAAGAAGCACAAAAGCCCTGTCTGAGGCGGATTAACCAAAGACAGAACTCTACTCAGCCTCCTGCCCCAGGCGTTGGTAAATAAGGATATGATGCGGCTGTTTTTCTTATTCTTTTATCTTGTTTTTCAGCAACCCAGCCTCTGCATTGACGATTGGAGACATCCATGAGGACTGCAAGGTCTTGAGTCTGACTACAATCTGAGTATGAGTCTTTGAACCTACCGAAATTTCGTTCAGATGATTTCGATAAGATTGCTTCAGGCTATATCTGCTTAACCTACATTTACACGGCGATAGATAACACCGAATATGCTTGCCTTTCCTATCAAAAACTAAAAAGCGATAGACCTAATGAACCTGGCGTTCATCGGGGCTATTATGTTGTCATCAGGCAATATGCCAGTTCAGCTTCCATTGAAGATAGGGATGAGGTGGTCAGGGCCTTTATTGAATATTTTGACGACAACCCGCAATATGCGGAGTATGGGACCTACACTTTGGCTTCCAGAGTTATATCGTGTGAAGAATAGGTGAGGCATAGCTATGGCAATTTTAAAACCCTTAGCAATAGCGTTCTTCTTTGCTTTTTTCTCCAGGGCGAATGCTATGAAGAAAACGGCTATGTAATGATATCGGCTAATGTTACAGCTGGTCAAAAGCTCATTCCTCCCCGGATATAAATCAGCCGCACTGGATATTTGCAGGTTACTATTTTCCCGACGATATCGGATTGCCGTGAGGGTTTAAAATCGCGTCTTTTAGAAAGAACAAGCTTGTCATATTTTAGACTTGTGACCAATAAAATCAGACAACGACCGACCTTTTTCATTCTCGACATGGACGATGGGGACCTTTGATGGAGTTTCGACGTGTGGAACTAGATATGGTGTCAGATATTAATCACCCAAAGACCCAGAACTCTACCCAGCCACCTGCCCAGGCGTTGAGTAACTAGAGTTCCCCGCAGCTCCCCCAGAACCAATAGTGAAACTGATTGATTGGCTGGAGGGGTCGGTCAACTCGGCGACGACAAGAGAGCCAGGGCCTCCATCGTGACCTGAGCCTACAGAGCCTGGTGGCCACCAGCGTTGTCTCCTCTGTGGCCACCCTGTTCACACACAGTTCCCCAGTTGAGCTAAATACGAAGCCGCCAGTAGAGCTGGTGTTTTCGCCGGCCTTACCTGCTCTGCCGCTCTTAGCTGAAATAGCGATGCCAAGGGTGCTTTGGGTAACAGAAGTGTCACCGCCATTAGAGCCGGACTGGGATGTATAGCCTGAGGGGTTGATACTGCCACTGCCTCCCTCCGCCAGAAGCCTAATTATAAGCCTTTGGTGTCTGAGGGCACAGTGAAAGACCCGCTGCTAGAGTAAAGCGCGCGTAGTCTTTGAGGGGCAGTCTTGTTGGCTAATAGAGGTATCCAGATTATCAAGCTGGGTCTGGAATGCCAGAGGTTACCCCATCGAGAGTCAAACTTGTGCGCTGGTGATTCCTGGGTTGCGCGGAGGTCCTTAGCGTAATTGAGATCATCAACCGTCCCAGTGAAGCCGTTCAATGTATTCAGCCTGCGGCTGTTGAGGTAACACCATCGAGGATGTTGAGCTCTGCTGTAGTGGCTGTGACTCCGTCCAGGAGGTTCAGTTCTGCTGTGGTGACTGTGGCACCATCCAGAATGTTGAGTTCATCCTCTGTTGCAGACATGGCTGCATCAATGTTTGGGAAGGTGTTCTTGATTGTGCTTTTGATGAGCCGGAGATGGTCATCGGCGGCAGCTAGGGCATCTGTTGCCGCTGGGTTGGTAGCGACAAGAGAGTTGATGTATGTGCCTGTTTCTAGGGCCATAGAGTTACTCCTGTCTGGGAGGTGGGCGTTGCTTGAAGAGGTCTGACAACAACAACAACAAGGAGGCTGAACGGTATTGAAATAAGAGACCGGACCCACCCGGGGTCAATTTGACCAGGATGGAACCAAATTTTCTGATGAATTATAGCTAAACCTCTGTTTTACAATGAATGTTGAGGGCAGCTGATTGTTAATCAGTTGCTCTTTGAGGTAAATGCGTCTTAAGACATTAGGCCATTTCAGAATTTCATTTGCATGGATTGGAAAACGTTTTTTTAAAAATCGGGGGACCTAAAGCTCCCCGAGCTCCCTAAAAGCTCCACAAGCTACCTCAAGTCCATTAGGCCTTCGCATTTCCTTGATTCCGACAACACACCAACAAAACGACAAACAAAATCCAATCTCATGGTCTGTAGTATCTGGTGGGGACTAAGGTTATCTTAGGTCTTAGGTTTATTGCTTTGTTGTAATTGGAGTGGTTGTCTTAATTACTAAAATCTTGGTATCTAAAGAGGGGGCGTAAAAACTATATACCTACAGTCCGCAGTTTTGAATTTGATAAAACGCATAAAAACGCAGTAAAAAAAGCACCAAAAGCGTTGATAAACTGGCAAAAGCCAATCAACTTGATGATTTCAATTAAAAGATTTATATTTAAGCTAGGCGAGTGGCGCCCATTGCATTCTGCACCTCCCAGCAGGAAGAAAGCGCATATCTCGCATGATGTCTTTGGTTGCCTCAAAGTGTTCAATTGCCTTTAGATACTAAATGCACGACCTTTGAGTAGAGTCCTCGCCAGTCTGTCGGTATTTGATGGTGTCTATCTCTTCAGACAAACGGGTCTGTGGCCCGTAATCCGGGCGTGTATTTGGAATATTAATGTCTAGTTACCTCTGGAATCAGAATAAGAACAAAAACAGAACAGAGTCAATATGCTTTTGTGGTGCAGGAGAGGATGTTATTATTGAGGCGGAGGATGAAGGATGCTGATGATAAGATTGATACTTAGTGCCACGATTTTGTTGTCGATAAGTGCACCAGCTTTTCGGAGAAAAACACTTCACTCCCTATTACAGCGGGAAAATCATCGAGAAAACCCAATCCAAAGCTTTGTTTGGAATGCTCTGGAAAACGGCCGCATCCTAAATGAACTGAGCCAGTTGATTTTTCGGTCTTCATAAGTTTCTTGTGGTGTATGCAGGTTCTATCTATACCTAGTTTTTGCCTCCTTCGAATTTACCTGCACTTGGAATTTCGGACTTCTGAGCTGATTGAATCAGACGAGTATCCGCCATTTATTATGATTATTTGGGAATCTCTGCGGGTTCAAAGATATGGCGACTACTAAGCATTTATCAACGATGTCGATAGCACTTCTTTTGTTTAGCAGTGTTTCATTCGCCCTAGCTGAATCAGAAGAGACCTTTCGCTTTTGAAAGCCTAAGGAGAAAGAAAACCCCTTTGCGATTTCATCCTTTGATGAGCCCAGAGCCCATGGCAAAGTTCAAGCTGACAGGCCAAAAGAGGAATGTATTACTGCCTTGGAAAAGGGCTTGCGTAGAAAGATGATCATTTTAGAGGGCGGGATAGCATATCAGGGGAAGTTCTATGTTTGGAAGCTTTACTCCAACAACGGAGGTCCTGCCTACCTTTGCCAGGTTTTAGAAGACAACCCTAATTACAAACCCCTAAGTAAACTACTTTAAAAACGATAATCGCCTTGCAGATTTGAGTCTTAAAGTTTAATTTGTGAGGTTTTGAGAAAAAAATATCCCTTCCTCACCTCAGCAATGAGCCTGTCAAGATACTAACGGGCTTTCTTCAGGTCCTGCAGCGGGTTCTCCTTGTCCCTAAACCGCCAAAGATACTTAATAACGCAGGACTGCAGGTGGGCTTGGATGTTTGTTTAGAGACCCCTTATCACTTCCTGCCCCTTTTTGTTTTTCTGGACTTTTCCTGAGCCCCCTCATCCATCTTGCATCTTAAGAGTCATACAGACTCAAAAGACCCTTCTCTGGTATCTCCAGTTTGTCCTTTTTCCCCCACTCAGTGACTCTCTAAAACACGATTAAAGGCCCCTTTAGTTCTTCACAATGCCCCCTTGAGGACAAGAAAATCTCAAGGCTCACTCAGCTGCATTCTATGCGTCTTAGTATACCCAGGTGGGCCTCATTGATTGCTAAAGAATTCTACCTCTACCCCCCACCACTACTATAAATCTATAGGGGTAAACCAAAGGACAAATGGTTTAGTCTAGGGGAGCTCAGGTCATCTAAAGGCGACCAAAGACCTTGAAGGATTGTTGGAGAGGTGTGGGTGGTCGTTCCAAGATAATCTTTGGACAATAGATAACAAAAGAGGGTGTAGAAGAGGGGCTGGGCTATTTCTTGTAGCTCTGTTCTTTCTGCAACAACGACAACAACCAGTCCCTTTAACCCTTTTTTTGAAAGCCTGTCTGTCGCAACCCCCAGGGGGGGGGCTTTAGCAAGGCCCTTGAAATAATCTCCGGTATAACATCTGGTATAACAAACGGGCCTGTTGACTGCAGAGGCTGTTTGTCTAAGCTGTTGTTATTGCTCGAAGCTGACTTCGCTTGACGCAGGGTCTAGGAAAACTCAGAACTCATCCGGCACCAATTTGCCCTTGAGCCCTTATCATTCCCGAGTTAACCTGCTGTTTTATCGAGCATTTGTTCGTAAACTTGTCGGGTTGGTTTAACTTTAGACTATCTTGGATAACCACTCCCACTTTACCTCTAGCTCGTAACCCTGCCCATAGGGATTGGCCAATGCTTGGGTGGACCACCCTCCGATTTCATCAACTATATCTGCAGGACATTGAACAGCCCTTAGCCTATCTCTTAACGAATGCCTGAAGGAGTGGATAACACAGCCTTCTGGCACTCTCGGTTTAAGCCATTTATTTAGAGCTGCAGAGGCTGAGTTTGAATTGGTGGAGGTGGCAGAGGCATATCTTGCAAAAGCATAGTCTGATAGGCTTGAGACTTGATGCGCTGTGCAGCCCATAAAGAAGCTCCCACCAATGGTATTTTCGCTGACTTCCCCTGGTCTTTAATGACCGCCAGGGATGGGGGAACAAGGTTGATGAACGGTATAGAGCCTTCCAGAATAAGGTCGTTGATGTGAAGGCCTGTTGCCTCTGACAGCCTCATGCCTGTGTCTGAGATGAGAGCAATGAGCCACCTATGCTCATCATCTGTTTGTCTGCAAATAGACTGAAGCTCTCTGACAACGTGAATAGAATGGGTTTCCGCTTTAATATCTCCAAGCTCAGAATATAGACCCTGGCAAAGGCATTTCGACAACCAAGGCCATGCTCCTGAATACAAAGATTTACAATGGAGCGAATAGAAGAGAAGTTTCGTTTTACAGAGCTGGGCGATAAGCCTTTCTTCAAAAGATAATCCCTGAAGGCGGCAGCATCTGAGGAGGAATAGTCTTCTAAAGGCCTTTCTCCGAGGAGGGTTATGACCGATTGCACATTTCTTTGCGCACCTTTTGAAGACAGTGCCTTTGTTTCGTCCTTTCAGCTCGACATAGACTTCAAGGGCGTCAGACAGGGTTTTGGAAGAGGGGTTGGAGGAGGCTGGAGAGCTCCTAATGAGGTGAAGTCCAGGGATATCCAACTGCGTCAACCGCAGCGTCATCCAATAATCTTCTAGCTTCAGGGCCATCGACCTAGAGGCTTTAAGAGCTGCATCACGCCTCTTGGTTCGCAAGCAAATGACCAAACGAGAGGTTTTATAGTGGTGCTGAAATATCCTTTGGAACTCTCCTGACAAAGTAAAGTTCCACGTTTTTGCCAGAGAAAATGTTCTACCCTTTGTTCAACCACATAGCTCTAACCAACTGACAAGTTTGCGAACAAATGCTCGATAAAACAGCGGGTTAACTCGGGAATGATAGGAGCTCAAGGGCAAATTGGTGCCGGATGAGGGAATCGAACCCCCAATTAACCATTACGAATGGCCCGTTATACCATTTAACTAATCCGGCCCGTCAGGCGAAAGCCTGGAAGGTCTTGCACTTCACCATAATCCTGTCAATAATTTTGAACAAGATGCTTGGCTGCTTTTCCGCTGCTGGCTGATTTTTCCGGCTGATTTTTCCGGCTGATTTTTTAGGCCGGCTTTTTCAGGCCGGTTTTTCAGGATAGGTGTGATGCACGCTTTTGCCACTGGTTTTTTGCTTGGCCTGTCCCTGATTGTGGCGATAGGGGCGCAGAATGCCTTTATCCTGCGACAGGGTTTGTTGCGCCAGCATATAGGGGCGCTGGTGCTGTTTTGCAGCCTGTCTGACACCGCCTTGATTTGGGCTGGCGTCTATGGGCTGGGAGAGCTGATTCAGCCGGTGATGCAGGGCTTTCAGGATTGGCTTTTTGCCCTGGCCGCGCTCTGGCTGGCCAGCTATGGGCTGTTGCGGGTGCGCGCCGGTTTGCGGGCCGGGGCAGAGCTGGCGGCCACGGACAAGGCGGCCCCCAGCCTGCGGGCGGCCTTGCTGGTTTGTGCCGGGCTGACTTTTCTCAATCCCCATGTCTGGCTTGATACGGTGGTTTTGCTGGGCTTGTTCAGCCTGCCTTTTGAAGGGGCCGGGCGGTTTGCCTATGCCAGCGGGGCAACGCTGGCCAGCTTTTGTTTTTTTGCCCTGCTGGGATATGGGGCGGCCAGCCTGTCCGGTTTTTTTGCGCGCCCCGGCAGCTGGCGGGTGCTGGAATTCGGGATCGCCGCGCTGATGCTGTTTTTCGCTGCGCTGATGCTGGGCCAGACCAGCTGGCTGGCCGGATAGGCAAGGCCCCGCCCGGTCAGGCGGTCAAATCCTCATTCAGCACGGTCAGCTGGACATGATAGCAGACATCGCCATCCTCATCATCACGGAAAACAATGCCAAGCGTTTCCCCATGCAGCAGGAATTCGGCTGAATCCGCTGTCTCGGCGCGTTTTTTCAGCGTGATTTCATGATTGGCGAATCGCTGGCGCAAAAAGCGTTGAACCTTCTCAATTTCCGTGCTGTTCATCAGGCTATCTCCGGCTGCCGGTTGGTTGCAGAATAACAGCGCCATCATGGGACAAGTGCTGACATTTTGTCCAGCTATTTTGCCAGCCTTATGCCTTTGCAGGATACATGGCAAGCAAGCTCAGTCATGGCGGGCTATCTGGCCTCCCCAGGAAGGCCAGGCCGGGCGGGTGGTTACCTGTTTGCCGCCACATTTGCTGCAGCGGATATGGCGGGCCAGCTCCGGCACCGGAAGCAGGCTGGCGAACCGGCTGGCCATCTGGTGGCTGTCCAGCTCAGCATTATGGCCGCATTGGTGGCACCAGCAAAAAATCGCCAGCCCCTCTTGCTGCAAATCAGCGAGCGTGACCGGCGGGCCAGAATGTGGCGGGCCGGAATGTGAGGGGCCAGAATGTGAGGGGGCCAAGGGAGGATTCGGGGCGGGATTTTGGGCTGGATTCGGGTCTGGATTCTGGATTCGGGGCGGGATCGTCTTGCCATCTTGTTTTGCCCATTTGTTCATCTTTTGTTCTTTTTCCTAATGTAGTTAAAACTAAAATAGAAAAAACAGCAAGCGCAAACCAATGGGCAGGCAAAGATTGAGGTATGTCGCAGGCAGGAAGTGGGCAGAGAGCTCTCCAGCCTCAAAATGGCAGGCAAGTTGGGAAGGATGGGAAGCCGGGCGCAACAGCGGGCGATTTGGGAAAAACCGTCAATCAGGACATCAGCGAGCTGAGGTTCAGCAAGTTGGTTTATTTGCCTTATCTGTCAGCCTGTCTATTGCCCGGATTTCTGGATTTCAGCCAGATTTCAGCCATGCACCAGCCGCGGCATCCGCTGCAGATAGCTGACCAGCTCACTCAGCTGGCTGGAGCGGGTCAGCTCCCGCTTGCGATCATGCAGCAGGAATAGCGGCCCGCGCTTGCCTTTGCCGCGGCGCTTTTCAATAACCAGAAGCGGCGTTTCATGGGCGTGCCGGAAAATGGAGAACAGGGCCGCGCCGGGCAGGTGATCCAGCGCATAATCCCGCCATTCTGCACTGGCCACCCGTGCGGAATAGGCAGCCAGAATGACCGAAAGCTCAGCGCGGGTGAAATAGGCGGTTTTGTCTTTTTTTCGGGGCAGTTGAATAAGGCTCATGTCAGCGCAGCAAAACTCCGTCTTTTCGTCTGCCTGTGGCCCGGTCAGGCAGGGCCGGCAGGGGGTGCGGCGATTTTCCAGCCAGAAGCCTGTTCCAGCTGCCTTTTTGCCAAAAGACCAAAAAAACGCATGGCAGGGCCAAATAGGCTCTGGCTGAACGCCGAATCTTTGATTATGGTGGAGCCCAACTGCGGCGAGGTCAAGCCCCTTGCCGGACAGCGGCCCCAAAAAGGATAATGGCCGGAGAATTACAGCAGGGAAGCGCAAGGAAAACCCCGAACTTAAAACGGGCCTAAAAACCGGAATAAAATCATGGCAGATATTTTTGATGAAATTAATGAAGAGCTGCGCGCCGAGCGTATGTCTGGCCTGTGGAAGCGCTATGGCCGCTATGTCATTGCGCTGGCGGTGCTGATTGTGCTGGCTGTTGGCGGGCGGCAAGCCTGGCAAGGCTGGCAGCAATCGCGTGCCGAAGCCGCGGCCAATGCTTTTTATACGGCCCTGCAATCCGGCGATCCGGCAGCTGAGCTGGCTTCTCTGGAGGTTCCGCAGGGCTATCAGATGCTGGCCCGCTTCCGGCGGGCGGCCCTGTTGCTGGCGGATGGCCAGCAGGCGGAGGCAGAAAAGATTTATCTGGCCCTGTCCGAAGAGGAAAATCTGGAGCGGATTTACCGCGAGGCGGCCTTGCTCCTGTCTGTTGGCGCGGCCAAGACCACAGGCGCGGCTGAGCTGATTGACCGGCTCACCCCGCTGAGCCAATCCCCCAGCCCGCTGCAGGGTCTGGCTCTGGAGGCGATGGCCGGGCTGCATCTGAAAGCGGGTGACCGGCAGGCAGCCGAGGCGGCCTTGCAGTCGATTGCCGATATTGAGACCGTGTCACCAGCCTTGCGGCGGCGGGCTGCTGAGATGGCTGAAATTCTGCAACCCGGGCAAGGCAAGACAGAATGACGCGCTGGCACGGATGTAGCGCGAAAGCGGGTGCGGCTGGGGCGCTGCTCGTCCTGCTTGCGGCCTGTTCTGAGCCGGAATTGATCCTGCCCGGCAGCCGTGAGGCTGTCTTGCCATCCGCTGATCAGATCAGTCTGGATAGCTCTGCCACGGTTGAGGGGGCCGGGTTGGCAGACCCCGCCAGCCAGCCGATGGCCGGGCATCCGGGCGGTGATGCAGGCCATTCCGGCGGGCATCTGGCATTTGCTGAGCAACCGGCAAAGCTGTGGGAAGCGCGGATTGCCGGGGTGCCGGATGCGACAGCTGAGCTGGCCCAGCCGGTTATCAGTGTCGGCAAGGTGCTGGCCGTGGGGGCAGATGCCCGCCTGTCCGCCTTTGATTTGCAGAGCGGGGCGACGGTCTGGCAAACGGAAATCGAGCCGCGTCTGGATGATCCCCTGCCCGGCATAGCAGGCGGTCTGGCCGCAGATAACAGGCAGGTGGTCGCCCATGCAGGCGGGGCTATCCTGCGCAGTTTCGCGCTGTCAGACGGCCAGCCTGTCTGGTCTGTCAGACATCAGGTGCCGCTGCGGGGCGGGCCGACCTTGCTGGCCTCCGGGGCGGTGGCGGTGACCGATTTGGACGGGCGGATTTTTGTTTATGCGCTGGCGGATGGTAGCCTGATTTGGCAGCGTGCCGGCCTGCCGGTAACGACTGTGGTGTTTGGCGCGCCTGCTCCGGCGGAAGCGGGCAATCTGCTGTTGCTGGCCGGGGCGGCCGGGGAAATTGCGGCCCATCAATCAGACAGTGGCGGGCTGGTCTGGGCGGATTCGCTGGCCAGTTTCAATCCGCGCACCCCGCTCGAAGAGCTGGGCGATATTCGGGCGCATCCGGTTGCCGCTGGCGGGTTGGCCCTGTTTGCCAGCCAGTCCGGCAGGCTGGCCGCCTTTGATCAGGCGACCGGGCTGCTGGCCTGGGAACAGCCTGTGTCGGCTATTGAAATGCCCTGGGTGGCTGGCCAGACAGTCTTTGTGGTTACGCTGGATGGGCGGCTCTATGCGCTGCGCCTGTCCGACGGGGCGCCCAGATGGGTGGCTGAATTGCCCGGGGCCCTGCCAGCTGGCGCGCTGATCGCGGGCGAGATTGTCCGCTATGCCGGGCCGGTTGTGGCAGGCGGGCAGGTCTGGCTGGTCAGCGCGTCGGGCACGCTGCTGGCCTATGATGCGGAGTCTGGCGTTTTGCGCCAAAAGCTGTCAGCAGGCGGACAGATACTGGCCGCCCCGCAGATAGCGGATCAGGTGATGATCCTGCTGGATAGCAAGGGCCGCTTGCAGGCATGGCGATGAGATGGCTGTCACGCTGGCCATTGTTGGGCGCCCGAATGTCGGCAAATCCACCCTGTTCAACCGGCTGACCGGAACCCGCCACGCCATTGTTGATGATCAGCCCGGGGTGACGCGCGACCGGCGCGGGGGCACCGGCCAGCTGGCTGAGATGCGCTTTGATCTGATTGATACCGCCGGGCTGGAACAGGCCAGGCAAGGCAGCCTTGAGGCCCGGATGCGGGCGCAGACCGAAGCGGCTGTCCAGCAGGCTGATATTACCCTGATGATGATTGATGTGCGGGCCGGGCTGTTGCCGGATGACAGCTATTTTGCCGGGCTGCTGCGCAAGGCCGGCGTGCCGGTTATTTTGCTGGCCAATAAATGCGAGGGCAAAAAGGGCGACACCGCTCTGGCTGAGGCCTGGTCCCTGGGGCTGGGAATGCCGGTGCCGATTTCCGCCGAGCATGGCGAAGGGCTGATAGATTTGCATGATGCGTTGCTAGAACAGGCCCGTGCGCTGGGACTGGAGGCGGCCCTTTATGGCGAGGAGCTGGCTGAGGAAATCATAACCAGCCTGCCAGATGAAGGGATGGCTGGCGAGACCGGGGATATCGCAGAAGAAGAGGGTGGGCAGGCACCAGCCGGGCCCTTGCGCCTGGCGATTGTCGGCCGCCCGAATATGGGCAAATCAACGCTGATTAACAGCCTGCTGGGTGAGGACAGGCTACTGACCGGGCCAGAGGCCGGCATCACCCGGGATGCGATTCTGGTGCCTTTCCATTATCAGGATCGCGATTATGAGCTGGTGGATACTGCTGGCATCCGGCGCAATGCCCGTATTTCTGATCGGGTAGAATGGCTGATGGTTCAGGATGCCCAGCGGGCTATCCAATATGCGGCTGTCTGTGTGCTGATGCTGGATGCCCGCCAGCCGCCCCACAAGCAGGATATGGCCATTGCCCGCCATATTGCCGAAGAGGGGCGGGCGCTGGTTATCGCGGCCAATATGTGGGATGCGGTCACCGACAAACAGGCGGCCATGCGCCAGATACGCGATCGGCTGCAAACCTCGCTCGCCCAGCTGCGCGGCGTGCCGCTGGTGCCGATATCCGGCCTCTATAGCCAGGGGATTGGCAATCTGTTTGCGGCGATTGAAGAGATGGATTCGCTCTGGTCCAGCCGTATCGCGACTGCCCGGCTCAATCGCTGGCTGGAGAGGATGCTGGAGGCCCACCCGCCGCCGCTGGTCAAGGGGCGGCGTTTGCGCATCCGCTATATGACCCAGATAAAATCGCGCCCGCCGACCTTTGCGCTGTTTGTCAGCCAGAACGGCTTGCCGGAATCCTATCTGCGCTATCTGATCGGGGGGTTGCGGGATGAATTTGGCCTGACCGGGGTGCCGCTGCGCATGGTGCTGCGCAAATCAAGCAACCCCTATGCGCCGGGTTGAGAACAGATCCGGCTGGATTTCGGCCAGCGCCTCGCAATGCTGGCAGATGGTCTGCAGAAAATCAGTTATCCGGCTGGCCGCCTGCTGGTCAATTTCATCCGGCCCGGTTTGATACAAGGCCCGGTTAATCTCTATCTGCAACACCGGCACAGCCTGTTTTCCGGTAGAATAATGGCGGGTGATCCAGCCGCCTGAATAAGGTTTGTTCCAGCTCTGGCTAAAGCCGGCCTGGCGGACGGTTTCACTGACCAGCCGGGTGATTTGCGCCGGACAGCTGCGCCCGTCCAGATTGCCAAAAACCATATCAGCCAGCCTTTCCTGACCGGGCCGGGCAGGCGGCATGGAATGAATATCAAGCAACAGAACCCGTCCGCTCGCCTGCTGGGCGGCGGCCAGCTGCTCTGCCAGCAGCTGGTGATAGGGCCGGTGCGCGGCGGCCAGCCGCTGGTCAATTTCAGCCCCCTCCAGCAGCCTGTCATAAAGCGGTTGCTGGCGGGCATCCAGCCTTGGCACCACCCCATAGCCCGCCCGGATAAGCTGGGCAAACCTGTCTGATCCGGCTGCGCCGCGCTGCAGCGCGCTGGCCTGGCCCGGCTGCGGGTCGGCTATCAGGCGCGGATCATGCGCATCGGGCGGGCGATTGACATCAACCAGAGCGCGGCTGGTGCGGGCGATGAGAGCCGGCCGGGTCGGCCCGGCCAGCGGCCGTGCCAGCTGGTCTGTGCCAATATCCTCCAGCGAGCGAAACCCGGCCAGAAACCGGCTGTCCCGCAGCCAGTCCGGATAGCCCCGCCCGCCATGCGGAACCGAGATGACCAGCGGGCCGGGGGCAGCTCCACCGCCATATAGCACCGGCTCCGGCAAGCCTGCCGAGGCGGGCTGAAAGACCGGAGGCAGCTGCCTTTTCTGGGATGTTACCGGCTGCATAAAGTTCATGAACCCAAAGATAGGACAGTTTTGCGAAAATCCAAACAGGCAAATCCGCCTGACGGCAGCTGGCCCCGATGGCTTGGCCTGAGGTGACGTGACTTGAGTTGACTTGACTTAAGGGGCATTTGGTCTTAACTACAGGCGCATCAGGAGGGAGCGTTAGCTCAGCGGGAGAGCACCACGTTGACATCGTGGGGGTCGCTGGTTCAATCCCAGCACGCTCCACCATCCTGAAGCCCCGCAGACAGCGCCAGATGGCGCTGTTTTTAATATCCCGGTTTTTCATGACCCGGTTTTTCATGACCCGGTTTTTCATATCCCGGTCCAAGAGGCACGGATGTCAATGGATCTATCGCTTTTTGTTATCGCTGTGGGCAGTTTTCTGGCCTCTTTTGTCAATGCCGCCTTTGCCACTGGCGGCATTTATATTTTGCTGGCGGCCTCGCTCGCCGTGTTTCCGGTAACAGCGGCGATTGCCTTGCAGGGTCCTTTTTCCTTGTTTTCGCTGATCGCCCGTATCGGTCTTTTCTGGTCACAGATTTCCTGGGGTTTTGTGGGGTATTTTATTCTGGGCTGTCTGGTTGGGGTGACCATCGGGGCGATAGCCTTCGCCTATGCGGCGGATGCAACCTTGCTGCTGTTGCTGGGCTTTCTGATTCTGGGGCTTGTCTGGATACCGATAGCCCCCAGGCTGACCCTGCCGCCAAAGGGATTTGCGGCGGTCGGAGTGGTGCATTCCATCTTTGGAACATTGTTCGGCATAGGCGGGGTTCTGCAACCCTTATTGCTGCGCACGCCAATGCTGAAAGGCCAGATTACCGGCACTCTGGCCGTGGCCATGCTGTCTCTGGATATTATGAAGATTTTTTCCTACAGCCAGATAGGCTTTGATTACCGCCCCTATATTCCGCATATTCTGATAGCGGCTCTGGCCGCCCTTTTTGGCAGCTGGGCGGGCAAGCATATCTCAAACCGCATTTCCGAGACCGTTTTCAGGCGGGTGTTTCGCTGGCTGGTCACGGTGTTGGCTGCTCGGCTGATATATGAAGGGGCCCAGGCGCTGGCCGCCTAGCCCGGGGTGAGGCGGATCAAGCGGCCCGTCGGCCCGTCCTCCAGCACCCAGATTGCCCCGTCCGGCCCGGCTTCCACCTCGCGCACCCGCTCTCCCCAGCCAAATCTCTCAGCTTCGACAGGCTGGCCACCCGGAAAGGCTATCCGGATCAGAGCCCGGCTCCGCAACCCGCCGATAAAGGCATTGCCGACCCAGTTCGGGAACTTCTCTCCTTGATAGAAAACCAGCCCGGACGGGGCAATGGTTGGCACCCAATAGGCGGCCGGGGCGTTCATTTCAGGCCGGGTATTATGCGGCGGAATTTTGCGCCCGCTATAGTGATTTCCCTCAGAAACCAGGGGCCAGCCATAATTGGCCCCCGGCATAATCCGGTTCATCTCATCCCCGTGGCGCGGCCCCATCTCCGTTGCCCAGAGCTGGCCAGAGCTGTCAAAGGCGATGCCCAGCGCGTTGCGATGCCCCAGCGACCAGAAAGTTTTTGCCAGCGCGCCCTTGTCCTGAAACGGGTTGTCTGCTGGCACGCTGCCATCTTCATAAAGGCGAATAATCTTGCCGAGCCCGCTCTGCCAATCCTGGGCCGGGGCCAGCTCCTGGCGGTCACCAGAGGTGATAAACAGGCTGCCCTGCCAGGGCGATCCGGCGGGCCCGAAAACCAGACGGTGGGAAAAATGCCCTTTGCCCGGGCGGGCAGGCTGTTGATCCCAGATGATCTCATGGCCGGTCAGGCGCGGCCTGCCCTGCCTGTCCAGCCGCGCCCTTATCACCCGTGCAAAGCGCGTGCGCCCGCCATCTTCGGAGGCGACAAAAGACAGATAGACCAGCTGATTGCGGGCAAAATCCGGGTGCGGGACAATATCACCTAGGCCGCCCTGACCACCGGCAAAAATCTGTGGCAGGCCGGAAACCGGCTGTTTTTCGCCGCCGCGGTTGACCAGCCAGAGCCGGCCCGGCTTTGTGGTGACCAGCAGCTCTTCCGGGGTGATAAAGGCCATCGCCCAGGGGGAGTCAAAATCGCTGACAATAGCGGCCTTCAGGCGGCTGCCCTGATCCCCGGTGAGGATTTCAGCCTGTATCTGAATCGGGGCAAATGCCAACAAGATTAGCAAAATAAAAGCGCGCATTCTCTCTCCTTCAGGGCGTTCGGCCCCCGCCAATCCCATCAGACCAAAAGCAGGCTGTCAATTATCAAGCGCGGCCCGGTTCTCAAAAAAAAGACAGGCCGCAAGCCTGTTTGCCGGTGATCCGCTGGGTCGGCCTGATTGTATAGAAGCTATGAAATGGATTAAGAAGAAGGGCGTCTCGCCGGATGCGCAAAGCTGTCAAAAATCTGCTGTGATGCTTTTATGCCTGCTCACCTGCTGGCTGCCGGGGCCGGTCATGGCCTATGATGAGCCTGCCTATCAGCTGGTCGCAAGAACGGACAGCTATGAGGTTCGGCTCTATGCCCCGCGGCTGGTGGCCGAAACGGCCTATGGCCCGGACAGCGGCGGCTTTCAAACCCTGTTCAGCTATATTTCCGGGGCCAATATCGCGGCAAAAAAGCTGGCCATGACTGTGCCGGTCACCGAATCGGTGAAAATCCGCATGACTGCGCCGGTGACCCAGCAGCAAGCCTTTGGCCAGAAGGTGATGCAGTTTTTCCTGCCGCCGGAATTCACAGCCGATACCGCCCCGCAGCCCACCAACCCGGCCGTCTCTGTCAAATTGCTGCCAGCTGAGTATTTCGCCGTTATCACCTATTCAGGCCGCGCCTCTGACAGCAATTTCACCCGCCATCACCAGCTGCTCCGGCAAATGCTGGAGCGCGACGGGCTCACGCCGCTCGGCCCGCCGGTCAAGGCGACCTATAACGGGCCGTTCACCCTGCCTTTCAACCGGCGCAATGAGGCGATGTTTGCCCTGGAATGGGAATAACGGGCCAGCAAACTCAGCTGAGTGCGCTGGATTGGATGTGCTGAACACCGGCCTCTTGCAGCTGGGCGTTCATCGTGGCGAAATCGTCATTGTGAAAGGCGCCTGTGCCATCTTCCACAAAAAATACCTCAAACCCCTCAGCCCGGCCATCCAGGGCTGAAAAACCGACGCAATATTCCCAGGCCAGCCCGGCCAGAAAAATCCGCTCAATTCCGCGCTGTTTCAAATAGCCAGCCAGCCCGGTCGCCGTCTTGCGGTCATTTTCATAAAAGGTGGAATAGGAATCGATCTGCGGGTTGCTGCCCTTGCGAATCACAACGCTGGCGCGGTTTTCATCAAGGCCCGGGTGAAAGGCGGCCCCGCCGCTTCCCTGCACACAGTGATCGGGCCAGAGAATCTGTGTCCCATAGGGCATTTGCGTGGTTTCAAACGGGTTTTTTCCAGCATGGGCAGACGCAAAGGATTTATGCCCGGCCGGATGCCAATCCTGACTGAAGGCGATTAGGGAAAAGCTGTCCATCAGCCGGTTGGCCACCGCCACCACCTTATCGCCTTCCGGCACCGCCAGAGCCCCGCCCGGGCAAAAATCATTCTGAATATCAATCAGAATCAGTGCATCTTTTTCTGTAATCTGGATCTGTCCGCCCATTTTGCCCTCTGCTGTCAGGGCCGGGCTGTGCCGTCCCGCCCTGTCCTGTTGCT
Organism: Alphaproteobacteria bacterium; assembly: GCA_038131695.1. Classification (GTDB taxonomy): domain Bacteria; phylum Pseudomonadota; class Alphaproteobacteria; order Puniceispirillales; family Puniceispirillaceae; genus JADHLK01. The sequence continues at coordinate 57,649 of JAYPQA010000020.1, read as the reverse complement.
CTGATTTATCTGTTTCCCAGCTTGTGCCAGAAGGGGATTTGCGCCCCTTTTCCAGTCTTCCTGCCAGCTGGTCCATTTGTCAAGACCGGGCGGATAAACAGCTTTTGCAAAGAAAAATCCAAAAATACGCAATAAAATCCAAGAAAAACTTGTCAAACGGCTTATCTTCTGAACAAGATGGTGGAATGTGTGGGGCCTTCTTGAAAAGAGGGGGAACAGGGAGCCTTTGCAAATTGACAATCTGGAAATGATGAGGGATGAAATGAAGAACACTTCATGGATTGTTGCCGGGCTTGCCAGCATCGCGCTGGCCGGGACGGCAGGGGCCGCTACATTGGATGATGTGCGTGCCAAGGGTGAATTGACTTGTATCGTGAATACTGGTCTTGCTGGCTTTGCTGCACCGAATGATCAGGGTGTCTGGTCAGGCTTTGACATTGACTATTGCCGGGCTGTTGCAGCGGCTGTTCTGGGCGATGCCGGGGCGGTTGGCTTTGTGCCGTCCACCACAGCTGAGCGCTTTACCAAGCTGCGTGCGGGCGAGGGGAAATCCTGTCCCGTAACACAACCTGGACTTTCAGCCGCGATGTTGACCTGCAGCAGACTTTTGTCGGTGTGAACTATTATGATGGTCAGGGCTTTATGGTTCCGGCCTCTCTGGGTGTCAGCTCTGCGACTGAGCTGGACGGGGCTTCTGTCTGCATCCAGACCGGCACCACGACTGAGCTGAATCTGGCCGAATATTTCTCGCTGAACAATATGAGCTATGAGCCGGTGCCGATTGCGACCAACGCTGAAGCACAGGCCAACTATCTGGCCGGGCGCTGCGATGTTTACACAACAGACGCATCCGGTCTGGCGGCGACCAAAGCTGCTTTTGACAATCCGGATGACCATGTCGTGCTGCCGGAAGTTGTCTCCAAGGAGCCGCTTGGCCCGGTCGTGCGCCACGGCGATGACCAGTGGGCTGATATTGCCTCCTGGACTCTGAAAGCCATGATGGTTGCTGAAGAGCTGGGCATTACCTCACAGAATGCAGATGAGATGAAGGGGTCCGAAAACCCGGAAATCCGCCGTCTGCTTGGTGTTGAGGAATTGCAGGGTGTGACAGCATTGGGCCTGTCGCCTGACTGGGCTTACAACATCATCACCCAGGTCGGCAATTACGGCGAATCCTTTGAGCGGCATCTGGGCAAGAGCACCAAGCTGGGCCTGTCGCGCGGTATCAACGCGCTGGCCAAGGATGGCGGCCTGCACTATATCCCGCCGGTAAAATAACTATCTGAATGCGACGAACAGCCCTTTTCCCTTAACCGGAGAAGGGCTGTTCTTCTTTGAATGACTTAATTTTTAAGTGTCCGGCCGCACGGCCCCAGATCGGTAAAGAGGCATCCCAAGATGTCATATTTGAGTTCCCTTTGGCGCAATGAGCAATCGCGCGGTATTTTGATCCAGATATTTGTTCTGGTCGCTTTCTTTGCCTGTTTTTCCTGGCTGATCAGCAATGTGATCAGCAATTTTGCCACGCTGAACAAGGGATTCGGCTTTGATTTCCTGATGCTGCCAGCTGGCTATGATATTAACCAGACGCTGATCGAATATACCAACAGATCGACGCATTTGCGCGCTGCGATAGTGGGCTTGCTGAATACTTTTCTGGTTGCCGGTGTCGGTATTGTGCTGGCGACGGTGCTGGGATTTGTGCTGGGGGTTGCGCGGCTGTCGCGCAACTGGCTGATCAGCAAGCTGGCTTATGTCTATATCGAATTTACCCGCAATGTGCCGGTGTTGCTGCATATCCTGCTTTGGCACGGGATTATCGTGAATACCATGCCGCACCCGAAAAAGGCGCTGACCGTTGGTGAGGTGCTGTTTCTGACCAATCGCGGGCTTTATGTGCCAAAGCCGATAGCTGAGACAGGTATCTGGCTGGTCTGGCTGGGGGTGGTGGCCGCGCTGTTTTTCTCGGTCGGATTCGCCCGCTATGCCCGGGCCCGCCAGCGCCAGTCCGGGGTGCAGCTGCCGGTATTCCGGGTCAATCTCGCGATTTGGATTTTGCTGCCGCTGCTGGCCTTTTTTGCGGCTGGCCAGCCCATTTCACTCAGCTTTCCGGCCCTGAAAGGCTTTAATTTCCGCGGTGGTATCCAGCTGCCGCCGGAATTTGTGGCCCTTACCTTTGCGCTGTCCATCTATACCGCTGCATTTATCGGAGAGATTGTCCGCGCCGGTATTATCGCGGTGGATAAAGGCCAGAGAGAGGCAGCTGAGGCGATTGGCTTGCGACCCAATCAGGTGATGAATGAAGTGATTTTGCCGCAGGCGCGCCGCATTATCATTCCGCCGCTGACCTCGCAATATCTTAATCTGACCAAGAATTCCTCGCTGGCGATTGCCATCGGCTATATGGATATTGTGGCGACGCTGGGCGGAATTACACTCAATCAGACAGGCCGGGAGATGGAGGCCATGCTGATGGTGATGGGAATTTACCTTATCATCTCGCTGATAATTTCCGCTTTCATGAACTGGTATAACAGCCGCGTGCGGCTGGTCGGACGCTAGGGGCAGGCTATGGCTTCATCACCATCACAAAACGCCAGGGGATATGTCGCAACCGCCAGCCTGCCGGCCTTGCCGCCGCCGGTTGGCACGACCGGCCCGGTAGGGTGGCTGCGCCAGAATCTGTTCTATAACCTAACCAATTCCGTATTGACCCTGGTGATTGTCTGGCTGCTCTGGCTGCTGGTCAGCTCCTCTTCTGGCTGGTTTGTCTTTGATGCGGTGGCCCAGGCCGGCAGCAAGCAGGAATGCCTGAAGATTGACAGTGGCGCCTGCTGGGCGGTCATTGGCAAGCGGATTGAACAATTCATGTTCGGTTTCTATCCGGAAGCTGAGCGCTGGCGGCCGCTGGTCTGTTTTTTCCTGTTATTTGCGGCGATAGGCCCGCTGCTGGTGCCCAGCTTTCCGGCCCGGCGGCTGATGCTGTGGTTCAGCGCCTTTTATCCGGTTTTGACAGCTGTGCTGCTGCTGGGCGGCGTCTTTGGCCTGCCGCCTGTCAAGACGGCGCTGTTTGGCGGTTTCATGCTCACCCTGATTGTCGGGGTGACAGGTATTGCCGCCTCGCTGCCGCTGGGGATATTGCTGGCTCTTGGCAGGCAGTCCAGATTGCTGGCGGTGCGCACCTTGTCGATCATGTTTATCGAATTCATGCGCGGCGTGCCGCTGATTACCCTTTTGTTTGTCGCCTCGACCATGCTGAATTATTTTCTGCCGCCCGGCACGCATTTTGACTTGCTGTTGCGGGTGCTGATCATGGTGACCTTTTTCTCAGCCGCCTATGTTGCCGAGGTGATACGCGGTGGCTTGCAGGCGATCCCGGCCGGCCAGTATGAGGCGGCCCAGGCCATCGGGCTGGATTATTGGCAGACCACCCGCCTGATCACGCTTCCTCAGGCGCTGAAAATATCCATCCCCGGTATCGTGAACACCTTTATCGGGCTTTACAAGGATACCACGCTGGTCATCGTTATCGGGCTGCTGGACCCGCTGGGGATAGGCCGGGCCGCGCTGGCGGATTCCAACTGGAACGGCCTGTCCAACGAAATTTATCTGTTTGTCGCCTTGTTTTTCTTTGTCAGCTGTTTTGCCATGTCGCGCTATTCGCTCTGGCTGGAAAAGCGGCTGGCAACCGAACACCGATAGGAGAGGGTTATGACACCGCCATCCGCATCCAAAAAGACGGTCAAGAAAGCGGCCAAAAAGACAGCTCGCAAAGCAGCTGCCAAACCCGTGGCCAAAAAAGCAGCCATTCAAAAAACCGCGCCCAAAAGGGCCGGCAAACCCGGCAACCGGTCTGTCATCAAGATTGACGGGATGAATAAATGGTATGGCAATTTCCATGTGCTGCGCGATATTAACCTGCAGGTCTATGAGGGGGAGCGGATCGTTATTTGCGGGCCGTCCGGGTCCGGCAAATCCACGCTGATACGCTGTATCAATCGTCTGGAAGCGCATCAGAAAGGCGATATTATCGTCAATGATACCGAACTGACCTCGGATTTGAAAAATCTGGAAACCATCCGCAAGGATGTCGGCATGGTGTTTCAGTCCTTTAACCTGTTTCCGCATCTGACGGTGCTGGAAAATTGCACGCTGGGCCCGATTTGGGTGCGCAAGATGCCCAAGGCCGAGGCAGAGGCCCTGGCGATGGAATATCTGGACCGGGTGCGTATCCCGGAACAGGCCGGCAAATATCCGGGCCAGCTGTCCGGCGGCCAGCAGCAGCGTGTGGCGATAGCCCGCTCCTTGTGTATGCAGCCGACTATCATGCTGTTTGATGAGCCGACCTCAGCCCTTGATCCGGAAATGATCAAAGAAGTGCTGGACACAATGATTGAGCTGGCCAATACCGGCATGACCATGCTGGTGGTGACCCATGAGATGGGCTTTGCCAACAAGGTGGCGGATCGGGTGATCTTTATGGATGAGGGCCAGATTGTCGAAGAAAATGACCCGAAAAACTTCTTCAATAATCCCCGCTCGGATCGCACCAAGCTGTTTTTGAGCCAGATTCTCAATCACTGACCGGCCACGCCTCGCAGAGAGCCGGTTTTTTGCTGGAGGCTCCGGCTAGCTGGCCAGCTTGATAACCGGCGGCTTGTCCAGCTTTTGCTGCAAGCGGGCCATCACCGGATGTTTCAGGGATTTGCGCAGGATACGGGCAGTTTGCTTGGTCAGCAGACCGGTCTCCAGCTGGCTGAGATCATGCCAGAGTGCGGCGGCGCTGGTTTTCCTCTGGCCAGCGTGGCAATTCCTTGTCAACCCGCATAAAAATAGCAACCGCTTCTGCCTGGTTTTTGCCCCGCTTGACGTCAAAATAGAGCGGCAGTGAGCTGCGCTTGAGCGTGCCGGTTACGCCCGCCTCTTCAGAGGTTTCCCGCAAGGCGGCGTCTTTTGGGCTCTCCCCAATGCGGCATTGCCCGCCCGGAAGGGTCAGCTTTTTGGGTTTGCGCCGCGAGCTGACAAACAGGATTTCCAGCTTGCCCTTATGCACCCGGAACGGGATGGTGCCCGCCATATGGCAATCAATAATTTTCATAAAATATTGACTCTATTGATCAAATTCTGAAGATCCTATCACCGTTCAGCCTTTTGCACAATGAAGAAATCGCCAGCCCTGTTCAGCGTGCCCAAAATGATACGCTCAGCCGCAGGGATAGCTGGTTTTCCAAACGGCTGAAATTGAGGATATTTGAACGGTTTTTGCTGCTGCTGGCGCTGAGGAGAAGCGTTGGCGGATGGGGCGCGATGGTCAGGTTGCGTTGCCAGGCCAGCCTCCGGCTGGTGGCGGTCACGCTGTATTGCGGCCAGTCTTGCCGGTCAGCTGCCGCCGGCCCGCCAAGATCGGGGCGGTATTAACAAGCCAGCCGGATACAACTCGGACAGGTTTTGCCGTCCCAGCCAGCTTTGAAGGACAGCTCCAGCAGCCGGTCTTGCTAGCGGGCAAAAGAATAGTGATAGGCCAGCGTCAGCCCGCCCTGATGATAGGCTTTCAGTCGCGCCCGCTTGCCAGACTGGTCGGTCACAACACGCCCGCCAATCACCGCCTGGGCCAGACTGCCTGCCGGTGCGCCAGCGATATTGTCAGATGCGCCGCTTGCCAGATGCCATTGTGCAAAAATTCGGCTGCGTTTTTCAGCCTGTTCAATGCTGCCCAGCAGTTCACGCGCCCGGCTTCCCAGCTCGCTGGCTTGCTGGCTGTCCAGATAGTCTGGCCCGGACCGCGCATCTGGCCTATCCTGCCTCTGGCTCGTTATCCTTTTGCAGGAACTTAAATCAGGTTTCGCCGGTTGAAAGCAATTATGAATCCGGTCTATAAAATCGGACCAGATTAACGCGTACCGAGGGGGCAGGCTGATGCTGGACAGGCTTCGGGAAAATATTGAGCGACTCGCTATCGGCGATCCGCTGCAATTTTATATGCTAGTTGGATTGCTGGCCTTGCTGGTGCTGGCCATGCTGCTGGTCGCTTTTACCGATTCAACGGGTGATTCGGGCAGCGATTCGGGCCGCGATTTTGGTCGCGGGAAAAAGTCGGCCAAAAAAGCCTCCTCTGCAGACCAGACGCTGAAGATGGCCAGAAATAGCGGCAAATCCGGGGTCAAATCCGTGCGGGAAAAAACCGCCCCGGCCAAGGCAGCCAGCAGCAAGGCTGGCAGTAACAAAGCGGCCAGCACCCCCGCAAGCAGCAAGAAAAGGGCTGGCAAAAAAGCAGCGGCCAAGGAAGATCAGCATGAAATACCGGCAGATTTTGCGCTGCTGCGACGCGACAGCAAACAGCCGGCAGACGGCTCGCCCGCGCTGGCCCGGCTGACCGAAATTGAACAGGAAATGCTGGCTTTGCGGGATTTGTTCCAGGCCGGCGAAATCAGCCGCGAAACCTATGTGACAGACAGCCGCGCCCTGTTTGATGAGGCAGAAAAGCTGGCCGGTCAGGCTTGAGGGACATCGCCTGGTGAGAGGCTCACCGGGGCCCGACAAAAGCGGCGTGAGGTTATGGGTCATTGGCCGGATTAATAACGGTTGGGGCCAGAAAAACAACCAACTCGCTCAGCTTGTTGGTGATCTGATCGCTACCGCCCAAGAGTCCGCCCAGCCCTGGCGCTGCCCCGATAATTCCTGGCAAGCCGGCGGAGCTGGTGCATCCTCAGCTGAGTCAGCCCGGCCAGAACAATGATATCCCCGCCGCTGCGGCTACAAGACTCGGTTGAGCCGGAGACCCTGCTTCCGCCTGATAATTGAGAAAAAACTAAAACTAATTGATGAAAAACCGTTTTTTTAGTATCGAAAGAAGGTGATTCGGGCTGTTACTCCTGATTGGGGGGCGCTGCGAAATAGGTTCAAGAGGTGTCCCCATGGCCAGTCAGGCCCTGTTTGTCGGGAATATGAAGGGCGGTGTCGGGAAAAGCACCCTGGCCTGCTATCTTTATGATTTCCTGCGCCTGAAAGCTCGCCAGCATACGGTCAATCTGGTGGATGCGGACGGGCAGGGCAGTGCTTATGAAATGCTGGCCCCGATAGCACCGCCGGGTACCACCCGCCATATGACGCTGGGCGATCGCTATGACGGGGTGAATATGCTCACCGCAGACACCTTCTTGCGCTCGCGTCTGGCTGAGGACAAGAATCTGGTCATTATTGATAGTGGTGCCGGACGGCCTGATTCCATTGCCCAGGTCGCGATGATGTGTTCTTGCGTGCTGGTGCCGACCTCGCTGTCCTGGGCAGATTTGCGGCCAACCCGTGATTTCATCATCGAATTGCAGGAACGCAAGGATTCCAGCCGCGCGGTCCAGCCGCATATTATCGTTGTGCCAAACCGGGTGCCGCCGCAACAGCGCGATCTGACCCAGCTGACAGAAACGCTGGCCAATCTGGATGTGATTGTCGCCCCGGGCTTGTCTGAAATCTCGGCTGTGCGCCGCCAAAGCAGCCATTTTGGTGGCCTCGCTGCGGTGCATGACACCCGCTTTTATGAGGAGTTTTTGCAGCTGGGGGATTTCATCCGCAATTTTGTGCTGTCTGGCAAGCTGGATAAAATCTATGCCGATTCCAGCAATGTGGTTGAGTTGAACAAGCTGCGCTCGGCACGCTAGCCCTGTTGCCAGCCTCCTGGTCCCCTAATCCGCCTCAGCCAGCAGCCGGGCCGCCGCCCAGCGATGAAAATGATGGGTCGGGGCATCCATCACCGCCGAGAACCGTCCCCCATCAAAGGAATCGGCAAAGCGGCCCTTCTGCATCCCCTCTACAACGCTGATATCTTCTTCAAAAACCTGTTTCCACATGGCGCTGTTGGTCTGGCGCATCGGGGCGAAATCCGGGCCGGTTGCCGCGCTGCTGGCATAGCTGATAGCCACCCTTTCCAGCGTTTTTTGCTGGCCCTGCGGGATCAGGATAATGGCAAAGCTGTGATCGCGATGCACCCCATAGAGGACATTGGGGAACAGCGCGCAATATTCCGCCCCGCTATCCCATTTTTCTGACAGATTGGCAAAATCATCAAAGCGGCGGCCATCTGCGGTGATTTGCGGATTATAGACCTTGGTGCCCTGACCGGCACAGCCGACCTCCATGATATTGTAATGGTCGGATAATTTGGAATAGCTGTTCAAATCCGGATGGATAAAGGGCAGGTGATAGGCCTCGCAATAATTTTCCACCGCCAGTTTCCAGTTGCAGGCCACTTCCAGCTCAAAGACGGAGTCAGCGCCGCTGCAAAAACCGGGCTGCTCAAATTCTGCCCAGCGCGCTTTCAACCCGCTGGCAAATTCGTCAAAATCCGGGGCCTCGCCGTACAGATTGACCCAGACGACATTCTGCCAAATAGCTGATCGCACGCGGCCAAGCGAGATTTCCGCGCAATCCAACGAGCTGTGCTGGTGAATATCGGGCCCGCCTGCGTGCGGGGTGGCGCGCAGCTGGCCTGTCTCGTCATAGGCCCAGGCGTGATAGGGGCAGGTAATCGGCCCGGCCAGTTTTTTCGGCTCAGCCACCAGAATCATGCCGCGATGCTGGCAGACATTGTCAAAGACGCGCACCTCTCCGGCCCGATCGCGCAGCATAAAGAGCGGCCTGTCCAGAAAGGAAACCGGCCAGACACAGCCCGGCTCCGGCACATCACTGGCAAAGCCAATCGCGGCCCATTGGCGGGCAAACAGACGGTCCTGTTCCAGCCGGAAACTCTCTGTCTCAATATAACAGCTGTTGGGCAGGCCGCTGGCCTGCTCAATCGGAGCCAAAACCTTTTGCAGAAGCGCACTCTGCTCTATACTGACAGGGCTGTTCATATTTTCTGCTTTTCATGGTTAAGCAGAGTTTGTCTGTTCACAGAACGGCGATCAGGTCGGATGTGTTTTATTTTTTCGCCGGGAGTTGCAGAAATGGCCGAATTTGAGGCGTGTCACAGCCAGCTGGGGCCAGATTTTTTTGTGCCGGTCCAGCCAGCGGCGTTTCCGGCAACGATTTTGCGCTATCGCAATCAGGCGGCGACGGACGCGTATCGGGCTGGAGCATCTGGATGAGGCCGGTTTTCTTGACCATTTTGGCCGTTTCAAGCCATTGCCGGGCAGCTATGATCCGCCGCTGGCCCTGTGCTATCACGGCCATCAATTCGGTGTCTATAACCCGGGTCTGGGTGATGGGCGGGGGTTCCTGCTGGCCCAGCTGCGCGAGGCGCAGACTGGCCGTCTGCTTGATCTGGGCACCAAGGGGTCCGGCCAAACCCCCTTTTCCCGAACCGCAGATGGCCGCTTGACCCTGAAAGGGGCGGTGCGCGAAATTCTGGCAACCGAAATGCTGACCGCCCTTGGCGTGCCGACCTCTGAGACCTTCAGCGTCATTGAGACAGGCGAGCAGCTGACCCGCCATGATGAACCCTCACCAGCGCGTTCGGCGGTGCTGGTGCGCCTGTCGCACAGCCATATCCGGATTGGCAGCTTTCAGAGGCTGGCGGCGCTGGACAAGCAGGCCGCGCTGGTTCAGCTGGCCCGCCATACTGTGCGCCATTATTACCCGCAGCTGGATGCCGAAGCAGCGATTCCTGAGTTGTTGGCAGATTTGCTGGCCAGCCTGACCCGGGCGGTGGCTGAGATGACAGCAGGCTGGATGGTGGCCGGTTTTGTGCATGGGGTCCTCAATACGGATAATTTCAACCTGACTGGAGAGAGCTTTGATTACGGCCCGTGGCGATTTTTGCCAGAGCTGGACCCGGCCTTCACCGCCGCCTATTTCGACCAGCAGGGCCGCTATGCCTATGGCCGCCAGCCGGAAGCGGCTTTCTGGGCCTTGTGCCGTTGGCAGATTGCTTTGCCCCGCAGGTGGAAGAACAGGCCCTGCGGGATGCGCTGGCCGGTTTTTCCCCGGCTCTGGAGGCGGCGATGACGAGGCGGCTGTTTTGGCGGCTCGGACTGCAGCAGCCAGAGCCGACAGAGGCCAGCCGCATTGCGACTGAATTCCTACAGCGCGCTGAACAAAGCCGGGCCGGGTTTGACGGGCTGTTTTTCTGGCTTTATGGCGGCTGGCGGACGGTCGGGGATATGCCGACGGCCTATCAGCCCTTTGCCGAGCTGCTGCAAGGCTGCGCCCCGCGCCAACCAGCCCAGCCGGCCTTTTTTGCCTCAGATGTGCCGGTCAGCCTGACTATTGATGAGGTGGAGCGGGTCTGGGCCGCGCTAGAGCCGGGCGATGACTGGTCAGAACTGGATCGCAAGCTGGCGGATATACGCGCCCTCGGTGCAGCGTTATCAGAGCCGGAAGCCGGGGAGACCAGGGGCTAAATCTCTGCTGCATCCAGCCCGCGATTGATCACCTGGCGCAGCACAAAATTACTCTCCATCCGCAGCACATGGGGCAGGGAGGAGAGATATTCAGTATGGATGCGGCCAAAATCAGCCACATCACGAGCGGCGATCCGAAGCAGGTAATCTTCTTCCCCGGCCAGCAGGAAACAGGCCAGAATCTGGGGAATCCGGGTCGCCGCTGCTTCAAATTCGGTCATCATTTCTGCGGATTGGCCATGCAGCGTGATCCGCACCAGAACCAGCACCGAATGACCCAGACTGTCCAGATTGAGCTGCGCCCGGTAGCTGTCAATCACGCCGGATTTCTCCAGCGCGGCTACGCGTCGCAAACAGGCCGAGGGCGACAACCCAACCCGCCCGGCCAGCTCTACATTGGACATACGCGCATCTTCTTGCAGCACCGCCAGAATCGACCGGTCTGTTCTGTCCATCTTTGTGCCTCCAGAGTCTGTCAGGGAGTATTTTACATATTATTGCAGGAAAAATATTGAATGCAAATCATTATTGCACGGCTATTCGGTTTTCAAACAATAAAAGGAATCAAATAGAGTCAAAAAAGACATATTATGTATCCGTGATTTATCCATGCGTCTTTTGACCCATGCGTTTTTGCCAGGAGGTGCCGCCTATGTTGATCGCTGTTCCAAAGGAAATCAAGCCTCAGGAGGCGCGGGTTGCGCTCTTGCCGGGCGGGGTGGCTGAGCTGGCTGCCAAGGGCCATCAGGTGCTGGTGGAAAGCGGTGCGGGCCATTTGGCCGGCGCGCCGGATGCTGTCTATGAGGCGGCCGGGGCGCGGCTGACAGACAGCGCTGAGGAGCTGTTTGACAAAGCCCAGCTGATTATCAAGGTGAAAGAGCCACAACGCCATGAATGGGAGAGGCTGCGCCCTGACCATATCCTGTTCACCTATTTGCATCTGGCGGCTGATCCGGCCCAGGCGGCCGGGCTGCTGGCGTCTGGCTGCACGGCGATTGCCTATGAGACGGTGAGCGATGCGGCGGGCGGCTTGCCCTTGCTGGCCCCCATGTCTGAGATTGCCGGGCGGCTGGCGGTGCTGGACGGGGCGCAAGCCCTGAAGATCGGAGCGCTCAATCATGAGACTGGCGGGCGCGGCTTGCTGGTGCCGGGTGTGCCGGGCGTGGCCCCAGCGCATATCGTGATTCTGGGCGGCGGCATGGTGGGCAGCAATGCCGCCCGTATCGCGGCCGGTCTTGGGGCCCGGGTGACCATTCTTGATAAATCCTTGCCCCGATTGCGCCACTTAACCGATATTTTTGGCTCGGCTGTCACCCCCCTCTATGCCAGCCAGCAGGCGGTGGCCGAGGCGGTGCAGCAGGCAGATATAGTCATTGGCGCGGTGCTGGTGCCGGGGGCGGCGGCTCCGCATCTGATCAGCCGGGCTGAGCTGGCCGGGATGCGGCCGGGCGCGGTTCTGGTGGATGTGGCGATTGATCAGGGCGGTTGTTTTGAGACTTCACGCCCGACCACCCATGCTGATCCGACCTATCTGGTGGACGGGATTGTGCATTATTGCGTTGCCAATATGCCGGGGGCGGTTCCGCTCACCGCCAGTGCTGCCCTGACCCATGCTGTTCTGCCCTTTGTGCATCAGCTGGCCGATCACGGGCTGGCGGCCCTGGCCGCAGACCCGCATCTGGCAGCCGGGCTGAATCTGCAGGCGGGCAAGCTGACCCATCCGGCAGTGATCGCGGCCCTTGGCCATCTGCAGGCAGCATGAGCCGGGCCGGGCGGGTTCATTTTCTGTTTTTTTAAGAGGCTGGCTGGCAAAAACACTTGACCTTCTGTCTGGTTTCCAGCATATACATCAGCGTTTTGAGGCCCGCGGCCATCTGGCCTGGGCTTCTTTTCACTTTGGTTTGGCAATCGCCGGTTTGGCAACTGTCAAAACGGGGGCCATAGCTCAGCTGGGAGAGCGCCTGCTTTGCAAGCAGGAGGTCGTCGGTTCGATCCCGTCTGGCTCCACCAAACCTCTATCGCAGCATCCGGCTCCAGACCGGCTGCCGCAAGGCCGTAAGGCCGGACGAATTTTTTAAGGAGTGTGTCATGGCTGTTCCAAAGCGCAAGGTTACCCGTTCCAAGCGTGATATGCGCCGCGCGCATGATGCGCTGCGTTCAGATGCGTATGTTGAGGACAAGACAACCGGTGAACTGCATCGCCCGCACCATATTGATCTCAAAACAGGAATGTATAAGGGCCGCCAGGTCATCAAGGTAAAAGAAACCATCTGACCGGACAGACTGTCCGGGTGAGAGGCTTTGCTGATGACCAGCTCCGATATACCCCAAACCGTCCAAAACCCTGCCCAGGTGCAAAAAACGCCGGTCTTTTGCATTGGCGATATTGTGCGCCACCGACATTATCCCTTTCGCGGCGTGATCGTGGATGTGGACCCGGAATTTGACAATACCGAAGAATGGTATAATGCCATCCCGGAAGATGTGCGCCCATCCAAGGAACAGCCTTTCTATCATCTGCTCGCGGAAAATGCCGAAACCTATTATTCCGCCTATGTAAGCCAGCAAAATCTGACCTCTGATACAGAAGGCGGGCCGGTCGGCCATCCGGATGTGGAAGATTTGTTTGAATCGCTGGAAAATGGCCGCTATCAGCTGCGCCGCGAGGCGTTTAACTAGCCGCTGCCAGCAGGCGGCTTTCTGCCTGTCAAAAATTCCCTTTCTCCCTGCTTTTTTTCGGCGCGTCGGCTTGCCTTTTTGGCTTGGCCTGCCTATATCAAAGCTATATCAGACTAATTTGGTCTGATTTAGGGAATGAGCCAAAGGTTTTTTGGATGCTGCGACTGACGCGCATGACAGATTATGCGATTCTCGTGCTGGGCGGGCTGGCCGCGCCTTGTGGTGCGGGGGGCTTGCGTTCCAGTGCTGATCTGGCGCGCCAGACGATGCTGGGCCAGCCGACCGTTGCCAAGCTGGTCAAGCAGCTGGCAGCTGCCGGGCTGGTGGAATCACAGCGCGGTGTGCAGGGCGGTTGCAGGCTGGCGCGTCCGGCTGATGCGATTTCGCTGGCTGAGGTGATTGAGGCGATAGAGGGCCCGATTGCGCTCACCGCCTGTGTGGACGGGGCCGAGGAGCCCTGTTCAGCCCAGCAGGGCTGTTTTATGTCCGGCAACTGGAACAGCGTCAATCAGGCCATCCACGATGCGCTGGGCCGGGTTACGCTGGCCGAGATGCTGGACCCGGAGCGACATTTCCCGCCGATTGAGAGAGAAGCCGGCCAGCCGGCACCCATAATTGGAAAATCTGTGAGCTAGACTATGGCAGCAACTATTGAGACCATTCAGGCCGTTGAAGAGGCGACCGGCAAATACAAATACGGTTTTGTGACGGATATTGAATCGGATTTGGCGCCGAAGGGGCTGAATGAGGATATTATCCGCTTCATTTCCGCCAAGAAAGAAGAGCCGGACTGGATGCTGGACTGGCGGCTGAAAGCCTATCGCTATTGGCTGAAAATGACGCCGCCTGACTGGGCCAAGCTGCAGCTCGATCCGATTGATTATCAGGCCCTTCACTATTACGCCGCCCCGAAGCAGAAAAAGCAGCTGGCCTCCCTGGATGAGGTCGATCCGCAGCTGCTGGAGACCTATGAAAAGCTGGGGATACCGCTCAATGAGCAAAAGATGCTGGCCGGGGTGGCGGTGGATGCGGTGTTTGACTCGGTGTCTGTGGCGACCACCTTTCGCGAAGAGCTGGCCGAGGCGGGGGTGATTTTCTGTCCGATTTCAGAAGCAATCCGCGACTATCCGGAATTGATTAAGAAATATATGGGCTCGGTGGTGCCGGTTTCGGATAATTACTTTGCCGCGCTGAATTCGGCAGTCTTCACCGATGGCAGCTTTGTCTATATCCCCAAGGGTGCGCTGCCGATGGAGCTGTCCACCTATTTCCGCATTAATGAGCAAAATACCGGCCAGTTTGAACGCACGCTGATCATTGCCGAGGATGAGTCTTATGTCAGCTATCTGGAAGGCTGCACCGCCCCGCAGCGCGATGAAAACCAGCTGCACGCCGCGGTGGTGGAGCTGGTCGCGCTGCATGATGCCGAGATCAAATATTCAACGGTGCAGAACTGGTATCCGGGAGATGAAAACGGCAAGGGGGGTATCTATAATTTCGTGACCAAGCGCGGGGCGTGTCGCGGGGATCGCTCCCGTATCAGCTGGACGCAGGTGGAAACTGGCTCAGCCATTACCTGGAAATACCCGTCCTGTGTGTTGCGCGGGCGCGATTCTGTCGGGGAATTCTATTCCGTGGCGGTCACCAACGGGGCCCAGCAGGCCGATACCGGAACCAAGATGATCCATCTGGGGCCGGGCAGCCGCTCTACCATCATCTCCAAGGGGATTTCCGCAGGGAGGGCGCAAAACACCTATCGCGGCCTGGTAGAGATTAACAAGGCGGCTGAGGGCGCGCGCAATTTCACCCAGTGTGACTCCCTGCTGGTCGGTGATCAGTGCGGGGCCCATACCGTGCCTTATATCACCTCGCGCAACCCGTCCGGCCGGGTAGAGCATGAGGCCACCACCTCGCGGATTTCCGAAGAACAGCTGTTTTATTGCCTGCAACGCGGGCTGGATGCTGAGGAAGCCGTCTCGCTGATCGTCAATGGTTTCTGCCGCGAAGTCATGAAAGAATTGCCGATGGAATTTGCCGTAGAGGCGCAAAAGCTGATCGGTATCTCACTGGAAGGATCTGTAGGATAAATAAAATGGCTGCTTTGCTTGAAATTCGTGATTTGCAGGCGCGTGTCGGGGATACCGATATTCTGCACGGGATTAACCTGACCATCGGCGCGGGCGAGGTGCACGCCATTATGGGGCCGAACGGCTCCGGCAAAAGCACGCTTTCCTATATGCTGGCCGGCCGCGAGGGGTATGAGATCACCGGCGGGGATATTTTGCTGGATGGCGTGTCGCTGCAGGAAATGGAAGCAGATGAACGCGCCCGCGCCGGGCTGTTTCTGGCGATGCAATATCCGGTTGAATTGCCCGGCGTTACGGTGATGAGCTTTTTGCGCGCCGCCGTCAATGCCCGCCGCCGCGCTGTGGGGGAGGCAGAAGTGGATCAGCTGGGCTTTGTCAAGCTGGTGCGCGCCGCGGCTGGTGATCTGGGTATTTCAGACGAGATGCTGAAAAGGTCGGTTAATGCCGGCTTTTCCGGCGGCGAGAAAAAGCGTTTTGAAATTCTGCAGATGGCTTTATTTGCAGCCCTCTATGGCGGTGTGCTGGATGAGACCGATTCCGGCCTCGATGTGGATGCGCTGAAAATCGTTTCTGATGGGGTGAACAAGCTGCGCGACAGCAAGCGCGGGATGCTGGTCATCACCCATTATCAGCGTTTGCTGTCCCATATTGTGCCGGACCGGGTGCATATTCTGAGCCGCGGAAAAATTGTCCGGTCAGGCGATAAGCAGCTGGCCCTTGAGGTAGAGGAAAACGGCTATGCCGGTATTGATGATGCAGCCTGAGGCAATCCGCGAGCAGGCCCGTGCGGCCTTTGCCGAGGCGGGCTGGCCAGGCCGCCGCAGCGAGGCCTTCCGCTTTACCCCGCTGGACGGTCTGGCCGGGCAGGACTGGCCGCTGGCCGCGCCGGGCAGCCAGCCAGAGCCGGCCTTGCTGGAGGGTCCGCGTCTGGTCTTTGATGGCGGGCAGCTGGTTGAGGCGGCTTCGGACAGCTTGCCGGAAGGCTGGCAGCTGACATCCATGCAAGAGGATCCGGCAGCCCTGGCCTGGCTGGCCGCGCGCATCGGTTCTGATCATCCGGCCCAGCTGGCTTTGGCCAGCGCCCCGGCAGGATGGGTGCTGGAGCTGGCCGCTGGGGCCGATCTGGAGATGTGCCTCAATCTTGATTTTATTGGTGGCCAGCCGGACCGGGCCGCCCCCAGCCTGATTCTGGTGCGGGCCGGGGCGGGATCGCGGGCGGTTCTGGCAGAACAGCATCGCAGCACGGCCGGGCTGGCGCAGCCGGTAATCGGTTTTGATCTGGCCGCCGGGGCGCGCCTTGACCATGCCAAATATCAACAGGAAAGCCCAGCTACCCGGCATCTGGGGCTGAGCGTGGCAGAGCTGGCTGAAGGCAGTGATCTGGCCAGTTTTGTGCTGAGCAGCGGGGCCGCGCTGGCCCGCTGTGAGACGCAGCTGACGCTGGGCGGCCCAAAGGCCTCTGCCCGCCTCTCGGCGCTTTATCTGGGGGCTGGCAGCCAGCATCATGACATTACCATAAGGCTGGTGCATCAGGCCCCGGATTGCCAGTCAGAGCAGCTGATAAAAGGGGTTCTGGACGGCGCTGCCAGAGGCGTTTTTCAAGGCCAGATACAGGTGGCCCAGCAGGCCCAGCGCACAGATGGCCAGCAGATGAGCCGGGTGCTTTTGCTGAGCCGCGAGGCGGAGGCCAATACCAAGCCGGAGCTGGAAATCTTTGCCGATGATGTTGCCTGCACCCACGGGGCAACTATTGGCGAGCTGGAAGCAGATCAGCTGTTCTATCTGATGGCCCGCGGCATCCCAAAAGAGGCGGCCCGCAGCCTGCTGATCGCCGCCTTTATTCAAGAGGCACTGGAGCAGATTAGAAACCCGCAGCTGGCCAGCTGGCTGGACGGTGTCGCAGATAGCTGGGGGAAGGCGGGATGAGCCAGCCTGATTTTACCGAAATCCGCAGCCGCTTTCCGATTCTGGCCCGCCAGGTGAATGGGCAGGAGCTGATTTATCTTGATTCAGCCGCTTCAGCCCAAAAGCCGCAACAGGTGCTGGATGTGATGGCGCGCGGCTATGATACGCATTATGCGAATGTGCATCGCGGGCTGCATACGCTGTCGGAAGAATCTACCGACGCCTATGAGGCGGTGCGCGCCAAGGTGGCCGGTCTGATAGGGGCCGCCTCGCCGGGTGAGATTGTCTTTACCTCCGGGGCGACGATGGCCTTGAATCTGATTGCCTGGTCATGGGGCCGCCAGAACCTCAATGACGGGGATGAGATTCTGATCACCATTGCCGAGCATCACGCCAATATCATTCCCTGGCAGCTGATAGGAGAGCTGACCGGGGCCAGGCTGGTGGCGGCACCGATGGGGCCGGATGGCAGCTTTGACATGGCTGCTTTTAAAGAACGGATTACCCAGCGCACCCGCATCATTTCCGTGCCCCATGTCTCCAATGTTCTCGGCACGGTCTATCCGGTGGCCGAGATAGCGGAGCTGGCCAGACAGGCCGGGGCGATCAGCGTCATTGATGGCTGTCAGGGCGTTATCCATATGCCTGTGGATGTGCAGGAAATTGGCTGCGATTTCTATGCTTTTTCCGGCCATAAGCTCTATGGGCCGAGCGGCATAGGGGTCTTGTGGGGCCGGGCGGACTTGCTGGCGGATATGCCGCCTTTTCTGGGTGGCGGTGATATGATCGATGAGGTGGCGATAGACGGGTCCAGCTGGGCTGAGCCGCCGGTCCGCTTTGAGGCTGGCACGCCGCCCATTGTGCCCTGTATCGGGCTGGGTGCGGCCGTGGATTTTGTCCAGTCTATAGGCATGGAGGCCCTGCGCCGCCATGAGCAGGAAATTCTGAACTATGGCCAGCAACGGCTTGCCGCGGTCAAGGGGCTGAATTTTATCGGCACGGCAGCTGGCAAGTCCGGGGTGATTTCCTTCACGCTGGATGCCGCCCACCCGCATGATATTGCAACGCTGATTGATCAGGACGGTGTGGCGGTGCGCGCAGGCCATCATTGCGCCCAGCCCTTGATGAAGGAGCTGGGGATCAGCTCTTGCGTGCGTGCCTCGGTCGCGGTCTATAGCCGGGCAGAGGATTTTGACCGGCTGGGTGAAGCGCTGGACAAGGTGAACAGGATATTCCGCGCATGAGCGAAAAAAACACCCCTTTTGAGGAGACTGGTGATGATCGCGGTGGCCCGCAGCTGGCAGATTTTATGCCCGCCGCACAAGACGGGTTTGTCGCCCGCGCCGGCCGCCCTTTGCCGGCAGGCCAGGAACCGGCGTCTGAGATTGCCATTATCGATGCGCTGATGACGGTCAAGGACCCGGAAATCCCGGTTAATATCTATGATTTGGGCCTGATCTATTCCATTGACCGCCAGCCGGGCGGACAGGTGGCCATTACCATGTCGCTGACCGCGCCGGGCTGTCCGGTGGCCGGGGAAATGCCGGGCCAGGTGGCTGAGGCGGTCGCGGCTGTAAAGGGGGCCGGAGAGGTCTCGGTCACGCTGGTCTGGTCACCGCCCTGGACGCCTGATAGAATGAGCGAAGATGCCAAACTGGCCCTTGATTATGGATTCTGACGGAACGGATGCAGAAAATGAGCACAGGACAAACCCCTTCTTTTGGTGACAAGCCGATCATCACCCTGACCGAGCGGGCCGCAGAACAGGTGCGCCGCCTGATGGGCAAGGCAGATTCTGAGGTGCTGGGCCTGCGTGTAGGGGTCAAGACGGCGGGCTGTTCCGGCCTGCAATATGAAATCGAATATGCCACTGATCAAAAGCCCTTTGAGGACCGCATAGAGGATAAGGGCGTGACCTTGCTGATTGATCCGGCAGCCGTGATGTTTTTGATCGGCTCGGAAATGGATTGGGCAGAAGATAAATTCGCCTCCTCCTTTGTCTTTAGCAACCCCAATGAGACTGCCCGCTGCGGCTGCGGGGAAAGTTTCTCTGTCTCGTGACCCCCAGCCAGGCTGAGGAAAGCGGCAAAAAGCGGCTGACCCGCCTGGATTTGCTGCGGGAGCTCTATCACTATACCGCCCCGAAAGGCGATAACCAGATAAGGCTGCGTATCGGGCTGGCCGTGCTGGCCCTGTTTCTGGCCAAGGGGGCGAATGTCATAACGCCGCTGGCCTATGGGGCGGCTGTTGATCTGGTGAATGGGGCGGACGGGTTTTCGATGACCACGCTTTGGTGGGTGCTGGGCGGCTATGCGCTGGCCCGCCTCAGCCAGCAGATATTTGCCGAAGCCAAGGAATATTTCTTTGCCCGGGTCGCTTTCCGGGCGGTGCGCGGGGCGGCTTTGGCTGCCTTTCGCCATCTGCATAACCTGTCCTTGAAATTTCATCTGGAACGCCAGACAGGCGGCATGAGCCGGGCGATTGAGCGCGGGGCAAAGGCGGTGGAATATTTGCTGACCGCCGCGGTGATAGAGGTTTTGCCGCTCTTTGTGGAAGTCCTGTTTGTATCTGGCTTGCTTTGGGTGCTGTTCGGCTTTGAATTTGCCATCATCACCTTTGTAACGGTTGTCCTCTATGCCTTTTTTACCATGCGCGTTACCGAATGGCGGATGCGCTTTCGCCGCCAGATGAACGCAGCTGATGAGACAGCAGCCACCCGCGCGGTTGATTCGCTGCTGAATTATGAAACGGTCAAATATTTCAATGCCGAACAGCTGGAAGCCGCCCGCTATGATACGGCCTTGCGGGATTTTGAGCAGGCGGCCGTGCGCTCGCGCACCTCGCTGGCGGCGGTCAATATCGGCCAGGGAGCGATTATCGCGGGCGGGCTGATGCTGGTGATGGGGCTGGCCGGGCGCGAGATAGCCGCTGGCCAGATGAGTATCGGCGATTTTGTCGTCGTCAATACCTATCTCCTGCAGCTTTATTTGCCGCTGAATTATCTGGGCTGGGTCTATCGCCAAATGCGCCAGTCGCTGGTTGATTTGGAAAGGATGTTTGGCCTTTTGGAAGAAAACCCGTCTGTTCAGGATATTGAAAACGCCCCGGAATTGCGCCTTCAGGGCGGGGCAATCCGGTTTGAGTCGGTCAGCTTTTCCTATGGCCCGCGCCAGATATTGCAGGATGTCAGCTTTGCGGTAGAGGCGGGCAAGCAGGTCGCCATTGTCGGGCCGAGCGGGGCGGGCAAATCTACCCTCTCTCGCCTGCTGTTCCGCTTTTATGATCCCGATGCCGGGCGTATCCTGATAGACGGGCAGGATATTCGCCAGATCACCCAGAATTCACTGCGGGCTGCCATAGGGGTGGTGCCCCAGGATACGGTGATGTTCAATGCCTCCATCGGCTTTAATATCGGCTATGGTCTGGATGGGGCGCGCCAGGCGGATATTGAGCGGGCCGCCAGCCTGGCGGCGATTGACAGCTTCATCAACCGGCTGCCTGAAGGGTATGACACGCTGGTGGGGGAGCGCGGGCTGAAATTATCGGGCGGCGAAAAACAGCGCGTGGCGATAGCCCGGGCGATTCTGAAAGCCCCGTCCATATTCTTGTTTGACGAGGCAACCTCCGCCCTGGACAGCCGCACGGAAAAGGCTATCCAGCAGGCTTTACAGGATGTCTCGCATCAGCGCACAACGCTGATTATTGCCCACCGTCTGTCAACAATCATTGACGCGGATGAAATTCTGGTAATGAATGAAGGCAGGATAGCCGAACGCGGAACCCATGCAGAGCTGCTGGACCAAAAAGGGCTTTATGCCGCTATGTGGGCGCGCCAGTCTCAAGGATTTGTGGATGGGGAAGGTGAGGAGGCTGGCGGGCCGGATGGCAGCAGCCAAGACTCCCTTGCCCAGATGGCCAGCCCGCCGCAAGAGGTGGCAAAATGAGAGAATTCACCATTGAAAGGCAGATCAGCGCGGCAGAAAGGCTGGCGGTGCGGGCGCGGCTCTGGCCTGCTGAAAAAAGGCGCCGGAGGAGCGGCCGGCTGGTGGTCTTGCCGGGGTTCAGCGAATTTATGGAAAAATATGACCCGGCCCTTGCCCGACTGGCAGCGGCGGGCTGGGATTGTTTGCTGTTGGATTGGCCGGGGCAGGGGCGTTCCGGTCATTTGGGTCGGCGCCCGGCAACCTGTCATATTGATGATTTTTCCCAGCATATCGATGCGCTGGGCCAGCTGCTGCAAGAGGCCGGGTTTCTGGAGCAGCGTTTTTCCATCCTTGGCCATTCGATGGGCGGGCATCTGGCCATGCGCGCCGCTCATCAATGGCAGGATCAAACAGACGGGCTGGTGCTTTGTGCGCCAATGGTGCGGCCAAGGCCGGGCCCGGGCTGGCTGATTGAGGGGCTGGCCGGGCTGCTGGCGGCTTTGGGCTTTCGGCGATCCGGCATTTTTTCCCAGCGGCGCAATGCGCCGCCGCCGCCGGTTTTTCCAGTGGATAACAGCCTGACCCGGGATCCGCAAGGCTGGCTTGGCTGGATTAAAGTCTGCAACGGCCAGCCGGATTTATGGCGCGGCGGGCCGTCTGTTGGCTGGGTGCGGGCTGCCTATCGCTCTGGCCGACAGACCGTGTCTAATCCGGCCTGGCTGGCTGGTCTGGCGGTGCCCTCTCTGGCCTTGCTGGCCGGGGATGAGCAGCTGGTCAGCAATCGGGAAACCCGGCGGGCGCTGGGCCGGATGCCGGATGCCCGCCATATCTGCTATGCCGGGGCGCGCCATGAATTGCTGCTGGAGCTGCCGCAGATTCGGGATGAGGTTTTTGCTGAAATAGAGGCGTTTTTGGCAGAAACCCGCAGTTAGCTGATAAATTGCTCCTGAATCGACCGGTCCGAGAGGCTGGAGCCCTGATCAAACAGGATGCTGAGCTCTATCTGAGGGGCTTGCGTGATGGTCACCTCAGCCACATCGCGGAATTCGACCGCATCTGCTGAGGCAGATTGCGGCCTGAATTCCTGCTCCAGCACTTCAAAGCGGACGGTTGAATCCGCGGGCAGCAGCGCCCCGCGCCAGCGTCTGGGCCGGAAGGCAGAAATAGGGGTCAGGGCCAGCAGGGCAGAGCCTATCGGGATAATCGGGCCATGCGCGGACAAATTATAGGCGGTTGAGCCGACCGGCGTCGCGACCATCACCCCGTCGCAGACCAGCTCTTCCATCTGCAAGCGGTCATTGACATAAATGGCACAATGGGCCGCCGCATGGGTCTGGCGCAACAGCGAGACTTCATTGACCGCGAGTGCCTCTTTTTCCTCACCATGCACGCTTTTTGCCTGCATCCGCAGCGGGTGCAGCAAGGCTTTTTCCGCCTTTGCCAGCCGGTCCGGCAAGGGCGGGCCTTCCCAGCTGTTCATCAAAAAGCCCAGCCGCCCGCAATGCAGGCCAAAGACCGGTTTCTGGTGGGTAATGGCAGCCTGAAGGGATTGCAGCATCTGGCCATCACCGCCCAGCGCGACAATAACCTCGGCCTCCTCTGGCGTGCTTTGCCCGTATTTTTTAATCAGCCCCGCCAGCCTTTCGGCGGCATTGTCATGACTGGAGGCGGTAAAATGAATCTGCATATGCCAGGCTCTCCGATTGGGATATGAATGGTATCCTGCACCAGCCAATCTAGCCCGGCCAGACCGCAAAGACAATGCACGCATGACGGCGGGCCGGTTTTCACTTGAAAAAATGCCGGGAAAAGGCGCAGGATACAGCCATGAAAAAACAGCCCCTGCCATCCCTGCCCCTGTCTGATTTGCCGTTGCCAATTTTGCCGCAAACTGACAAGCCCGGCCTGACGGCTGCCATGCAGGGGCGTGATGCCAGCGGCCAGCCGGTTGAGCTGCCGGTGGTAACGGAAAAGCCGCTGACCATTTTTCTGAACAGTCAGGAAATTATCACCGCGATGAGTCTGGGTGATTATCCAGAGGCGCTGGCGCTGGGTTTTCTGGCGAACCAGAATATTTTGGCCGAAGCCAGCCAGGTCGCAGCTGTCGATGTGGATGAGGAGCTGGGCGTTATCGTGGTGCGCACGCATCATGAAACCGATTTTGAAGCACGCACCGCCCGCAAAATCCGCACTTCTGGTTGTGCCCAGGGAACGGTTTTTGCCGATATTATGGATCGGTTCGAGACCGCCAGCCTGCCTGATGGGGTGCCTGTTTCCGGGGCTGAGCTGACCCGCCTGTCAAAAGCCGTGCATACCGCCCCCAGCCTCTATCTCTCGGCCGGGGCGATTCATGGCTGTGTCCTGGCACAGTCAGACAAGCCCCTGATTTATATGGAAGATATTGGCCGCCATAATGCGGTTGATAAGATTGCCGGCCTGATGCTGATGCAGCAAATCGGCGGGGCGGACAAGCTGCTTTATACCACCGGGCGGCTCACTTCTGAGATGGTGATCAAGACGGTTCTGATGGGAATACCGATATTGGTCTCGCGCTCTGGCTTTACCGAAGCCGGTGTGGAGCTGGCCCGCCAGGCTGGCTTGACACTGGTCGGGCGTGCCAGAGGCAGCCGCTTTATCGTTCTATCCGGGGCCCAGCGTATTCGCTTTGATGCCCAGCCTGATGCCGAAGCAGAAGCCGACAGCTCTGCCCAGCGCCGGTTGAGCGGGCGGGCTTGAGTCTGGCATGGGCAGGACGCTGGCCAGCGATGACATAGCAGCCGGTTTTCTGGCAGGTGGGCTGGCGCGCCGGATGGGCGGCGGGGACAAGGCGCAGCTGGTCTTGCAGGGGCGCTCGCTGCTGGAATGGCAGCTGGCCGCAACCGCGGCACACCCGGTCCGCCTGATCAGTGCCAATGGAGATGCGGCCCGTTATGCGGATACCGGCCTGCCGGTGGTGGCAGATAATCTGGAGACAGAAGAGTTTGCCGGCCCGCTGGCCGGGATTTTGGCGATGCTGGATTGGCTGGCAGAGACCGGACAGGCCAGCTGGCTGCTTTCGCTGGCGACAGATGCGCCCTTTGTTCCGGCTGATCTGGCAGACCGGCTGGCAGCCGGGTTGCAGGCGGACGGGGCCCAGCTGGCACAGGCGCGCTCTGGCGGGCGGCGGCATCCGGTTTTTGCCCTCTGGCCGGTGGCGCTGGCCGCAGAGTTGCGGGCCGCTCTGGAGCAGGACGGGCTGCGCAAGATAGATGATTTTACCGACCGCTACCGGCTGGCGATTATAGATTTTACCGGCCAGCCAGACCCGTTTTTCAACATTAACCGCCCGCAAGATTTGGCCGCAGCAGAACAGATGGCAGATCAAATGACAGAACAGATGCTGGGCAGGTGACAGGCGGCGGCCTGTGAAAAATACTCGCCTTGGCCGCTTTTTTTGGCTAGAAAACGCAGATATCAGGCAGATTATTACCAGATTTGGAGAAAAACAGGACCGTGTCACCGACTCAAGATTCATCCGCGCAGCAGCTGGCGGAAATGTTTGCGACCTACAAGGCGGCACTGGACCGGCTGGAAGCCGGTATCGGGGCCGATTTTGATCAGGCGGTTGCGCTGATTGCGGACAACCCCGGCCATTTGATTGTGTGCGGCATGGGCAAGTCTGGTCTGGTCGGGCGCAAGATTGCGGCCACCTTGTCCTCTACCGGCACCCCGGCGCTGTTTCTGCATCCGGCAGAGGCGATTCACGGCGATCTGGGCATGGTGCGCAAGGGGGACAGTGTATTGCTGATTTCCAATTCCGGCGAGACTGAGGAAATTGTGCGGCTTTTGCCGGCCTTGCAGCGGCTGGAGGCGCGGCTGATAGCCCTGGTCGGCAATCCGGCCTCAACCATGGCCAGGCAAGCTGAGCTGGTATTGGATATTTCGGTGGACAAGGAAGCCTGCCCGCTGAATTTGGCCCCGACTACCTCCACCCTGACCACGCTGGTGATGGGCGATGCGCTGGCGATAGCGCTGATGCGCGCGCGCGGCTTTCAGCCTGAGGATTTTGCCGCCACCCATCCGGGCGGCAAGCTGGGCCAGCGCCTCTTGACCCGGGTGCGTGACCGGGCCTTTACCGAGAATCTGCCCTTTGTGGATGCGGATCAGCCCATGTCAGAGGTGATTGTGCGGATGACCGAGGGGCGGTTGGGGCTGGCGCTGATTGGCACAGCTGACAAGCTGGAGGGGATTATCACCGATGGGGATTTGCGCCGGCTGATGGTAGAGGGGCATGATTTGGCCGCCATCCGTGCCGGCGCGGTGATGAATACAAAGCCGCTGACGATAGAGGCTGATCTGATGATGGCTGAGGCAGAGGAAAAAATGCTGGAAGCCCGCGTGCAATGTCTGGTGGTGCGGGACAAGGCCGGGCAGTTTTGCGGCATTGTTCAGATTTTTTGATGCGCTTATCTGATTTCGATTATCATCTGCCGGACGGGCTGATCGCCCAGCATCCTGCAAATCCGCGCGATTCTGCCCGGCTCTTGCATCTGCAAGGGGGGCAGCCAGCTGACTGGCATATTTCTGACTTGCCGGATTTGCTGCGTGCGGGCGATTTGCTGCTGGTGAATAATACCAAGGTTATCCCGGCCCGCCTGATCGGCCAGCGCGGCGCAGGCAAGGTCAGCGTGACGCTGCATCAGAAAAAGGCAGCGGATCTCTGGGCCGCCTTTGCCAAACCGGCGCGCAAATGCCCGCCCGGCACCGAGATCAGCTTTGCACCGGATTTTTCCTGTATCGTTGAGGCACGCGAGGGCGGGGAATTGCTGCTGCGGTTTTCCTGTTCTGGCCCGCAGCTGGATACGGCCCTGCTGGCCTATGGCGAGATGCCGCTGCCGCCCTATATTCGCCGGGCTGAAAAACAGGATAGTGACAGCCAGGATTATCAAACACTGTTTGCCCGCCATAGCGGGGCGGTGGCCGCACCGACGGCCGGCTTGCATTTTACCGACAGGCTGACCGGCCAGCTGGCGGCAAAGGGCATTGCGATGGCTGAAGTCACGCTCCATGTCGGGGCTGGAACCTTTTTGCCGGTTACAGCAGAGGATATTGCCCAGCACAAGATGCACAGCGAATGGGGCGCGCTGGATGCGGCAACGGCTGAGGCCATCGCTGCGACAAAAGCGACTGGCGGACGGGTTGTCTGTGTCGGGACAACCAGCCTGCGGATTGTTGAGACAGCCTTTGCGCGCACGGGCGGGCTGCATCCCTTCAGCGGCGAGACAGATCTGTTCATCACCCCCGGCTTTTCCTTTGGCGTGGCTGATATGCTGCTGACCAATTTTCACCTGCCAAAATCAACGCTTTTGATGCTGGTCTCGGCCTTTGCCGGGATGGCTGAGATTCGCGCCGCCTACAGCCATGCGATAGAGACAGGCTACCGGTTTTTCAGCTATGGTGATGCCTGTCTTTTGGAAAGGAACAGCTGAGATGACAGAGCGGCCTGCTTTTGATTTTGATCTGCTTGGCACAGATGGTCTGGCCCGCCGCGGACAGGTGACCACCGGTTTTGGCACGATCCAGACGCCGGCCTTCATGCCGGTTGGCACAGCCGCCTCAGTCAAGGGGATGATGCCGGATCAGGTGCGCGCGACCGGTGCGGAAATCATCCTGTCCAATACCTATCATCTGATGTTGCGGCCGGGTGCAGACCGGGTGGAACGGCTGGGCGGGGTGCGCCGGATGATGGGCTGGGATGGCCCGCTTCTGACGGATTCCGGCGGGTTTCAGGTGATGTCTCTTGGCCCGCTGCGCCAGCTCGATGAACAGGGCGTGACTTTCAAGAGCCATCTGGATGGGTCGCGCCATCTTCTGACCCCGGAAATCTCTACCCGTATCCAGCACCAGCTGGATGCCACGATTACCATGGCCTTTGATGAATGCACCCCCTTTCCGGCCAGCAAATCTGTTGCGGCTGATTCCATGGCCCTGTCGATGCGCTGGGCAGGGCGTTCGCGCCAGGCCTTTCAGCCGCGCCGCGGCTATGGCCAGTTTGGCATTGTTCAGGGTTCGGTTTTTGAGGAGCTGCGCCTGCAATCAATCGATCAGCTGGTGGCGATTGGTTTTGAAGGCTATGCGGTGGGCGGGCTGGCCGTTGGGGAGGGGCAGGAGGCGATGTTTTCGACGCTTGATTTCACCTGCCCGGCCCTGCCTGCTGACAAGCCGCGCTATCTGATGGGGGTGGGCAAGCCTGCTGATCTGGTCGGGGCGGTCGCCCGCGGCATTGATATGTTTGACTGTGTGCTGCCGACGCGCTCTGGGCGCACCGGCCAGGGCTTTACCAGAGGCGGGCCGGTCAATATCAAAAATGCCCGCCATGGCGATGATCCGCGCCCGCTGGATGCTGAGTGCGGCTGTCCGGCCTGCAGCCGGTTCAGCCGGGCCTATCTGCATCACCTGTTCAAGGCTGAGGAGGTGCAGGGGCTGATGTTGCTCAGCTGGCACAATCTGACCTATTATCAGGATTTGATGGCAGATATGCGCGCGGCCATTGAGGCCGGAAAATTCGCTGAATTCGCCAGTGCTTTTGCAGCCCGGCAGGCGGCAGGGGATATTGAACCGCTCTAGCCGCCCGGTCAAAAGGATGACCGTATCAGATTTGGAGGCCCGACATCTCAGCAGATACAGCGAAAATACGCGCCTGGCTGACCCGCGCTGCGGCTGCTGAGGGCTTTGCCCAGATAGCAATTGGACCTGCCCGGCTGCCAGAGGCGGCAGGTGAGGGGCTGGCCGCTTTTATAGCCAAGGGACATCATGGCGAGATGGGCTGGCTGGCTGAAACAGCAGAGCGCCGGGCCAGCCCGGATGCGATGTGGAAAGAGGCCCGCAGCGCCATTGTGCTGGCGATGAATTACGGGCCGGATCATGATCCGATGGATAATCTCAAAGCGGCGGGCAAGGGCAATATTTCCGTCTATGCCAGGGGCCGTGACTATCACCAGCTGATCAAGGGACGGCTGAAAACAGCTGGCCGGGCAGCTTCCCAGCCGCACCGGCTGGCAGGTGAAAGGTCTTTGTGGATACTGCGCCCTTGATGGAAAAGCCGCTGGCCCAGCTGGCCGGGCTGGGCTGGCAGGGCAAGCATACCAATCTGGTATCGCGCCAGCTGGGGAACTGGTTTTTTCTGGGGGTGATTCTGACTGATGCAGAGCTGGGCCCGGACAGCCCGGAGACAGATCATTGCGGTGCTTGCCGTGCCTGTCTGGATATTTGCCCGACCGACGCTTTTGCCGGGCCTTACCGGCTGGATGCCAGACGCTGTATTTCCTATCTGACCATTGAACATGACGGGATGATAGAGGCAGGCTTGCGCAAAAAAATGGGCAACCGGATTTTTGGCTGTGATGATTGTCTGGCAGTCTGTCCGTGGAATAAATTTGCCCAGCAGGCGCAGGAGGCAAAGCTGAAGGCGCGGGCCGGCTCCGGCCTGACGGATTTGGCAGATTTTCTGGAGCTGGATGAGGCCGGGTTCCGGGCGCGCTTTGCTGGCAGCCCGGTGCGGCGGGCCGGCCATGCCCGGTTCCTGCGTAATTGCCTGATCGCTGCGGGCAATGCGGGCGAGGCGGGGCTGGCCTCGCCGGCCAAAAAGCTGCTGGGCCATGCTGATTACCGGGTGCGGGCCAGTGCTGTCTGGGCGCTGGGCCAGCTGCTGGGGGCGGAGAAGGCCAAAAAAATGGGCCCGCCTGCAGAGGAGGCGGACCCGGTTGTTTTGGCTGAATGGCCGGCGCTTACTCAGCCATTATGATAGCCGCGCTCTCCATGTTCGGCCAGATCCAGCCCTTCCGTCTCGGTCTGGGCATCCACCCGCAAGCCAACCAGCGCGCCGGCTATCTTCAGGATGATAAAGCTGGCCACAGCCGTCCAGGCAACCGTGATCACCACTGATTTCAGCTGCACCCAGAATTGGGCGCCGCTGCTGACCCCGTCGGCCAGACCCAGCCCGCCAAAACTGCCGGTGGCCAGAAAGGCGACCAGCAAGGAGCCAAGAATACCGCCCACACCATGCACGGCAAACACATCCAGCGAATCATCAATCTTCAGCCGGTTGCGGATAATATCCACGGCCAGCCAGCACAGATAGCCGCCCACAAGCCCCAGAATCAGGGCCCCCGGCACACCGATAAAGCCAGAGGCCGGCGTAACAGTCGCCAGACCGGCCACCATGCCGGTGGCCATGCCGACCAGAGAGGGGCGGCCAAACTTGACCCATTCCACAACCATCCAGACCAGCGCGGCGACCGCAGCCGAGATATGGGTGACCAGCAGGGCCATACCGGCCCCGGCCCCGGCCGCCAGGGCTGAGCCGCCATTAAACCCAAACCAGCCCACCCAGAGCATGGAAGCGCCCATCATCGTCAGAACCGGGCTGTGCGGCGGCGATAAAGAGGCGGGAAAGCTCTTGCGCTTGCCAATAACCAGTGCCGCCACCAAAGCGGCGGTTCCAGCGGTTGCGTGCACAACAATCCCACCGGCAAAATCCATCACGCCCCAGCCAGCCATGATGCCGCCACCCCAGACCCAGTGGGTTACCGGCGCATAGACAAACAGCAGCCACAGGCCGGAAAAAATCAGCATGGCAGAAAATTTAATCCGCTCAACATAGGCCCCGATAATCAGGGCCGGGGTAATAATCGCAAAGGTCATTTGAAAGGCAGCAAACAGGCTTTCCGGAATCGTGCCGGACAGGCTGTCAAAGGCAATATTGCCAAGGAATAGCTGACCGAAATCGCCAATCCAGGCCCCGTCGCCAGAAAAGGCGAGCGAATAGCCTGCGACAACCCACAAGACCGACGCCAGACAAGCCAGCGCAAAATGATGCGCCAGCACCGAGACAACATTGCGCGCCTGCACCAGACCGGCATAAAACAGGGCCAGCCCCGGCAAGGTCATAAACAACACCAGCGCGGTTGCGGTCAAAATCCAGGCAGAGTCGCCGGAATCAGCCGCGGCCAGCGCACTGCCCGGCAACAAACCCACACATAATATCAAAGAAATGGCAGGCACAGCCCGCCCACTCCAGTTCCCAGCCATCTTGTTTTCTCCCAAAAAACAAACAGGTTAAGGCTGGCCAGAAACAGCGTTCCCAAACAGCCGGTTTTGCTCAAAATCAGACAGGTTGCACGATAGGGATCGCAGCCCGCTTGCCCAGCTGCTTTTGCCGCATAGCCGGTTTTTGGGAGGGTTTGCATAAATTGAGGGCAGAATTAACCATTAATGCCTAAAAATTATGCAATAAAGATGGTCTCTTTAATTGATCACTGCCAGATCTGTGAGATAGACCGCATCAACGCGGCTGTCAGATTCAAATTTTTCCAGCGTCGCATTCACCACGGCCAGCAATTCCTCGGCCAGCAATTCGCGGCCTGTGCGGCTGGCGGCCTGCTCTCTTGTAACGCCGCCCAGATGCAGCAAGATAGCTGAGCGCATCGCCGGGGTCATATCGTTCATATCGGCGATAAACCCTTCCGCTGTCAGCGCATCCACATCCGCAGCCAGCGATACTTCCAGCTTCAGAAAAGCGCCTGTATCAGCCATATTGCTGGTCAGGGTTTCGATAAAGCTGTAATAATGCCAGCTGGTTGGCAACAGGGCCGCGCTATCTTCCTCGCTGGCATTATCAGCGCTTTCACTGGCATTGTCGGCAGTCATTTCGGCCAGATTATCCGGCTGCATGAAGCGGCGTTCGGCAACAGATTGCTCTATCTCCTCAGTGCTGGGCGGCTCCGGGCCAAACAGGCCCTGCAAAACCACAAACACGCCGACCACCAGCAGTCCCGGCCCGCCATAGAGCAGAATTTTTGCCAATAAACCCTTCATCCCAGCTATTCTCTTAACCCTAATCGCCTGTTATTCGTTGCTGCTGGCCCCTGCAGCGGGGCCGAACCCGGTGATGCAAGGGCTGTGCCAGCCTGCCTGTCCCATGCTCGCCACAGGCCGGTTTGCCGGGAGTTTGAAAAGAATTGGAGCGGCTGACCAGACTCGAACTGGCCCTAAGAGCTTGGAAGGCTCTTGTGCTACCACTACACCACAGCCGCGTTTCCCCTGTCAGGCAGGGTTTGAGCCAATCCGGTGCAAGGGTGGTTGTCACTTTCAGGCTCGGTGGTTGTCATGTCTTACTGATCTTGCGGGCATTTGTCTATCAGATATCTGGCAAATAGCTGGCAGAGATAAGGCGATTATTTTTCCTGAATAGTCACCCAGCCGGACAGGTTTTCTGCGGCCAGCTGCTCAATAAGGCGCATCCCCGGCACGCTGTCATTCAGGCAGGGAATATAGTCAAATGCGCCGCCGCCCGCCTCCTGAAAGCTTTGCTTGCCTTCCATCGCCAGCTCCTCCAGCGTTTCCAGGCAATCTGCGGCAAAGCCCGGGGCCATCAGCGCCAGGCTCTTGGTGCCGGCTGCCCCCAGCGCCTCCAGCGTTTCATCTGTATAGGGCTGCAGCCACGGCTCGCGCCCAAAGCGCGACTGAAAGCTGACATGGAACCGGTCTTTTGGCCAATCCAGCTTTTCGCGCAGCAAGCGGGCGGTTTTCATGCAATGGCAATGATAGGGGTCGCCCTGGACAAAATAGCGTTGCGGAATTCCGTGAAAGGAAACCATCAGCTGCTCTGGCAGGGCGCGGCCCTTGTAATAATCGGCAAAAGAGCTGGCCAAGGCATCAATATAGGCCGGGTGATCATGCCAGGGCGGCACGGTGCGAACCGCAGGCTGCCAGCGTTTTTGCAAAGCCCATCTGAACAGCTCATCATTCACCGTGGCGGTGGTTGAGGCGGCATATTGCGGATAGAGCGGCAGCATGACAATGCGGTTACAGCCAGCCTGCCAGAGCCGGTCCAGCCGCTCCTCTATCGATGGCTTGCCATAGCGCATTGCCCAATCGACCATCAAATCCTCGCGGCTGCCGATTTTCGCCGCCAGCTTTTCGGCTTGCAGACGGGTATAATGGCGCAGCGGGCTGCCATCCGGGCTGTCCTGCATCCAGATTTTATCATAGGCCGCCCCGGATTTGGCGGGCCGGACATTCAGGATAATACCGTTCAGCACCAGCCA
The DNA here is from genome assembly GCA_038131695.1 of Alphaproteobacteria bacterium. GTDB lineage: Bacteria > Pseudomonadota > Alphaproteobacteria > Puniceispirillales > Puniceispirillaceae > JADHLK01. The sequence continues at coordinate 25,634 of JAYPQA010000020.1, read as the reverse complement.
CCAGAGCAGGCGCGGGGCCTCTACCACCCGCCGGTCTGACAAAAACTGTTTCAGATAGCGCCGCATGGAGGTCTTGTCCGTCGCATCCGGCGTGCCAAGATTGACCAGCAGCAGCCCGGTTTTTGCATGGTCGGGCCAGTTCGGATGGTCAGACGGGCGCGATTTCACGGACATTTGCTTGCTCTGCCTGCTTTAGCCAGTGGCCTTGTTGCCAGAGCGCGGGACATAGCTGGGCGGGCGCACCTTGTCAAACACATCAGCCAGCGCGGCGACCAGATGGTCGATCATCGCATCATCATGGCAGGGGCCGGGGGTGATGCGCAGCCGCTCGGTTCCCTTTGGCACGGTTGGATAGTTAATCGGCTGGATATACAGGCCGTGATCCTGCAGCAGCGTCCAGCTGATTTCTGAACATTTGGCTGCATCGCCGACCATCACCGGCACGATATGGGTCACCGACGGCATGGCAGGCAAGCTCCAATCTGCCAGCCGCTGTTTCAGCCGGGCAGCCTGGCGTTGCTGGGCGGCGCGCTCCTGGCCTGACTGGCGCAGATAGCGCACCGAGGCCAGCGCCCCGCAAGCCAGCGCAGGCGGCATGGCCGTAGTGAAGATAAAGCCCGACCCATAGCCGCGAATCGAATCGACAATCGCATCTGTTGCTGCAATATAGCCGCCCATCGTGCCGAATGCCTTGCCAAGCGTGCCCTGAATCACATCAATCTGATCCGCCACCCCGTCGCGCTGGGCGACGCCGCCGCCCTCATCGCCATACATGCCGACCGCGTGCACCTCATCCAGATAGGTCAGCGCGTTATATTTGCGGGCCAGATCGGCAATCTCGGCGATAGGTGAAATATCCCCATCCATCGAATAGACAGATTCAAAAATGATGATCTTGTGCCGCTCTTTGGGCAGTTCCTGCAGCAGCGATTCCAGATGGGCCAAATCATTATGCCGGAAAATTGCCTTTTCGCCGCGCCCATGGCGAATGCCGGAGATGATAGAGGCATGGTTCATCGAATCAGACAGCAGCACCGGATTGTCCAGCAAGGCGGTCAGCGCGCTGATACTGGCTTCATTGGCGACATAGCCGGAGGTGAAAACAAGGGCGCGTTCTTTTTCATGCAGGCTGGCCAGCTCTGCCTCCAGCTCAGCTATCGCATGGCTGGTGCCGGAAATATTGCGCGTGCCGCCTGCCCCGGTGCCCTGTTGCTGAACCGCCCCGGCCATGGCCGCGATGCTGTTGGCGTGCTGGCCCATGCCCAGATAATCATTGGAACACCAGATAATCACATCACGCGGCCCGCCCTCAGCGTGCCAGACAGCGTGCGGATGCGCGCCGGTCTTGCGCTCCAGCTCTACAAAATAGCGGTAGCGATTTTCATTGTGCAGGCGTTCCACCTGCTGCTGAAACAGCGCGTTGTAATCCAAAGGGTTGCTCCACATCCGGATTTGTTCTTGCAGGCCCGCATCACGGCAGAGTGCCGGGATGCGACCCATCCAACAAATAACCTAGACCATTTTATAGCCGAAACCACCTGTCTTTTCACCTGTGGCAAAAAGAAGCGTGTTAAATCACTGTTTCACGCCTGTCCTGCACGGGCCAGACGGGCCGCCGCAAATTTCAGCTCCGGTATCTTGCCATAGGGGTCAAGGGCCGGGTTGGTCAGCATATTGGCCGGAGCCTCCCAGAAACAGAACGGCACAAAAATCATGCCCGCAGGCAGATTCGGGTCCAGCCGCGCGGCCAGCTCTATGCTGCCGCGGCGGGTCACCACCTCCAGCCGGTCGCCAGCCTGTGCCTGCATGGCTGCCAGATCAGCCGCGCTGACATGGACCTCTGCGGCAGGCTCCAGCGCGTCCAGCACCGTTGAGCGGCGGGTCATGGAGCCGGTATGCCAATGTTCCAGCAGCCGGCCTGTGGACAGAACCAGCGGATAGTCTGCATCCGGTATTTCATCTGGCGGCAGCACATCTGCCGGGGTCATCCGGCCCTTGCCACTGGCCGTTGGAAAGCTGTCAGCAAAGATAATATCCTGGCCGCTGCTTTGCTCATCCGCACAAGGATAGGTAACCGCATCTTCCCGCTCCAGCCGATCCCAGGTGATACCGGTCAAAGAGGGCATGACCAGGCGCATTTCAGCAAACACATCACGCGGATGGCTGTAGCTCCAGCCGAGCCCCATACGATTGGCCAATTCCTGAATTATCCACCAATCCTGCCGGGCGTCACCCGGCGGGTCTATCGCTTGCCGGCCCATCTGCACGCGCCGGTCAGTGTTGGTCACGGTTCCGTCCTTTTCCGGAAAGGCAGAAGCAGGCAAAACCACATCGGCAAAGGCGGCTGTCTCAGTCAGGAAAATATCCTGCACCACCAAATGCTCCAGCCGTGCCAGCGCTGCCCGGGCATGATTTTGATCCGGGTCAGACATGGCCGGGTTTTCGCCCATAATATACATTCCCCTGATACGCCCTTCATAGGCGGCATGGGTAATCTCCACCACTGTCAGCCCCTTGGCCGGGTCCAGCTTATGGCCCCAGACATTTTCATATTTGCTGCGGATTTCCGGGTCATCAACCGCCTGGTAGTCCGGGAAAAACATCGGGATCAGCCCGGCATCCGAGGCCCCTTGCACATTATTCTGGCCGCGCAGCGGATGCAGGCCCGCCCCCGGCTTGCCGACATTGCCGGTCAGCAGCGCCAGCGAGATAAGACAGCGCGCATTATCTGTGCCGTGCGTGTGCTGGGATACGCCCATGCCCCAGAAAATCATGCCAGCCTGCGCTCTGGCAAAGCTGCGGGCCACCTTGCGGATGCGGTCCGGGGCAATGCCGCAAATCGGGCTCATCGCCTCCGGGCTGGCCGCTTCTGTGCGGCTTTTCAGCGCCTCAAACCCTTCTGTATGGCTGGCAACATACGCCGCATCATAGAGCTGTTCAGCAATGATCACATGGATCATCGCATTCAGCAGGGCGACATCGCTGCCCGGCGTGAAATTCAGCGATTCGCTGGCATAGCGGTCCAGCGCCTGGCCGCGCGGATCCAGCACAAACAGATCAGCCCCGCCAACCGCCGCATTCTTGATAAAGCTGGCGGCCACCGGATGGTTGACGCTGGGATTGGCCCCGATAACGATAATCGCATCTGAATATTGGCATTGCGAGAAGGAGGCGGTCACAGCCCCGGAGCCGATATTTTCCAGCAAGGCGGCCACAGAAGAGGCATGACACAGGCGCGTGCAATGATCGACATTATTGGTCGCAAAACCCGTGCGCACCAGCTTTTGCACCAGATAGGCCTCTTCATTGCTGCCCTTGGCCGAACCAAAGCCGGACAGGGCGGCGGGGCCATGCTCTGCCTTGATTTGGTTGAGCCCGCCTGCCGCCAGCTCCAGCGCCTCTTCCCAGCTGGCCGGCCGGAAATGGGTCAGCGGATTGGCCGGATCAAAGGGTAGGGAGGCTGATTTGGGCACATCCTCGCGCCGAATCAAAGGCTGGGTCAGGCGGTGCGGATTATGGATATAGTCAAAGCCATAGCGCCCCTTCACGCAGAGGCGGGACTGGTTTGCCGGGCCGGGCCGGCCGGAGACCGCAACAATTTTTTCATCCTTTACCTGAAAAGTGAGCTGGCAGCCCACCCCGCAATAGGGACAGACTGAACTGACCTGGCGATCCGGCGTGATGGCCAGCTTTTGCCCCTCATCCAGCAAGGTTTTCGGCATCAGCGCCCCGGTCGGGCAGGCCTGCACACATTCCCCGCAGCCAACACAGGTTGACGCGCCCATATCATCGCCGAAATCAAAGACGATATGGGCATCTGCCCCGCGCCCGGCCAGCCCGATCACATCATTGACCTGAACCTCGCGGCAGGCGCGCACGCACAGCCCGCACTGGATACAGGCATCCATATTGACAGCAATCGCCGGATGGCTGCTGTCCGGGGCCGCCTGGCTGCGGGCTGGAAAGCGGCTGGTCTCAGTCTCCTGACTTTCGGCAAATTGCCATAAGGGGGCAACCGGATCATGCGCCTCATCACGGCCTGGCTGATCCGCGATCAGCAATTCCATCACCATCTTGCGCGCTGTCTCGGCCCGCTGGCTGGCCGTATGCACGACCATCCCCTCGCTGACCTGACGCTGGCAAGAGGCGGCCAGCACCCGCTCCCCCTCTATTTCCACCATACAGGCGCGGCAATTTCCGTCGGCCCGGTAGCCCGGCGCATCTTTCCAGCACAGATGCGGAATTTGTGTGCCCTTGTCCCGTGCAGCCTGCCAGATTGTCTGGCCTTCCTGAACTTCTGTCTGCTGGCCATCAAGGGTTATCTGCAGCGTCTTTCGGGGGGATTTATGTGCGCTCATTTCTGCTTCCCTTTTACTGGCACATCTTCTGGAAAATAGCGCATCGCCGTCATCAGCGGATTGGCGGCCGCCTGACCCAGCCCGCAAATACTGGCATCAGCCATGACGGCTGATAATTCGGTCAACAGGGCGGTATCCGCTTCCTCGGCAGCCATCATCTCCACCGCCTTGTCCGTGCCATTGCGGCAGGGGGTGCATTGCCCGCAGCTTTCATGGGCAAAAAACTGCATCAAATTGCTGGCCGCCTGCCAGATATTATCCTGATCGGACAGAATCACCACCGCGTGCGAGCCGACAAAACAGCCTTCCTCAGCCAGCGGCCCGCCAAAATCCAGCGGCAAATCCGCCTTGCTGGCGGGCAGAATACCACCAGAAGCCCCGCCGGGCAGATAGCCCTTGAACTGATGCCCCTCTGCCATGCCGCCGCACGCCTCTATCAGCTCAGCGGCGGTGCTGCCAGCCGCACAGCGCACCAGCCCCGGGCGGGCCACCCGCCCGGAGACAGAATAGGTCCGAAAGCCCGGATGGTCTGGCAGGCCCTGATCATTGAACCAGCCCGCCCCATTTTCCAGAATATCGCGCACCCAATAGAGCGTTTCCACATTATTCACCAATGTCGGGCGGTCAAACAGGCCGCGCTCAGCAACATAGGGCGGGCGATGGCGGGGCAGGCCGCGCTTGCCCTCAATCGATTCGATCATGGCTGATTCCTCGCCGCAAATATAGGCTCCGGCCCCGCGGCGCAGGATAATTTGCGTATGATCTGCCAAATCGGTCTCTGCCAGCTTTGCCAGCTCCGCCCGCAACAGCGCGATAATTTCCGGATATTCATCACGCATATAGATATAGCAGCGCTCAATCCCGACAATCTGGGCCGCTATCAGCATACCCTCAATCATCCGGTGCGGGTCGGTGCTGAGATAATGGCGATCCTTGAAGGTGCCGGGCTCGCCCTCATCCCCATTGACCGCCATCAGCCGGGGGCCGGGCTGGCTTTTGACAATCGACCATTTCCGCCCGGTCGGAAAACCGGCCCCGCCCAGCCCGCGCAAGGCGGCTGCCTGCAAGCTCTCCAGCGCATCTGTATCCGCCAGTTTGCCAGCTTTCAGCTGCTGCAATATCTGATAGCCGCCCGCAGCAAGATAGGCGTCCAGCCCGGTATAGTCCGGCAGCTGGAGAGGTTCTTTTGCCCCGGCAGCTGTCTTTTGCAGACCTTTTTTGTCGGCCCGCCCAATCAGCTGGTGACCATCTGCGGCAGCCGGGGCCTGATCACAGGCTCCTAGACAGGGGGCTGCGATATAGCGCACCTGGTCCCCCGCCTCTGCTTGCAAATCCGCCAGCAATTTTTCTGATCCGGCCAGCATACAGGATAGCGAGCTGCACACCCGTATCGTGCGCGGCGGCGGCGGGGTCTCACCTTCCTTGATCAGATCAAAATGGTCATAAAAACTGGCGACTTCCCATATCTCAGCCATTGGCAGGCGCATCAGCTGGGCGAGGGCCGCCAGATGGGCAGCGGACAGGCAGCCCTGGCTATCCTGAATCAGATGCAGATATTCTATCAGCTCATCGCGTTGCAGGCTCTGGCCGTCCAGCAGCGCCGAAATCTCAGCCAGCGCGGTGGCTGTTACCTGACGGCCCTTTGGCCCGCCTCTCGGCTTGCGTCCGCTTTTGCCGGACCGGGCCCCCGCCTGCTGCCAGGCTGTGCCGGTTTGCTCATTTTGATGGCCCGCTGCCATGGCTTGCTCCAGAAAAATTTGCCGGACGGGTTTTTCGCCTGTCCGTTCCCCAAAAAACACTCCAGAGCTTATCGCTCGCCTCCAACAGAAACAACAGGCTTGTCAGATTTGATGTGGTTTTTCTGGCCTATTTTATCCTCTCACCGACAGGCTGCAGCTGGATAAGGGCCGCATTGATCAGCTGCTTGCCGCCATGTTCGAATGTGACGGTAACCCGCGCCCGGTCCACAGACTGGATCTGGCCGATCCCCCATTCCGGTTTTTGCGGGTGGCGGACAAAATCGCCCAGCACGAAATCAAGCAGGATTTTTTCGGTCATCACACTATCTTTTGCCCCTTCCAGCCTCTATCCCAGCCTCTATCATAGACAGAACCCGCCAGCCCTGGCCAGCCAGAAGGCCGAAAAAACCGGCTGGCAGACGCGATGTCCAAGCCAGCCGGCCCTTATAGGTGCAGCCTTTTGTCAGGCGGTCAGGCAGAGGCCTGTTGCGGCATCAGGCTGGGGGCCTGATCCATTTCATCATCGCGCAGCACATAGCCCTGGCCCCAGACGGTCTGGATATGGGCCCTGGCCAGCCCGGACTTTTCCAGCTTGCGGAGCAATTTGCACATAAAGACATCAATGATTTTTGATTCCGGCTCATCAATGCCGCCATAGAGATGGCCCAAAAACACCTCCTTGGACAGGATAGCGCCCTTGCGCATCCCCAGAAGATGCAGAATCTGATATTCCTTTTGGGTCAGATTGACCGGCTTGTCATCAATCGTGGCGTGATTCTTGTTCAGGTCGATCATCATATTGCCCGCCCGTATCTGGGCGGAGGCATGGCCATGCGTGCGGCGCAGGATAGCCTCCAGATGGGCGAGCAGCTCATAGCGGTCAAACGGCTTGGTCAGATAGCCATCTGCCCCGGCCCCCAGCGCCGCGATGCGGTCATCCACCGTATTATTGCCGGAGACAACCAATATAGGCACCGGCACATGGTTCTTGCGGATCAGCCGGGCCAGGCGCGTGCCATCCCCGTCCGGCAGGTTCAAATCCAGCAAAACCCCGTCAATGTTATTATGCTGCATCTCATTGAGCGCGTGTTCAATACTGGTGGCCAGCACACTGAAATAGCCAGACTGGCTTAAGGTGATGCTGAGCGCATCAGCCATAATCGGATCATCTTCAACAACAAGAATATTCATCGATTACTCCTTTTTAACTGCCTCCAGCGCATCCGGCCCAGCGCCACCCTCTCAAAAAATATTTAACCAACGGCATCATAGCCCGCCTGAACCTGTCTTCTGCTGCCTGAAAATGTTACCTTGCCGGGCGAGAACAAAAGCAGCAGAAAACAGCTCCAAACTTTAAGATAAACCTAATGGGGGGGCATTTGCGGAGGCAAATCACAATCGCGTGATTAGGGAAAAATTAAGATTATCCCGCAGCGCGGCTTTGCCCTCCGCCGGGCGGGGCGGATTGGCGGGCGAATGGGGGGTGCGGGCTGGTCTCAGAAGCGGGTTTTGATTGATGCTTGATCTGGCTGCCAGCTGTCTGTAAATAGGCGACGAACCGGTGACACAGCAAAGCGTTGCGACAGCGAAGGTGTTGACATGGCCCAGAGCAAGACAGACGGCTCCAGAAAAGCGGCGGATAAAAAACAGCAACCGGCGGCTCAAAAGGCGCGGCCTGGCCAGGCTGCTGCCAAGAAAACAGCCAATCTGCCAGCAAAGTAACAGCCCCTAAAAAAGCAGCAGTCAAAAAAGCGGTGACCCAGAAAACCGCCGCCCCAAAAGCGACTGCCCCAAAAGCGGCTGTCAAGAAAGTAAGTGCCCGCAAGACGAGTTCCAAGAAAACGGCCTCAAAGAAAACTGCGTCAAAGAAAACAGCCTCTGGGGCCAGCAGCACCCTGCCAGCAGATTACCGGCCCAGTCAGGATGAAGCCTTTATGAATCCGGTTCAGCTGGAATATTTCCGCCAGAAATTACTGCGCTGGCGGGCGGAATTGCTGTTTGAGGCCAGCCAAACGCTGACCAACCTTTCGAGCGAATCGCTGCATCGCCCGGATCAGATGGACCGCGCCCAGATTGAGAGCAACGCGGCCCTTGATCTGCGCACCCGCGACCGCGAGCGCAAATTGCTGCAAAAGATTGAGGCGGCCTTGCGCCGGATTGAGGATGGCAGCTACGGCTATTGCGAGGAAACTGGCGATCCGATCAGCATCGCCCGGCTGGAAGCCCGGCCGATTGCCTCCCTCAGCCTGCACGCCCAGGAGCAGCATGAACGCATGGAACGCGTGCATCGTGACGATTAGACCGGCCAGATAGGCCAGCCCGGCCAGATAGGCCAAAATCAGGCCGCCGGCTTTTTTGCAAGTCGGCAATCGCCGTTGCAAAAAAGGCCCTGATGCCCAGGTTTCTTTTTGCTTCGCCTGCACTTATTAATCGCAATAAAATTTCATCAATCGTGATAAAGGTGTGTCGTTCTGACCTTTAACAACCCGTTACCTTTGCCAGCCACCCCTTATCTATCTGCCAGAGCAGGCCGAGAGGCGCTTTTGGAAAAGAGGATTGGCATGGAACAGAACGCAGAGCAGCCAGGCAAAAAGGCCGCCCCGTCCGGCAAGGCGGATATTCGGCAGCTGACCCATGATCTGAATAATTACCTGACCATCTTGATGATTCATTTTGAGCAGCTGCAAGGGGAGTTGAGCGCCCGCCCGGACTTGCAAAAACGGATTGAACTGCTGGCTGACCATCTCAAATCGGTGGTGTCTATCGGGCTGGAGCTGCAAGAGCCGATTGCCCAGCCGCCGCCGGTTGTGCTCTTTGCGCCGACAGATTTTCTGCGGCTGGTGCGCGATCAGCTGACCATGCTGCGCCTGCTGGCGGGCGAGGGGATTGAGCTTAGCTTGCGCCGCCCGGCAGATTTGCCTGCTGGCTCGATCTCGGTTATTCCCGATTATTTCAAGCGCGCCCTTATCCAGCTGGTGCGCAATTCGGTTGAGGCGTTGCTGGAGCATGAGAAACATCCTGACGGGCAGGCCCGCATCACCCTCTGGCTGACCCAGCAACCCGGCCAGCTGCAGCTCCATATTCAGGATAACGGGCCGGGAATCGCGGCTGATATTCACGATACCCTGTTTGAGCCGGGCATTTCCACCCGCCCCGGCAAACTGCGCGGACATGGCTTGCCCGCCGTGCAAAGGCTGGCGGCTTTCTGGCAGGGGACAATTTCCTGCCAGCCTGCTTCAAAAGGCGCGCATTTTTCCCTCAGCTTTCCCTTTCAGACAGCCTAAATAGCATCAAAAAACAGCTGGTTAATTTATTGTTTGGCCGTGTAAATTTTTTTCTTGCCTTGCGAACAAAAGCCGATCATAGTGACAAGAACAGAAACAGAACACTAATCACAAGCAGGTTCCCGGTGCAGGTAATAGGCGCAGATAACAGGCGCTAACGCAGACAGGGCGGTAACAAGTGGACTTGTGAGACAAATTTTTGCAGGATGGAGGCAGAAATGACAGGCGTAGTTGTGGATATGAAAATGCAGGCAGATGACAAGTCGCGGGCGCTGGACGCCGCTATTGGCCAGATTGAAAAGGCGTTTGGCAAAGGCTCGGTGATGAAGCTGGGCCAGCAGGATTCGGTGGTGGATGTCCAGGCCATTTCCACCGGCTCGCTGGGGCTGGATATCGCACTGGGGATTGGCGGCTTTCCAAAGGGCCGAATTATTGAAATTTACGGGCCGGAATCATCCGGCAAGACGACCCTGGCCCTGCATGCGGTGGCTGAGGCGCAAAAGGCTGGTGGGAATTGTGCCTTTGTCGATGCTGAGCACGCGCTGGACCCGGTCTATGCCCGCAAGCTGGGCGTTGATTTGGATGAGCTGCTGATCTCGCAGCCTGATGCGGGCGAGCAGGCGCTGGAGATTGCCGATACGCTGGTGCGCTCCGGGGCGATTGATGTGCTGGTGGTGGATTCGGTGGCGGCGCTGGTGCCGCGCGCGGAACTGGAAGGCGAGATGGGCGATACCCATGTGGGCTTGCACGCCCGGCTGATGAGCCAGGCGCTGCGCAAGCTGACTTCCTCTATCGCCCGGTCAAATTGTCTGGTGATTTTCATCAATCAGATTCGTCTGAAAATCGGCGTGATGTTTGGCAGCCCGGAAACCACGACAGGCGGCAATGCGCTGAAATTCTATGCCTCTGTGCGGCTGGATATTCGCCGTATCGGGGCGATCAAGGACCGCGATGAGGTAGTTGGCAACCAGACCCGGGTCAAGGTGGTCAAAAACAAGGTGGCCGCCCCGTTCCGTCAGGTGGAATTCGATATCATGTATGGCGAGGGGATTTCCAAAACCGGTGAGCTGCTGGATTTGGGTGTGGCCGCCGGTCTAGTGGAAAAATCCGGTTCCTGGTTCTCCTACAATACCCAGCGGATTGGTCAGGGACGCGAAAATGCCAAGCAATTCCTGAAAGACAATCCGGATATGGCCCAGACGCTGGAAGCGGCTATCCGTGAAAATGCCGGGCTGGTGCAATCCCAGATGATGGACAGCCCGCTGGCCGAATCAGGGGATCAGCCGGGGCCGGCCGCGGTGCCGGCTGAGGGCCCGTCTCCTGAGGCTGGGGAATAGAGCGCGGGCCAGAGGGTGCCCTCAGGACAGACCTCGCCAGGGCCCGGCATAGCCCGTATGTGAGCAAGAAATCCAGACAGGCGAAAAGCCTCTCTGGATTTTTTTGCCTATCTGCTCTAAATCAGGTTAGCAGAACAGCCAGAATTGGCCAGAAAGCGGCAGGCCCAGCCTGTGCGCCCTTCCGGCCCGCTGCTGTTCCAATGAGAGTGAGTGTTGAGCAAGCAGCATCGGGGGTGGTCCAGCCATGACATCTGTCAGCGAAATTCGCAGCCATTTTCTGGACTATTTTGTGCGCGGTGGCCATACCGAGGTCGCCTCCAGCCCGCTGGTCCCGCAAAATGATCCCACGCTGATGTTCACCAATTCCGGCATGGTGCAGTTCAAGAATGTCTTTACCGGGCTGGAACGGCGCGATTACAGCCGGGCTGTGACCTCACAAAAATGCGTGCGCGCTGGCGGCAAGCATAATGATTTGGAAAATGTTGGCTATACTGCCCGCCATCATACTTTTTTTGAAATGCTGGGGAATTTTTCCTTTGGCGATTATTTCAAGGAACAGGCGATCAGCCAGGCCTGGGAGCTGATCACGGCTGAATTCGGCCTGCCCAAAGACAAGCTGCTGGTCACCATCTATCACGAAGATGAGGAAGCCGCTCGCCTTTGGGCCCAGATTGCCGGCCTGCCGGATGAGCGGATCATCCGTATCGCAACCTCTGATAATTTCTGGTCGATGGGTGATACCGGCCCCTGCGGCCCCTGTTCGGAGATTTTCTATGATCACGGGCCGGATATTGCGGGCGGCCCGCCGGGCAGCCCGGATGAGGATGGCGACCGGTTTATTGAGATCTGGAATCTGGTTTTCATGCAATATGAGCAGACCGAATCAGAGCGGCTGGATTTGCCGCGCCCCTCCATTGATACCGGCATGGGGCTGGAGCGGATAGCAGCCGTGATGCAAGGCAAGCATGATAATTATGATATTGACCTGATGCGCGCGCTGATTGAGGCCTCAGCCGCGGTCTCCCATACCGACCCGGACGGGGAAAAGAATGTCTCGCACCGGGTGGTGGCCGATCATTTGCGCTCAGCCGGGTTTTTGATAGCGGACGGGGTGCTGCCATCGAATGAGGGGCGCGGCTATGTGCTGCGCCGGATTATGCGGCGGGCGATGCGCCATTTGCACCAGCTGGGCTGCGGCGATCCGGTAATGTATCAGCTGGTCCCCGCCCTGACCCGCGAGATGGGCAGCCATTATCCAGAGTTGGTGCGCGCTGAGGCGCTGATCACTGAAACCCTGCAGCTGGAGGAAACCCGCTTCAAGGAAACGCTGGCAAGGGGGCTGAAAATCCTCAATGATCGGCTGGATGGCCAGCAGGCAGGCGGCAGGCTGGATGGTGAGACCGCCTTTCGCCTCTATGATACTTTTGGATTTCCGCTCGATTTGACACAAGATTATCTGCGCGGCCATGGCTGGTCAGTGGATCAGGCCGGTTTTGATGCGGCGATGGCCGCCCAGAAAGAGGCGGCACGCGCTGCCTGGGCCGGTTCCGGGGAACAGGCGGATCAGCGCTTGCTGCTGGAGCTGGCTGATCAGCTGGGCCCGACCGAATTTCTGGGCTATGCCGGGCTGCAAGCCGAAGCGGTGATAACCGGGCTGGTAGAGGCTGAAAAGCCGGTTGACGAGGCCGGAGCGGGCAGCAAAATCCTGATCACCGTTAACCAGACACCCTTTTATGCCGAATCAGGCGGCCAGGTCGGAGATACCGGAGAGTTGAGCTGGCCGGACGGGCGAGCCCGCATCACCGATACCACCAAGACAGCTGGCCTGTTTTTCCATCATGCGGAAGTGATAGAGGGGCAGCTGGCGGTCGGCCAGCCAGTCATGCTGAGCGTGGATGCAGCCCGCCGTGACCGCTTGCGGGCCAATCACAGTGCCACCCATCTGCTGCATGAAGCCTTGCGCCAGACGCTGGGCGATCATGTGGCCCAGAAAGGCTCTCTGGTAGCGGCGGATCGGCTGCGTTTTGATTTCAGCCATGCCAAGGCTGTCAGTGCCGCAGAATTGCAGCAGATTGAGCAGCTGGCCAATCAGCGGATTCGCCTGAATGCTGAGGTCAGCACCCGCATCATGACCCCGCAACAGGCGACGGAAGAGGGGGCGCTGGCCCTGTTCGGCGAAAAATACGGTGATGAGGTGCGGGTGGTGCAGATGGGCGGCGCGGCAGACGATCCAGACCATCCAAACCGGGCCGCCTGGTCGGTGGAGCTGTGCGGCGGCACCCATGTCAGCCGCACGGGTGATATTGCCTTGCTGAAAATTATCTCTGAATCGGCCGTGGCTGGCGGGGTGCGCCGGATTGAGGCGGTAACCCATGCCGGGGCTCTGGATTGGCTCAGCACGCGTGATACGCTGCTGGCCGAGGCGTCCGGCTTGCTGAAAGCCTCAGCAGACCAGCTGCCCGCCCGCATCAGCCAGCTGCTGGAAGAACGCCGCAAGCTGGAACGCGAGCTTGGCCAGCTGCGCCAGAAGCTGGCAACCGGCGGCGGTCAGGCATCGGGCCCGGCTGCTGAGCAAATCAGCGCGGTCTCCTTTATTGGCAAAATCCTGCCTGATATGCCGGCCAAAGAGCTGAAAGCCATGGCCGATCAGCTGCGCCAAAATGCCGAAAAGACGGTTATCTGCCTGATCGCAACCGAAGCCGGCAAAGCCTCAGCGGTTGCCGCAACCAGCAGCGATCTGGGCGGGGAAGTGGATGCGGTGGCTCTGGTCCGGGCCGCTTCTGCAGCACTGGGCGGCAAGGGCGGCGGCGGGCGCCCGGACATGGCCCAGGCAGGCGGGCCTGATGCCGCGGCTGCTGAGGCGGCTCTCAGCGCGGTGCGCGATTTGCTGAGCTAGCGGCCCGCCAGCCTGTCAGCTGGATGGCCAAACAGTTTAGCTGGCCATCGCCTTTTGCAGATTCTGGTCCAGCGTATCAAGAAATTCATCTGTGGTCTGGAAGGGTTGCTCAGGCCCGATCAGCAGGGCCAGATCCTTGGTCATCTTGCCGCTTTCCACTGAGCTGACACAGATTTTTTCCAGCCGGGCGGCGAATTTTTCCACCTCTGGCGTGTCATCAAAACGCGCCCGGTAGGTTAGCCCTCTGGTCCAGGCAAAGATAGAGGCAATCGGGTTGGTAGAGGTTTGCTTGCCCTGCTGGTGCTGGCGATAATGGCGGGTGACCGTGCCATGGGCGGCTTCTGCCTCAACGGTCTGGCCATCCGGGGTCATCAGAACCGAGGTCATCAGCCCCAGCGAGCCAAAGCCCTGGGCGACGGTATCGGATTGCACATCCCCATCATAATTCTTGCAGGCCCAGACAAAGCCGCCTTCCCATTTCAGCGCACAGGCGACCATGTCATCAATCAGACGATGTTCATAAGTGATGCCGGCAGCGGCGAATTTATCCTTGAATTCGGCTTCAAATACCTCTTCGAACAAATCCTTGAAGCGGCCATCATAGGCTTTCATGATCGTGTTCTTGGTGGACAGATAGACCGGCCAGCCCAAATCCAGCCCGTAATTCATGCACGCCCGGGCAAAGCCGCGGATGCTCTCATCCAGATTATACATGGCCATCGCCACGCCGCCGCCGGGGAAGTCAAACACTTCATGGCTGGTGGCCGGGCTGCCATCTGCAGGCTGGAAGGTTAGGGTCAGCTTGCCCGGCTGGTCCAGCACCATATCCGTTGCCCGATACTGATCCCCAAAGGCATGGCGGCCAATCACAATCGGCTTTGTCCAGCCGGGAACCAGGCGCGGCACATTGCTGGCGATGATGGGCTGGCGAAAGACGGTGCCGCCCAGAATATTGCGAATCGTTCCGTTTGGAGAGCGATACATTTTCTTCAGGCCGAATTCCTCAACCCGTGCCTCATCCGGGGTGATGGTCGCGCATTTGACCCCGACCCGGTGTTCCTTGATGGCATTGGCGGCATCAATGGTAATTTGATCATCGCTCGCATCGCGTGCTTCCATTCCCAGATCATAATATTTCAGATCAATATCCAGATAGGGATGGATCAGCTTGTCCTTGATTTTCTGCCAGATGATGCGGGTCATTTCATCCCCGTCCATCTCAACGATTGGATTGGCTACCTTGATTTTTGCCATTGTTAAAATGCCCCCGAGCAATTTCCTGTCACAGTGAATTCGGCCTTGAATCTTGGCTGATTGCAGCCTGTTTCTAGGCCAGCCAGCGCGATTTATCAAGAGGCCGGGCAGCGTCTTTCCAGCAATTTCTCCAGCTCGCGGGCCTCTTTGGCCCAATGCACGAAATCCAGCTTGGCAGAATGCATGAAACCGCGCGCCACAATATGCTCCAGCATCCCGGTCAGAGGCTGCCAATACTCATCCAGATCCAGAATAAATATCTCGGCCTTCATTAGCCCCAGCTGAATCCAGGTCATCACTTCCATTGTTTCATCCAGCGTGCCCAGCCCGCCCGGCAGAATGACGAAAGCAGAGGCCCCTTGATACATCCGCGCCTTTCTCTCATGCATGGAATTGGTGATCACCAGCTGGCTGACATCTGTGTGGCTGATTTCCCGATCCTCCAGAAATTGCGGGATGATGCCGGTGACCTCGCCGCCAGCGCTGATCGCGCCATCTGCAAAGGCCCCCATCATGCCGGTGCGCCCGCCCCCATAGACCAGATCATAGCCGCGCCTGGCCAGGCGCTGGCCCAGTTCTGATGCCTGATCGATAAAGAGCTGGTTATTTCCGGAAGAGGCCCCGGCAAAGATACACAAGGCTGTCATCAGCCATACTCCTGACCTGTTTGTAGAGATTGTCTTCTTGTCTGTCACACAGTAGCATGGTTCATAATAAAAGAACATGACAGCCGGTCCGGTCCTGTCCGGCCGGGCTGCATCCAATCAGCAGGGCACAAGCGGGGGTGTCGCATGAACAAGAAGGCGTTAATGCTGTTATTGGCCGGGGCGGCTTTGGCCACCCTGTCTCTGGGCTGGACCTTGTTGCAGCCGGTCCCGGAGCCTGTCCAGCAGGAACAAGAGGCGGTCAGCGCGGCCCGCGAAACCAGCCCGCCTGCCAAGACCCCTGAGGCAGACAGCAAGCCGGAAGCGCCCGCTGCGCCGACACCGGCTGGAGAAGCAGCCCCAGAAAAAGCGGCCCCAGAAGAAACGGCCCCGAAAGAAGCGGCTTCAGAAGAAGCGGCCGCCCCGCAGCCCTTTATCGAGCTGTCCGTGGTGCGGGTGGACCCGGATGGCTATGCGGTCATCGCGGGCAGCAGCTTGCCAGAGGCGGAAATCATCATTTCTGAGGGGGAGACGAGTATGGTCCGCAGCCAGGCTGACAAGAATGGCGAATGGGTTGCTATCGTGCCGGAACCGCTCAGCCCGGGCAGTCATCTGCTGACTTTGCAAATGATCGGCCCGGATGGACAGCAAGCGGTGGCAGATGCGGCCATTATTGTTGAAATTGCCGAAAAGCGGCCTGAGGCTGAGAAACAGACCCCGCTGGTGGCGCTGGTCCCGCAAGATGAAAAAGCGGTGCCAAAGCTGATCCAGACACCTGATCAGCCCGCGGCAGAACCATCTGCAAAACTGGCCGGGCAAGAGGCGGAAACGGCTTCTGTGCCGGGAAATCTGCTGCCGCTGATCCAGATTCGCAGCCTGTTCTGGCTGGAAGGGGATCGTTTGCGTATTCAGGGCCGGGCGCGTGGCGGCGCACAGATTGAGGCGAGGCTGGCCAATCAGGCATCTGACAGTCTGCTCCCGGACAGCGATGGCAGCTGGTCTTGGCTGGCCGATATCAGCCAGCTGGGGGATAAAACGGCCCTGCTGGAAGCGGATTTGCTAGATGCGTCCGGGGCGGTTCTGGCGCAAGCCCGCCTGCCATTATCTGCAAAGCGTATCGCGTTGGGCCGGGATGGCAGTGAGCTGGTGGTTATCCAGAAAGGGGATATGCTCTGGCGTATCGCCTTCCGCAGCTATGGCAAGGGGGTGCGCTATGTGGATATTGTGCGGGCCAATCCGGGGTCGATTGACGATCCGGATTTGATTTACCCGAACCAGATTTTTGCGGTGCCGGAAAAAGACGGGAATTCCTGAAAAAAAGGAGCAGGTGAGGTGCTGGAAAGCAACGCCATGACAGACAGTGATTTGGCCAGACCGGTGCTGTTTCTGGCCGGGCTGCTGGTGATTGTGCTGACCCTTGTCTGGCTGCCTTTCGGCTTGCTGGGTTTGCTGGGCTTTATCTGGCTGGTTCTGGTCAGCAGGCCGCCGCATCCAGGGGCTGTGTGCCCGCGCCCGGAATTCATCTGCGCCCCGATAGACGGGCATCTGCTGGAGGTGCGCCAGAGCGGCGAGAAGGTCATTCTCAGCTTTCAGACAGGCTGGCTCTCCAGCCATGTCTGGGTGATGCCTATTGCCGCGGAAATTGACCAGAACCTGTTTATTGACGGGGTTTTTCTGGATAATGACGATGCCGCCTCGCGCCAGCTTAATGCCCGCCGCGAAATTGAGATGCTGGCTGAGAGCGGGGCAAGGCTGACGCTTATCCAATGGGGCGGCCCGCTGGCGCGCTATCTGGGCTGTCCGGCCCCGGAAGGGCGGAAAATGACGGTTGGCACAGCTGCCGGGCTGACGCTTTTGCATGGGCGGATTGATCTGGTTTTGCCGGCAGGCAGCAAAATTCTGGCCCAGCCCGGGATGCGCTGTCTGGCTGGCGAGACGATTCTGGCCGAGCAGGCTGAGCTGACCTGACCTGAGCTATCTGGCAGCGGATTTGTGAATGTTTGATGCAAGATTTAACAGGCTATTGGCACCGGGGCTTGCCAAGCTGGCGGGGGGGCTGGGCAGGCTGGGCCTGCGCGCGGATCAGATGACGTTGGCCGGTTTTGGCTGCGGGGTGCTGGCCGGATGTGCGGTGATACCGGGCTGGTTCTGGCTGGCTTTGGGGCTGTTTGCCCTGAACCGGCTGGCAGATGGTCTGGACGGGGCGCTGGCGCGCCTGCAGGGGCCGAGTGATCGCGGGGCCTTTCTGGATATTGTGGCGGATTTCCTGAATTATGGCTGGCTGCCCCTTTGTTTTGCCTTTTATGACCCGGCCAATGCGCTGGCGGCGGCTTTTCTGCTGTTCAGCTTTATCGGCACCAGCACCAGCTTTCTGGCCTATGCGATTATGGCCGAGCGGCGCGGTGGCGGGCTGGCGGCCCCGCCAGAACCGGGGCGCAAGGGTTTTTTCTATCTGGCCGGGCTGACCGAGGGGGCTGAGACGATTTTGGTGCTGGCGGCGATGCTGATTTGGCCAGCAAGTTTTATCTGGCTGGCGGTCTTTTTCGGGCTAGCTTGCTGGCTGACCACGGGCTGGCGTATCTATGCTGGATGGCAGGATTTTCCGGCGCCCGCGCCCGCCGCTGAGGATGGTTTTCTGCTGGCGGAAAAAGGGCAGATGATTGAATACTTGACCTTGCTTTGCCTGTCAGGGCAGATAGAGGACTGGACATGCAAAACCAGTTTGGGGATGAGGCGATGAAATTTGGTATCGGGCAGCCTGTAAAGCGGGTTGAAGACAAAAATCTGTTGCTTGGCAAAGGCCGCTATTCTGATGATCAGCTCCCGGGTGAGGGCGCAGCAGTTACCTTTGTGCGGATGCCTTATGGCCATGCCCGCCTGACCCGCCTTGATCTGGAGGAGGCGCGGGCAGCAGACGGGGTTATTCTGGCAGCCGGCCAAGCGGATTTGGACGCCGATAATATTGGCGAGATCGAATGCCAGCATTTTGTCACCAATCATGATGGCAGCGAGGTGCCGCGCGTCTCCAAGCCGCCTATGATACGCGATGTGGGCCGCCATGCCGGGGATATTGTGGCGATGATTGTGGCGGAAACCCGCCAGCAGGCGCTGGATGCGGCTGAGCTGGTGGTGGCTGAATTTGACGAGATGCCTGCGGTAACCGGCGTGAAAGAGGCGCAGGCAGAGGGGGCCCCGCAAATCCATGCTGAATTTCCGGGCAATATCGCCTTTGACTGGACGCAAGGCAAAACCGCAGAGGTGGATAGCGCCATAGAGGCGGCGGAAAAAGCAGGCAAGCGGGTGGTGCGCGCTGAGATTGTCAATAACCGGGTGGCGCCCAGCTCTATGGAGACGCGCCCGATGCTGGCCATGCCGGACCCGGAAGACCCGACCGGTCAGGCGTTGCGCATCTATAGCGGCTCGCAGGGGCCGGTGCCGCTGGCTCGCCAGCTCTCCAAGGCGCTGAATATGGAACAGGAACAGGTGCATATCCTGACCGGCAATGTGGGCGGCAGTTTCGGTTTCAAGATTTTCCTGCATCCCGAACAATTATGTGTCGCTTGGGCGGCGCGCAAGCTGGGCCGGCTGGTGCGCTGGCAGCAGGACAGATCAGAGGCGTTTCTGTCTGACCTGATGGGGCGCGACAATCTCTGGCTGGGAGAGGCTGTGGTAGAGGATAATGGGCGGATTTCTGCCCTGCGGATGACCAGCATGGCCAATCTTGGCTCTTGGCTGTCCAATTTTTCCATCTTTGTGCCGACCTCGGCAGCGGCGCGTTCGATTACCGGAGTGTATGATTTGCCGGTGGCCTCATTTCGGGCGCTGGGGGTAGTGACCAATACCCCGGCGACAGATGCCTATCGCGGGGCTGGCCGGCCGGAAGCCAATTACGCGATTGAGCGGATGATCGATATTGTTGCCGCCGAGCTGGGCCTTGACCGGCTGGCGGTGCGCAAGGAAAACCTGATCCAGCCAGACCAAATCCCCTACAAGATGGCGCAGGGCGGCGAGATTGATTCAGGCGATATGCCGGCCTTGCTGGATGCCGCGCTGGAAAAAGCCGAGATAAAGGGGTTTGAGGCGCGCCGCAAACAGGCTCTGGCAGAGGGTAAATGGCTGGGCATAGGCTGGTCCATGTATCTGGAGGTCTGCGGCGGCGGGCTGGATAATGGGGTGGATGTGCAATTCCAGCCGGACGGCCAGGTGCATATTTATGCCTCGCAAATGGAAAACGGCCAGGGGCATCAGACAACGCTGACGCAGCTGTTTGCTGACCGTCTGGGCTATGATCCGGCGCTTGTTACCATTTTGCAGGGGGATTCGCGCAAAAATCCTGCTGGCACGACCGGCGGGGCGCGCATGACCCCGGTGCTGGGCTCTGCCACGGCTGAGGCGGGTGACAAGATTGCCCAGAATGCCCGTGCGCTGGCAGCTGATCTGCTGGATACGGCAGAAGCGGATATCCGCTTTGAAGAGGGGCTCTATCTGGACAGCAAGAGCAACCGGTCCATCCGTATTGAGGAGCTGGTGATCCGCACCGCTGAGGAGAAAGCAGACCACCCGCTCAATATGAAAAACAGCTTTGAGGCCAAGGGGCTGACCTATCCCTATGGCTGTCATGTGGCTGAGATAGAGGTGGATATGGCCACGTTTGTGCCGCAGCTGACCCGCTATACGGTGGTGGATGATTTCGGGCTGGTGATCAACCCGCTCACGCTGGGTGGCCAGATTCACGGCGGTATTGCCCAGGGGGTGGGCCAGGCGCTGTATGAATATATGCCCTATGATTCAGCTGGCCAGCTGCTGGCCGGATCGCTGATGGATTATACCTTGCCGCGGGCTGATCATCTGCCCAGCTTTGATGTTGGCACGCGCAATACGCCGTGCCTGAATAATTATCTGGGCGCAAAAGGGGCTGGTGAGGCCGGGGCTATCGGAGCACCACCCGCCGTGATCTCGGCCTTGTGTGATGCGCTGGCGGTGACCCATATTGATATGCCGGCCACGCCGCAAAAGATTTTTGAGGCCATCAAGGCAAAAGAAGAGGCGGCGTGAGATGGCTGACAGAATTGAGAAAACCGACGCAGAATGGCGCGCCCAGCTGAGCGAGGAACAATACCGCATTACCCGCCAATCCGGCACGGAACCGGCTTTTAGCGGGCATTTGTGGGATAATCACCGCCAGGGGTCTTATGCGTGTATCTGTTGCGGGGCCGAACTATTCCACGCGGCCAGCAAATTTGATTCCGGCACCGGCTGGCCCAGCTTTTGGCAGCCTGCCAAGCCAGAACATATTGCTGAAAAGGAAGATAACAGCTTTTTCATGCGCCGCACCGAAGTGCAATGCAGCCAATGCAGTGCCCATCTGGGCCATGTATTCGAGGATGGGCCGCAGCCGACCGGCCTGCGCTATTGCATCAATTCGGCCGCGCTGGATTTCACCGAAGAGGAATAGGGCCAAAAAAAGTTAAAGGCTGGCAAACAGTCAGATTAACCGGTGCGGCAGGGGAGGGGAGGAAACCTTGTCCGCACCGGTTTTTTTGTCTGACTGCTGCCAGCACAAACCGGCCCTGATGGGGGAGGGGCCGGGTAACCAGGGGTTTAGCTTTGCGAGCTGTCAGAATGGTCATGCCAATCGCCATGACCATGCCTGCGCTTGCCTTTGCCCTTGCCGAATTTCGGCATTTCATCGCGGCTCAGAACACCATCTTGATTGGCGTCCAGCTTTTTCATCTGCTCCAGACGAAAACCGGCAAACTCAGCCATCGTCAGCGTGCCATCGCCATCTGTGTCCAGCGTGTTGAACCGCTCCGTCATCTGCTGTTCAATCTCGCTCAGGTCAAGACCGCCCTTGCCCCAGCCCTTATGGCCACGCCCATCGGCAATCGCCAGAGAGGTGACCAGCAGCCCGGTTGTGCCAAGACCGCCAGCCAGCAGCCAAATCAATGATTTTTTCATCTCAAGGAACTCCATTTTGTTGCCCCGCCCGGCCGTCTTTCCAGCACTTTTGGCGGGCCTGTTTGCGTTTCAGATTCCATGCCGGCCCCTTGTTGGTTTCAGGTTCGTGTCAATCTTGGCTTGCAGGCATAAAATCACTTCACATTTTCCTGATTGCAGGGCAAATTAGGCATGAATAAGGCTTTTTCAGGAAACATTATGACCAACTCAGAAAAACCGCTGCGGCTGAGCGGGGCCGCCCGTGTTTATGCAACGCTCGCCCATCCTGCTGACCATGTGCGTGCGCCCACCCTGTTCACTGCAAAATTTGCGGAACTTGGCCTCGACAAGGTGATGATTCCCATTGATGTGCGGGCCGAGGATTTGACCGGCATGATAGAGGCGTTGCGCCGCCAGGTGAATTTTGAGGGCGCGGCCGTGACCATCCCGCACAAGATAGAGCTGGCCAAACTCTGTGATGAGCTGGGCGAGACGGCACAGCTGACCGGCGCGGTCAATGCGATTGCCTTTGACAGTGAGGGCCGCCTGCGGGGCGATAATTTTGACGGCAAGGGCTTTGTTGCCGGCCTGTATGGGGAGGGGTTTACCCTGCAGGACAAGAAAATCTTGATGGTTGGGGCAGGCGGGGCGGCGCGGGCTGTCGGTCTGGCCCTGGCGAAAGAGCCGCTGGCCGGGCTTGATATTTGCAACCGCTCTATGGATAAGGCAGAATGGCTGGCTGGCCGGCTGGGTGAGGTGACCGGGCAAGCTGTGGCCGCTGTGCCTAACCCGCCGGCTGAGATGGGCGGCTATGACATGATCGTCAATACGACCTCTCTTGGCCTGCATGACGGGGATGCGCTGCCGATTGGGCTGGACGGGGTGCGCGCAGACTGCGTCATTTGTGACATTATCATGATACCGGAGCGCACCGCCTGGATGCAGGCGGCAGAGGCGCGCGGGCTGACCGTCCATGCCGGACGGCATATGCTGAGCTACCAGCTGGATCTGATAGCAGAATTCATTGGGGCTTGGTGACAGCTTGAAATTTGGCGCAATTAGCGATAGACAAGGCCGGTCAGGCAAGCGAGACGGTAGAAGAATATGGCAGAAGATAACAGCTGGACAGAGGATCGGCTGAAAAAGCTGAAAACCCTGTGGAACAAGGGCTTGTCCATCTCCCAGATAGGCGAGGAGCTGGGCGTGACCCGCAATGCGATTGCCGGCAAGGCCCATCGTATCGGCTTGCCAAAGCGGCAATCGCCTATTTCCGGGGCGGCGAAAAAGCCTGCCAAGAAAATGGCCCCGCCGGAGCCGGATCGCCCCTTGCCGCTGCGCCTTGCCTTGCGCAAGATAAACTGGTCCCGCAACAGCTGTGTCTGGCCGACCGGTGACCCCAAGACGGTGGAATTTTCCTTTTGCGGTGCGAAGATAGAACCGGGCAAGCCCTATTGCCCGGAGCATTGCGCCGAAGCCTATACCAACAGCCGTGATGGCAGCTGAAACCGGCCTCGCCCTTATCCGGCGCGCTGATTACCAGCCGCCCTGTTTTGCGCTGGACAGCACGCAGCTGGATATCGCGCTTTTCGCTGATCATGCCCGCGTTACAGTAAACTTGTCCGTGCGGCGGCTGGCAGACGGCCCGCTCCTGCTGAATGGCGAAGGGCTGGAGCTGGTGCATCTGAAAATAGATGGCCAGCCTGCTGGTCCGCAGGATGTCACGCACGGCCCGGACGGGCTGCTGCTGACCAATCTGGGCCCGAGCGCCGAGATTGAGGTGGCCAGCTTGTGTGATCCCTGGAATAACAAGGCGCTGGAAGGGCTTTATGCCTCTGGCCCGATGCTCTGCACCCAATGTGAGCCAGAAGGGTTT
This sequence comes from Alphaproteobacteria bacterium, assembly GCA_038131695.1. Taxonomy (GTDB): domain Bacteria; phylum Pseudomonadota; class Alphaproteobacteria; order Puniceispirillales; family Puniceispirillaceae; genus JADHLK01. The sequence continues at coordinate 2,312 of JAYPQA010000020.1, read as the reverse complement.
CGCCGCATCGCCTTTTTCCCCGATCGCCCCGATATGATGAGCGTTTTTCGCACCCGTATTGAGGCGGACAAATCCTTTACCCAGCTGCTTTCCAACGGTAATTTGCTGGAAAGCGGGGATTTGCCGGATAACCGCCATTATGCGATCTGGGAGGACCCGCATCCCAAGCCCAGCTATCTGTTCGCGCTGGTGGCCGGTGATCTGGCAGCGGTGCGCTCAAAGTTTGTCACCGCTTCAGGCCGCCCGGTCCAGCTGGTGATTTATGTTGAGCATGGCAATGAGCATCTGGCAGATCATGCGATGGCCTCGCTGATAAAATCCATGCGCTGGGATGAGCAGGTCTATGGGCTGGAATATGATCTCGACCTGTTTCAGATTGTGGCGGTCAGCCATTTCAATATGGGCGCGATGGAAAATAAGGGGCTCAATATTTTCAATTCCAAATTCGTTCTGGCGGATGCGGCGACCGCAACAGACAGTGATCTGGACCGGGTGGAATCGATTATCGCGCATGAATATTTCCATAATTGGACAGGCAACCGGGTGACCTGCCGGGATTGGTTTCAGCTAACCTTGAAAGAGGGGCTGACGGTTTTTCGGGATCAGTGTTTCAGCGCTGATATGCATGATGCAGAGGTCAAACGGGCTGAGGATGTCGCGCTCTTGCGGGCCGTCCAGTTCCCTGAGGAAACCAGCCCGAACGCGCATCCGATCCGGCCGGAAAGCTATGCCGAGATCAATAATTTCTATACCGCCACCGTCTATGAAAAAGGGGCGGAAGTGATCCGTATGCTGCATACGCTGTTGGGGGCCAGCGGGTTTCGGGCCGGTATGGATCTCTATTTTGCCCGTTATGACGGGGCCGCTGTTACCTGCGATGATTTCCTGGATGCGATGGCAGATGCCAATGCAGCGGATTTGTCAGCCTTTCAGCGCTGGTATGTCCAGGCCGGCACGCCGCATCTCTCGCTGAGCCGCAAACCGGCAGAAGGGGGGCTGCGGCTGGAGGCGGTGCTGACCATTCCGCAAACCCATGCCAACACGCCGCGCGAGCCTGTGCCTGTGCCGCTGAAGCTGACCCTGTTTGACCGGCTGGGCCAGCCGGTTGCCGCTTCTGTTGCGGGCAGGCCGCCGGCCCATGAAATGGTGGTGCTGCTGACCGAACAGAGCCAGCAAATAGAGCTGAAGCTGGCCGACCCGGCGGTGCGGGCTGCGGATTTGGTGCCGTCTTATCTTCGCGGCTTTTCTGCCCCTGTGCAGCTGAGTGATGATCTGGACCGGCAAGAAAGGCTGCTGTTGCTGGCAGCGGACACAGATTTGTTCGCCCGTCAGGAAGCTGGCCAGAAACTGGCTACAGAGGCGATTTTGGCCCGGCTGGATGGGCAGGCTGAGCAGGCATTGGAGGACGGGCTGGCGGAGGCGCTGGCAGCGGTGTTGCAAGATGGGCGGCTGACCGGCGAGAGCAAGGCGCTGATGCTGGCTCTTCCCGGACAGGCGGTTCTGGAGGCGGCGCGCCATCCGGCTGATCCGCCTGCCATTTTCCGCGCAAGGCGGGCGTTGCTGGGCCAGCTGGCCAGCCAGATGGCCGAGACAATTACCGCTGGTCTTGGCAGCTGCGATACCAGCCAGCCTGCTGGCCGGGCCTTGCAGAACAGGCTGCTGGACTGGGCTCTGGCTGGCCAGCTGGCCGGGGCAGGGGCGTTGGCAGAAAAACAGGCAGCAGACCCCAATATGACGCTCAGCCAGGGCGCCTTGCAGGCTCTGGGGCAAGCGGGCGGGGCGGGTTTTGACCGGGCTGTTGCGGCGTTTGGCCAGCGCTGGCAGGAAAATGCGCTGGTCATGGAAAAATATTTTGCCCTTATCGCAGGCTCGCCGGTCGCTGGCACGATAGATTACTGCCGCCAGCTGATGCAGCATCCGGCTTTTGACCCGGATAATCCGAACAAGCTGCGTTCCGTGCTGGGGGTGTTTTCCGGCAATGCGGTCCAGTTCCACAAGCCTGGCGGGGCTGGCTACCATTTTCTTGCCGCGCAGCTGGCAGAAATTGATCAGCAGAATCCGCAGCTGGCCGCCCGCATGGCGACCCAGCTGACCCGCTTTGCCCCTTATGGAAAGGCCCGTCAGGCAGAGATGCTGGCAGCGCTGGAAGGGCTGGCGGCTGGCCAGCTGTCACCGGATTTGAAATGAAATGGTGCAAAGGCGCTGCTGGCCGCTCAGGCTGAGCGCAAAAAGCTGGCAGCGTATCCTCTTCAAAGGAATTGCCGCCTGTCCGGCCTCAGGCCGTTTTCATCTGCTGGGATGGCATCTGATTT
>JAYPQA010000019.1:0-13242 GCA_038131695.1 Alphaproteobacteria bacterium | reverse complement strand
CACAACTGAAGTAGAGATGAGGAGGAACCGCTATGACATCGCGGTAACCGTCGCCAGTCTGCGGCGGCAACCGGGGCCGTGCCCTGCAAGTCCGGCCATTATGGGTTTTTCACGGGCCCAGTGCGAAAACCCCACTTCAGCTATTGACAGCTATGTCAGCCCGGCAACCTGGCCCGCCAGGCCGGGCTGATGCTGAGGCAGACGGCTATATTATAGTGGAAGGCATCGCAGGTGTTCAGCGGCGGCCCGATGAACAATGGCAAAGAGCTGGGATGTCGAGATCATCGTCCGAGCACAGCGCCGGTCCAATCCTGAAGCCCGGGCCGGCCGAGGTGGCCAGCCAGCCGATCCTGGAAGATGAGGTGGATATTCTGCTGGGGCGGCAACGCCGACGCGTAGACCAACCCGGTCTCTGATCAGGCGGAATTGAATGAGGTGCCTATGTCACCACAGACTGTCCCTGGCAGCCCTATTTCTTTGGCCGTGGTGGCAACCCGGCTAGAAGGCTTCCATACATGCTACCATTTCTTTCTGGGGTCTGAAGATGTGATCGCCAACTTCCTGTCCTTTGGAATTGTGACAGGGGTGCAAAGAATGTTGGCGGGCTGTTCCCCAATGATGCGGATGGCAATGCCTGGGGTGATGCCGAGCTGGGCTTTCCAAAGTTGGCCGGGCGGGCTTCTCGCTTCACCGATCCGGCCGCTATCAGCCGCTGACAGATGATTTCTCCAGCCACATAACGGCCTTCAAAAATGCCGGTGCAGAGATTGTAACGGGCGTGATGATTCCGCCTGATTTTGGCACTTTCTGGTCACAATCTGGCCAGCAGGGTTTCAAGCCGAAGATTGTGACCATCGGCAAGGCGCTGTTATTCCCGTCCACTGTCGCCGGTCTGGGCGATCGCGGCGTTGGCCTGTCTTCTGAAATCTGGTGGTCGCCCAACCATCCGTTCAGCTCTTCGCTGACCGGGACCAGTGCGCGGGCTCTGGCTGAGGGCTATACCGCCGCAACGGGCCGGCCCTGGACGCAGCCGCTTGGGTTCCGCCATGCGCTGTTTGAAGTGGTGGCAGATGTGGTTGGCCGGACGGCTGATATGGAAGACCCGGCTGCGATTGTTGAGGCTATCGCAGGCACCAGCATGAAGACGATTGTCGGGACAGTTGATTGGTCCAAGGGCCCGGTCAAGAATGTGTCCAAGACACCGTTGGTTGCTGGCCAGTGGCAGAAATCAGGCGGCGCGCTGGATCTGGTTATTACCAGCAATGATCACGCCCCGGAGATTCCGGTCGGGGGCGAGCTGGCCCTGCTCAGCTAGGCCTGCAAGAAAAAACAGACCTGCACCGGCCAGCGGCGGGTGCAGGTTTTTTCATGGCTTGCGGGCAAGCGCACTGGCCTGTCTGACAGGCTGCAGGCTATTGCATCTGATTGTTCAGACGCTGGCGCCATTCCAGCAACACCTCAGTGATCACAGTCTTGCGTTCGGCAAAACGGGTGCTGGGAACCGGGATGGAAATCGCATAGATGCGCCCATTGCTGTCGGTGATGGCAAAGCCGGCTGCCGAAATCCCGTCCGTATGCTCGCCGCGGTCAAAAGCCAGCCCGGCAAGCGTGACTTCCTCCAGCTCTTCAATCAGCCGGGCCAGCCTGGCGGTCTGCAATTTGCCGGAGTTACTCAATTCTGCGCGCGCCAGATTGAGGGCTGTCTCCCTTGGCAGTAGCGCCAGGGTCGCCTTGCCATTGGCGGTGCTGGTCAGAGGAAAATGCTCGCCCGTTTCAGAAACGGCCCGCAAGCGCTGGCGACCCACAATCTGGTCAATGAACAGCATGGCATTACCATCCAGAATCGCCAGATCAACCGTCTCTCCCGTGCGGTTGGAAATCGCCGCCAGCGCGGTGGTCAGTATTTCCGGATCAGACAGGCGCGACTGGCCAGCCAAATGGCGTATCGCCGGGCCCAGCTGGATGCGGCCCGCCCGCTGCCCGACTGAGACCAGATGCTCGCTGCTGAGGGCGGCGATGATTCGCTGCACCGTAGAGCGGGGCAAATTGACCCGCCCGGCAATCTGGCCAAGGCTGAGACCGTCTGTATCATCCCCCAGAACACGCAAGATAGAGGCGGCCCGCGAAATGACCTGAATCGGCTGGCTGGCTGGCTTGTTTTTCATTCTGGCTGACACTCCCTGGCAGTGTGAAACCCGCTATCCGATACAAAACCCTGAATTTCATCGAAAGAGGGGATGATTCATCTTGACTGCAATGTGATACACAATCATCATATAGTGATACAAGTGAAATCATCGAATAATTTTCCAGGGAGCTGAAAAATGACCATCACAGTGCGCGGGATTGAGTTTCAGGAAAACACCAATAACGATATGGGGATTGAGTTTTACAATCTCAGTCACCGCTATGGATTCCAATGTCCGAACTGGCCGTATTTCCGTGATGTCCAGATTGAGCGCAAGCATTATATGGCCAAATCCGGCGTGCTCAGCCAGACGATCACCACCACCATGCATGTAACCACCCATATTGATGCGCCGGCCCATGTGGTTCAGGGCACACCTTTTATTGATGAGGTGCCGCTGCCGCATTTCTTCGGCTCTGGTCTGGTTGTCTCGATCCCGAAAAAGAAATGGGAGCCGATCACCGCAGATGATCTGGAAAAGGCGTGTGGCCATGCGATTCGCAAGAATGATGTGCTGATCATCAATACCGGCTGGCACAAGGTTTATGAGGATGGCGACTATTTCCCCTATTGCCCGGGTCTGGTTCCCTCGGCGGCTGACTGGATGGTGGAAAAGGGGATCAAGGTTGTGGGCCATGATACCCAGGCCAATGATCACCCGCTGGCAACCGCCATCGGCCCGCAGCGCAATGGCCCCATCCTGCCGCATCTGGAAGCGGAATATTTTGAATGGTCTGGCGGGCGCGACTGGAAGGATGATTTTCCTGAGTGGGAGCCGGTGCACCAAAAGCTGTTCACCAATGGTATTTTGGGGATTGAAAATGTCGGCGGTGATTTGGATGCGGTAACCGGCAAGCGCTGCACCTTTGCCTTCTTCCCCTGGAACTGGGATCGTGGCGATGGCTGTATCATCCGTCTGGTTGCGATGATGGACAAGAACCAGTCCTACCGGATCGAAGCCGGAGAGGATTTCTGATGAAGCTGAAACGATTTGCCGAGGCCCAGCCCTATGACGCGCCCAATCATTGGGGCGTTACCGGGTTGCGGTTGCAGGGGTTTGAAGAGGGCGGGCCGGAAAATCAATGGGTCGGCCTCAGCCAGTTTTTGCCCGGTGGCGGGGCCGGCCCGGACAGCACGGTTTTTGAAAAGGTCTATATCGTGCTGGAAGGGGAAATGACTGTCATCATTGATGGTGAGGAGACGGTGCTGGGCAAATATGACAGCTGCACCATCGCACCGGATGAGGTGAGAACCATTGAAAATCGCAGCAATCATGTCTGTGTGATGCTGGTGGTGCTTCCCTATCCGCCTGCCAGCTAAAGGGGTCACGCAGGGGCCAGCTGGCCAAACAGACAGAAGAGCCGGACAGCAGAGCCAGCCAGACAGAAGAGGAGGTTTAACCATGTCACAATCTGCGGATAATTCAGCCTTTGCCAACCCGTCCGCGCTCTTTGCCGTGGCTGGCAAGACAGCGCTGATCACCGGCGCATCCGGGGCATTCGGGCGGGTGGCTGCGCTCACGCTGGCCGGGGCCGGGGCGCGGCTGGTGCTGGCCGCCGGCAATGCCGGGGCGCTGGCTGAGACGGCGGCAGAATGCCGGGCGCTGGGGGCTGAGGTGAGCGAAATCACCAAAAGGCCCGACAGTGAACAGGCTTGTGATGAGATGGTTGCGCTGGCGGTGCAGGATTTTGGCAGTCTCGATATTCTGGTTGTCGCATCGGGCCTGAATATCGTGTCAAAAATTGACGAAATGCAGGAGGCGGATTTCCTGAAAGTGATGGATGCCAATGTGACGCAGAGCTGGCTGTGCGCCCGCGCCGCGACCCGGCAAATGAAAGCCCAGGGGCAAGGTGGCAAGATTGTGCTGATGTCTTCAGCGCGCGGCCTGCTGGGGCATCCGGCTGGCTATACCGCCTATTGTGCGTCAAAATCTGCGGTGGACGGGATTACCAAGGCGCTGGGCTGTGAGCTGGGCCCGACCGGTATCACGGTGAATGCGATTGCCCCGACGGTGTTTCGCTCACCGCTGACGGCCTGGATGTTTGAGGAAACAGACAATGCCAAGGCGGTGCGATCCGGCTTTCTGGCGCGGGTGCCAAAAGGGCGGCTGGGAGAGCCGGAGGATTTGGCAGGCCCGCTGCTGTTTCTGGCCTCTTCTGCCTCGGATTTCTATACCGGTCATATCCTCTATGCAGATGGCGGCTATACCGCCGGATAGGAGATAAGGTGCCATGCCACAGATAGCGGTGATAGGGGCCGGGCTGATGGGTCATGGCATTGCGCTGAGCTTTGCCCGTGCCGGCCATGCAGTTGCGGTCTGGGACCCGCTGGCTGGCTCGCTGGCGGCCCTGCCGGAGCGGATCACCCAGAGCCTGCAGCTATTGGGGGCCGGGACAGGCGAAATAGCCAATATTCTGGGGCGGGTGCGCCAAGCCAGCTCGCTGGCAGATTGTGTCAGCTCAGCTGAGATGGTTTTTGAGGCGGCCCCGGAGAAAATGGACCTCAAGCAGCAGCTGTTTGCCGAGATTGAACAGGCGGCCCCGGTCGCAGCCCTGCTGGCCTCCAATACCTCGGTCATGCCGATCACCCAAATCATGGAGCCGCTGGCAAAAAAGGGCCGCGCCATGGGAACCCATTGGTGGAACCCGCCCTTTTTGATTCCGCTGGTGGAGGTGGTGGCTATTGAGCAGAGTGATCCGGCCGCGATAGAAAAGATGATCGCGCTGCTGGAGAGTATCGGCAAGACCGCGGTCGAGGTGAAAAAAGATATTCCGGGCTTTATCGGCAACCGGCTGCAGCACGCGCTCTGGCGAGAGGCGATTGCGCTGGTGGCCAATGGGGTCTGTGATGCCGAGGCGGTGGACAAAGTGGTCAAATCCAGCTTTGGCCGCCGTCTGGCGGTTCTGGGCCCGCTGGAAAATGCCGATCTGGTTGGCACCGAACTGACCCTTGATATTCATCAACAGGTCCTGTTCGATTTGGACCGGCAGGACGGGCCGTCGGACTATCTGGTGCAGCTGGTTGCGGCGGGCAAGCTGGGCATGAAAACCGGCGAGGGGTTTCGCCACTGGCCAGAGGGCGCGCCGGAGCAGGTGCGCCGGCAGATGACCGACTATCTGCTCAGCTGGCAGAAAAAATCTGAATCTGGCGGGGATACCGGCAATCACTGAAAAAAAGGGGGTGCTGTCATGGCAAAGCAGAACAAGACGATTATTACCTGTGCGGTAACCGGGGCGATTCACACACCCACAATGTCGGATGCGCTGCCCTATAGGGCTGATGATATTGCTGGCCAGGCGATTGCGGCGGCTGAGGCCGGGGCCAGTATCCTGCACCTTCATGCGCGCAACCCGGAAGATGGGTCTGTCTCGCTGGACCCGGATCATTTCGGGGCTTTTCTGCCGCGCATCAAACAGGCCAGTGAGGCAGTGATTAACATCTCGACCGGCGGCAGTCTGAAAACCACGATTGAGGACCGGATTGCCCCGGCCTTGGGCTTCTCGCCGGAAATGTGTTCGCTGAATATGGGGTCGATGAATTTTTCCTTTCATCCGCTGGCCAAGCGCTATGAGGAATGGAAATTTGACTGGGAAAAGGAGTATGTCGCCAATTCGGACAGCTATATTTTCCGCAATACCTTTGCCGATATTGAAAAGGTTGCCACAACGCTGGGCCCGCACCAGATCAAGTTCGAGCATGAATGCTATGATGTTGGGCATCTGTATAATCTGAAATTCTGCATGGATAGCGGGCTGTTCAAACCGCCTGTCTTTATCCAGTTTATTTTTGGTATATTGGGCGGTATCGGGCCGGAAGTGGATAATCTGATTTTTATGAAGCGCACGGCTGACCGCCTGTTTGGGGATAATTATATCTGGTCCGTGCTGGGCGCGGGCGGGGCCCAGATGGGGCTGGCGACAACCGCCAGCCAGTTGGGCGGCAATGTGCGGGTTGGGCTGGAGGACAGCCTGTTTATCACGCGCGGCCAGCTGGCCGAACATAATGCCCAGCAGGTTGCAAAAATCCGCCGTATCATAGAGGATTTGGGCAGCCAGGTCGCCAGCCCGGATGAGGCGCGCGAGATGCTGGATTTGAAAGGCAGTGACCGGGTGAATTTCTGACTGGGTAAATTTTTGACCGGGTAAAATTTTGACCGGGTGAATTTTTGGGGAGGGAGCCAGAGAATGCCGCAGATAGAACCACAGGATGAAACGCTGAAATCCCTGACCGGGCTGCATCTTTGGCACGCCCCCATGTCCAGCTGCTCGCAACGCTGCCGGATTGTTCTGGCCGAGACCGGCAAAGCCTATGAAAGCCATCTGGTTGATCTGGAAAAAAACGAACACGCCAGCCCGGCCTATCAGCGCATCCATCCAAAGGGGCTGGTTCCGGCCTTTGTCGATAATGGCGATCTCTATATCGAATCCATTGATATCATCCAGCAGATAGCCGGGCCGGACAGCCCGCTTTTTGCCGGTCATTCCGGGGATTTGCTGGCACGGGCTGATGCGGCGCAGGTGGATTTGAAAATCCTCTCGCATGAATTTTTGTTTCGCGCCCGCCCGCCCATGTCCGAAGAAGCGGCGGCGGCTTTTGAAAAAGCCCATCAGAATGAATGGCTGCGCCAGTTCAAGCGCGATTTTGTGAACGGCTTTGACCCGGATCGGCTCAACCAGGCGGCGGCCCGCACCGATGCCGGTTTCCGCCATCTTGACGGTCTCTTGTCAGATGGGCGGATCTGGCTGGAGGGGGAAGGTTTTTCCTTAAGCGATATTGCCTGGATGCCCAATATTCACCGCTTCAGCCTGATGGGCTGGCCCTTTGAAGCCACCCCGCATCTGGCCAGCTGGTTTGAGCGGATAAAAGCCCGCCCCAGCTATCAAAAGGGTCTTTTGGACTGGCAGCCGGAGCCGGTTGCCCCGCTTTTTGCGTCCTATACCGAGACCCGCCGCGCCGCCGGAACAGATATAAAATCCCTGCCGCATTTTGCCAGCTGAGGGGCGGGGCTGGACGGCCTGCCCCTTTCAATCGGAACGGATGGCCCCATCCTGCCAGTGATTGGTGATCCAGACCGTCTGATAGGGGGTGAGGGTTACCAACTCCTCACCGGCAGGCAGCAGGGTTCCAGCGATCAAGTCGCCCCAGGCTTCGGTATCAATCAGGTTGATTTCCGAGATATGCAGCCGGGCGGCTTCAGGCTGCAGATTGGTGATCGCAAAAATGCTCTGCTTGCGGTCCCGGCTTTGCCGCCAGACACCAAACAGGCCGGGATGCAGCTGCAGGGTAAATTGCACCGCGTTCGGATGAAAGGCGGGCTGGCGTGCGCGTAGGGCCAACAGCTCCTTCAGCCTGTTCAGGATACGGGCCTGTCTGCTGGTCTTGTCTGCCAGCTGGTCTTCCAGCCAGCCCTGGTCGAATTTCTGCCGGTTGATACGCCGGTTCAGGCCGGAACGGGCGACGCCGTCCAGATCATTTTCTGCGCCGATAAAGCTGTTCAGATAGATGGCCGGAATTCCCTCCAGCCCGAAAACCAGACAATAGGCGGCGATAAAACGCTCAATCCGGTAGGTGCCTTGCGGGTCCCGGTCGGTTTTCTCCAGCGCGCTGTAGAGGGTGATATTCGCTTCATAGACAGTTTTTTTGCCCTCTCCCACACTGCGCCAGGAAAACAGGCTGCCATTGTCGGCCAGCCTGTCAAGCAGCGCCTGTCTTTGCGTCTCATCCAGCAACCCCTCGGTCGGGCGCATCCCGAACCCGTCATGCGAGGACAGGAAATTCAGATAGCTGGTGCCCTCCAGCGCGGGCGGCATACTCATGCTCCAGCGGCGCAGGATAGTGGCATCAGCCATCAGCAGGCTGTGTAAGATTAAGGGCGGCAAGGGGAAATTGTAAATCCAGTGGGCTTCATTGCCATTGCCGAAATAGCTCAGATTTTCCTGATTGGGCAGGTTGGTCTCAGTCACAATGATGGTTTGCGGGCAATAGAGATCCGTTATCTGGCGGATCAGCTTTATGATCGCGTGTGTCTGCGGCAGGTTGAGACAGCTGGTCCCGGACTCCTTCCATAAAAACCCGACCGCATCGAGGCGCAAAATCCGCACCCCGTGATCAAGAAAATCCAGCATGATATGGAGGAATTCCTCAAGCAGGCGCGGATTGGAGAAATCAAAATCAACCTGATCGGGGCTGAATGTGCACCAGACCTGCTTGCGGCCAGCAGCGGTCTCTACCGGCTGTAGCAGCGGATGGGCGCGCGGCCGAACCACTTGAGAGATGTCAAAATCCTCTGCGACGGTCAGATAATAATCCTTGCCGGGGGCCTCTTGATCGACAAATTGGCGGAACCAGCGGCTGGATCGCGAGCCGTGATTAAGCACCGCATCTGCCATCACCCGATAGTTTTGGACAGGGCGGTAATATCCTGCCAGGCCCCGATTCTGGGATCAACCGCGCGGTAATCCAGCACTGAGAAACCATCATCTCCGGTCGCCGGAAAAAAGGGCAGGATATGCACCGCATCAACCACGCTGCCCAAATGGCCAGAGACGAAATCAGCAAGACAGGCCAAAGGGGCGCGCCGCCCGTCTGCGATCGTATCCCCATAGCTGATCAGCAGGCAGCTGCCCTGATCCCAGGGCTCTCCGGCCAGCTCTGCCGGTTCTGGCGCGCCGGTCTTGATCCGCCTGGCCAGCGCGGTAGCCAGCTCGCCCAGCTCAGCCTCCGGCCGATCCTGATAGATGACCTTCAGCCAGTGCAGGATGGCCCCATCCTCAGACGCGCCAGCAGAAGGGGCCTCCATCAGGACAGCTCCTGATTGTCAGCTTCCACCGCCCGCCGCAGCCGGTAGCCAATATCAGGCATTGCAGAAAAGACCCGGGTCCAGGACGGGATAAAGGGGGTTTCCATTGGCGAGTAGCTGAAATCATCTCCCGCCCGCATGATGTTCTCGGCAAACAGCTCAACCGCCCGCTCTTCTGTGTCGATATCATAGGCCAGCCCGTTCAGCTCAGCATCGGTCTGGTAGAAATGCACCATATCCAGGGCCATGCGGAAATAGGTGGCCTTTATCGTGCGGAAAGTCTCCGGCCCGAAAACATAGCCCTTGGTTGCCAGCTTGCGGATCAGCACCTTGGAAATATCAATCGACATACGCGAGAGACCGGCGCTGCGGTCGGTTTCTGACAAATCCTGATGCTTGTGGTCATAATTATCCGCGATATCGACCTGACAGATGCGGTTGCTGGCCTGGTTGCGCTGCATTTCGGACAGAATGCCGACCTCCAGCCCCCAGTCAGAGGGTATCCGCAATTCCGGGATCAGCGAGCGGCGGAAGGAAAACTCTCCTGCCAGCGGATAGCGGAAGCTTTTCATAAAGCTGAGATAATCGCTGGAGCCAAGCACCCGTTCCATCGCCAGCAGCAGCGGGGCGACCAGCAGGCGCGAGACCCGGCCATTCATCTTGCCATCTGCGACCCGCGCATAAAATCCCTTGCAGAATTCAAACTGGTAATTCGGATTGGCTATCGGATAGAACAGCCGGGCCAGCAGCCCGCGATCATAGGTCAGAATATCACAATCATGCAAGGCCACCGCCTCTGCCTTGCCGCGGGCATGGGCAAAACCGATACAATACCAGACATTGCGCCCCTTGCCTGGTTCGGTTGGGGCCAGATTCTTGCCGGCCAGCTCCTCCTGAATCTCGCGCAATCTGGGCCCGTCATTCCAAAGCAGGGAGAAAGGCTTGTTCAGTTTCTTGAAAAAGGAATAGGCATAGTCATATTGCTCGCGATTTGCCCGGTCCAGCCCGATAATGACATGGCTGAGATAATCCACCTGACTTATCTCATCGACAATATGCTGCAAGGCCGGGCCTTCCAGTTCAGAATAAAGGCTGGGCAGGATCAACTCCATTGGCCGGTAGCCGGAAAACAGCTTCAAATCCGCCTCCAGCTCCTCCAGAGTGCGGGTGCCGAAATTATGCAAGGTAGCAACGCTGCCATTTTGTGAAAAATCACCCATTTCTTTCCCTTTCCCCGGAACCGGTTAGTCGCATGGGTTGAGTGCGGCCTGTGCGGCCTCCAGCCAGCCCAGCGGGGCGGGCTGTTCTGCTGTGATCACGCGGGCAGGCGGGTTGGCCAGCTGCAGCGGCCCCTCGCCCGGACGCGGCAGGATGCAGGCAATATCCGCCGCCTCCAGCATCGCGGTGTCATTCTGGCTGTCGCCAAAGGCGATCAGCGGCCCGCCGACCCTGCTGCCCAGACTGTCCTTTATCATGCTGTTGAAATCAGCCTTGCCATGCTGGCCGGACAGGTTGCAGACCCGCCCGCCCTGCTGGATGGACAGACCAGCTGCCCGGGCTTGCCGGGTCAGCTCGGTGCGGGCCCTGTCATGGCCCTCAAACAAGAAGGGCAGCGAATAGGCCCGGCCCATTGCCCGCTCAAGGGCGGCCCCCTGCAAGCCCAGCACCGCCTGTTGGCGCGGGCGGTCCATATCTTTGACAAACACACAATGCTGGCGCAGCCCGGCCGCAATCTGCCCGGTCCAGCGCGCCTCCAGAGCGGCGATATCCAGCGCCGCCGGATGGCAGCTGTCAGCAGCCGGATGGCTGGCCGCCAGCAAATCCCCATTGGCCAGCGCCGCCCCATTTTCATAGATAAAGGGCAGGCGCGCGCCAAAGGCCTCACAAAAAGCCTGCATTTCCGGCCGCGTCTTGCTGGAATTGGGCAGCAGGGTCATCCCGTCCGCCAAATAGTCCAGCAAGGCAGGCTTTATCGGCGCAAAGTCAAAATCATCATGGCCCAGCAGCGTGCCATCCAGGTCGGTCATCAAGATAACAGGCATTGGGCGCCCCGCTTTGTTCCTGCCTCATCAGCGCGTCAGCATAGGCAGGCGGGGCAGTCGCAAAAAGCGCTGATTCTTGCCAACCGTGCTGCAAAAATTGCAGCAAGCGAGGGGGGCGGAGGCGGGCCTGGCAAAGTCAGTTGGCCATCTGGGCCCGAAAGAGTTGGCCCCTTAAGGGTTTTGGTTCCGCCTACGGGCAGGTTTTTTCCGTGCTTCTGAAGACCCCGGCTGGTCAGCAGACTGCCTGTTATTTGGGCAGGGCGGCTTTTGGCTTGCCTGTGCCGGGTGTGGCTGTCAGGCTGGAGCGGTGTGGAAATCAAAAACCAAGGAAGAGAGGAAAAAGCCATGTCACACTATGATAAAATGATGGCGGCCTTTGAGAGCCGCGATGCCGCCGCCCTGCTGGATTGCTATCATGCGGATTATGAATTTGTCCGGCATCAGACCAACACCACCCTGTCGCGCGCAGAATGGCAGCCAATGATGGAAGGGATGATGCAGAGTGATCAATGGAAGATGCTCAGCTCAAACTGTCTTTATGAGAATGACGATATTCTGGTCGCACATTCTGTTATGTCCTTCCCGGATGGGTCAAAAGAAGCGGTCATGGCGGTGCATATCAAAAAAGACGGCAAGGCTGTCCGCACCGAGACCGGCGCAACACCGATCAGCGGCTAGGCCGAAATCAGGTAACAGAAGGGGTCGGCGGGCCGTCTGCTAGAGACGGTCTGCGGGTGGCGGCTGCGGCCCCTTTGCTGTCTTGCCCAGCTGCTGTTCCCGCCAGGCGATATAGCTGGTCGCGCCGATCACAATCGCCGCCCCCAGCAGGACAGGCCCCTCCGGTTGCTCTCCAAAAAGCATCAGCCCGATCAGGCTGGCCCAGACCAGCTGCAGGAAATTCACCGGCTGGGTAGAGGAGATAGGCGCCAGGGACAGCGCCTTGGTCATGGTAAAATGCCCGCCTGTCGCCAGCGCAGCCACCACCGCCAGCCAGGCCAGTTCAACCAGCGTCGGTGTCTGCCAATTCCAGATGGCAAACGGGGCCAGAACCAGCGTTACCACGCCGCCCAGCGCGGTCAGCACGAATATCGGACGATCCAGCCCGGTCATTTTCTTGGCCAGCAGGTAGGAGGCGCCGAAAAAGGCCCCGGCCAGCAAAATGGCGGCTTGTCCTTCGGATACCGGGCTGACACCCGGGCGCAGGATAATCACGACCCCAACAAAACCCAGCAACAGGGCCGCCCAGCGTCGCACCGAGACCCGCTCACGCAGGACCAAGATAGCGCCCAGCGTCGCATAAATCGGATGCAGGAAGCCAAGGGCCGTCACCTCAGCCAGCGGCAGGCGGGCCATCGCAAAAAACCACAGCAAGACCGCCAGCCCATGCACCAGACCGCGCAGCCCATATAAAAAATGAACAGAGGCGGGCCGTTCCTGGCGCAGCATCTGGACCAGCAGGGGCAGCATCACCAGCGTGCTGATCAGATAGCGCAGGAAAGCCGAAACGGAGGCAGGCAGATCGCTGCCCACATGGCGCACAACGGCATTCACGCCGGCGAACAGGATGGTTGTTGCCACCATCCATAAAATGCCGCGTAGCGTATCTGTCATAGAGCGTGCCCGCGAACAGTCAGCGGGACATATTTATCAGGATTTGGTTTCGGCCCCAACCTGAGCCCAATCCGGCACCCATGAAGGATAGCTGGAACATCCTGCCAGACCGAGCAGCAACAGGCCGGCCACAATCGCGGTTCTGATTTTCATCTAAATTCTCCTCCCCTGCGAGTCCAGCAGTCAGGCCCCATGCCCGGCCGGTCCGTCAGGCTGGTTGCTAGTTTAGTCTGCCCAGCCTGCCTGTCAACCATCACTATAGCAGCAAGCAGCAATTCCGGCGGAGCGTCAGACCGGCATTTGGCCAGAGATTTTGACGGAGATTATGGCGGGGATTTTGACCGGTCTTCACAATCGCGTGAGCGTGCTTTTCCAAAATAGATGTTGTCTCTAAATTAGTAATAACCAATGTTAAGCTGGTTTCTTGTCGGGAAGGGCAAAAAACAGGATGAAACACTCACCTTTCGCCCTATGTGTGATCGCGCTGCTCAGCTGTTTTGCTGGGGCGCTGCAGGCGGTTTATGCCGAACCTGCCGGCTTTCAGCTGGTGTCCGGGTCAGCCGAGCTGGTCACCCCTTCGCAAAGCAGCTTGATTGTGCGCC
>JAYPQA010000018.1:0-71021 GCA_038131695.1 Alphaproteobacteria bacterium | reverse complement strand
GCCAGCCCGCAATCCTCTATCAAGCACGCCGGAATGCCGTGGGAGATGGGGCTGTCTGAGGTGCATCAGGTGCTGTCCATGAACGGGCTGCGGGACAAGGTTGTGCTGCGTACTGATGGCGGGCTGAAGACCGGGCGTGATATTGTCATGGCCGCGATTTTGGGCGCGGATGAATTTGGCATTGGCACCTCCTCGCTGATTGCGATGGGCTGTATCATGGTGCGCCAGTGCCATTCCAATACCTGTCCGGTTGGCGTCTGCACCCAGCGCGATGATCTGCGCGCGAAATTCACCGGCACGCCGGAAAAAGTGGTGCAGCTATTCACCCATCTGGCTGAAGAGGTGCGCGAGATTCTGGCCGGGCTGGGCTTCAGCTCGCTGTCGGAAGTGATCGGCCGAACCTATCTGCTCAGCCAGGTCTCACGCGGCGATGCGGCGCTGGATGATCTGGATTTGAACCCGCTGCTGGTGGTTGCGGATGTGACCGGGGAGCAACGCGGCGGCCCGTCAGCAGATGCGCCGCGGGTGAGCGTGCCCGATACGCTGGATGCCCAGATGGTCAGCGATGCGGCCGGGGCGCTGGAACATGGCGGCAAGATGCAGCTCTCCTACAATATAGAGAATACCCAGCGCGCTATCGGCACGCGGCTTTCGTCACATATTGTGCGGCGCTTTGGCATGACCGGGCTGAAGCCGGGCCAGATCAGCGTGCGCCTGCGCGGCTCGGCTGGCCAGTCGCTGGGGGCCTTTGCGGTTCAGGGCCTGCGCCTCGATGTGATAGGCGATGCCAATGATTATGTTGGCAAGGGGCTGTCTGGCGGGATGGTTACCGTGCGCCCCTCAGCCGCCAGCCATTTTGTTGCCGAACAGAATACCATTATCGGCAATACGGTGCTTTATGGTGCGACCGGCGGGCTGTTGCTGGCAGCCGGGCAGGCCGGGGAAAGGCTGGCGGTGCGGAATTCCGGGGCCAGCGCGGTGGTTGAGGGCTGCGGCTCCAATGGCTGTGAATACATGACCGGCGGCGAGGTGGTTATCCTGGGCAGCACCGGCTCCAATTTCGGGGCCGGCATGACCGGCGGCAAGGCTTTCGTGCATGATCCAGAGGGCGTTTTCCCGGACCGCGTCAACCCGGCGACCCTGCATCTCAGCCGGATGCAGCCGGGCGGCTGGGCTGATCATTTGCGCGGCTTGCTGGAATTGCACGCAAAAGAGACCGATTCAGCACAGGCCAAGCGGCTGCTGAACCAATGGCACACAGAGCTGGGTAATTTCTGGTTTGTGATTCCGCTCGAAGTGATGGACAAGCTTGATCCGGCCATTGATGCAGAATCTGTCTTGACCGCTTCCGCCTGACAGGGCATCTCTCCTGCATGGAGTTGCGGGAACAAAAACCAGATGATCTGCCCGGTATTGAGCGGCTGATGGAAGCTGCTTTCGGGGCGGGCCGTGCTGAGCGGACAGTCTGGCGCTTGCGCCCCGGCCCGCCTGTGCCCGGCCTGTGCCTGATTGCTGAAGAGGCCGGAGAGCTGGTTGGCTCACTGCGCTTCTGGCAGGTGCGGATTTTTGATCGCCCGCAATTATTGCTGGGCCCGCTGGCGGTGCGGCCTGAGCTGCGCGGCAAGGGGCATGGCAAGGCGCTTGTCTGGCAGGGGCTGGGCATTGCCAGCCAGGGCATCTGGGATCTCTGTCTCATTTCAGGCGAGCCGGATTACTATCCCCGCTTCGGCTTTGTGCCAGTGTCGCCGGGGCAGCTGGTCTGGCCCGGCTTTCTGGAGCCGGAACGCTTGCAAATCAAGGAGTTGAAAGCCCGGGGCACTGGCCGGGATGCCCGCGGGCCCGGCGGCCATCCTGCCTGATACGGGCGCGCCCTTTTCGCTGAAAGCTGGCGCATGAGACGCGCTGGGGAGAGTAGTAGCTGATGCCGATTCTGCACCATTATGCCCTGTCTGCGGCAAGCCGCATTGTGCGCCTGCATCTGGCTGAATATGAGATGGAGCATGAGCTGAAAACACAGCTTCCCTGGCAGCGCGATGAGGCTTTTCTGGCGCTGAACCCGGCAGGCGATTTGCCGGTTCTGGCCTGGCCGGATGGCCGCCAGCTGGCCGGGGCGCGGGTGATCTGTGAATGGCTGGAGGAAACCGCCCCGGCGCCGCGTCTCTTGGCCGGAGATGCTGGCCAGCGCGCCGAAATTCGCCGCCTCTATGACTGGTTTGAACTTAAATTCACCGCCGAAACAGGTGCCCCGCTGCTGCGTGAGCGGGTGGTCAAGCGGTTTTCTTCTGCTGCGCCGGTCTCCTCGCAAACAATCCGCGCCGCGCTGGCGAACAGCCAGATTCATCTGGGCTATGTGAACTGGCTTTTGGAGACGCGCAGCTGGCTGGCCGGGGGTGCGATGAGCCTGGCCGATTTTGCCGCCGCCGCGCATTTGTCCGTGCTGGATTATTTTGGCGATATCAGCTGGGATAAATATCCCGAAGCCAAGCTCTGGTTCATGAAAATGAAATCACGGCCCAGCTATCGCAGCCTACTGGGCGATCATCTGGCCGGTTTTCCGCCCGCCCCGCATTATGCTGAGGTGGATTTCTAGCTGGCCAGCTGCTGGCTGATCCGGTCAGCTGAGGCGATCAGCGCGGCCAGCTGATCCGGCGCGGAATAGCGATGGCCAGCTGTCTTGTCCAGCCGGATCTCAACCTGTTCAGAGGTCAGCACGCCCGCAATATCCAGCGCCGTTTGCCAGGGCACTTCCTCATCCTTCATCCCCTGATGCAGGATAACCGGCCCGTCAAATTCCAGCGGCTTGTCCAGCACCAGATTGGCGCGCCCATCCTCTATCAGGGGTAGGGATAGAATCAGCTGGCCGCCCGGCTCATAGGGGTTGGGCAGGGCGATGTGCCCTTGCTGCTGCATCTGTTTTTGCTGGGTTTTGTCCAGCGCTTGCCAGATCAGCCGCTCGGTAAAATCCGGTGCGGCCGCGATACCGATCAGCCCGGCTATCCGCTGGCGGCAGCTGGTCAGCAAATTCAGCATAATCCAGCCGCCCAGCGAGGAGCCAACCAGAATCAGCCGCCCGCTGGTGACCTGCTCAATAATATGGCGGGCATCTGCGGTCCAGTCGCTGATCGTATGGGCCAGAAACGCGCCGCTGGACTGGCCATGGCCGCGATAGTCAAAACGGGTGAAGGCGTGGCCGGACCGGGCGGCCCAATCTGCCAGACTCTCAGCCTTGCTGCCCAGCATATCCGAGCCATGCCCGGCCAGAAAGACAAAGCCCGGGCGGCTGGCTGGCGTGTCGGCAGCGGCCGGGCGGTGCTGAAAGGCCAGCCGGTGATCTGGCCCGATTTCCAAAAACTCTGTTGTGATTTGCATCTTTGTCTTTTCACCTTTTGGTAAAAGGGGGTAAGAATGGGGGCCAGCCAGCCTGTCTTGGGCAGGCCCTTTAGCAACCGGAACCAGAAGCGGATGACCAAAGCAAAGCATAGCACCCCGCCGGTGATTGTCCAAATCCTGCCCGCGCTGAATTTTGGCGGGGTGGAACGCGGCACGCTGGAAATAGCTGAGGCGGTGATTGCCAAGGGCTGGCGGGCGGTGGTGATCAGCTCTGGCGGATTGCTGGTCCCGCAGCTGGAACGGATGGGGGCGGTGCATCACCAGCTGGCGGTGGATCAGAAAAACCCGCTGCATTGGCCGTTGCTGCGCCGCCGTCTGCGTGCCCTGTTGCTGGCTGAGCAAGCCTCGGTCATCCATGTGCGCTCACGGGTGCCCGGCTGGCTGGCCCTTGGGCTGGCAAAATCGCTGCAGATTCCCTCTGTTTCCACAATTCACGGCAAGTTCCAGCCAGCCAGCCCGTTCAAGAAATTCTATAATGGCAAGATGCTGGAGGCGGATCAGGTGATTGCCATTTCCGACTATGTCAAATCGGTTATCACAACCCATTACGGACAAAAGGCAACCAGCACCCCGATCAAAACCATCCATCGCGGGGTCGATATATCGATCTTTGACCCGGCGCGGGTGTCCCAGCAACGCATCATCAATGAGATGGAGCGGATTGGCCTGCCCGATGATATGCCGGTGGTGATGCTGCCGGGCCGTCCGGCCAGCTGGAAAGGGCATCAGGCGTTGCTGCGGGCGGCCAGCCTGCTCACCGATCTGTCTTTTTCCATTGTTTTGCTGGGGGCCGGGGATGGCAAGCCGGGCTTTGTGGCGGAGCTGGAAAAGCTGGCGGTAGAGGTCGGGCTGGGCGGGCGTGTGCGGATAGCCGGGGCCAGCCGTGATGTGCCGGCCGCGCTGATGCTGGCAGATGTGGTGGCGATGCCCTCGGTGGAGCCGGAGCCGTTCGGCCGGGTGGCGGTTGAGGGACAGGCGATGGGCCGGCCGGTCATTGCCTTTGATATGGGCGGGGCGGCTGAGTCCATTCTGCCCGGAGAGACCGGCTGGCTGGCCCCGCCGGGCGATATAGCCGGGCTGGCAGAGGCGCTGCGGTCGGCCTTGCAGCTGGGGCCGGTGCAGCGGCGCAAGCTGGCGGCCCGCGCAACGCTGAATGTCTGTGATAATTTTACCACTCAGAAGATGTGCCGACGGACACTCGCGGTTTATCGGGCGCTTTTGTCATGAAAATTGCACGATTATTGCACAATTCCGGCGCGCTGGGGGCTTGTCTGGAGGCGTCGGCATGATTAAGGTCGGTCCGGAATGCCTGCCAGCCCTGTCTGTGGCCTGCTGTAGCCGCTGCACAGGGAGGCGAGCGGACAGAAATGTGACTTTTGTTGTGAAGAAGAAACTGCCATGCCTGTAATAACCCTGCCCGATGGCAGCCAGCGCGCCTATCCGGGGCCGGTCACCGCTGCCCAGATTGCTGCTGATATTGGTCCGGGGCTGGCCAAGGCGGCTTTGGCAGCGGTGGTGAATGGGGCGGAATGGGATCTGAACCGGCCGATTGAAGAAGATGCCAGCCTGGCGCTGATTACCGGCCGGGATGCGGCCGCGCTGGAGCTGATCCGCCATGATTGCGCGCATATTCTGGCCGAGGCGGTGCTGGAGCTGTTCCCGGAAACGCAAGTCACCATTGGCCCGGCGATTGAAAATGGCTTTTACTATGATTTCTTCCGCGAGACCCCGTTCAGCACCGATGATCTGGCGGTTATAGAGCAGCGGATGCATGAAATTGTCGATCGCGATGAGGTGATTGAGCGCGGCGAATGGACACGCGATGAGGCGGTGGATTTTTACCGGCTAAAGAATGAACCTTTCAAAATAGAGCTGGTTGAGGCGATTCCGCCTGGCGAGAGCGTCAGCTATTACACGCAAGGCGATTTCATTGATCTGTGCCGCGGCCCGCATCTGGCCTCTACCGGGCGGGCGGGCCATGCCTTCAAGCTGATGAAGGTGGCCGGGGCCTATTGGCGGGGGGATTCAAACCGGCCCATGCTCCAGCGAATCTACGGCACGGCCTTTGCCAATGAAAAGGATTTGAAAGCCTATCTGACAATGCTGGAAGAGGCCGAGAAGCGCGATCATCGCAAGCTGGGCCGCGCGCTGGACCTGTTCCATCTGCAAGAAGAGGCGACCGGGTCTGTCTTCTGGCATCCGCGCGGCTGGACCTTATATCGGGAAATCGAAAATTATATGCGCCGCCGTCTGGCGGCTGCCGGCTATGAGGAGGTGAAAACCCCGCAGCTGATCGACCGCTCGCTTTGGGAAGCGTCCGGCCATTGGGAAAAGTTCGGCGAGAATATGTTCACCGCTGCCTCAGAAGAGGATCGCACGCTGGCGCTCAAGCCGATGAATTGCCCGGGCCATGTGCAGATTTATCGCCAGGGGGTGACCTCCTATCGTGATTTGCCGATGCGGATGGCGGAATTCGGCTCTTGTCACCGCAATGAGCCATCCGGGGCCTTGCATGGCATTATGCGGGTGCGCGCCTTTACCCAGGATGATGCCCATATTTTCTGTACTGAGGATCAGATTAATTCTGAATCGGTGGGTTTTTGCAATCTGTTGCAGGAAGTCTATGCCGATTTCGGCTTTGAGGAGGTGCGGGTTAAATTTTCCGACCGTCCAGAGGTGCGGGCCGGTGATGATGCAACCTGGGACCGGGCAGAAGCGGCGCTGGCCGCCGCGACGGAGGCTGCTGGCCTGGAGACTGAGCTGAATCCGGGTGAAGGGGCGTTTTACGGGCCAAAGCTGGAATTTGTGCTGGGCGTTGGGATTGGGCGGGATTGGCAATGCGGCACGCTGCAGGCGGATTTTGTCTTGCCCGACCGTCTGGATGCAGAATATGTCGCCGAAGATGGCAGCCGCCGCCGCCCGGTCATGCTGCACCGGGCGATTTTGGTTCTCTGGAGCGCTGGATCGGCATTTTGATTGAGCAATATGCGGGCCGGATGCCGGCCTGGCTGGCCCCGGTGCAGCTGGTGATCTGTCCGATTACCGACCGCGCCAATGAATATGCCAATCAGATAGCTGAACAGGCGGCGGCCGCCGGGCTGCGGGTGCAGACCGATCTGCGCAATGAGAAAATCGGCTATAAAATCCGCGAGCACAGCACCGCCAAAACCCCGTTTATCTTTGCCCTGGGCGACCGTGAGGCAGAGGCCGGAAGCGTTGCGCTGCGCCAGCTGGGTTCGCAAAATCAGGAAGTGCTGGAGGCCGCTGCAGCAATCGCGCAGCTGCGCCTGGCTTGCCTGCCGCCTGATCTGGCCCGCAATGAGGCAGCCGGGCAGGCAAAAGGCTGATGCAAACTCACAGCTTGCAAAACCAGACTGATATTCGTATGACTAAAAATCACTGGAACAGGGCCGTGTGTGTCTGGCAGCTGTTCAGCTTGACTGCTATGGAGAGATAGATAGTTCGTTTGCGACAAGATGTGCCACCGGCCAATGACGGGCCGCGTGTCAATGGAGCCATCCGCGCACGCAGCGTGCGCTGTATTGGCCCGGAAGGGGATCAGCTGGGTATTCTGGAACTTGAAGCCGCTCTGGACAAGGCTGCCGGGCTGGGCCTTGATCTGGTGGAATTGCAGCCGAATGCTGAGCCGCCAGTCTGCAAGATTCTGGATTATGGCAAATATAAATACCAGGCCCAGAAACGCGCCAATGAAGCGCGCAAGAAGCAAAAAATCATTGAAGTCAAGGAAATCAAGCTGCGCCCCAATATCGACACCCATGATTATGAGGTGAAGATGAAGGCGGTGCGCAAATTCCTGGCGGCTGGCGACAAGGTGAAAGTCACCCTGCGCTTTCGGGGCCGCGAAATGGCCCATATTGAGCTGGGCAGCGAATTGCTGGAGCGGCTGCGCGGCGAGATTGAGGAAATCGCCAAGATAGAGGCGATGCCGAAAATGGAAGGCCGCCAGATGATCATGGTGCTTGCCCCCAAATATGCAAAAAAACCCTTTGATCTTTGTGGGATAACCGGCTATAAAACGCGCTTGAAAGATTGGCCGCGTCCAGTGCAAAAGGGTATGCCTGGCCGGTTTTAGAAAAGCTGTTCTTGTAAAAAAGGCAGCACCAGCACGTCACAAGCGAGGTTAAAATGCCCAAACTGAAGACCAAGAGCGGTGCGAAAAAACGCTTTTCGCTGACCGCCAAAGGTAAGGTGCGAGGGTCGGCTGCCTTTCTCAGCCACAATCTGCGCCGCCGTTCCCAGAAAATGAAAAGACAGGCCAGAGGCACGATGATTCTGTCCGATGCGGATGCCCGCATTGTGAAGAAATTCCTGCCCTATGGCTGATTTTCACAGCTGAACACTGATCTGATTCAAAAGATAGATATTTGAAGGAGGCACGGGAATGGCCCGGGTAAGCAGAGGGGTGACCGCCCATGCGCGGCACAAAAAAGTCATCAAGGCAGCCAAAGGCTATTATGGCCGCCGCAAGAATACATTTCGCACGGCCAAGCAGGCGGTGGACAAGGCGCGTGAATATGCCTATCGCGACCGGCGCGTGCGCAAGCGGGAGTTTCGCGCGCTCTGGATTCAGCGCATCAATGCTGCTGCCCGCACGCATGGCATGACCTATTCAGCCATGATGGGCGGCCTTATCAAGGCAGGCATTGAGGTGGATCGCAAGATGCTGGCCGATCTGGCGGTGCGTGAGCCTGCTGCCTTTGCCGCGATGGTGGAACAGTCGAAAGCGGCGCTTGCCAAAGCGGCAAGCTGAGCAAGGCCGGGGCATAAGCCATGGCCGGGCTGGAGGATCTGAAAACAGACTTGCTGGCGGCTATCAAGGCCGCAGACAGCTCTGATGCGCTGGAAAAGCTGCGGGTAGAGGCGCTTGGCAAAAAGGGCCATATCTCAGCCGAGCTGGCGCGTCTTGGCAGTATGCCGCCAGAGGAGCGCAAAGCCTTTGGCCAGGCGGTCAACCAGCTGAAAAATGAGGTGACAGACGCGCTGGCCGCAGCCAAGGCCAGCCTGTCCCAGGCCGAGATGAACAGCCGCCTGGCAGCTGAGAAGGTGGATGTCACCCTGCCGGTCCGGCCGGAAAGCCAGGGCCGCCTGCATCCGCTGAGCCGGGTGATGGAAGAAATCGCCGCGATCTTTGCCGATATGGGCTTTGTCATTGCTGAGGGGCCGGATATTGAAAGCGATTATTATAATTTCACCGCCCTCAATATCCCGCCTGAACATCCGGCCCGCCAGGAACATGATACTTTTTACCTGAAAGCCGGTGCGGATGGCAGCCGGCCTGTGCTGCGCACCCATACCTCGCCAGTGCAAATCCGCACCATGCAGGCCAGCGAGCCGCCGATCCGGATTATCGTGCCGGGCCGCACCTACCGGTCTGACCATGATGCCACCCATTCGCCGATGTTCCATCAATGTGAAGGGCTGGTTATCGGGCCGGATATTCATATGGGGCATCTCAAGGCGGTGCTGATTGATTTTTGCCGCGCCTTTTTCGGCATGGAAGATTTGCCGGTGCGTTTTCGGCCCAGCTATTTTCCCTTTACCGAACCCTCGGCTGAGGTGGATATTGGCTGCTCGCGCGCAGGCGGCGGCTTGCAAATCGGAGCTGGTGAGGATTGGCTGGAAATTCTTGGCTCTGGCATGGTGAATCCGCGGGTGCTGGAAAATTGCGGCTATGACCCGGACAAGGTGCAGGGTTTTGCCTTTGGCATGGGGATTGAGCGGCTGGCGATGCTGAAATATGGCATTCCTGATCTGCGCACCTTTTATGACAGCGATATGCGCTGGCTGCGCCATTATGGCTTTGTGCCCTCTGATATGCCGGCCCTGCATAGCGGTCTGGTCTGAGCCGGGGAGAGGGTAAGATGAAATTCACCTGGTCCTGGCTGCACGATCATCTGGAGACAAAACAGGATTTGGCCGCCATTTGTGAGGCGCTGGTGATGCTGGGGCTGGAGGTGGAAGGCATCGATGATCCGGCCGCCCGGCTGGGCGCGTTCCGGGTGGCTGAAATCCTCTCGGCCCGCCCGCACCCAGAAGCCGACAGGCTGCAGCTGTGTGAGGTGGATGACGGCAGCCAGACCCTGCAGATTGTCTGCGGTGCGCCCAATGCCAGGGCCGGGCTGAAAACGGTTCTGGCCCCGGTCGGCACCTATGTGCCAGGGGCCGATATCACCATCAAGCAAGGGAAAATCCGCGGCGAGCTGTCCAACGGGATGCTCTGTTCGGAGGCTGAGCTGGGCCTCAGCGACGAGGCAGACGGCATTATGGAGCTGGATAGCAGCCTCAAGGCGGGCGCAAATTTTGTTGAAGCCAGCGGTCTGGCAGACCCGGTGATTGAGATTGCGATCACGCCCAATCGCGGCGATTGCCTTGGCGTGCGCGGTATCGCCCGTGATCTGGCTGCTGCCGGGCATGGCAAGCTGAAAGAGCTGGACCTGTCTGAAGAGGCAGGCGAGTTCGACAGCCCGATAAGCTGGCAGATAGCAGAGAATGCGGCAGATTTGGTGCCGCGTGTCTCTGGCCGCCTGTTTGACGGGGTGTCCAACGGGCCGTCACCGGACTGGATGGCGCGCCGCCTGACAGCTGTTGGCCAGCGCCCGATTTCGGCGCTGGTGGATATTACCAATTATGTGATGCTGGATTTGGGCCGCCCGCTGCACGCCTATGATGCGGACAAGATTGCCGGGGACAAGCTGATCATCCGGCGCGCTGAGGCCGGCGAGGAGCTGACCGCGCTGAATGAGAAAACCTATCAGCTGGCCAGCGATATGCTGGTGATCGGCGATGCGCACGGCGCAGATGATATTGCCGGGGTGATGGGCGGGGCACGCACCGGCGTGTCCGAAACAACCAGCCGGATGTTCCTTGAAATGGCGGTATTTGACCCGATTAGCGTGGCCAGCACAGGCCGCCAGCTGAACCTGCATTCGGATGCCCGCTACCGGTTTGAGCGGGGGCTGGATGGCAGCTCGCCGGACAGTCTGGCTGGCTATGTCGCGCGGCTGGTTCAGCAGATTTGCGGCGGCAAGATAAGCCGTCTGGAAATCGCCGGGCCCGGCGTTTCCTGGCAGCGCCAGATTGCCTTTGTTCCGGCCCGCACCGCTGCCCTGACCGGTATTTCGATCCGCCCGGAGGAACAGGCCGGGATTCTGGAAAGGCTGGGTTTTGAAATTGACCGCAAGCAGCCAGATAGCTGGCAGGTCAGCCCGCCCGCCTGGCGCAATGATATTGACGGGGCTGCTGATTTGGTTGAGGAGGTGGTGCGTATCCACGGCTTTGACAAGCTGCCGATGACCGCACTGCCGCGTGATTTTTTGGGTGGCCCGCCCCGCCTATAGCGCGTCCCAGATGCGGGCGGTTCAGCTGCGCCGGCTGCTGGCCGGGCGCGGTCTGGCAGAGGCGGTGACCTTCTCCTTTTTGAAAAGCCGCGAGGCAGAGTTGTTTGGCGGCGGGGCGGAGGATTTGCAGCTGGGGAATCCGATCAGCGCAGATCTCGATTGTATGCGCCCTTCCATCCTGCCCAATTTGCTGGCCGCCGCCGCGCGTAACCAAAATCGCGGGGAAGCCAATATCGGGCTGTTTGAAGTCGGGCCAGTCTTTACCGGAACCCGCCCAGAAGACCAGCAAACAGCCTGTGCCGGCATCCTGCAGGGGATGGGCGCAGAGCCAGACTGGCAGCAAGCGGCCCGGCCGGTTGACCTGTTTGATGCCAAGGCCGCCCTGCTGGCCTGTCTGGCGCAGCTGGGCCTGCCGGCCGAGCGGCTGCAAATTACCACCGATGCGCCCGATTACTGGCATCCCGGCCAGTCCGGCATATTGCGGCTGGGCAAACAGGCGGTTGGCAGTTTTGGCAGCCTGCACCCGGCCATCTGTCAGGCCTATGATCTGAAAGGGCCTGTCGCCGGATTTGAATTCTGGCTGGACAGCTTGCCGGAGCCGCGCGCCAAGGGCCCGGCCCGCCCGTTGCTGGCCCTGTCAGCCCTGCAGCCGGTGAGCCGCGATTTCGCCTTTGTGCTGGATCGCGAGGTCAGCGCCGAGGCGGTGCTGCGGGCCATTCGCGGGGCCGATAAAACCCTTATCACCTCAGTGCAGGTTTTTGACCTTTTTGAAGGGGAAAAGCTGGGCCCCGGCAAGAAGTCACTGGGTCTCAAGGTCTGGCTGCAACCGCAGAAAACCAGCTTTGACGAAACCGCATTGGCTGAGATTTCCGGGAAAATCGTGGCTGCCATAGACAAGCATTGCGGCGGCACACTCAGAAACGGCTAGTTTTACACATCTATAGCCAAGAGTGAAAACACTTCTTCGCGCAAGAGGTGTAATTTTTCTATTTCAAAACCGAAAATACCCATTCGGGTTCGCTGATTGGATAATTGTCCAACAGGCTCAATTCATTGACTTTTTTTGGCCATAGACACAGCCGAAGATAGCAGTAAAGAAAATTGTCTATCTTAAATGTTTTTTAACTTTATTCCACAATGGCGATGACCGGCTGGAAGGCGGGGCAGGCAATGACAGCCTGACCGGCGATGCGGGTGATGATACGCTGGTTGGCGGGTCTGGCCGGGATATTCTGACCGGCGGTGATGGCAATGATGTTTATGTCGTTGATATCGCTGCTGCGAGTGAGGCGCTGGCCGATGTGATTACTGATTTTGTGACCGGCGACCGGCTGGATTTCGGCGATCTGACCCATGTCTGGTTCGATAACAGCACGGATCCGGCAACTGGCCGCGACAGCGGTGATGGCAACGCTGCCGATAATGACACCATCATCTATGCTGGCAATGCCGATAATAGCGCCGCCGATACGACCAAAATCCTGGCGATATTGGAAGATTATACCGATGATCTGGTGGCGGGTGACCTGCTGGGCAGTGTTACGCCGGCGGAAATCTAATCAAACCCGTATTCTTCCCGGTTATCTTCTGCCAAGGCATCTTTTGCCAAGACATTTTCTGCAAAAACATCTCCTGGCCCGTGATCTTCTGGAAAGACGGCCCCGCATCCCAGCCGGGCCGTCTTTTTTTATCATCTCTCTCTCCGGCCCCGCATCCCGCACAAAGTGGCCTGTGAGCAGGCTTTAAGTCGGCTTTGAACAGGATCGGCCCCGAGCGAATTAGATCGGCCTTCCCGGAGATCGGGTTTGGATCGGTTCCCTGGATCGGGTTCAGATCGGTTTAGATCGGGTTTGCTTTTCAGATACGGTTTATCGCTGAAATCAGAGCCAATATCGGGGCCTGGGTGATGGATGTATCCACCCCCGCCCCGAAAACCGACCGCCCCTCTTCATCCGGCACCTTCAACTCCACAAAGGCGGCTGCCTCTGCCTGCGATGTGCTGGAGCGGGTATTCTGGCCAAAATCAGCCAGCCGGAATTGCAGGCCAAAGCTCTGGCGCATCCCCTCAACAAAGGCGGAGATAGGCCCATTGCCAATGGCGGTAAAGCTGACTTCCTTGCCCGCATGGCGGATAATCGCTTCAACCTTTTCAGTATGGGCGCCGCGCGCGGTAGGGCGGGAATCAAATTCCACCAGCTCAAAGGGCTGGCTTATATCCAGATATTCCGCCTTGAAAATATCCCAGATGCGGCTTGAGGTGATCTCCTCGCCCGTGCGGTCGGCCTCTTTCTGGACCAGCTGGCTGAACTCCACCTCCATGCCGCGCGGCAGGCGGATATGATGCTCAGTCTCCAGCAGCCAGGCCGCCCCGGCCTTGCCGGATTGCGAATTCACCCGGATGATAGCCTCATAGGTGCGCCCAATATCAGCCGGATCAATCGGCAGATAGGGCACTTCCCACAGATCGGAATTGGCACTGGCAAGCGCCTCCATCCCCTTGCGGATAGCGTCCTGATGCGAGCCGGAAAAAGCGGTGTGCACCAGCTGGCCTGCATAGGGGTGGCGCTGATGCACCGGCAGCTGGTTGCAGAATTCCGCCGTATCCACCAGCTTTTGAATATCTGAAAAATCAAGCCTGGGGTCCACACCCTGGGTCATCATATTCAAGCCCAGCGTGACAATATCGACATTGCCGGTGCGCTCACCATTGCCGAACAGCGTGCCCTCTACCCGGTCCGCCCCTGCCATCAAGGCCAATTCGGTCGCCGCCACGCCGCTGCCGCGGTCATTATGCGGATGCAGCGAGAGAATAACCGCCGCGCGATTGGAAAAATTCCGGTGCATCCATTCTATCTGATCCGCATAGATATTCGGCGTGGACATCTCCACCGTGGCGGGCAGGTTGATGATGGTGGGCCGCTCGGCAGAGGATTGCCAAACCTCCATCACCGCCTCACAGACTTCCAGCGCGTAATCCAGCTCTGTGCCGGTAAAGCTTTCCGGCGAATATTGCAGGCGCAAATCGGTGCCGGAATCCAGCCGGCTCAGACGGTCTGCCACCATCTTGGCCCCGTCCGTTGCAATCTCGCGCACGCCGTCCCGGTCCGATTTGAAGACCACCCGCCGCTGCAGGGTAGAGGTGGAATTATACAGGTGCAAAATCGCCTTTTTCGCCCCTTTGAGAGAGTCCACCGTGCGGTCAATCAAATGCTCGCGCGCTTGCGTCAAAACCTGGATGGTCACATCATCGGGCACATGATTGCCCTCTATCAGCAGGCGCAGAAAATCAAAATCCGTCTCTGAGGCAGAGGGAAAGCCGACCTCAATCTCCTTGAAGCCCATTTCCACCAGCGTTTTGAACATCCGCATCTTGCGCGCGGAATCCATCGGCTCAATCAGCGATTGATTGCCGTCGCGCAGGTCAACCGAACACCAGACCGGGGATTTGGTGATGGTATTTCCCGGCCAGCTGCGATCGGCAAGATCGACCTGCTTATAGGGCTGATATTTATTATAGGGCATTGTTTTCATGGCATTTTAGCTTTTTTGATACAGGCCGGGCCGGGGCCTTTTGAGCCGGGTCAAGTCAAGGCTCAGACCTTACTCTGGACAGCCCGCAGGGTCAAGGTTTGTATCATGCAGAAAAGACCGGGCATTTCTGGCTTGACTTATCGCGGCCAGAGGACGATCTCTGAGGCAGGCCTGACAGGGTAGAGAAGGTTTTTTGAGGCAGGCATGACCGATAGCGCCAAAATCCGCAATTTTTCCATTGTTGCCCATATTGATCACGGCAAATCGACGCTGGCGGATCGGATGATTCAGCATTGCGGCGGGCTTCCCGAGCGGGAAATGTCAGAGCAGGTGCTCGATAATATGGATATTGAGCGCGAGCGCGGCATCACCATCAAGGCCCAGACCGTGCGCCTCACCTATCAGGCCCGCGATGGCAGCGATTATATCCTCTATCTGATGGATACGCCCGGCCATGTGGATTTTGGCTATGAGGTGTCGCGCTCGCTGGCGGCCTGTGAGGGATCGCTGCTGGTGGTGGATGCCAGCCAGGGGGTGGAAGCCCAGACGCTGGCCAATGTCTATCAGGCGATTGAGGCAGATCATGAAATCGTGCCAGTGCTGAACAAGATGGATTTGCCCTCAGCCGAGCCGGAGCGGATCAAGGCCCAGATTGAAGAGGTGATCGGCCTGCCTGCGGATGAGGCAATTGCGGTTTCGGCCAAAACGGGCCTGGGGATTGAGGATGTGCTGGAAGCGCTGGTGGAAAAGCTGCCGCCGCCGCAAGGCCAGCCGGATCAGCCGCTGCAGGCGTTGCTGGTGGATAGCTGGTATGACAGCTATCTGGGCGTTATGACCTTGGTGCGGGTGCGCGAGGGAGTCATCAGAAAGGGGATGAAAATCCGCATGATGGCGACCGGGGCGGTGCATATGGTTGAGCGGGTCGGAATTTTTGGCCCGAAACCGACAGCTGTTGACAGTCTGGGGCCGGGGGAAATCGGCTTTATCAATGCCGGGGTAAAAACCGTTTCAGATGCCCGTGTCGGCGATACGATAACCGAGGATCGGCGACCCTGTGAGGCGGCGCTGCCTGGCTTCAAACCCTCTGTGCCGGTGGTATTTTGCGGCTTGTTCCCGATTGATGCAGCTGATTTTTCGGATCTGCGCGAGGCGCTGGAAAAGCTCAGCCTGAATGACAGCTCTTTCAGCTTTGAGGCAGAGACTTCTGCGGCGCTGGGTTTTGGCTTTCGCTGCGGCTTTCTGGGTCTGCTGCATATGGAGGTTATCCGCGAGCGGCTGAGCCGTGAATTTAATCTGGAGCTGATCTCAACTGCCCCGTCCGTGGTCTATCAGGTTACCCTGACAGATGGCAGCCAGCTGGATATGCACAACCCGGCAGATATGCCCGAAGTCACCAAAATTGCCGAGATTTCAGAGCCCTGGATCAAGGCAACCATTATGACCCCGGATGAGTATCTGGGCCAGGTCCTGTCCTTATGCACTGAGCGGCGCGGCGAGCAGATTGACCTGACCTATGCGGGCAGCCGGGCGATGGTGGTTTATCGCCTGCCGCTTAATGAGGTGGTGTTTGATTTTTATGACCGGCTGAAATCTGTTACCCGCGGCTATGCCAGCTTTGATTACCAGATGGATGACTACCGCGCCGGGCCGCTGGTCAAGGTGTCCATTCTGGTGAATGGTGATCCGGTGGATGCGCTGGCGATGATCGTGCACAGGGATCAGGCCGAATATCGCGGCCGGGCGATTTGCACGCGGCTGAAAGATTTGGTTCCGCGCCAGATGTTCAAAATCGCCCTGCAGGCGGCTATCGGCGGCAAGGTAATTGCCAGAGAGACGATTTCGGCCCTGCGTAAGGATGTGACGGCCAAATGCTATGGCGGGGATGTCACGCGCAAGCGCAAATTGCTGGAGAAGCAAAAAGAGGGCAAAAAGCGGATGCGCCAGTTCGGCAAGGTGGATATTCCGCAAAACGCCTTTTTTGAAGCGCTGAAAATGGGTGATAATTAGCGCCCGTCCCGCCGCAGATTGCGCGCCGCGCGCCGCCCGCGCGGGCTTTTGAAAAATTGCGCCACAAACAGCAAAATCCCGGTCATCAGGGCAAAAAACATCCCGGCTGGCAAGGTCAGCAGGCTGGCGATCAGCGGATGCCAGAGGAACGGGCTGCATTCCAGCGCAACAATAAGCCCGCACGGGTCAATAAAACGTGAGATAACCGCCTCGGTCACCTGCAGTGAGCCGGGATGCGCCTCATACCAGACCGCTCCCAGCAGGCGCGACGGGGCCGGCTGGCGCAAATCACCCACAATGAACCAGACAGCTGCCAGACCGCACAGCCAGACCAGACTATTGAGAATTCGGCGCGTCATCGCTCTTCTCCTGAAACACCGCCTCTATTCTGGCCAAAAAACGGCCCTCTGGCAATCCCAAACAGAAGCGCTGCTTTGATCATTGCACGGGCTGGGGCAAGTTGCTATAAGACGCGCACAAGATTGCCAAATCTTGGATGGAGAGGTGGCCGAGCGGTTTAAGGCGCACGCCTGGAAAGCGTGTTGGGGTGAAAGCCCCTCCGGGGTTCGAATCCCCGTCTCTCCGCCATAACCTTCTCAAAACACAAAAGAAAAATTGCACTAGTGCGGCGTTGCGGCCTCTTGCCGGCTAGATCCGGACGCCGGTTTTGGCATCGAAATAATGCAGCCTGTCTGCCCGGATATGAAAGCTCACCTTGCTGCCGGGGGTCAGTTTTTCCTCGCCGTCATATTTGCCGGTAATCTCGCCAAACGGGGCATCACAGGTCAGCACGGTTTCATGGCCCATCGGCTCTACCACAGAGATTGTGGCTTCCAGCGCGATATGGCCCTTGGGCGGCTTGCCGGAGCTGGCCAGCTGCATATGTTCCGGGCGGAAGCCCATCTCTATTTCTGCCCTGATATCGGCCGGACAGCCGGTCAGCTGAAGGCTGGCCCTGCCGGTATCCAACATTTTGCCTGCCCCCTTTTTGGTGATGGTGCCGCTGGCAAAATTCATCGCCGGCGAGCCGATAAAGCTGGCAACAAACTGGCTGGCCGGGTTCTTATAGACCTCATCCGGGGTGCCGACCTGCTCAATGCGCCCGTCGCGCATAATAACAATCCGGTCGGCCAGCGTCATCGCCTCAACCTGATCATGGGTCACATAGATGGTGGTGGTGCGCACCTGCTGGTGCAGCCTTTTCATCTCAGCGCGCATCTTGTGGCGCAGCTTGGCATCCAGATTGGAGAGCGGCTCATCAAAGAGAAACACCTTGGGCTTGCGGACAATCGCCCGCCCCATCGCAACACGCTGTTTCTGGCCGCCGGACAATTCAGCTGGCCGCCGCTTCAACAGCTCGGTCAGGCCAAGAATATCTGCAGCTTCCTCAGTGCGGGCGCGCACCTCATCAGCGGGCAGTTTCTGGGCGCGCAGGCCAAAGGAAATATTGTCAAACACATTGAGATGCGGATAAAGCGCATAATTTTGAAAAACCATCGCAATATCGCGGTTCTTGGGATGCACATTATTCACCTGCCGCCCGTCAATCTCGACATCCCCGGAGGTGATTTCCTCCAGACCGGCCAGCATCCGCAAAGTGGTGGATTTGCCACAGCCTGACGGGCCGACAAAGACGACGAATTCGGCATCCTTGATATGCAGATTAAATTCATGCACGGCTATGACCGGGCCGAATTGCTTGGTAACCCTGTCCAGTGTAACCTCTGCCATCTGTCAGCTCCCTTTCTTGATCAGGCTGGCGACCGCCGCTTGCCTGTCCTTGTCTGCCTGTCTGATTCGCTGGTCTGTCCGGCCTGTCTCATCCTGCAAGCGGGCCAGCCAGCTGCGATAGCCCGCAAGCGATTTTGCCAGCGCCGCCGGGGCCGGTCCCCTGGCATATCCTGCAAGACGACAAAATGGGCCGGGCTGACGGCTTTTTTCAGATCGTCAGCCGTTATTCTGGCGGGCCGGCCGACCTGTTTTTCAAAGATCGCGGCGAACAGATCAAAAGCCAGATCGCTCAATCTGATTTTTTGCTGCAGGGCTTCGGCGGCCAGCTGGCTGGCAATATGGTGGGCGGCGCGGAAGCTGATAGCCTCAGCCCGCACCAGCGTATCGGCCAGCTCGGTAATCGTTGCCATGGATTTTTGAATCCGCTCCTCAATAGAGGTCTGGTTGGTCTGCATCGATTCGATAAAGCCGCCCAGCAGGGGCAGCGTGTGATCCAGCCGGTCAAAAACCGCAAAGCCGGTCGCCTGGGTTTCTCGCTCGGAATCATTCATATCGGCAAAAGGCGTATTATGCATGGTCTGGATGATTTGATCAGCACTGCCCGCCAGCCAGCGATAATTTGAGACGCAGATGTTCCAGCGGCACCGGGTTGCGCTTTTGCGGCATGATAGAGGAAATCTGCACCAGCCCGTCCGGCACCTTGATCTGGGCTACCTCAAAGCCTGTCCAGGTGACCAAATCCTGAACCAGACGGCCCAGATGGATACAGCCCAGCCGGATTGAGGCATAGCTGGCGGTGATATAATCCACATTGGCAATCGCGCCATAGGAATTTTCCACAATGCCGGAAAAGCCCAGCAATTCGGCAACCCGCTCGCGATTCAGCCCAAAGCCGGAAGTGGTAATGGCGGCGGCCCCCATTGGGCAGAGATCCACCTCTTGCAGGGCGGCCTGAATACGGCCCATATCGCGCAGCACAAATTCTATCGCCGCGCCCAGATAATGGCCCATGACAGAGACCTGGGCAGGCTGGCCATGCGTATAGACCAGAATGGTTTCCTGCTGCCCCGCCTCGGCCCGGGCCAGCATTTTTTCTGCCAGATCGCCATAAAGGGACAAAAGATGCAAAAGCTTGGCGCGCAGCTGCATCCGGAACATGGTATGTTCGAGATCATTGCGCGAGCGGCCGGTATGCAGCTTGCCCGCGCTTTCCGCCCCGATACGGCGGCCCAGCTCCTGTTCAATCAGGAAGAACAAATCCTCAAAACTGCCGTCAAATTCCTGCTCTGCCCAGGGGCGCTCCTGATCGATTTCCAGCAAGGCTGACAGGATCGCCGCGCTGTCTGCGGCCTCCAGCAGCCCCTTTTCCGCCAGCATCACCCCATGGGCCAGATTGATAGCGTGCAGGGGGGCTGAAAAATGCGCCTTGTAAATAGCCAAATCCGGGGCCAATACGGCATCGGCATAAACCGGGGCTGGAAACTGATCATAGGCGGAATCCATCAAAACTATCCTTTCAGGCCAGCGAGCATGATCCCGCGAATAATGAATTTCTGCAGCAGCAGGAAGACCAGCAAGGTGGGCAGCGTGGCAAGACAGGAGGCCGTCATGACAATTTCCCAATCCATCTGAAATTCCCCGTTGAAAGAGGCTATGCCGACCGGAATCGTGTAAATATCGGGATCATTGGTCACAATCAGCGGCCAGATAAAGGCCGTCCAGTTGCCCAGAAAATGGAAAATTGCCAGGGCAGAGAGCGCCGGGACCACCAGCGGCATGGCAATCCGCCACCAAATGGCAAATTCTGACCAGCCATCTATGCGCGCCGCATCGATCAGCTCATCAGGCAGGCCCATGAAAAATTGCCGCATCAAAAAAGTGCCAAAGCCGGTCATCAGCCCGGGAAAGGCAATGCCCCAATAGGTGTCAATCCAGCCAAAGCTGCGCGACATCATATACCAGGGGATGATCAGCATCTCAGTCGGTATCATCAAGGTGGACAGGATCGCAATAAACACAATCTGGCGGCCGCGAAATTCAAATTTTGCCAGCGTATAGCCGACCAGCGAGTCAAAAAACAAAACCGAGGCGGTGCTGAAAGTCGCCACCCAAAGCGAATTCAGCATCCAGCGCATGAATTTTGATTCTTCCAGAATGAACAGGTAATTTTCCAGCGTCGGCTCTTGCGGGATAAGGCTCAGCTCATAGACTTCCTGGCCCACCTTGAAAGAGGTGGAAGCCATGAAAATAATCGGCGTGATCATCACCACCCCGCCCAGAAACAGCAGCGTCCAGATCATCACTTTGAGCGGGCGAATCCGCTCCAGCCGGTCCATTGTTGCACTGTGATCTGTCATGATTTCTTCCGCATGAGCCAAAGCTGGACGAGGCTGACGACCAGCAGGATAAGGAACAGGATAACGGTCAGCGCCGAGGCCCGGCCGAGCTTGAATTCATCAAAGGCATATTCATAAATCATCAACACCAGCGGCTTGGTTGAGTTCAGCGGGCCGCCCGCGCTATCCGCGCTCATCGTATAAACCTGATCGAAAATCCGCAAAAACCCGATGGTTGAGACAACGGTCAAAAAGATAATGGTGGGCTTCAGCGCGGGCAGGGTAATCTCGCGCAGAATTTGCC
This sequence comes from Alphaproteobacteria bacterium, assembly GCA_038131695.1. Classification (GTDB taxonomy): domain Bacteria; phylum Pseudomonadota; class Alphaproteobacteria; order Puniceispirillales; family Puniceispirillaceae; genus JADHLK01. The sequence goes on along the minus strand of JAYPQA010000018.1, from coordinate 50,364 downwards.
AGCGCCCGGCCCCGTCTATTTCCGCCGCTTCAAAATAGCTGCGCGGAATGGCCCGGATACCGGCAATGAAAATCACAATCTGAAAACCCAGCCCGGCCCAGATAGCCGGGGCCATAATCGCGTAAAGTGCCTGTTCCACCGATTTCAAAAAGGGCTGCTGGGGAATGCCAATCCAGGACAGCATGATAGTGAAATGGCCAATCGGCATGGGTTGGTAAAACCATCGCCAGACCCAGGCCATCGCCACCGCCGTGGTCAGGAATGGGATAAAATACATCGCCCTTATCCAATCATGGCCAAAGCTGATCTCATTCAGCCAATAGGCAATGAAAAAGGCGATAACCATGCTGATAGGCACGCCAAACAGCGCGTATTTCACCGTATTCCAAAGCACCAGCCAGAAATCGGCATCCTCAAAAATCTTGATATAATTTTTGAACCCATAGGCCTTTTTCGCGCCCAGCAGGTTCCATTTCAGCGTTGAGACATAAAAGGCTTCAAAGGTGGGATAAAACCGGATTGTGACATAAAAAACCACCGGCACAGCCAAAAACAGCCAGGCGGTAACCGCCAGCTTTTGATTGATTGTCAGCCTGTCCCAGAAATCGAGCATGATGGGTCTTGTCCCGAACCGGTTTTATCGCCAGAGAAAGGGGCAGATGGCCAGTCTTTCAAGACCATCTGCCATTTTGGTTTGGTTAGCCTGAAGCGGCTTGCAAGACAGCTCTAGCCGTCGAAGAACTCATCCAGCACTTCTTGCTCATCACCGGATACCTTGGCCAGCGCATCCTCCGGGCTCATCCCCTTCAGAACCACCATGTCATAGGCATCAATCAGCGCCTGGCGCTGCGGCTTTTCAGACACAAAGGCGGTTGCGTTGGCATAGCCCAGACCGCGGATAAACGGCCCGAACAGCGGATGCGTCTTGTTGGCATCCACCAGCGCTACCGCAGGCTTTGCCGGCAATTCGCCCACTGTATCCAGCCAAAGCTGCATCGCCTCATCAGAGGTCAGATATTGCAGGAACTTCTCAGCAGCAGCCTTTTTCTCGCCGCTGGCCTTGGAGCTGATGCCATTCACCCAGTAGGAAGAGAAATTATACCGCTTGCCATTATAGCCCGGCAGCTCAGAGATGGAGAAATTCAGCCCATCCTGCTTTTTGAAGGTGGAGATACGGAAAGAGCCGTCAATGATCATGCCGGCCTTGCCTGCCTTGAAGGCATCCTGGCCGCGATTCATGAAGCCATTGGCCCCGACCTTGTGAGTCGCCTCAATATCGGTCAGGAATTTCAGGGCCTTGGCCCCGGCAGCAGAATTATAGGTGACTTTCTTGCCATCAGCAGAATAAGGCGCCCCGCCATAAAGCCGGGTCAGAACCTCACGCCACCAATGGTGATCCTGGCCGTCTGTATCCACCGCAAAACCAATGGACAGATAGTTGCCGGCACTGTCTTTCTTGGTCAGCTTCTTGGCATAATCCACAAACTCATCCAGTGTCTCAGGCGGGCCGGACAGGCCAGCCTCGGCAAACAGATCCTCATTCCAGAACAAGGCCAGAGAGCGCACCGCAGTCGGCAGACCCCAATAATCACCATCCACCTTCATGGTGCCAACCATCGGGAAGAAATCCTTCTCAATCTGGGCGTGCGGGAAGGCAGATTTGGACAGCGGCTGAATCAGCCCGCCATCCCGGTAATCATTCAGCCAGCCATAATAAAGCTGGACCACATCCGGCCCATCGCCGGCGGAAACCGCGATAGCCACCTTCTTGCGATAATCTGCATAGGGGAAATGCGTATGCTTGACGGTGATGCCCGGATTGGCCGCCTCAAAGCTCGTGATCAGCTTGTCAATCGCCTCAACACGGCTGGCATAGGTATATTGCCAATATTCGATTTCTACCGCCTGTGCCAGTCCGGCGACAAGCAGCGACGCACCGCCAACAGCCGTGGCGAGTGCTGATTTTACCCACTTTTTCATGCGATCCTCCATTGATTTTTGCTTCGGGTAAAGGTAATTACTTTTATAGAAGTAAAAACCTTCTCGGCTGGGCTTGTCAAACAAAAATTGGCGGTTTTGCCGAATTTCAACAGGTGACAGCCCGCCTGTTTTGAGCAGGGATGAGGGATAGTGGAAGCGCGTTATGCCAAGCTCTCGGATTTTTTGACCCGGCAGATTGCTGAGGGGTTTTATCCGGTTGGTGATTATCTGCCCAGCGAACAGAAACTGGCTGAAGAATTCGCGGTCAGCCGCCCGACGGTGCGGCGCGCGCTGGATCATCTGGCCGAAATAGGGCTGATCACGCGGCGGCGCGGCGATGGCACGCGGGTGCTGGCCAGCCGTCCCTTTGCTGATTACAGCTATACCACCAAGCCGGTGGATGACCTGCTCTATGGGCGCGGGGCGGAACGGGTGGTCACCTCCATTGAGTCGATTGTTGCCGATACCGAGCTGGCAAGCCAGCTGGATGGCCAGCCGGGCAAGCGCTGGCTGCGGGTGCGCCAGCACCGGTCTGACCAGAAAAATGGCGATATGCTGGTCTGGGGCAATGTCTATATTGACTGGCAGTTTCGCAATGTTGCCGGGCAGATAGCAGATTATCCCGGCTTTATCTGCGATTTGATTGAGGAAACACACGGCATCGCGGTTAGCGAAATTCAACAACAATTAAGGCCGGTCATCATCCCGCCTGATATTTGTCAGGAGATGCACCTGCCAGAGCAGTCATTGGGGCTGGAGATGACCCGCCGCTATCTGAACAGCCAAAAAAAACCGGTTGAGATTACCATCAATATTTTTCCGGAAATGCGGTCAGCCTTTCAATTCACGCTGAAGCGCACCAGACAGGGGGGGCTGGGTAAATGAAAAAGGACTTTATCACCAAACAGGAACAACGCCAGCCCTTGCGCCATCTCTGGGGATGGCTGAAATCGCTGCAATCAACGCTGATTTTCATGCAGACCGGCGCCCATCCCGATGATGAAACCTCGCGCCTGCTGGCCAGCCTGTCACTGGGTGAGGGGATGCATATCGTCTATGTCAATGCGGTGCGCGGGCAGGGCGGACAAAATGCGCTGGGCCCGGAACGGGGGGATTCGCTGGGCTATCTGCGCACCGAAGAGCTGATCGCGGCGATGAATGTGATCCGGGCGGATCTGGGCTGGCTGGCAGAAGGCCCGGCAGACCCTATCCGGGATTTTGGCTTTTCCAAATCCGGCGCGCAGACTTTTGATCATTGGGGCGAGGCGCATACGCTTTCCCAGATGGTCAAGATGGTGCGCCTGTTCCGGCCTGATATGATTATCCCGACTTTTTTGGATGTGCCGGGCCAGCATGGCCATCACCGGGCGGTGACCCAGGCAACTATCGCTGCCTTTGAGGCGGCTGCCGATGCCAGCCAGTTCCCTGAGCTGGGGCTGCCTGTCTGGCAGATGAATGCGCTCTACCTGCCAGCCTGGGGCGGTGGCGGCGGGGCCTATGATGATGAGGTGCCCCCGCCGAACGCCACGCATGAGATCAGCTGCGGGGCGTATGATCCGGTCTATGGCGGTAGTTATGCCCAGATCGGGGAATGGTCACGGGCCTGTCATGCCACGCAGGGGATGGGCCGCAAGCTGGATGAGGAGGATCAGCCGGTGCCGCTGCATCAGCTGAAAACCGCCTCTGGCAAGCCCTTCACTGGCCAGATGACGGAAAACCTGCCGGTCCGGCTGGCTGATCTGGCGGATTTCTGTTCTGGCGAGGCTGGCAAAAAGGCTGCCCGGGACGCAGATGCCGCTGCTGTTGCGGCGCTGGCCGGATTCCCGGACCGCGCCTCTGTCCTGCCTGCTTTGTGTGAGCTGCAAGAGGCCCTGCAAATCCTGGCCGGGGAGGTTGCCCCGGAGCATCAGCACCGGGTCGCGCTGAAGAAGACACAAGCCGCGATGGCGGCCTCAGAAGCAGCCGCCATGCAGCTGCGCCTTGAGATTGACCCGCCGCTGCCTCTGGCAGGTGGGCAGGCAGAGGCCCGGCTTAGCTGGCATCAGCTGGAAGCAGGCGGGCCGGATGCGGTTACGGCACGCCTGTGCGGGGCCGAACAGGTGGAAAAAGGCGATTTTGTCCAGCAAGAGAGCGGCCCGCGCCGCCGGATGATGACCGCAGAATTGGGCCTGCCCGGCCCGGCTGCGCTGGAGGCGATGACCGGCTGGCACGCGGTGATGGTGGCCTCCGGGCAGCTCCATGCGGAGGTGCATTTCGAGATCGGCAAGACGCGCTTTGTGCGCCCGCTGGAACCGCAAGAGGTTTTTGCCAGCCGCCCGGCCCTGACCGGCCAGATAAGCCCGGCCCGCGCGCTGTTGCTGGCGGGTGAGGCCGCACAGCTGGAGCTGCAGCTGCAGCTGGAAGGGGGGGCCGCCGAGAAGGCCGAAGCTGAACTGATCTTGCCAGCTGGCTGGCAGGCTGAAAGCCCGCCCGGGAAATGCTCCGGGCAGCCTGTTTGCGCGGCTGCGCCCGCCAGCAGGCCAGCCCGCCGGCCATTATCAGATCCGGGCGGCCCATAACGGGGTGGAGCTGATGTCCGGTGAGACGCTCTCTTATCCGCATATCCGCCGCCAGCAGCGTTTTACGCCAGCTGCCTGTGAGGCTGCGCTGGTGCCGTCTGCCAGCCTGGCCGGGGTGCGGGTCGGCTGGATTGATGGCGGGGTGGACCGCGCCCATTACTGGGCTGGCCAGCTGGGGGCTGAGCTGGTGATGCTGGATGATGCCCATCTGCTGTCCGGTGATCTGGCCGGGTTTGATGTTCTGGTGGCCGGGGTCTTTGCCGGCGGCACCCGCCCGCTGAATGGGGCGATGGGGCGTATCCGGGCCTGGATAGAGCAGGGCGGCCATTTTGTCAGCCAATATCATCGCCCGATAGATAATTGGGATGCGGCCCACAGTGCGCCGCTGCCGCTGCAACCCGGCAGCCCGTCCATTCGCTGGCGCGTCACAGATGCCGGTGCGCCGGTTACGATTTTGCAGCCTGACCATCGGTTGCTGGCCGGGCCCAATCAGATAGGGCTGGAAGATTTTGACGGCTGGGTCAAGGAACGCGGCCTGTATTTCGCGTCTGACTGGGATGCAGCCTATATCCCGCTGCTGGCCATGTCTGATGCGGGGGAGGCGCCGCTGGAAGGCAGCCTGCTGGCCGCGACTATCGGGGCGGGCAGCCATGTGCATTGTGCGCTCAACCTGTTTTACCAGATGGATAATCTGGTGCCTGGTGCGTTTCGCCTGTTTGCCAATCTGCTGCATCCGGATGCCCGCTGATGGCCGCTGGCAGTCCGGCCTCTTCTTCTGGCAGTCCGGCCGATAATCTGGGCGGGCTGCGCTATTTGGTGATGAATGAGGTTTTCACGCTGGTGCATCTGGTGCTGGTTAAGATGCTGGGCGGGGAATTTGCCGCGATTCAGATTGTCTTTATCCGCGCCTTGAGCAGTTCGGCGCTTGTGTTGCGCCTCTTGATGGCAGGCAGGGCGGGTTTGGCCAGATGTCCGGCCAGCTGAGATTAAATTTAATGCGGGTTGGTTTTTCCTCGGTGGCGATCACCATCAATTTTTTCACCATTTCACAAATCCAGCTGGCCCAGCTCAGCACCATTGGCTATCTGCGCCCGGCCGTGACCTCGCTGATTGCCTTTTTCTTTTGGGTGAGCGGCAATCCTGGCATCGCTGGCTGGTCATAGCGGTTGGATTTGCCGCCATTCTGGTCATTTTTGCGCCGGAAAGCAGCAGCCTGCAGCTGATTGCCCTGCTGGCGATTGGCGGGATGTTCTGTGGCAGTTCGGCAACGATTCTGCAAAAGCATCTGTCAAAGGAAATGGCGGATTTGCCCTTGATGGTCTGGTATTCGCTGGGGGTGATGCTGGCCACGCTGCCCTTTGCCATCTGGTTCTGGCAAATGCCAGGATGGCGAGGCCCTGTTGATGATGGTGATGACCGGGCTGCTGGCGACCACCGCCCAGTTTTTCTTTATCCGGGCTTTTCGCAAGGCGGAAGCCAGCTTTCTGGCGCCGATGTTTTATTTCCATATCGTGCCGACGACGCTGCTGGGCTATCTGGTCTTTGCCGAGGTGCCGTCTTCCAATACGCTTATCGGTGCGGGCGTTATCCTGACCAGCCTGATTTCCATGGCCCTGTGGGAGCGCCGGAAAGGCAAGCGGCATGGATAGGGACAGGCTGCTAGTTTTTCCCAGTGCCGAGGAGGCAGCGGCGGCGGTCGCGGACCGGCTGGCCGATCAGGCCAACGCGCTGGCAGATGATCGATGAAGAGACAGCTTAATCGGCCTTGCCACTGGCCGGACAATGGCCCGGTCTATCGTGCCCTGCTGGAACGAAGGAGCAGGCCCGAGCCGTGTTTGCCGACTTGCCGCTTTGCCAAGCTGGATGAGTATGTTCTGGGCCGCCCTGATTCGCCAGATGATTCTGCCAGCTGATTCCAAGCCGGAGCCGGCCAGCCAGATGTTTGCCGAGGAAATCAGACAGCATTTTCTGGCCCGGCTGACCGGCGGGTTTGGCGGGTTTCTGGCCTTGGATGGGCACAGCCCGGACCCTGCTGCTGAGGCCGCCCAACACCGGGCAGGGCTGGCGGCGGCGGGCGGGCTGGCCGTGCAGCTGCTGGGAATCGGCGTGAATGGCCATGTCGGCTTTAATGAGCCGGGCACAAAAAAAGACAGTATCTGCCGGGTGGTTGAGCTGGCCGCCAGCACCAGCGCCCGCGCCGGCCTGCCAGCTGGCAGCCGGGCGATAACGCTGGGCATTGCTGATATTCTGGCGGCCGGGGAAATCCTGCTGCTGGCGACCGGACAGGCCAAGGCGGCGGCGGTGGCCGCCATGATCAAGGGGCCGCAAAGCCCGGCCTGCCCGGCCAGCCTGTTGCGTGATCACCCCAATTTCTGCATAGTTTTGGACGAGCAGGCGGCCAGTCTGGCCGATCTGGGCTGAGAAGGGAAAGGATAATCTGATGCGCTATCTGCATACCATGGTTCGCATTACCGATATTGAGGCCTCCTTGCATTTCTATTGTGAATTGCTGGGGCTGGAGCTGGCCAAGCGGATTGACCGCGAGCAGGGGCGCTATTCGCTGTTTTTCCTGTGCACGCCAGAAGATCGGGGCCGCTATGAGGAGATCCGGTCTCCGGCCCTGGTGCTGACCTATAACTGGGATCCAGAAGAATATGCAGGCGGGCGCAATTTCGGCCATCTGGCCTATCGGGTGGATGATATTTATGCGGTCTGTGAGCGGATGATGGCCGCCGGGGTCACCATCAATCGGCCGCCGCGCGATGGCAATATGGCGTTTGTGCGCTCACCAGACGGGATTTCCATTGAATTGCTGCAGGAAGGCGAGCCGCTGGCCCCGGCTGAACCCTGGCAATCCATGCCCAATACCGGCAGCTGGTAGCCTCTCCGGCACAAGCCGGGGCAGGGCAGAGCGGGGCTGTTCCGCCTTTCTGGCTGGGCGGCAGGTTTTTGCAAATTCTGCTTGGCCCAAAAAGTTACCTGACGCAAGCTGGACGAACAGACAAAAAGGATGCGTGTCACAACCCTTTTTGAAAGGGAGACAAGCTGATGAGACAGCCTGTCGTGATACCAAAAAAAGCGGCAATTCTGCGCGCCGGGCTGCTGCTGGCCGCTTTGTGAGTGCCAGCTTTGTGAGTGCCAGCCTTGTGAGCATCAGCCTTGGGGCCAGCTTAAGTGCGCGCGCCGAGACCCCGCTCTTTATCTATCTGGCACCAGACCGGATAGCTGATAACCCGTTTCTGGAGCTTGCCCGGCGCGGTGTGGAAGAGGCGGCGATCCGCTACCGGGCAGACAGCCTGATTCTGCAAGCCGTGCATCCGGCAGATCGCAGCCCCTTGCTGCATCTGGCCCTTGCCGATGCGCCGGAGGTTCTGGTCCTGTCCGGCTTTGCCTTTAACCGGCAGCTGGCAAAGCTGGCCCCGCAGCATCCCGATACCCAGATTATCCTGATAGATCATTGTCTTGAGCCGCGCCCGGCCAATCTGCATTGCGCGGTTTTCCGGGAATATGAGGCGGCTTATCTGGCTGGTTTTGCAGCAGCCCGGCTCAGCCAGACTGGCCAGCTGGGGGTTGTCGGGGCGCTGGATATTCCCTTGCTGCGCCGCTTTTCGGTGGGGTTTGCGCGCGGAGCCAAGGCCGCCCGGCCGGAGATCGCGGTGGCGGTGCGCTGGGTTGGCGGGGATAATCCGTTCGCTGACCCGGCCCGTGCCGGCCGGCTGGCCAGCCAGCTGCATCAGGGCGGGGCAGATGTGATTTTTTCGGCCACCTCCGGCGGCGATAGCGGGGTTTTTGACCAGGCGGCCAGAGGAGGGGTTTTTGGTCTTTTCGGTGGATACCAATCGCTGCCCCCTGGCTGCTGGCCGGCTGGTGGATAATGCGCTGAAGCCGGTGGACCGGGTGGTTGGCAAAATGCTGGAGCAGGTGATGGAAAACAGACCGGCCGCCCGGCACAGTTTCGGGCTGGCAGAGGGCGGCATGGATATGATGGCCCTGCGCCGTCCGGCTGAACGCTGCCAGCGGCTGTCTGATCGTACAGATTATCCGATTTAGTGGCCGAATTGCGCCAGCTGGCCGGGCGATTATCAGCGGGACGCTGCGCTTGTCTGACCCGGCCCCGGAATAGGTCAGGCATAGGGGCATGGCTGGGCATAATTTGGGGCACAGGCTGGCCAGGCTAGCTGGCGGCCGCCTTTTCATCCATGATTTTCTGGAAATTTTCAAAAAAGCTGCGCGAGAGTTTTTTCGCCGTGGACAGCACCAGCCGGCTGCCGAGCTGGGCAATCTTGCCGCTGACATCGGCGCGCGCCTTATAGGTCAGCAAGGTGCCGCCCGCACTTTCGGCCAGTGTCACATCGGCCCCGCCGCGGGCTGCACCGGCCACCCCGCCATCCCCCTCACCGCTGAGCGAGAAACTGTCCGGCGCCCCGGCATTGTCCAGCACCACCCGGCCAGTGAATTTTGCCTTGACCGGGCCAATCTTCAGCACCACCCGGGCGGTCATTTCGGTCGGGCTGAGCTGCTCTATCTCTTCACAGCCCGGTATCGCCTGTTGCAGGATTTCCGGGTTGTTCAGGGCGGCATAGACAATATCGCGCGGGGCGGCTATCTCAATCTGATCATCCAGTTCCATCGTGGGCTTTGTTCCTGTGACAGTGAAAAGACAGTTGCGGGGCAGTCCCTGCCCTTATCTTCTGACTAGCACAGATAGGTCGCCAGAGGCCAGGCGTTTCTGTCAGGCAAACAGCTCTTTGAACAGGCCGATACATTGCCGGAATCCGGCCTCAAAATCACCGTTGCCCGGGTGATAGAATTGATTCAAAGCTGGATCACCCCATCATAGCCATCCTACAGCGCATCGGCCACTGGGCAAATCAGTCGGCCAGCCGGGTCTTCTCCCAATGGGTGTATTTCAAGCGTGGCCTTGGGTATCCACCTGCAAGATCCCGACATATGGATATGGCCGATATTCTCCTGTCTTGGTGGTCTCATAGCCATCCGGCCAGGCGGTTTCATGCGCCCAGCAATTATTGGCCGGATCCCACAAAATCTTCAGTGTGTCCTTGGCATCTAGATCATCGATCAGCTTACGCCCGGTCCAGCAGGAATCTGACTACTGTGCCGTTACTCTCCGGTCTCTAACCACTAGCTGCACGCTCCTCAGCCCTGGCCAGCTCAACAGCCGGGGCGATCAGCGGCGGCAGGGCGTCCCAGGCCCCCTTGGCCACATTCCATTTTTCCGCGCCATGCAGGCCAAAGAGAATCATCTCCTTGCGCCCGGACATGATCCGCACCGTGCCGCAGGAAAATTCATGCGCCATTTCAATACAGCGTTTGAGCGCGTCCATATGCTGGCTGTGTACCGCATCCCCCGGGCGCGTGCTGGCCATCGGCAGGCCGGGGCAAAAGCTCCATGGCGGGAAATACAGGCACCCTTTGGTTGGTGCCAGTTTGATCAGCTTCCAGCAGCGGCGGCCCGCTCCAGCCTTGTCCAGATCGCCCACCTCCTTGTCAGCAATAAATTGCAGCTCTGCCCATTCCAGATCATATTCATCCATCACGCTCAGCGCATGGCCCAAATCGCGACTGATTCACTTCTGTAATTACACCCAGCTTCATAATTTCCTCTCTTAAATGTGTGTTGGCGTGGTCATTTTCTCGCGCACGCGGCCCATTTCAACTGCCCAATTCAGCTGCGGAATTCGACCCCGGCAATTTCTTCCAGCATCTTGGCCACAATCCAGTTATCGCCTTCCGGATATTTGGTCTTGCCCGCCTCGAACAGCTGCAAGGCAATATTGGCCGTGAACAGCGGCACGCCCAGCTCTCTTGCCATATCGGAGACAATCGTCAAATCCTTGTGCATGGTAGAGATATGGCTGCCAGCACCGACAAAGCGGCCTTGCATGATTTTTCCAGGCATTGGTCACGCTGTTGCCCGCCCCGGACGTGCAAAAACACGGTGCAAAAATCTGCGGGTCCACCCCTGGTCTTGGCGGCCAGCACAGCGGCCTCAAAACTGGCGCTGAACACACAGCCCATCAGCGATTGCAGGCAGGCTTTCACCGTCTGGCCCATGCAGATATCCGTGCCGACAATATGGATGGTCTTGCTGACCGCCTCCATTTCTGCCTTGACCTTTTTCAGAACCTCTGGCCGGGCGGCAGCCATCATTGTCAGCGCGCCATTCTGGGCCCCGTCAAAGCCGCCACTGACCGGGCTGTCCACCAGATCAATATCGCGATCTGCAACGGCTTCGGCTATGCGGGCCGCCTCGGACGGCTTTATCGTAGCAGTCAGAATAACGGTGCCGCCCGCAGGCATGGTATCGGCCAGCCCGTCCGGCCCGGCGATGACATTCAGCGCCTGGGCCCCGTTCATCACCATGATAAAGACCGTCTGGCTGTTCCGGCCCACCTCAGCGACAGAAGCTGCCGGGGTGCCGCCCAGTTCTTTTAGCTGGGCCATCCTGTCCGGGTCCAAATCAAATCCGGTAACAGACATTCCCGCTGCGATGAGATTTTTGGCCAGACCTGACCCCATATCTCCGATCCCGATAACCCCTGCTTGCATCAGCCTAACTCCTTAACTTGTTTGGTTTTGGAGTTTTTTTCGCTGGCAAGGCCGGCACCATGACCGCCCTTCTTTTTTCTTTAGCAAATAATATCGCCGGCTGATCAGCGATTTTGATGAAAAATCATCATTTTGGGCCAATGGGGGGGATATGATTGAGGTCAGGCAATCCGGGTCTGGAAGGAGCCGGGCAGGCTGACCTCTATATAGGATAGATCGGGGCTCATCTGGCTGAATTGGACAGGCTGGCCGGGGGGCAGGGCAAACCCGTCCCCGGCGCTCACCTCAAAATGCTGGCCATCTGCCCCGATCTGCATGGAGCCGCTGGCAACCAGACCGAACAGAATATCGGCATCTGTTGTGGCGGTGATCGGCACGTCGGTGCCGTTATCGGGGCGCATCAGCTGAACTGAGGCGGCCCCAGCCGTGCCATGTGCAATGCCGGTCTCCATCGCCATCCAGCCGGGCAGCCGGGCCGCCTGCCAGCTGCCTTTTGCCGCCTGATGATGGACGAAAATCTGCCCGTCAAACAGCCGGTCCGGCAGATGCTTGCCAGTCGGCAGTTTCAGCGCATGGTCAATGACCGTGATATGTTCGGCTGGCACGCCAATCTCCAGAACCTCCAGATTATCTGAGGATTCCAGCACCCGGTGGCGGATTTGCGGCGGCTGGGTCACGCAATCACCGGCCTGCAGGGTGATCGGATCGCCCTGATCCTCATAAACCACCTTTACCCAACCATGCAGGCAGTAAATCAGCTGAAAGCCAACCTTGTGATAATGCACCATATCAGGAACCGGTCCATCTTCCGGGATGCGGATATGGCTGGCGATAACCGCCCCGCCAAGCCGCCCGGGAATCAAATCGCGGTAATGCATCCCGGCCCGCCCGATAATCCAGCTGTCTGAATCCACCAGACGGCGCACCAGCAGCTGATGGCGGGTTTCCGGCTGCTGCAGGGGCGGGCTGGCCGGGGCAAAATGAATCTCAGTGCCATTCGGGGCGGTCATCGGGGCAGGCAGATCGCCTGGCGCGCCGGGCAGGGACAGCGTGATCCGGCCGGCGGGAAGCTGGTTCTGCTTATCAAGGCGTAGCCGCAGCCCATGGCCGGACAGTAAAATCATCGCCGGATTGTCTGCCGGGAATATCTCCTCCAGCCGAAAGCCCAGCTGGCGGCAAAAAAACGCAATTTCTGCGGAAATATCGAGGCTGGGCAGCTGCATTTCAGCGGCCTCTATGCGGCTCTTATCCAGCGCGGCGGCGTGGTTTTCAGAGGCTGTTTGGCTTTTTTGGGCAGGCATAAGCGTAAATCTCTCCAAAAATTTCTGGCTCAAGAACAAGCCTAGCGTAACCGCGCAGGCAGGGAAAGAGATTGATCAGGGCGGAACCAGCCTTCAAAAAAAAATCGCCCGGATGGTTTTTTGGTTGCTGAAAAGAAGCGGTTCAGGATTAACTGTTATCGTGAGACAGGGTTTTTGAAAAAATGGTTTGAAGCGCCCGGGCAGGCGCCGCTTGCAAACAAAAAGGTCAGACGGCACCTAGCCGGACCGGACACGCATTTCAAATTTTCCGGAGATAGAAAGCCAATGACCAATTTGCCGAAAAAAGAGCTGTTTCACCTTCCCGATGGCGTTCTCTATCTGGATGGCAATTCGCTGGGCCCATTGCCGCGCTCGGTGCCGGGACGAGTGGCAGGCGTGCTGCAGGCCGAATGGGGAGAACAGCTGATTCGCGCCTGGAACAAGGCCGGATGGATGGCCCTGCCTGGCCGGTTGGGGATCGCATTGCCCGCTGATAGGCGCGCCACCCGGCTCCCGTGATGGCGGGTGATACGCTCTCTATCAAGGTGTGGCAGGCGCTGGCGGCGGCCTTGAAATTGCGGCCGGATCGGCGCGTTATCCTGTCTGATACCGGCAATTTTCCCTCGGATATCTATATGGCCAATGCGCTGGCCGGGCTGGCCGGGGGCGGGCGCGAGGTAAAGCTGGCCGCACCGGATGCGGTGGCCGCGGCGATCTCTGATGAGGTGGCGGCTGTGCTGCTGACAGAGGTGGATTACCGAACAGGCCGCCGCCATGATATGTTTGAGATAACCAAAGCAGCTCAGGCAGCCGGGGCGGTGATGATTTGGGATCTGGCCCATTCTGCCGGGGCGGTGCCTCTTGATCTGGCCGGATCGGGCTGTGAATTTGCGGTTGGCTGCACTTACAAATATCTCAATGGCGGGCCGGGCGCACCGGCCTTTATCTATATCCGGCCTGACCTGATTTCTGAGGCGGAACCGGCGCTGGCGGGCTGGATGGGGCACGCAGACCCGTTTGAGATGGCACAAGATTACCGCCCTGCCCCGTCGATTGAGCGGATGCGGGTTGGCACGCCGCCCATTGTCCAGATGGCGATGCTGGATGCGGCGCTGGATGCCTGGCAGGGGGTGGATTTGGCAGAGCTGCGGGCGGCCAGCATCCGCCTGTCTGAGCTGTTTATCGCTGAGGTGGAAAAACGCTGTCCACAGCTGGAGCTGTTCAGCCCGCGGGATCCGGACAGGCGCGGATCGCAGGTCTCTTTCCGGTTTGAGGCGGGCTATCAGGCGATGCAGGCGCTGGTCGCCAGAGGGGTTATCGGCGATTTCCGCCCGCCGGATGTGATGCGCTTTGGCTTCACCCCGCTCTATCTGGATGAGGGCGATATTCTGGCGGCGGTCGCGATTCTGGAAGAGGTGATGACAGATGAACTCTGGCGCGACCCGGCCTATCAGACCCGCGCCCGGGTGACTTGAGCTGAGGCTTTTTTAAACCCCGAAATGATCGCGAAAGCTGGGCAGCGTGTCGCCGGGGGCCGGGCGGGCTTCCCAGACAGCGCGGGCAATCGCACGGGCGAGGCACAGGGCGGCCGCATGGCCCAGCAGCAGCAAATCAGCCGGGCCGCCCCCTTCCTTGGCCCCGGTCGCAGCAGCAAAGATCAGATCACCGTCAAAGGGCGTATGGCTGGGCATAATCGCGCGGGCCATCCCGTCATGGGCGGCGGTGGCGAGGCGTTGGCAGCCGGCCTTGTCCAGCCTGGCATCTGTGGCGACAATGGCAATCGTGGTATTGGTGTTGCTGGTGGGCAGCCGATCCGGCCCCAGCTTCTCAACGCCCGGATCCAGCTGGGTCGCCGCGCCCAGCCCGCCAAATTCCCGGTCAAATTCAAAAGGGGCTGCCCAAAAATGCGGCTGGCCCTGCTGAATGACGCTGCCATGCGGATTGGCGGCGACCAGCGCCCCGACGGTCATGCCATTATCCAGCACCAGAGAGGCCGAGCCTAGCCCGCCCTTCAGATCAGCTGTGATGGCGCCAGTGCCGGCCCCGACACTGCCCAGCGCAAACTCTGCCGAGCGGGCCTGCCAGGCTGCCTCTCCCAGCGCGGCATAGGGGTTTGTCTGCCAGCCCTTCTCACCGCCATTCAGCAGGTCAAACAGGATAGCCGCCGGCACAATCGGCACTTTTTGATCGCCCACGGCAAAGCCGCGCCCGGCTGCCCGCAGCGCATTGGCCACGCCAGAGGCGGCATCAAGCCCCAGGGCTGATCCGCCGGACAGCACCAGCGCATCCACCTCTGAGACCAGCTTGTCCGGGGCCAGCAAATCGGTCTCGCGGCTGCCCGGCGCGCCGCCCATCACATGGACTGCAGTGGTAAAGGGCTGATCGGCAGTCAGCACGGTGCTGCCTGATTTCAGCGTCTGATCCTGGGCATTGCCGACCAGCAGCCCGTCAATATCGGTTATCAGATTGCGCTTGCCGGGCTTCATCGCTGGCCTCCTTTTTGTTTGTCAGATACAGCGCCCGCCATCCACTTCCATCGCCACGCCGGTAATCATGGAGGCTTCATCAGAACACAGAAAGGCGGCGGCCTGGCCCATATCCTCAGGCGTGGAAAACCGGCCCAGCGGAATGGTTGCCAGAAAGCGGGCGCGCGTCTCCTCGGTTTCCTCGCCGCCCATAAAGCTCTTCAGCAGGGGGGTTTCGCCTGCCACCGGATTGATCGCATTGACCCGGATGCCATGCGGGGCCAGTTCAATCGCCATCGCCTTGGTCGCGGTGATCATCCAGCCCTTTGAGGCATTATACCAGTTCAGATTGGCGCGCGGCGAGACGCCTGCGGTAGAGGCGACATTCAAAATCGCGCCGCTGCCGCGCTGTTTCATCGCGCCGACAAAAACTTTTGCAGCTAGATAGACCGATTTGGCATTCACTGCCAGCACCCGGTCAAAATCCTCTTCGCTGACCTCCTCCATCGGGGCAGGCAGATGGGTGATGCCGGCATTGTTGACCAGAATATCAGGCGTGCCGAAATGTGCCTCTGCAGCCTTGGCCAGAGCGGTCATGGACGCGCTGTCAGAGACATCCGCCTGTGCGGCATGGCCGCCAATCCCGGCAGCCACCTCTTGCGCGGCCTGTTCATTGATGTCTGCCAAGAGGATGCGCGCGCCCTCTTTGGCAAAGATGCGAGCGATACCGGCCCCAAAGCCGGAGCCGCCGCCAGTTATCAAAGCTGTTTTGCCTGCCAGTCTCATTCTTTCCCTCTCTTGCTTTTGGTCTCCGGCCGGGAGCCTGCCCCTGCCACTATGCGGAGCCGCGGGGGCAGATGGCAAGCCCTTGCGGGTTTTCATGCCGGTTTCTGCCATGCTTCAGGTATTTGCGGGGTCGCGGCGATCAGCTCTTTGGTATAGCTGTGTGCCGGGCGGGCCAGCACCGTCTCGGTTGCCCCTTGTTCAACAATCTGGCCAGCCCGCATCACCAGCACCCGGTCCGTTATCGCCCGCACGACATGGAGATCATGGCTGATAAACAGATAGGAAAGCTGGTGCGTGCGGCGCAAATCAGCCAGCAAATCCAGAATCCGGGCCCTTATAGAGACATCCAGGGCCGAGACCGCCTCATCCAGAATGATCAGCCTTGGCTTTAGAACCAGTGCCCGCGCAATGGCAATGCGCTGGCGCTGGCCGCCGGAAAATTCATGAATATATTTATCCTTGTCAGCGCTGCTGAGGCCGACCTCCTCCAGCGCCTTGTCCAGCAGCTTCTCGCGTTGCAGGCCCAGCACAGGCTGGTCTTGCAGGTGGAACGGCTCAGCCAGCAGGCGCGCAACCTTATGGCGCGGGTTGAATGATCCATAGGGGTCCTGAAAGACGATTTGCATGGCCCGCCGCATATCGGTTGGCATCTGGCTGCTGCTGTCCAGCCGCATCCCCAGAAAATCAATATGGCCGGCAGACAGGGGCTGCAAGCCGAGCAGTGCCCGCGACAAGGTGGATTTGCCGCAGCCGGATTCGCCAACCAGACCAAGGCTCTCATTTTCATGCAAGGCAAAGGACAGGCCGCGCACCGCCTCGGTTTCCACCGGCTTGCTGAACAGGCCGGATTTGCGCCGGTAGGTCACGCCGATTTTGCTGGCTTGCAATAAAGGGCGATCGGATGGGGCCGTGCCTTTATCCGGCACATGGCCAGAGGCGGCAAACAGCTTTCTGGTATAGGCATGGCGGCGATTGCGGAACAGGCTTTTGGTGCTGTCCTGCTCAACGATGCGGCCTTTTTCCATGATGCTGATCTGATCAGCCATATCGGCCAGAACCGCCAGATCATGCGTGATCAGCAGCATTGACATATTCTCGCTTTTGACCAGATCGCGCAGCAGGGAGAGAATGCCGGCCTGAGTCGTCACATCCAGCGCGGTGGTCGGCTCATCAGCTATCAAAAGGGCAGGCTTCAGGGCAATGGCCTGGGCTATCATCACGCGCTGGCGTTGCCCGCCAGACAGCTCATGCGGATAGAGATCAGGAGAAAAGCGGCTGGCAGGCAAGCCCACCCGGGCCAGCTTTTCAGCCGCTATCACGCGCGCCTCCGCCCAGCTGGTGCGCCGGTGCAGCCGCAAGGTTTCTGCCACCTGATCGCTGATTGTGCGCAGCGGATTCAGCGCGGTCATTGGTTCTTGAAAGATCATGCTGATTTGCTGGCCGCGCACCGCACACATCGCCTCTTCAGAGAGGCGGGTCACATCGGTCCCCTGCATTTTGATAGTGGCCGCTGGCACGGGCCAGAGGGGGGAG
Source organism: Alphaproteobacteria bacterium (assembly GCA_038131695.1). Classification (GTDB taxonomy): domain Bacteria; phylum Pseudomonadota; class Alphaproteobacteria; order Puniceispirillales; family Puniceispirillaceae; genus JADHLK01. Next base: position 33,171 of record JAYPQA010000018.1, on the reverse strand, counting down.
CAAATTCATCACACAGAGCGCGGTCATGGATTTGCCGGACCCGGATTCTCCGGCCAGCCCACAAATCTCACCCGGCCGGATAGACAGGCTGATATCGCGCAGGATCGGCAGCTGGCCTATTGACAGGTTCAGATTATCAATCTCCAGCAAAGCCATCAGCGTTCCCGCCGGATGCGCGGATCCAGCAGATCCCGCAAACCGTCCCCTATCAGATTGAGCCCCAGCACCGTCGCAATAATCGCCAGCCCCGGAAAAATCGCCAGATGCGGGGCAAAGCTGATCATGGTCTGGCTGTCAGCCAGCATCCGGCCCCAGCTGGGCAGCGGCGGCTGCGCGCCCAGCCCGACATAGCTGAGACCCGCCTCTGCCAAGATGCCCAGGCTGAACTGGATGGTTCCCTGAACGATCAGCAAATTGGCGATATTGGGCAAAATATGTTCCAGCGAAATACGCAGCTTGCTCTTGCCGGCAACGCGCGCGGCCAGAATATAATCCAGCGTCCAGACAGACAGGGCGCCGCCACGCGTAACCCGCGCAAAGACCGGCATATTGAAAATCCCAATCGCCACAATCGCATTAAAGGCGGACGGGCCAAAGACTGCGGTGATCAAAATGGCGATTACCAGCGAGGGGAAGGCAAACACCAGATCATTGCCGCGCATCACCAGATCATCCAGCCAGCTGCCATGGCGGGCCGCCGCCAGCAGCCCCAGCGGCACGCCCAGCCCCATCCCGATACCCACCGCGACAATCGCCACCGCTATAGAGGTTCTGGCCCCAACCATCAGCATGGAGAGAATATCGCGGCCAAAATGATCCGTGCCCAGAAGATGCGCCGCCCCCGGCTTTTTCAGCTTGGCAGCGATATTCAGCGCTTCGACCTCATGCGGGGTCCAGACAAAGGAAAGCAGCGCCGCTGCGACAAAAACCACCGTCAGGCACAGGCCGATAACAAGCGCGACAGGCCATTTCATCACAGCCTCCTCATTGCGGTCTCCGCAGCCGCGGATCGGCCAGCGCATAGGCAATATCAACCAGAAAGGTCACCAGAATGACCGCAAAAACCAGCAGCATCACCACAGATTCCACCACAATCAAATCGCGCTGGGTAATGCCTTGAAAAATCAGCCTGCCAAGCCCGGGCAGGAAAAACACATTCTCAATAATAATCGCCCCGGCAATCAGAAAGGAAAATTGCAGCCCGATAATGGTCAGAACCGGGATCAGCGCATTTCGGAAGGCATGATGGATCAGGGTCTGGCGCTGATTCAGCCCCTTGGCCCGCGCGGTGCGGATAAAATCCTGGGACAGCACTTCCAGCACAGCTGAGCGCATCACCCGCGCCAGAATGGCGGCTTGCGGCAAGGCCAGCGCAATGGCCGGCAAGAACAGCGCCTTGATATTGATCCAGAAACCCTGATCCCAGCCCGGAAAGCCGCCGGCAGAAAACCAGCGCAGCTCAATGGCAAAAATCACCACCAGAATCATGGCAAACCAGAAATTGGGAATGGCAATGCCGAACTGGGTCGTCCCCATAATCGCCCAATCAGCTGGCCGGCCCCGCCTTGCTGCCGCAAACAGCCCGACTGGCAGCGCAATCAGGGTAGAGAGCAGCAGGGAAAAAAGCGCCAGCGGCAGGGAAACACCCAGCCTGGCCCCGACCAGCTCAGCCACCGGCACCTGATAGGTATAGGAAATGCCAAAATCACCGGTCAGCATCCCGCCAACCCAGCGCAGATAGCGTTCCGGCAGGCTGCCATCCAGCCCCAGCTCAGCGCGCAGGGCCGCTACCGTGTCCGGCTCGGCATTCAGCCCCAGCATAAAGGCCGCCGGATCGCCCGGGATCACCTCTATCATGGCAAAAATCACCAGCGAGGCAACCAAGAGCGACAGGGCCAGGGTCAGGGCTCGTGACAGGATAAAACGCAGCATATTTGCCTCGTCACCTTATCTGTTTGTGAGTCATTTCAAAAATATTCTTACGAAAAAACACCCGGCAGCCAGTTACCCGGCTGCCGGAAAAAGGTTGCAAGGCACGAGGCCGCTATCAATCAGCCCAGCTGACGCCGGTCAGATCATTGGCCTGTGTCGGGGAATTTTCCCAAAGCCCCTTGATCTTGGCATTGGCCACCCCGGTTCTGGCCAGCTGGAACAGATAGCCATTGACATAATCAGACGCGATCTGCTTTTGGGCAGCTTGCAGCAATCTGGTCCGGTCTGCCGGCTTGCTGGCCAGCTTCAGATCCGCGATCATCTTCTGGAAATCTGCATTGTCATACTGGAAATAATAGTCCGGGTTCGCATAGATGCCGATGTCCATCGGTTCGGTATGCGAGACAATGGTCAGATCATAATCCTTGCCGCGGAAGACCTGCTCCAGCCATTGCGCCCATTCCAGATTTTCAATCTCTGTCTGGATACCAACAGCCCGCAGCTGGGCGGCGATAATCTCACCGCCGCGGCGCGCATAAGAAGGCGGCGGCAGCTTCAAGGACAGGGTCAGGTTTTCCGCCCCGGCCGCTTTCAGCAGTGCCTTTGACTTGGCCGGATCATAGGCAGAATTGCCGGTCAGATCGACATAGTCCGGATGGTGCGGCGCGAAATGGGTGCCAATCGGCGTGCCAAAGCCAAACATCGCCCCGTCGATAATTTCCTGGCGGTTAATGGCATGGGCAATCGCCTGACGCACCCGCTTGTCAGACACCCGTTTGTTATTGGTGGACAGGATAGTCTCGCCCTCAGTGGAGCCGACAATCACCGCAAAACGTGGGTCTGCCTCAAATTGCGGCAGGGTTTCCGGAGCCGGATAGCCCGGGAAGGCATCAATATCACCCGCCATCATCGCAGCAAAGGCAGCGGTCGGGTCGGAGATGAATTTGAAGGTTGCCTTCTCCAGCGCGACCGGCTGGCCCCAATAATTTGGGTTGCGGACCAGCTCAATGCGATCCCCCTGCACCCAGCGGGAAAATTTGAACGGGCCGGTGCCGACCGGGCTGTTGGCTGCTGAGCCAATGCTCTCTTCAGCCACAATAACCGCATCCCCCCAGGCCAGATTGGTGATAAAGCCGCCATCCGGGTTGGACAGGGTGATTTTTACGGTCATCGGATTGACCACATCTACCGAAGCAATGCCGGTAAAGAGCCGCTTTTGGGCATTGGTGGAATCCTCAGCCCGCGCGCGATCCAGCGAGAATTTGACATCTGCTGCATCCATTGCGCTGCCATCATGGAATTGCACGCCGCTATTCAGCTGGAATGTATAGACCAGCCCATCATCAGAAATCGTCCAGGATTTGGCCAGCGCCGGGGCGATAGAGCCATCTGCCTGATAGCGGGTCAGCCCTTCAAAAACATTGGCATAGACGACCTCATCAATCGCGGCGGCAGCACCGCCGGTCGGGTCCAGATTGGGCGGCTCCAGCTGCATCCCCACAGTGATGGAAGTCTGGGCGGCCTGCGCGACAGACAGGCTCAAGCACAGGCTTGCCGCTGCTGTCATAAACAGTTTGTTCAGTTTCATCCGTCTTCTCCTCCTTGGCGTTATGTTTATTTTTTGCCAGTTTCTTTGTTTTTCCCGATGCTGTTGGACCAGCATTTCTTTTTCTTGTTTTACTTTCCCGTTTCCGGGATCAGCAAATCTGCCAGCGCCAGGCCCATCACGGCGGCGCTGTCCATCATATCGGTGATGGAAATCCACTCATCCGGCTGATGCGCCAACTCCAGAATACCCGGCCCATAGGCGATACAGTTCTTCAGCTTGCCAATCCGGTCAATATGCTTTTGATCATAAGTGCCGGGCGAGACGACAAAATCAGGCGGCTGGCCGGTCACCGCCTCTATCGCCCGTCCCACCGCCCCGACAACCGGGGCCTCTTTTTCGGTCATGCTGGGATGCACCTGCCAGAGTTCGCAGATCTCCCAGTCAAAGCCGGGCCGCTCTGCCTTTATCTTGTCCAGCATCTGTTCAATTTCGCCGCGCACCCCGTCTGGCTCTTCTTCCATCAGATAGCGCCGGTCAATGGTGATCACGCATTTATCGGGCACACAGGCAGAGGGAAAGCCGGTATAGCCCTCTTCCGGGACCGGCAGCCCGCCATGAATGGAATTGATATTCAGGGTAGATTGGCGGGCCTGTTCAGGCACCACCGGCATTTGCGTCGTGCGGCTGGCCAGCAGCGGGAACAGGCTGGCCTCCATCTCTTCGAGCACCGCCCCATATGGCGCACCGCGCAATCCCCCAAAAAAGGCATGGAGCCATGGGCAATGCGCCCCTTTGTTTCAATCTCAGCCCACCAGACACCGCGATGGCCAAGGCAAATCCGGTCCTTGTTCAGCGGCTCCGGGATAATCACATGATCCACCCGGTCCGGATTGAACCAGCCCTGTTCAGCCAGCCAGGCCACCCCGCCATAGCCGCCTGTCTCCTCATCCGCCGTGCCGGAAATCTCTATCGCGCCATGATAATCAGGAAAGCGGGCAATAAAGGCTTCGGCAGCGATTATTGAGGCGGCCAGACCGCCTTTCATATCGCAGGCCCCACGCCCCCAGATAATATCGCCCTGCCGGTCGCCGCCATACGGGTCTTTTGTCCAGCTTTCCCCGATCGTGACAATATCTGTATGGGAATTAAAATGCACCGTCTGGCCGGGCTGCTTGCCCTCATGGCGGGCAATAATGTTCCAGCGCGGATATTTGTCTGAATCCCCGGGCGTGCCGGTCGCGCGCAGCAGATGCGTCTGAAAGCCTGATTTTTGCAGGCGTTTATCCAGCCAGTCACAAATATCCCGGTAATGCTGGCCGGGCGGGTTCAGCGTGGGTATCGCCAGCAGCTCAATAGTGGCGCTGATCAAGGAGTCGCGGCGGGCGGCGATTTCCTCTTGCAGCTGCTCCAAGAGGGAGCCGATTTCCTCTTTTTGTTCCTTTGCCATACGATCAGGCTAGAACCCAATCTGCTCTCAGGTCAAGCAATAGGCGGTTGTTTTTTCCCGCGCCAAAAAAACAAATTATTTGCCTTGCGTAGCTATGCCAGGGCAAGCTGGGTAAGATTGCCCTTGTGGGTGCCGGAACAGGTCAGATTAAAGGTCTTGATGATGGAAAATGTGGTTCTGGAAAAAGACGGGATGCGGGCAAAAATCCTCAGCCGCGGGGCCGCCCTGGCCAGCCTTCATCTGCCCGGGCATGACAGATCTGTGGTGCTGGAGCTGGCTGATTTTGCCACAGATGATCAGCATTTCGGGGCGATTGCCGGGCCGGTTGCCGGGCGTATCCGGGACGGCAGCTGTGTCATTGCCGGCAGGCGCCATGAATTTGAGCGCAATGAAAAGGGGCGCACGACCCTGCATGGCGGCTCTGGCGGGCTGGGCCGGCAAATCTGGCAGATTGCCGACCATTCACAAGAGGCTGTTGAGCTGGTGCTGGAGCAGCCGGACGGCAAGCTTGGCTTTCCGGGCAATCGGCGCTTTACCTGTCGCTACCAGCTGGAGCGAAGGCGGCGTCTTGCGGCTGGAGCTGGGCGCGGTCAGCGATGCAGAAAGCCTGTGCAATCTGGCCTTTCATCCTTATTTTTGTCTGGATGGTGGGCCGGATTTTGCCGATCACAGCCTGCAAATTCTGGCCGAGAGCTATCTGCCTGTTGATGCAGATAATCTGCCGACCGGAGAGGTGCGGCCGGTTGCCGGAACCGAGCTGGATTTTCGCCAGGCCAGATCACTCCGCGATATTGCCGGGGGCCAGACCGCCCCAGTGGATAGCCCGTTTTGTCTGGCCCGGGAAAATCGGCCCTGCCAGCTGGTGGCCAGGCTGGAAAGTGCGCGCTCTGGTCTGGTGATGGAGGTGCTGACGGATCAGCCGGGGCTGCAATTTTATACCGGCACGCATATAACGGCCGGGCTGGGCGGTGCAGATGGCCGCCAGCTGGGCCCTTTTGCCGGCCTGTGCCTCGAGCCGCAAGGCTGGCCGGATGCGCCGAACCAGCCGCATTTCCCCAGCATCCGCCTGGCTCCGGATCAGCCCTATCACCAGCTCAGCAAGCTGCGTTTCAGCCATCTTTGAGAGGGGCTGCCCGGCTGCGGCTTATTTTGTTGCAAAGCCGCGCTTTTCAAGGAAGCTGCGCATATGCGGGCGGGCCTCACGCGAGAGCATACCAGACATTTGTTCAGACCAGCTCATCACCTTGACAGCGCCAGGCTGATTTTGGGCCCGCTTCTGATAATAGGCGCGCACCTGCTCATCATAGGCTTCGATGATGTCGCGGTCGGCGCTGTCATCATAGCGGTTTTCCTTCATCATCACCGAGAGCGGCAGGCGCGGGCGCAAATCCGGGTCCTGATCCGGCCAGCCAAGGCACAGGCCAAAGACCGGGGTCACCAGCCGCGGCAATTCCAGCAGCTCAGAGACCTCTTGCGGGTTATTGCGGATGCCGCCAATATAACAGATGCCCAGCCCGGCAGATTCGGCGGCGATAACCACATTCTGGGCCATCAGCGCAGCATCCACGGTGGCGATGATGAATTGCTCGGTAAAGCCCTCGGTCGCGGTTTGCCCATGCCAGTCACAACATTTTGAGGCGCGCCGCAAATCACCGCAAAAAACCAGAAATTCAGCTGCGCTCTCAACATAAGCCTGTCCGCCGGCCAGCCGGGCCAGCTCAGCCCGCTTGGCCGCATCGGTGACGCGGATAACGGTCACCCCTTGCAAAAGCTGGAGGTTGCGGGCGGCCTGTCCGGCCTGGATCATATCAGCCCAGCAGATCGGGATCAATCGGCTGGTCGGTGAATTTGCGGATGGACCGGTGCGCTTTCAGCAGTGAGATAACATCATTCATGGCAACGGGGCTTTCTGTAAAAAGAGGTTTGGATAACGCAGCCCTGCTTAAACCTCATCAGCGAAGCTGTCAGCAATTTTTTCATGCCGGACTGTCTCAAACTGGCCGTCACTATCCACAAATCCCATCTCGCAGAACAGCTCAATCCGGTGGCCATCCGGGTCCAGCACATAAAAGCTCTCATTCTCGCCCCAGGATCCATCACCGCCCGGCTGGCTGGCGGAATGCAGCACCGGCCCGCGCACAACCTTCAGCCCCATCTCAGTGGCCCGGTCCAGCAGGCCCAGCCAGCTTTCGCGATCAGCACATTCAAAGGCATAGTGATGGATGCCAACCGGCCCGGCCTTGCGGTCACGGGCGATATAGTCGCGGCCTGGATCATGCGCCAGAACCAGATCATGATGCTGGCTGTGCAGCCGCAAAAAGGCCAGCTCAACCGGAATCGCTGGATTTTCCCCGGCCGGGTGCCGTTCGGTCAGCTTCATGCCCATGAATTTGCGATAAAAGGCAATTGATTGATCCATGTCGGCTACTTCCAGCGCAACATGGTGCATATGGCGCGCCAGCGGGGCGGGCCAGTCAGATGATCATCCGTCATTTTTTCCTCCTTGGGTTGTCAGCAGCTTTGAAACCATTTCGGCAAAAGCCGACTCATCATCAAGCCGGTCTGCCAGCAGCAGGCATAATTTGGCCAGAAAAACAGGCCGCCTTTCTTCAGGCAGGCTGTCCAGCCTGCCGGAGAGATGCATGAACAGCGCTTCCATTTTGGCATCCTGGCGGCGCATTTCAACGGCGCTCAGGGCCGGGTGTTTTTCACTCATTGGGCCGCTGCCTCCTTTCTTTGGAAAACAGGTCAAGAGATTGCGCTGCGATGCCAGCTGGGCCCTCTGTTCGGGCGGTGCCGCGGGCCATAATATGATGGTCCGGGCGCAGCAGCAACCAGTCGCCCGGCCCGGCCCCGCACAGGCTGGCGGCCTCACTGTCGGCAGGCAGGGTGATCAGCTGCGTCTCCTCTGGCAAGCCATCCGGGTCCGGCGCGTCTGTTTCAGGGGGGGCAAAGCGGATCAGGGTTAGATGCGGCCCCAGCCGGTCATTCAGGCTGCCGCCCTGCGGGGCAGGCAAATCAGGCAGCGGCCAGCCGGGCTGCGTGCCTTCCGGCCAGCCCGCCTGCCTATCATCCGGCTGGACAAGGCGCGAGCGATAGCAATGCGCTGAGGATTGGCGCGGATTGATCAGCGGGCGAAATTGCGGCTCGCTGCAGGCCAGCTCCAGGGCGGCATCGCGCATCAGGCTGGTGCCGGGGCCGGGCGGGCTCATGAAAAAGGTGGACAGGCGCGCGGCAGCGATATTTTCAACAAAGGCCCCGCGCCGCTCTTCGGTATAGCTGTCCAGCAAGGCCGGGTCGGCGGTGCCCTTGGCCACCCGCGCCAGCTTCCAGGCCAGATTGAACGCATCATCAATGCCCGAATTCATGCCCCGCACCCCGAAAATCGGCACCAGATGGGCGGCATCCCCGGCAAACAGGATACGCCCGTGATGATAGCTGTCCAGCGACAGGGCACGGGCATTATACAGGCTTTTCCAGACCAGCTCCCAGGGCTCCTTGCCATAGCCGATATAGTCCAGATGGGCTTGCAGGCGGGCCAGCACCCGCGCCTCCTCCAGCTCTGTCTGCGGGTCTTCATCCGGCCCCAGCTGATAGTCAATGCGCAAAATATCATCCGGCTGGCGATGCAGGATAACCGTTGAGCCGGGATTGGTCGCCGGGTCAAACCAGACGCGCCGCTCAACTGGCAGGTCGGTCTTCATCCGGATATCGGCAATGAGATAGGTTTTTTTCATACGCATCCCCCTTCAGCTGCAGATCCAGATGACGGCGCAGGCCAGAGCGCGCCCCGTCCGCTGCCACACACCAGTCAGCTGTGATTCTGCGGGGCCCGGCCGCGGACTGCCAGTCAAGCGCAACCCCGTTCTCATCATGGGCGGTCAGCGCGGCCTCAGCATGGCAGACCAGATCAAGCAAGGGCTGGTCGGCGACCGCCTCCAGCAACATCTCTTCCAGGGCGAATTGCTGGAGATTGAGAAAGGGCGGGAAGCGATCCGAATCCGTTGAGGGCATATGCAGGTGGAAAATCTCTTTCTTGCCGAGATAGGATCGCGCCTGATGAAAGGCCAGACCCCGCTCCAGAAGCGGCTGTTTGATGCCGATAGCGGCCAGAATCTGCTGGCTGCGGCGCGAAATATTGATCGCACGCGAGCCGCTGCACGGCCCGTCCCCGGCTTCCAGCAGAATAACCCGCAAATCATGCTGGGCAAGCGCCAGCGCGGCGGTCAAGCCAACCGGCCCGGCCCCGACAACCGCAATGTCATAATGATCAGACTTTGCCAAAGGAGGACTCCCTTTCATCTGGTTCTGCGCCAGTCTGGTTTTTTTGAGATGATTTTGAACGGTTTGCCGCTTGCTGTTTTGGCAGTTCAGCCAGAAGTGTCAAAGGCTCTATCAACGCCTCCAGCAAGTCCGGCCCGGCCCGGCTGGCCAATTCTGCCTGAAAGGCGGTGGCAGCCTCCGTCAGATCGTAAAAGACTTCCCGGCCGGTAGGGGTGAGCTGCAGCGGCGCGGCGCGCCTGTCTGTGCGGTCAATGCGGCGGGTCAGCCATCCCCGCGCCTCCAGCCTGGCAACCGCGCGGCTAACCTCGGTCTTGTGCAGGCGGGCAGAGCTGCAAATCTGGCTGGCCGTCAGCTCTCCGGCCTCGCCCAGATGCGAGAGGATACGCCATTGCGTGCGGCTGATATTGTGGCTGGTGCGATAGCGGCTGGCAAATCCCTCACCCGTCTGCTCAGCTGCCTGAAGCAGCAGATAGGGCAGAAAACGCAGCAGCTGAAAATCGCCCTTTTTCCCCTGTTTGCCCATAGCCGGAAAGCCCTTGCCTTTTTTGCCGTTATTGGTTACAAATGCAACTAATAACATAAGGAGGCTGGCATGAGCAACAGGAAATTGCAGGGGGCAGCAGCAGGCGGGCCGCAAGCGCGCGCGCAAGCAGGGCCCCAAATCACGCCCCAAATGATGCCCCAAATGATGATGCCGGGTTTTGGCAATGATTTTGAGACTGAGGCGCTGGAAGGGGCTTTGCCGCAGGGGCAGAATTCGCCGCAGAAATGTGCCTTTGGTCTCTATGCCGAGCAGCTGAGCGGCTCTCCTTTTACGGCCCCGCGCGCGACCAATGAGCGGTCCTGGCTGTATCGCCGCCGCCCGTCAGTCAGCCATATCACCCGTTTCAGCCAGATGGATATGCCCTATTGGCTGTCGGCTCCGGGCAAGCCGCCTGCCGGGCTGGCGCTGGGGCAATATCGCTGGAACCCGCTGGAAATGCCGGATCGGCCGACTGATTTTCTGGACGGGATTCGCAGCTGGACGCTGGCCGGGGATGTGACCGGCCAGACCGGCATGGCCGCGCATCTTTATGCCTGTAATAAATCCATGACGGATCGGGTGCTGGTCAATGCCGATGCTGAGATGCTGATTGTGCCGCAGCTGGGCGGGCTGGATATTTTTACCGAAATGGGCGTGATGCAGGTTGCGCCCGGCTGGATAGCGGTGCTGCCGCGCGGCATGAAGGCCAAGATCCGGCTGATGGATGAGCTGGCCAGAGGCTATATTTGCGAGAATTACGGGGCGCCTTTCACGCTGCCGGATCGCGGGCCCATTGGGGCAAATTGCCTGGCCAATCCACGCGATTTCAAAACCCCGGTCGCCGCCTTTGAAGAGGCAGACAGCCCGCATCAAATTATTTGGAAATGGTGCGGCGGCTTTCATGTGACCGAGATTGCCCACAGTCCGCTGGATGTGGTGGCCTGGCATGGCAATTATGCGCCCTATTGCTATGATTTGCGGACTTTCTCGCCAGTGGGGGCGATTGCCTTTGACCATCCGGACCCGTCTATCTTTACCGTGCTGACCGCCCCGTCTGAGACAGCCGGGACGGCGAATGTGGATTTTGTCATTTTCCCGGAGCGCTGGATGGTGGCGGAAAATACTTTCCGCCCGCCCTGGTATCACCGCAATATCATGTCAGAGCTGATGGGGCTGATTTACGGGCAATATGATGCCAAGGAAGAGGGGTTTGTGCCGGGCGGCACCAGCCTGCATACGATGATGTTGCCGCACGGGCCGGACCTGGATGCGTTTGACAAGGCCTCCAATGCGGCGTTGCAGCCGGTCAAGCTGACCGATACGCTGGCCTTTATGTTTGAGACCAGATTGCCGCAAATCGTGACCGACTTTGCGGCCAGTCACAAGAGTTTGCAGCCTGATTACGCCGCCTGTTGGGACGGGCTGGGCATCAAGGGCTAGGGCCCGCCGGGCAGAAGGGAAGGAAGAGATGAAACTGGCAAGTTTGCATGATGGCAGCCGCGACGGGCAGCTGGTTGTGGTCAGCCGCGACCTGGCCCGCATGACAACGGCCCGGGATATTGCCCCGACGCTGCAGGCAGCTCTGGATAGCTGGCAGGAGACAGAACCGCTGCTGGCCGCCCGCTTTGCCGCCCTGCAATCGGGCGAGGCAGACAGCCAGCCTTTTGATCAGGCGGCCTGTCATGTGCCCTTGCCGCGCGCCTATCAATGGGCGGACGGGTCAGCCTATGTCAATCATGTGGAGCTGGTGCGCAAGGCGCGCGGGGCAGAAATGCCGGACAGCTTCTGGACAGATCCATTGATCTATCAGGGGGCCTCTGATGATTTCATCCCGCCGCGCGGGGCGATTCGCCTGCCAGATACCAGCTGGGGGATTGATCTGGAAGCTGAGATAGCGGTGATCACGGATGATGTGCCGATGGGGGTCAGCCCGCAACAGGCGGCCAGCCATGTCAAGCTGGTGATGCTGGTCAATGATGTCTCGCTGCGCAATCTGATTCCGGCTGAGCTGGGCAAGGGATTCGGCTTTTTCCAGTCAAAACCGGCAACCAGCTTCTCGCCGGTCGCGGTCACCCCGGATGAGCTGGGCCCGGCCTGGCAGGATGGCAAGCTGCATCTGGTGATGGAAGCAGATGTAAATGGTGCGCCGCTGGGGCGCGCCCATGCCGGCGATGAGATGACCTTTTCCATGTATGAGCTGATTGCCCATGCCGCGAAATCCAGACGGCTGGGGGCCGGGGCGATTATTGGCTCCGGGACCATCTCCAACAAGGGGGCCGATGGCGGGCCGGGCCGTCCGGTTAGCGAGGGCGGGCGCGGCTATAGTTGCCTGGCTGAAATCCGGATGGTGGAAACAATCTTGAATGGCAGCCCGAAAACCGGATTTTTGCAATTTGGGGATCAGGTCGGGATTGAAATACATGATGAACAGGGCCAATCTATATTTGGCCGGATAGAAAACCGGGTGGAGGAAGGCCATGGCTAAGCAATTTGCCTCACAGGGCGATATGACGGAAAAACAAATCAGCTTTACCGAGATTGGCCGCGATCTCTATGCCTTTACAGCTGAGGGCGATCCCAATAGCGGGGTGATTATCGGCGATGATTCGGTGATGGTGATTGATGCCCAGGCCACCCCGCGCCTGGCGGACAAGGTGGTCGAGCAAATCCGCACGGTCACCGACAAGCCGATAAAACATGTTGTGCTCTCGCATTATCATGCGGTGCGGGTGCTGGGCGCCTCTGCCTTTGCCGCGTCTGAGGTGATTGCCTCTGACACTGCACTTGCCATGATCCATGAGCGGGGACAAGAGGATTGGGACAGCGAATTTGCCCGCTTTCCGCGCCTGTTTGAAGGGCATGAAAGCATCCCCGGCCTGACCTGGCCAACCATCAGCTTTTCCGGCTCGATGAGCGTGCATCTGGGTAACCGGCGGGTAGAATTGCGCCAGATTGGCCGCGCCCATACCGCAGGCGATATTGTCGCCTTTGTGCCGGATGCCGGGGTGCTGTTCACCGGTGATATTGTCGAATATCACTCAGCCTGCTATTGCGGCGACGGGCATTTCAGTGATTGGGGCGCGACGCTGGATCAGGTGGCGGCCTTCCGCCCGGCCGCGATTGCCCCGGGGCGCGGGGCGGCGCTGGATACAGCAGACAAGGTGGCTGAGGCGATTGCCAATACGCGCGATTTTCTGGACTCCACCTATCAGCCGGCCGCCAGCATTGCGGCACAGGGCGGCTCTCTGAAAGAGGCGTTTGCTGCTGTGCGCGATGCGTGTGACAAGAAATTTGCTGATTATGCCATTTATGAGCATTGTTTGCCTTTCAATGTGGCCAGAGCCTATGATGAAGCCCGCGGCATTGATACGCCGCGCATCTGGACAGCTGAGCGCGACCGGCAGATGTGGCAGGATTTGCAGGGCTGAGCAGGCAGGAGGAGCAGAGAATGGCCCCGTATGATTATGCACCGATTGAGTATGTAACCCCGCCTGAATTATCCGGTGGCACGCCAAGGCAAGCACCAGTGCTGATTGTCGGGGCCGGGCCTATCGGGCTGGCGGCTGCGGTTGATCTGGCCTTGAGCGGTGTGGCAACGGTTCTGGTTGATGACAATAATGTGGTCTCGGTCGGCAGCCGGGCGATTTGCTGGGCCAAGAGATCGCTGGAGATTCTGGATCGCCTTGGCGTGGCTGACCGGATGCTGGCCAAGGGGGTGACCTGGAAGCTGGGCCGCATTTACCGGCGCGCCCGGGAAATCTATCAATTTGATCTGCTGCCTGAAGAGGGGCACAAATTCCCCGCCTTTATCAATTTGCAGCAATATTACATGGAACAATATCTGATTGAGCGCTGCCGTGATTTTCCGGATTTGATCGATTTGCGTTTCAAGAACCGGCTGGTCGGGCTCAGCCAGGATGGCGATGGGGTGACAGCAGAGCTGGAAACCGAGGATGGCCGCTATCAGCTGCAGGCGGCTTATTTGCTGGCCTGTGATGGCGCGCGCTCGCTGATCCGCCAGCAGCTGGGGCTGGAATTTGGCGGCACCGCCTTTGAAGAGCGGTTTTTGATAGCCGATGTGGTGATGGATGCCGATTTCCCGTCAGAACGCTGGTTCTGGTTCAATCCGGATTTTCACCCCGGCCAGTCGGCGCTTTTACATAAGCAGCCCGATAATATCTACCGGATTGACCTGCAGCTGGGCCCGGATGCGGATGCTGAGGCGGAGCGCCAGCCGGAAAAGGTGATCCCGCGCATTGAGAAAATTGTCGGCGACCGGCCTTTCAAGCTGGATTGGGTGTCGGTCTATAGTTTTCAATGCAGGCGGCTGGAAAAATTTGTCCATGACCGGGTGATTTTCGCAGGCGATTCTGCCCATATTGTCTCGCCTTTCGGGGCGCGGGGCGGCAATGGCGGCTTGCATGATGTTGATAATCTGTGCTGGAAGCTGGCGGCTATCGTCAAGGGGGAAGCCGCACCGGATTTGCTGGCCAGCTATGATGATGAGCGTATTCACGGGGCAGATGAGAATATCCGCAATTCCAGCTGGTCCACCCGCTTTATGTCGCCGGAGCCGGGGGCAGAAACCTGGTTCCGGGATGCTACGCTTGATTTGGCTGAAACCTATGGTTTTGCGCGCCGTCTGGTCAATCCGGGCCGCCTGTCACTGCCCTGCAGCCTGTCCGGCTCTGCTCTCACCAGTGCGGATCAGTCCGGGCTGGATGCCCCGATGGTGCCGGGCAGCCCCTGTGCAGATGCCCCGATTGCCTCGCCGCAGGGGGCAGAGGGCTGGCTGCTGAATCAGCTGGGTGGGCGGTTTGTGCTGCTCTCGGTCGGGCAGGCTTGGCCGGATGCGCTGCCCGATGGGGTGGTTCCGCTCTTGATAGGAGAGGGGGCTGGCAGGATACAGGCGGGTTTGTTGCGGCCCGCTATGGCACGGGCCATTATCTGATTCGCCCGGATCAGCATATCGCAGCCCGCTGGCAAGCCGCTGATCCTGTCCAGCTGTCCAACGCGCTGCAAAAAGCCGGTATCAGCCAGACGGAGAGGGTGTAATGGCCTTGGAAACCGAGTTTAATTTTTCCGAACAGCCCGATCAGCTCTATAATGATCTGATCGCCCTGCATGAGGGGCTGGAAGAGGCTGAGAGTGCTGCGCTCAACGCCCGGCTGATCCTGATATTGATGAATCAGATAGGGGATGCAGCCACACTCCGCGCGGCATTCGCCGCCGCCAGACAGCCCACAAACAGCCCGGCTGATCAGCCATAGGCGCGCATCAGCAGATCAGCTGAAACGCCGCCATCCATGCACAGATCGATCCCATTTATCCAGCTGGATTGCGGGCTGGCCAGAAAGGCGACCGCCGCACCAATCTCTTCTGGTCTGGCTGAGCGGCCAACATATTTTTCCGCCGGGCCGGAACGGGCAGCAAAGGCTTTCAGGAAATGATCCAATATCGGCGTGGCGACCGCGGCCGGGCTGACCGTATTGAAGCGCAGCTTGCGGATATGGCTGACCGAGCGGCGCATGGACCAGACGATCACCCCCTCTTTTGACCATTCATAGGCTTCGCCTTCTGAGCACGGAAAACGCGCCAGAAGCGGGGCCAAATCATCGCCCAGCTGGCAGTCCAGCAGCGCGGCGACCCGTTCCGGATTTTGCTGCCAGCGTGAGCCGGCCCGCGAGGCAAGAGACACCACGCTGGCCCCGTCTGAGAGTTGGTCCAGAACCGCCTCAGCCAGCGCGATATTGCCCAGCGTATTGATTTGCAAAACAGCCTGATGATTATCGCTGCGCGGGGGAATGCCGGCAATATTGCACAGGCCCTGAAATGGCCCGTGCGCCCGCAACGCCCCGGCAGCAGCCTGAATTGAGGCCGGGTCTGCGATATCCACCTGAATGAACGGGTGCAGGCTGTCTGCTGGCGGCTGGTTCATATCCAGCAAGACCAGCTCTGCCCCGCTGGCAGCCAGCTGGGCGGCTGTGGCTGCGCCGATGCCGGAACTGGCACCTGTTACAATGATTTTCACGTCACCCATCTTGCTCTCTCCTGCTTATTCTTCTGGCCGGTTTTTGACGGCGATAACAATACTCGCAGCTCCGGCCAGCAGCAGCAAGAAAATACTGCCCTCCCATTTGCCGGTCATATCAACCGCCAAGGTGAACATAATCGGGCCCAGCACCTGGCCCAGACCGGCACTTTGAAAAATAAAGGAGGAAAAAAGCTGGCCCTGGCGGCGATTGGCAGCCAGCATACCAACCCGCACCCAGATGGTCCCGGGCATGATGCCGGACAGGCCAAGAAACCCGATCGCTGCCAGCAGGCGCCATTCTGCCTCCAGCGCGGTTACAAAAATCAGCGCGCAGGAGATCATATTGAGTGAGGTGCTGAAAATCAGAAGCTGGCGCAGGCTGTAACCCCGTCGCAAAAGTGGCACAACGGTCAAATTGCCAAGCACATTGCAGCTCAGGCAGAGCGCCGTGGCCACGGTTCCGGCGCGCAGGCTAAAATCACCATTTTCCAGAAATAGCGAGGGCAAATAGGCAATCGCAGGCTGGAACATAATAGAATAAAAAAAGAAGAGCAGCCCCATCAGCAGGATTTCAGGCTTCTCAAAAATCCGCCGCACCGGCTCTCTGGCATCGCGCTGTTCTGTTGAGATGGTCGGCGGCGGAGATGATTTGCGAAAATAGAAAAACAGGATCAGCGCAACCACCAGACACAGCCCAGCTGTTACTTCCCAAATGCCCCGCCAGCCAAAATAATCAATCCCGAAAGCCGTGCCGAGCAGGGTGAGTGACAGGCTGGCCGGCACAAAACACGACCAGACCGCCATGGTCAGCGTCTGGTGGCGGGCGGCAGCGGCAGCCACCATAATCGCGGGCAGGCTGGTCACGCCCATCATATAGCCAGCCCCCTCAAGCAGCCGCAGGAACAACAAGAATTCAAACGCGCTTGTCTGGCCGGCAAGCAGCGAGCTGAACCCGGTCAAAAGCAATCCGCAACAGGCCAGCATCCAGAGCCGCCAGCGCTGTAAATAGCGCCCAAAACTAACCCCGGTAATCGCGGCCAGACCAGAAAAACAGGCCACCAGAAAACCGGTTTCGGTGAGGGAGAGGCCTAGCTCTGCCTGAATCAGCGGCACGGTTCCGGCGATCTTGCCGGCATGGGTCACCAGCGTCATCGCGGCCAGCAGACACAGCCAGATAGCGGTCCAGTCTGACGCCTGCCTGCCCTCGGCAATGCTGCTTGCAGTGTTCATCGGCTATCCTTTATGCTGGAGAAGATCACAGCTGATGAGGAGAAGGGACTATGCAGCCACCGAAACTTGAAAAATTCATTGAACTGGAAGCACAGCTGGACACAGTTACCGAGATGGGACAGGGCCGGGCTGGCAATCGTCGCATTATCCCCATTATTGGCGGGCAATTCAAGGGCAAAATCAAGGGCCGTGTCCTGTCTGTCGGGGCAGATTGGCAAACCATTTTTGCCGATGGGCTGGCTGAGTTGGATACCCGCTATGCGCTGGAAACAGAAGATGGCGCGGTCATTGAGGTGATCAATTATGGTCTGCGGCACGGCCCGCCAGAGATTATCGAAGCATTGGCCAGAGGCGAGGATGTGCCGCCTGATGCCTATTATATGCGCACCCATGCCAGGCTGGAAACCGGTGATCCCCGCTATCACTATGTCAATCGCACCTTGTTTGTCGGCACTGGCCGACGCCTTGCCAGCAGCGTGCAGATCAGCCTGTTCAGTCTGGTCTGATCCTGCACCTGCCCAATTCTGGCAATCAGGACATCATGGACGGCAGCACAAGGGCAATGCCCGGCACCATGGTCAGCACGAACAACCGGCCAATATCGGCGACCCAGAACGGCGTGACGCCGCGGAAGATGGTCTTCACCGAGACATCTTTCAGCACCCCTTTTAGCACAAACACATTGAGTCCAATGGGTGGGGTAATCAGGCTGATCTCGGTCACCACGACAACCAGAATGCCAAACCAAATCAGATCAAAGCCCAGCGAGGAGACCAGCGGGGCAAAAATCGGCACGGTGAGCAAAATCATCGAGAGTGATTCAAACACACAGCCCAGCACCAGATAGATCAGCAAAATCATGAAAATCACGCCAATCGGCGAGAGATCAAAGGAATTGACAATGCCGACCAGCCCGGCAGGCAGCCCGGCCCGGTTGACGAAATTGGAAAAAATCAACGCCCCGAACAAAACCAAAAACAGCTTTGCCGTGGTCAGGCCCGTCTCGCGCAGCACGGCCAGCAAGGCCCCATCTTTCAGGGCCCCGCGCCGCCAGGCTATCAACAAGGCACCCGCCGCGCCCATGCCAGCGGCCTCAGTCGGGGTGAACAGGCCCAGATAAATCCCGCCAATCACAAAGATAAACAGGCCAAGGGTGGTCCAGACATCGCGCAAGGCCAAAAAACGCTCTTTCCAGCCAGTGCGGTCGCCGGCCGGGCCCATCGCCGGGTTGCGCGAGACAATGAAAACGACAGCCAGAAGATAAAACAGCACGCCCAGCAGGCCCGGCAGGACACCGGCAATAAACAGCTTGCCAACCGATTGCTCTGTCATCAGCCCGTAAATCACCAAAATGACGCTGGGCGGTATCAAAATCCCCAGCGTGCCGCCAGCCGCGATAGAGGCGGTGGCCAGCGAATCATGATATTTATAGCGCCGCATCTCCGGCATGGAGACCTTGGACATGGTGGCCGCAGTCGCCAGAGAGGAGCCGCAAATGGCGGAAAACATCCCGCAGGCCACAATCGTGGACATGGCCAGCCCGCCGCGCCGATGGCCCAAAAACACATAAGCCGCCCGATACAGCTCCTTGGCCATGCCGCCCCGCTCTACCAGCAGGCCCATCAAAATAAACATCGGCAGCACGGACAGCCCGTAATTCTGGCCGGAATCAATCACCAGCCGGGCGGCGTTGGACAGGGCCGCGCGGAAATTGGACAGCTCTGAAAAGCCGACCACACCGACAACCCCCAGCGCGACCCCCAGCGGCATCCGCATGAAGGCCAGAACAAGAAGAACAGCAAATCCTATCAGCGAGACCAGCATTGGTTAATTCTCCTTGAATTCGCGCCCGGTTTCATCCTGAATCACCCGTCCGGGCCGGGCCAGCAGCCGGATAATGCGAACCGCTGCAAAAACAGCTGAAATATAAATCGCAAAAGTGATGAAAGAGACCGTCAGATAGCGCGGAATATCCAGATAGATGGTGGCATCCTGATCCTCCCAGGCTCGGACCGCATAATCCCAGACTCGGTCGGCCACAATCCAGCTGGCCACAATCACCACAACCGTGATCGCAAGCGACAATATCCAGCCAAGCCAGCCGCGCCGCACAAATTGAAACAGGTCAACTACCACCTGATCATCTTTCAAGAACATCATCGGCATGGAAAAGAAGATGATGCCAGCCATCGAAATCTGCACCAGCTCAACCGCGCCGGTAACAGGCATTCGCAGAAAATAGCGGCCCACCACATCCACGACTGTCAGCCCGACCAACCAGAGCAGCACAAGCGAACTCAGATTGGAAAACCTCTCAGCTATCCATTCGATGGTTTTTACCAGCCGGATAACAGCCGGATGTTCAGGCTGTTCGGCCTCTGGCTGGATGGAGTCAGGCTGTGTGCTATTCTGTCCGTTCTGCGCGCCCATTTGTATTCCCCTATTTCTGACAGGCCAACAGATTTAATGGTTTATTACAACCATACCTGAAGCACATAGTCAAAGGGTGCGTCATAATTCAGAATATCCACCCGTTGTAGGCGAATCTTCCAGCTTTTGCTGTCCGGAACCAGATGGTGGGTATAGCTGCCAACAAAATAGCGCTGCTTGTCCAGCCTGATCTCGCCAACATGAAAGCGCGAGCGCACGACCAGCTCCTTATCCGTGCTGGCCGCTGCATCCAGCTGCACATTAGAGATCAGATGGCTGGTGCGCGGGGCCGGTGACTGGGACCAGGCGCGCGGGTGATCCAGCCGCTTCATGCGGGTGCGCATCAGATAATGATCCTCATAGAAGATAGAAGGTATGCCGTCCCCATCCTCATCTGCCGGGTCTGCCGGCATCCAATAGAGGCCGTCCTGGGTGAACAGATCGATCCAGTCCCGCCATTTGCGGCTATCCAGCATTTCGGACTGGCTGTAGAGAAACTGCTCTATCTCCTGCTGTGTTCCAGCCTTGATCAGCTTGCTCATTACAGCTCTCCCTTCATATAGCCGGCCCAGGCCGTGAACATATGGCGCATGGGTAATTCAGACAGTCCGGTGACCGAGGTGGTGACCCCGTCTTCTTGATGATCCTGGCCCTCATTGCGGTGGAAGCTCACCCAGTCACCGCCTTCGCTGGTCAGCCCCTGCTGGCAACGCCAGAAATTATACAGATCATCTGCATTGATCATGGTAGAGGGCGAATTGACCAAATTGTAATAATGCAGCGAGCGGCGATAAATTGCCTCAGGCGCGCCTTTCAGGCGGAAATGCCAAATCTCGGTCAGCGTCTCATTCGGGCCCAGCGGGCGCACGGCGCGCAGCTGCTGGAGCGGTGATTGCACGGACAGGCAGGGATAGACAAGCACATGATGGATATTGGTATTGAAAATCTCCTCAGTGCGCTCCTTGCCATAGGCTTTTTCCATCACCGCTTCATATTCAAGCGTATCCGGGTCTTTTGGCCGCAAGCCCATATAGCCTTGCAGCATGGAATGGCCATATTTATGGCCAGCTGTTTCCAGCCCGTCCCATTTATAGATAGGCGTGGTAAAGGCAGAGAGATAGTGATATTGCAGCGGCGCTTCCTGGCCAGTCTCGGCCTTTATTTCCTCTTCCACATCAGCTGCGGCGCGCCCGGCAGCCCCATGCGTGATAGAGGGGTGCAACGCGTCCAGCTGGTTCTCCAGAAAAATCTTCCAGTTTGATTTCTGCACCACCCGGAAACAGGTTTTGACCACCTCAACCTCGCCTTCGGGCGCGCGGTCACAAATATCGTCAAAGGCCGCCTTTGCCCCGCTGAGCCAGGTCACAAGGTCCGGCCCGTCAGCAGCAAGGGAGGCAAAGATAAAGCCGCGATAGCTGGCCACCCGCGGGGCCGCCTTCATGCAGGCATCCTCATCATTTTTGTCAAAGCGGGTATCCTCATAACCGGCCGGCGAGGGGATGGCATGAACCGAGCCGTCAAAATTGAACTGCCAGGCATGGTAGGAGCAGATGAAATGATGGCCGGCATTGCCCATATGGCGGTTGGTCAGCATCGCGCCGCGATGCGGGCAGCGGTTGAACAGGACATGGAAATTATCGTCATCACCGCGCACCAGAATCATTGGCTGGCGGCCTATCTGGAAAGTGGTGAAATCGCCCTTATTCTTGATCTGGCTCTCATGGCCTGCATAAATCCAGCTTTTATAGAAGATATGCTCAAGTTCTTTTTCAAAAACTTCCTCGCTGACATAGCAATCCTTGTGAACCCGGTCTGTCTCGACCAGGCCTTCAAGCAGAATTTTATCTGCTGGCGTGCTTTGACCGTCCATTTCATCTCCTCCCCAGAAATTGTTTAAGCTTAAAAGATGATAGAAAAAAACCATAGGATTGCCAACCGGCTTTTTTGTTTCGCCGGAAATTTGTTACAGATTTTTTACTTGACTGGAAGCCGGAAACTTCACAGGGTTGAGGCTGGATGAAAAGGAGACAAGTCTTTTTGTTTCCAGCAAATTTCTGGAATATTTCTGGGAGGAAATGATGAAAAAATTGCTTTTGGGATTCTCTGCGGCTGCAACAATGGTGTTTGCTGGCCAGGCCATGGCCGGTGGCCATGCTGCCAAAGAATTGATTGTGTCCACTTGGGCCGCACCTGTTCACACCATGAATGCGAATGTGTTTCCGTGGATGGATGGTGAGCTGCAAAAATGTTCCGGGGGCAGCCTGTCCCTGAAGCTGGAATATAATCTGGCTCCGCCGCCGGCCCAGTATGACACAGTGCGCGATGGCGTGGCTGATCTGACCTGGATTGTGCATGGCTATACGCCGGGCAAGTTCGTAACCACCAAGCTGGCTGAGTTGCCGGGCAATACCGGTAATGCTGAGCAAATGTCAGTGGCTTTCCAGAAGACCTGGGAAAACTACCTGTCCAAAGGTGGGGAAGCCAAAGGTGTGCAGGTTCTGGCCAATTATGTGCATGGGCCGGGTCATGTGAACACTGTCAAGAAAATCACCTCCTACAAGGAAATCGAAGGCATGAAGCTGCGCGTTGGTGGCGGTGTTGCCAATGATATCGGCTCGGCCCTGGGCGTGGCGGGTGTGAACCTGCCGGCCCCAGGTGTGTATGAGGCGGTTTCCTCTGGCGTTGCCGAGGGCGTGTTCTTCCCGATTGAGACCATGTATGCCTTCAAGGTTGCTGAGGTGGCAAAATACACCTTCCGCAATCCTGATGGTATGTATACAACCTCTTTCGCGTTGATGATGAATGATGACAGCTATAATGACCTGTCAGACAAGCATCGCAAATGTATCGATGATATGCGCGGCGTGGAGATGTCACGCAAAATCGGTAAATATTGGGATGAGGCCGATGATCTCGGCTACGAGAAATTTGCCGAGATGGGCGGCACTGTAACAGATGCCAGCGCCGCTGAGCGGGCTTACTTCAAGCAAAAGACATCCGGCATTGAAGCCCAGGTTGTTGGTGCGGCCGCTGAACGCGGTGTCGATGCTGCGGCCGCTCTGGCCTATTATCGCAGCCAGCTGCCGAAATAAGCAGCCAGCTACATCATAAGTCTTTGCAGGCGGCCTTCGGGCCGCCTGTTTTTTAACAATTATGTATTATTTTGCAGCGGATGGCGCGCTGGTCAACTTTGGTCAAAATCCAGCGTCAGGCGCGGGCTTTGCGGGATCAGCTGGCAGGCCAGCACAAAGCCGGCCTCCAGCTCAGCCGCATCCAGCGAAAAATTTTGCCGCATCCGGCCCGTCCCGCTGGTCAGCCGGCAGCGACAGGTCGCACACATCCCGTTGGCACAGGACCAGGGCAGGCTGATGCGGGCCTCTCTGGCGGCCTCTATCACAGACAGCCCGTCCGGCAGGGTAAATTCCTGCTCTGCCCCGTCCAGAATTACCCGCACGGTGCAGGCAGGCGGGCTGGCCGCCGTATCGGGCTTTTTGGCTGCGCCGGGCTTTTTGGCCGTGCCCGGGCCGGACAGGGCCTTTTTTTGTTCCTTGCGGCTAGGCGGGGCCGGGGTGAAATATTCGGTATGCAGGTCCTGTTCCGCCAGCCCCTGCCAGGTCAGCCAGGCGGCACAATCGGTGCTCATCGCGGCTGGCCCACACAGCCAGGCTTCGGCCAGCTGGCTGGCATCAAACAGCCCGGCCTCCGAAAGCTGGCTGAGACGCGCCGCATCCAGACGACCGGAAAAAAGCGGCTGGTCACCGGCTTCCCGGCTGAGTATGTGAAGCAGGGAGAAGCGGCCCATAAAGCGGTTTTTCAGCCCGTCTATTGCCTCTTTCAGCATGATCGAGCTGCGCTGGCGATTGCCCCAGACCAGCATGACCGAACAGTCCGGATGGTCTGCCAGCAACGCCTCTGCTATCGGCAGCATCGGGGTAATGCCAGAACCGGCCGCCAGCAGCAAATGCTGGCCCGGCTTCGGGTTTTTCAGGGTAAAGCGCCCTTGCGGCGGCATCACCCAGAGCGGGGTCACCGGGTCTCAAATGGCGGGCAAATTGGGAAAAACGGCCCTCTTCGAGCTGGCGAATCCCAACCTGCAGCAGGCCGGCTCCGGGGCGGGAGCAAATGGAATAGGGCCGCCGGATTTCCTCCCCTTCTATCTCAGCCTGCAAGGTCAGATACTGGCCCGGCAGAAAGGCAAAGGCTGGTGCCAAGTCCTCTGGCACGGCAAAGCTGAGAATGGTTGCGCCTGCCGGGTCCTGCTGGCAGGCAGCCACTTCCAACAGGTGAAAGCCGGTTTTGGTCATCGCTTGCTCCGCTTCTCTATCTGCCTTGCCAAGCTGCGGCTAGAGGCATTTGAAATAGTCAAAAGGCTCCAGACAGGCGGTGCAGCGCCACAGCGCCTTGCAGGCGGTCGAGCCAAATTCGGACAGTTTTTCGGTGCTGGCAGACCCGCATTGCGGACAGGCTGGCGCGCGCCCTTCGGAAGCCGGCGGGGCAATGCCATAAGCGGCCATTTTGCGCCGCCCTTCCTCGGTTATCCAATCGGTTGTCCAGGGCGGAGAGAGTGCGCGCTCGGTGCGGGCCTGAAAGCCGGCCTCTTGCAAGGCGGTGGTCACCGCCAGTTCAATCGCCAGCACAGCCGGGCAGCCCATATAGGTAGGCGAGAGGCGGGCAATAACCGCACCATCTTCTGCGATCTCAACGGCGCGCAAGATACCCAAATCGGCAATGGTCAGAGCCGGGATTTCCGGGTCAGGCACGGCTGCGGCAATGGCCCGGGCGCGCTGCCGGGATGTCTGCAGGCTTACCATTGCTGGCCCGGGAAGCGGTGCTGCATATATTGTAATTCGGCCAGCAAATGACCCATTGCCTCGGTATGGCGGCCGGAACGCCCGCCGGTCTGGCTGGCTGTTATCTCAGCAACCGGCAGGGTTGCGCGGGCCAATATGGCCGCCCGGTCAGCTGTAAAAGCAGCTTGCAATTCTGCCGGGTCAGGCAGGATCGCAGCCTCGGCCAGCCGTCCGGCCAGCGCGTCCCTTTCAAACATCTCGCCCAGATAGGGGCCCAGATTGGCCTCAGCCGCCAGCATCCGCTGATGCGATTCCTCTGTGCCATCTCCCAGCCGGATCACCCAATCAGCTGCATGGCGGTGGTGATAGGCGGCCTCTTTCACCGATTTTGCGGCAATGGCGGCCAGACCGGGCAGGGCTGAGGCAAGCGCGGCCTGCCAATAGAGCAGCTGGAAGCTGGAAAAATAATATTGCCGCAAAATGGTATGGGCGAAATCACTATTGGGATATTCCGCCAGCAGCAGGTTGAGATAGGCCCGCTCATCGCGCAGGAAGGCCAGCTGATCCTCATCCCGCCCCTTGCCTTCTGTCTCGCCCGCCAGCTGATAGAGCGCGCGGGCCGATCCGATCAAATCAAGGGCAATATTGGACAGGGCCAAATCCTCTTCCAGCTGCGGGGCATGGCCGCACCATTGCGAGACCCGCTGTCCCAGAATGAGATGATCATCTGCCAGCCGCAACAGCCCGCAAAATATATCGTCATCTGAGGCCATTACATATTCTCTATATCGTCCGGAATGTCATAAAAGCTGGGATGGCGATAGATTTTGTCAGAGGCCGGGTCAAACAGCATCCCGGCTGATTCCGGCTCAGAGGCGGTAATCTGGGCCGAAGGCACCACCCAGATAGAGCGCACTTCCTCACGCCGTGCATAGACATCGCGGGCCGCTTGCAGGGCTTGATCGGCATCAGCCGCGTGCACCGAGCCGCAATGCTTGTGGGCCAGCGCGCCTTTGGGCTGGACAAAGACTTCCCATAACGGGGTCAAGCCGGTCATTATTAGTCTCCCCTCTTTACCCTCCCCGCTGGCGGCAGGCAGGCTATTCAGCTGCCTGCGGCTGGGCGGCCTTTTTGGCGGCATGGGCAAGGGCGGCTTCACGCACCCAGGCCCCGTCATCCCAAGCCTTTTGGCGGGCTGCAATGCGCTGGCGGTTCATCGGGCCATTGCCCTTGACCACCGACCAGAATTCATCCCAGTCAATCGGGCCAAAATGATAGCCGCCTGCCCCGTCATTTCTGGTTTTATCCCAGACCAGCTGATCATCGGGCACAGACAGGCCCAGCCTTTGGGCCTGCGGGACGGTGGCATCGACAAATTTCTGGCGCAATTCATCATTGCTGAACCGCTTGATTTTCCAGGCCATTGACTGATCTGAATTCTGGCTGTCTGAATCCGACGGGCCAAACATCATCAAAGACGGCCACCACCAGCGATTCAGCGCATCCTGGGCCATCTCTTTCTGCTCAGCACTGCCAGCAGCCAGGGTAATCATGATCTCATAGCCCTGACGCTGGTGAAAGCTCTCTTCTTTGCAAATCCGAATCATCGCCCGCGCATAAGGCCCGTAAGAACAGCGGCAGAGCGGTATCTGATTCATAATCGCGGCCCCATCCACCAGCCAACCAATCGCGCCAATATCAGCCCAGCTAAGCGTCGGATAGTTGAAGATGGAGGAATATTTGGCCTTGCCGGACAGTAATTCTGCGGTCATCTGCTCGCGGCTGATGCCCAGCGTTTCGGCGGCCGCATACAAATACAGACCGTGCCCGCCCTCATCCTGCACCTTGGCCAGAAGCGCTGCCTTGCGGCGCAGGGAGGGGGCGCGGGTGATCCAGTTCCCCTCCGGCAGCATCCCGACAATCTCGGAATGGGCGTGCTGGCCAATCTGGCGAATCAGCGTGCGGCGATAGCCCTCCGGCATCGCCTCTCTTGGCTCTATCTTTTCGTCCGCATCAATGCGCGCCTGAAAAGCGGCCAGAAACTCTGCGGTTTCCCCGCTCGCGGTATCGGCCCCGATTAATCCTTGTGCATACATGGCCGGCTCCCCTTGGCTAGATGGCACTCTGTTACCAGACAATATATTACAAAAAATACAGAATCAATAAATTTTCGTAATATGTTTCGGATTTTGGCAGCTTATTCCGGCGGGTGGTCGGCAAAGCGGCTTTTCAGCAGGCTGAGCGGGGCGCGCTGGCTGTCTGGCATGGGCCAGCTTTCGGATCGGTCCAGCAGCTGATGCCAGAGCGGGCCGATTTGCCGGGCCGCCTGTGTGCCAGGCCAGCCCGGCCCCAGCAGCCAGAACAGATGCGGGCTGTGCCGCAAGACCAGCCTGCGCCAAAAATGCAGCAACAGCACCCGCAGCCCCATCGCTGTTTCCGGTGCCAGCTGGCTGGCTCCGCCCCTGCTGTCCAGCCTGTCCTGCAGCGTCTTGGCCAGCTTTTCAAGCCGGGCATAATCTTCAGTCAGCCGGGCCCCGGCCAGCCGCGCGTTGCCAGCCAGCCCGGCCTGTGCGTTAGCGGCCCGGCCAGCACCAGCGCATCAGAGGGCGGCCTGTCGCTGGCCGGCAGCAGCCAGCATTCCGGGGTCAGGCGCAGGGCCTGGGCAGCAAGCTGGACAGGCGGGGCATCCGGGTCGGTCACAATCAGCTGCCAGCCGGTTTGGGGGTGTGCGGGCCGGACATAGATGCGCGATGAGGCCTCTGCCACCGCCGCAATGCCAGCCGGGCTGAGCGCATAAAAAGCGTGCCTGCCGGACTTGCCTGATACCAGCCAATCCTCAGCCAGCAGGCGGGACAAGGCGGTGCGGACGGCCCCGTCCGTGATGCCAAACTGGCGGGTCAGCTGATGGATGTCGCGCAGGGCCAGCTGGCCCGGCAACGGGCCTGCCAGATCGCCGAAAATGGTCACCAAAATAGACCAGACCCGCAGCCGCCCCTGGGCGTGCAAATCCTCCACAAACGGGGCAAGGGCAGCCGGCCTGTCCTGCCGGTCAGCCATCACAGGCATTCATGGTTATCAGCTCATAGGCGGCCACCAGCTGGGCCTCCTGATTATGGATTTCAACATCCCAGCGCACCTCTCCATAGTCGGCATTGCGCGGGATTTTGCGCTTCACCGTCAGCTGCACGGTAATGGCATCGCCGGGGTAGACAGGCTGGTGGAATTGCAGGTCATTCAGCCCGATATTGGCCAGCACCGGCCCCGGGGCAGGGTCCACAAACAGGCCGGCCGCAAAGCTCAATAACAGATAGCCATGGGCGACCTTGCCGTCAAAAAACGGGCTGGCCCTGGCGGCTTCCTCATCCAGATGGGCATAGAATTTATCACCAGTGAATTCGGCAAAATGCTCTATATCCTGCATGGTGATTTCGCGCGGGCCGCAGGTCAGGCTTTCGCCTATCGCAAGGGCGTTGAAGCTGCGGGTGAACGGGTGGGCCGGGCCCTTATGGCGCGGGCTGTTCGGCACGAAGACATTGCCGATCCCGGTCAGCAGGGCCGGGCTGCCCTGAATGGCGGTGCGCTGCATATAATGGGCCACCCCGCGCACGCCGCCCAGCTCTTCAGAGCCGCCCGCCCGGCCCGGCCCGCCATGCGTCATATGCGGCATGGGCGCGCCATGGCCGGTGGATTCCGCCATCGAATCGCGGTCATTGAAATAGAGCCTGCCATGCCAGGCCGCGCTGGCTAGAACCGCCTGCCGGGCAAGCGCCGGATCATGTGTGATGACCGAGGCAACAAGCGAGCCGCCGCCGCGATTGGCCAGCTGGCAGGCGGCCGCAAAATCACTGTAGCCCATCAGGGTGGAAACCGGCCCGAAGGCTTCAAGCTCATGCGCCAGCCGGGCAGCAGAAGGGTCGGCACAATGCAGCAGCTGGCTGGATAAAGGCCCCTTTTTCAGCATCCACACCGGCAAAATCAGCTGGCCCATCCCCGTAAAGGCAGCGTGTCTCAGCAGCCAGCTGGCCCATGACCTCCAGAACCGCGCGGCGCTGATCCAGCGAGACCAGAGCCCCCATGCGGGTCGCCTTGTCAGCCGGGTCGCCAATGGTCAGCGCGGACAGCTTTTCAATCAGCGCCTCGCTCACTGGCTGGATCATCTTTTCCGGCACAAAGATACGCCGGATAGCAGTGCATTTCTGGCCTGCCTTGGTGCTCATCTCGCGCACCACCTCTTTGATGAACAGGCCGAATTCCGGGTCATCAGGGCCAATATCCGGGCCCAGAACAGAGGCGTTCAGTGAATCCTGCTCAGTCAGCACCCGCACCGATCTGGACAACAGCTTTGGGTTGGAACGCAACATCAGGGCCGTATCAGCCGAGCCGGTAAAGCTCAACACATCCTGCGGGCCCAGCCGGTCCAGCAAATCCCCCGGCCTGCCGATCACCAGCTGCAAGGCCCCATCCGGCAACAGCCCGCTTTCCAGCATCAGCCGCACACAGGCCTCGGTCAGATAGCTGGTCACCTGGGCCGGCTTGACGATAGAGGGCATCCCGGCCAGAAAGCTGGCGGCGAATTTTTCCAGCATCCCCCAGACCGGAAAATTAAACGCATTTATCTGAATAGCGGCCCCTTGCAGCGGCGTATAGAGATGGCGGCCAACAAAGCTGCCGGATTTTGATAGTTGCTCTACCGGGCCGTCCAGCCAGACCTGATCATCGGGCAATTCCCGCCGCCCTTTTGAGGCATAGACAAACAGCGTTCCGATACCGCCATCAATATCGATTCGGTTGTCATTCAAGGTGGCCCCGGTCGCATAGCCCAGCTGGTAAAGCCCCTCGCGCCGCTCATTCAGATAGAGCGCCAGCGCTTTGAGAATCTTCGCCCGATCATGAAAGCTCAAGGCCCGCAGGGCCGGACCGCCTGTCGCATGGGCATGGTTCAAAAGGGCTTCGCCGGACAGGCCGCCCGTGCTGGCATAGGCGACCGGCGCGCCCGATACAGCTGAGGCAATGGCCTGGGGATCAGAGCTGGCCGGCAGCCATTTGCCGGCGACAAAGCTGGTTATTATCGGGGCGTTCATGATGCGGTCTCCCTCTCAATCTGTGAGAGCCAGAGTATTGACCATCTGGATTGATTTTGTAAAGTTCACTGATGAAGCCAGCTCTTGTCTGGCATTGGGGGCAGTGCAAATGACCGACAGCATTATTGTGCAGGATCACGGCGGCTGGACTGAAATCCGGCTGAACAGGCCGGATCAGCTGAACGCGCTGGATGCGGCGATGCACGCCGATTTGCGCGCCGCCCTCAGCCAGGTTGCAGCTGATAAATCCTGCCGGGCCGTTCTGTTGAGCGCGGCCGGGCGCGGCTTTTGTGCCGGTCAGGATTTGGCCGGTTTCAATGTGCAACCCGGCCAGCCCATGCCAGATTTGGAAGAGGTGATCCGCCGCGATTATAACCCGCTGGTGCGCCAGCTGCGCGCGATGCCAAAGCCGGTTATTGCTGCCGTCAATGGCGTGGCGGCCGGGGCCGGGGCGGTCCTCGCCCTGCATTGCGATATTGTGATTGCCGCCCGGTCTGCCAAATTTGTCATGAGCTTTGCCAAAATCGGGCTGATCCCGGATGCCGGGTCCAGCTGGCTGCTCAGCCGTCTGGTCGGCGAGGCGCGGGCCAAGGGCTTCACCCTGACCGGCACACCCATCAGCGCAGAACAGGCGCATCTATGGGGGCTGATCTGGCAGCTGGCCGAAGAAGAGGCGCTGTATCAGACAGCTGCCGATCTGGCAGCTGATTTTGCCAGCGGGCCGACTGCCGGGCTGGCGCTGACCAAGCAGATGATTCAGGAGGCGGCCGGGCGGGATCTGGACGCGCATCTCGAAGCGGAGGCAACCGCGCAGGGAGAGGCGGGCCGCTCGCATGATTATGCAGAAGGGGTGGCGGCCTTTTTTGAACGCCGCAAACCAACCTTCCGGGGGGAGTGAAAGGGGTGACGGGCATGACAGGCCGCACAGCAGAGCAGCTGGCCGAACAGGTCGCACAAACCATGATGGTCGGAGACCGGTTTTCCGCCCTGCTAGGCTCCGAGCTGATCAAGGCCGGGCCGGATTATTGTGAATTGCAGCTGAATGTGGGTGACACCCATATCAATAACCATGATATTTGTCATGGCGGCGTGTTCTTTACGCTGGCCGATACCGCCTTTGCGGTGGCCTGCAATGCTGGCAATCAGATAGCGGTGGCGCAATTTTGCCAGATCAGTTTTCTGGCTCCGGGGCGCAAGGGTGACCGGCTGTCAGCCACGGCAAGACGGGTCGGCGGAACCAGCCGCAGCGGCCTGTATGATGTTGAGATAACCCGCCTGTCAGACGGGGCGTTGCTGGCTGCCTTTCGCGGCCATTCCCGCCAGCTGAACGGGCAGGTTATCAGCAATCCGGAAGTGGAAGGGACTTAAGCGAACATGGCATCGATATTTCACACAGACAGGCCCTTTTCTGTGCAGCAGGATTATTTGAAACACAGCCTGTCACCGCAGGCCGGGCTTGTGCATCCGGCAGAGCTGGCCCCGCCCGCTGAATTACAGGCCCTGCAGCTGGAGCGGCTGCAAAAAACGCTGCATCATGCCTATGCCAATGTGGCCTTTTACAAAAAGCAGTTCGACAAGGCCGGGGTGAAACCGGGGGATATCAAGAGCCTCAGCGATTTGGCCCGCCTGCCTTTCACCCAAAAGGCAGATTTGCGCGATAATTACCCGTTTGGCCTGATCGCAACAGATATGTCTGAGGTAGCGCGTATCCATGCTTCGAGCGGCACGACCGGCAAGCCGACAGTGGTTGGCTATACCAAAGAGGATATAGATATTTGGGCGGAATCCGTGGCCCGTTCGATGATCGCATCGGGTGTGCGACCGGGCGATATGGTTCATGTTGCCTATGGCTATGGGCTGTTCACCGGCGGGCTGGGCGCGCATTACGGGGCGGAAAAGCTGGGCTGCACGGTGATTCCCATGTCTGGCGGGCAGACCGCAAAGCAGGTGCAGCTGATCATGGATTTCAAGCCGCGTGCGATTATGGTCACCCCCTCTTATATGCTGGCCATGGCAGATGAATTCCGCAAACAGGGGATCGATCCAAAAGACTGTCCGCTGGAAATTGGCATATTCGGGGCAGAGCCCTGGTCTGAGGCTATCCGGGCCGAGCTGGAAAGCACCTTTAACATCCATGCGGTGGATATTTATGGCCTGTCTGAAGTGATGGGGCCGGGGGTGGCCAATGAATGTGTGGAAACCAAGGACGGGCTGCATATCTGGGAAGATCACTATTATCCGGAGATTATCGACCCGGTCTCGGGTGAGGTGTTGCCGGATGGCGAGAAAGGCGAGCTGGTCTTTACCTCGCTGACCAAGCAGGCTTTGCCGATTATCCGCTATCGCACGCGCGATTTGACGCGCTTGCTGCCGGGCACGGCCCGCGCGGTGCGCCGGATGGAAAAGATAACCGGCCGCAATGATGATATGATCATCCTGCGCGGGGTGAATGTCTTTCCCACCCAGATTGAAGAACAGCTGCTGGCTGAGGATAGCCTGTCTGCCCATTATCAGCTGCGCCTCACCCGGCAGGGGGCGCTGGATGCGCTGACCTTGAGGGTTGAGAGCCGGGAGGCGTTTGACAGCGAGACAGCTGAGGCGGTGGCCGCGCGCCTGCAAGGACGGGTCAAGGAAATGGTCGGGGTCACCATCAAGGTGGATATTTGCCCGCCCGATACGCTGGACAGATCACTGGGCAAGGCTGTCCGGCTGGTTGATGAACGGCCAAAAGACTAGCCAGCAAGGGGAACCAAGCCAGATGCAGATAGACAAAAACACCACCGCTTTTGTAACCGGCGGTGCCTCCGGGCTGGGGCTGGCCAGTGCGCGCCAGCTGAAAGCCGCCGGGGCGCGGCTCTGCCTGCTGGACCGTGATGTGGAGAAAGGCCAGGCCGCGGCTGCTGAGCTGGGCGCGGCTTTTCAGCCGATTGATGTTAGCGAGGCCGGGTCGGTCAGCGCGGCCCTTGCTGCGGCGAGAGAAGCCTGCGGGGTGGAGCGGATTTTGGTGAATTGTGCCGGGGTTGGCGGGGCGGCCAAGACCATATCACGCGCCAGCCGCACGACCCGGACGCTTTTGCCCGCACCGTTTCCATCAATCTGGTCGGCAGTTTCCTGACCGCCTCCAACAGCGCGGCCGCGATGGCCGGGCTGGAGCCGGTCACAGAATCAGGCGGGCGCGGAGTGATTATCCATACCGCCTCTGTCGCTGCCTATGAAGGCCAGATTGGCCAGGTGGCCTATGCCGCGTCCAAGGGCGGGATAGCGGCCATGACCCTGCCGATGGCACGCGATTTGGCGGATAAGGGAATACGGGTGATGACCATTGCGCCGGGGCTGTTCCGCACGCCGCTGCTGGACGGGCTGCCAGAAGAGGTGCAAGAGTCGCTGGGCCAGCAGGTCCCGCACCCCTCGCGCCTTGGTGAGCCGGAAGAATTCGCCCGGCTGGCAGAGCATATTATCCTCAATGATATGCTCAATGGCGAGGTGATAAGGCTGGATGGGGCGATACGGATGGCCCCGCGCTAGGAAAGCCCCAGCAATTTGGCGGCATTCTCTTTCAGGATCATCTCGCGCACGCCGTCCCGTATCTCCAGCTTTTCAAAATCCGCCAGCCAGCGATCCGGCGAAATGGCAGGCCAGTCAGAGCCGAACAGCATCTTGTGCTTGAGCAGCGTATTCATATATTGCACCAGAATCGGCGGAAAATATTTCGGGGACCAGCCGGATAAATCTATCCAGACATTCGGCTTGTGGGTTGCCACGGCGAGCGCTTCTTCCTGCCAGGGAAAGGACGGGTGGGCCAGCACGATCCGCATATCAGGATAGTCAGCGGCCACCTCATCAATGGCCATCGGATTGGAATATTTCAGCT
>JAYPQA010000017.1:0-38696 GCA_038131695.1 Alphaproteobacteria bacterium | reverse complement strand
CCAGCGGCGAGCACTGTGGGCGGGCTGGCTGGATCCGGTCACCACCATGATGCAGACCCACCCTGCCCCGCTGGACCGGCAGGCGCTGGCCGCGCAGCTGGCCAGCTTGCCGCCGCGTTCGCAGAATCAGAAAAAATGGCAGGCCGGGTTTCTGGCTGTGGTCAAACAGGCCCTGCAGGAGGGGCGCGACCGGCTGGCTGAGGCCTTTGCCGGGCACCGGGACGGGGTTATCTATGTTGGCTGCCATGCCTGGCTGATGGATATGCTGTTGCAGGAAATTTTCCGCCAGGTGATGGACAGCCAGGCTGAGTCAGGCCGCCAGCCGCAGCTGGCCGTTTTTGCCGTGGGCGGCTATGGGCGCGGAGAGCTGGCCCCGCTCAGCGATATTGATCTGTTGTTTGTGGTTCCGAAAAACAGTGGCCCCCGCCAGAGCGCGGTCATTGAAACCATCTTGTATATGCTTTGGGATGCGGGGCTGAAAGTCGGCCATGCCATGCGGAGTATTGAGGAATGTCTCAGCGTCGCAGAAGAGGATATTACGATTTCCACCAGCCTGTTGGAAACCCGCTTTATTGCCGGTCACAAGGCGCTGGCAGACAGGTTCTCAGACGCGCTGCAAGGCTGGATTGCCAGCCAGGCCCCGCTTGATTTTGTGGTGGCCAAGCTGGCCGAGCGCGATGCACGGCACAGCGCGCACGGGGCCAGCCGCTATCTGGTAGAGCCGCATATAAAAGAGGGCAAGGGCGGCTTGCGTGATTTGCACACGCTGTTCTGGATTGCCAAATTTGCCTATCGGGCCAGACGCGTTGAGGATATTGTCGCGCTGGGCATATTGCGGGATTCAGAAGCCCGCAGCTTTGCTGCCAGCCAGCGGTTTTTATGGACAGTTCGCACCTTTTTGCATCTGCGGGCCGGGCGGGCGGATGATCGCCTCGCCTTTGATGCCCAGATAGAGATTGCCCCGCAAATGGGCTTTCATGATCGCGGCGGCATGCGCGGCGTGGAACGGTTCATGAAGCGCTATTATCTGGCAGCCCGCCAGGTGGGCAATCTGACGCGTATTTTCTGTGCGGCGATTGAGAGTGATTTCCAGAAAACCAGCTGGTTCGGGCTGGGGCGGGTGCTGGATATGAATCCGTTCCGGCGGGCGGACAGCCTGCTGCCTTTCACGCTGGAAAAGGGGCGGCTGGTTTTGCCCTTGCCGCTGCGTTTCCGCGACAACCCGGCCTTGATTATGGATTTGTTCTGCCATGCCCAGGAACAGGGGGCTGATATCCACCCGGATACTTTCCGGCGCATGACGCGGGCTATTCGCGCACGCAAATCCAGCCAGCTGAATACCGCCCCGGTGCGGGCCAGGCTGCTGCAGATTCTGACCAGCCCGGCCAGCCCGGTGCGGGTGCTCCGCCTGATGAATGAATCCGGCTATCTGGGCAAGCTGTTGCCGGATTTCGGGCGCATTGTCGGGATGATGCAGTTTGATATGTATCACAGCTATACAGTGGATGAGCACACCATCCAGGTGGTCGGCATGATGCATCAGATCGAATCCGGCGCGCTGGCAGAAGAAGCCCCGCTGGCCAGCCAGATGATCCATGAAACCCATTCCAGGCGGGCGCTCTATATGGCGACTTTCCTGCATGATATTGCCAAGGGGCGGGGCGGCGATCACTCAGAGCTGGGGGCCGGGGTGGCGCCGCCTGTGCCCGCTCTTTGGGCTGGATGAGGAAGAAACCGAAACGGTTATCTGGCTGGTGCGCTGGCATTTGCTGTTTTCCAAGACCGCCTTTCGCTATGATCTGAATGATCCGCAAACCATCGCTGAATTTGCCGAAAAGGTGCAATCGCCGGAGCGGCTGAAGCTGCTGCTGATTTTGACAGTGGCCGATATTCGCGGGGTCGGGCCCGGGGTCTGGAATGGCTGGAAGGCCAGCTTGATGCGTACCTTGTTTCACCGGGCAGCCGCGGTGCTGGGCGGGGCCGCCCCGTCTGAGGTCGCAGCAGAGGCCGCGGCCGAGGCAATGCAGGGAACAGCAGAAAAACTGGCGGCGGAAAAGGGCTGGGAGGGCGGGCAGATCGATCGCTGGATGCAGTCTTTCTACCCCTCTTACTGGGCCAGTTTTGAGCCCGAAGAGCTGCTCGCCCATGCCCGCCTGTTTGCCCAGTTTGAAAAGACCGGCCAGCCCCTGTGCCTTGATCTGCGGCCCGATGCGGCCAGCCGGACGACGGTTCTGACCATTATTGCCCAGGATCACCCCGGCCTGTTCAGCCGCATAGCCGGAGCGGTGGCGATGGCGGGCTGTTCGATTGTGTCGGCCCGTATCAATACCCGCCTGGATGGCACGATACTGGATGTGTTCCGCCTGCAGGACAGCCAGCTGCAGGCCCCGGCAGACCCGGCGCAGCTGGGCCGCCTGCAAGAGCTGGTCGAGGAAGCCCTGGCTGGCCGGTTCCTGCTGACCGACCGGCTGCGGCAAAAAACCGAGGCACTGCCGCGCGGGGTGAAGGCGATGAAGCTGGCCCCGCGGGTCATTGTAACCAACAAGATGAGCAAGACGCACACCGTGATAGAGGTGAATGGCAATGACCGGCCGGGCCTGCTTTATGATATTACCGGCGCGCTGGTGCATCTGGGGTTGCAGGTCAATTCAGCCTCAGTTTCAACCTATGGCGAAAAGGCGGTGGATGTTTTTTATGTCAAGGATCTGTTCGGGCTGAAACTGGCCAGTGAGACGCGCATGGACCAAATCCGCGAAAAGCCGAGCGCCGTGCTGGCCGGCCGCTGCCCAAAAAGCGGAACGCAAAGATGGCTGAGGACCGGACAGGCAAGGACCGGACGGGCGGCGACAGGTTAACCGGCGCCTTTCGCCAGATTGGCGGGCTGACAGCGATCAGCCGGGTGCTGGGGTTTTTGCGCGATATTGCCTTTGCAGCCTTTCTGGGGGCCGGGCCAGCCAGTGATGCGTTTCTGGTTGCTTTCAAGCTGCCGAACCTGTTTCGCCGCCTGACCGCAGACGGGGCGATGACCAATGCGTTTTTGCCGGCCTATTCCGCGCTGAAAAGCCAGCAGGGCAAAAAAGCGGCGCTGTTGCTGGCAGCCGAGATACAGGTCTGGCTGTTGCTGGCCCTGTGCGGTCTGGTCCTGCTGGCTGAGCTTTTCATGCCGCTCATCATTGACCTGCTGGCTCCCGGCTTTGCCGAGACACCGGACAGGCGGCAGGCGGCGATCGATCTGGCGCGCATCACCATGCCCTATTTGCCGATGATATCGGCGGTTGCCCTTTGGGCGGCGATCAGCAATGCCCATGACCGGTTTTTTGGCGGGGCGGCGGCGCCGGTAATTTTGAATATTTTTCTGATTGGCGGGGCGCTGGCGATACCGCTGCTGGGGCTGGATGGGCCGGGCAGCAACCTGTTTCAGCTGGCCTTGCCGCTGGCGATTGGCCTGATTCTGGCGGGGCTGTGCCAGATGCTGCTCTTGTGGCAGGCCCTTGGCCAGCTGGCGGCGCGGCCAAAGCTGGCCGGGCTTTCGCTCAGCCCGCCTGGGCGGCGGATGTGGCGGTCCTTTGTGCCTGCTGCGCTGGGTGCTGGAACGCTGCAAATCAATTTGCTGGTTGATATGGTGCTGGCCTCTTTATTGCCGACCGGGGCGATCAGCTGGCTGTATTATTCGGACAGGCTGGCCCAGCTGCCTCTGGGGGTGGTGGGGATCGCGCTGGGCACCGCCCTGTTGCCCCAGCTTTCGGCGCTGGAGGCAGAGAAAAAACCGGCCCGGATAGCCCCGCTGCTGGCGCGCGGTCTGCGGCTGGCCGGATTTTTTGCCTTTCCCAGCATGGCGGCCCTGCTGGTGCTGGCCCCGCAGCTGATTGGCGGCCTGTTTGGCCGCGGGGCATTTGATGACAGCGATGTTATGGCGGCGGCGGCGGCCTTGATGGCCTATGCGTGCGGCCTGCCTGCCTATATGTTTTCCAAGATTTTGCAGCCTGCCTTTTACGCTGCCGACCGCGCCCGTGAGGTGCTGTTCATTGCGCTGGCCGCGGTGGTGTTGAATATTGTCGCCAGCCTGATATTGATGCAGTTTTTTGGCCATGTCGGCCTGGCTCTGGCGACGGCTCTTGCTGGCTGGCTGACCGTGCTGGCCCAGGCTGGCTGGCTGGCCGGGCAGCGGCGCCTTGATGCGTCCAGCCTGCCGGTCTTGCTGCGCGGCATCCTCGCGGCTTTGGTGCTGGCGGGCGGGCTGTGGGTGCTGGCCGGGCTGGAGGCCATAGCCGGGCTGGGCGCGATTGCCGGGATGTTGCTATTGGTGCTGGCCGGGGGGCTGGGCTGGCTGGTGCTGGCCAGGCTGGCCGGGATTTTTCGGCCGGAGCTGTTTTCGCTCTTGCCGGGCAGGTCTGAAAGGCGGGCCAAAAAAGGCGGGCCAAATGGCGGCAAATAGCTTGACCGGCCGGGCAGAACAGCCGATAAACCCGCATTGGAAAAGGCCGAAATAGAGGGTTAAACCAAGATCATGAGCAAGGGACGCATTTTTTCTGGTGTGCAGCCAACCGGCAATCTGCATTTGGGCAATTATCTGGGGGCGATTCGCAACTGGGTGGCCTTGCAGGCTGATTTTGAGACAATCTATTGTGTGGTTGATTTGCACGCCATCACGGTGCCGCAGGATCCGGCCCGCCTGCAGCAGGCAACAAGAGAGGTGGCGGCCTGTCTTATCGCGTCTGGCATTGATCCGCAAAAATCCATTCTGTTCAATCAATCGCGTGTGCCCCAGCATGCTGAGCTGGCCTGGGTTTTCAATTGCGTTGCCCGGCTTGGCTGGCTGAACCGGATGACCCAGTTCAAGGAGAAGGCTGGCAAGAACCGGGAAAATGCGACGGTTGGCCTCTATGCCTATCCAACGCTGATGGCAGCTGATATTCTGGTCTATCTGGCGACCCATGTACCGGTTGGCGAGG
This sequence comes from Alphaproteobacteria bacterium, assembly GCA_038131695.1. Lineage (GTDB taxonomy): Bacteria > Pseudomonadota > Alphaproteobacteria > Puniceispirillales > Puniceispirillaceae > JADHLK01. The sequence goes on along the minus strand of JAYPQA010000017.1, from coordinate 33,744 downwards.
ATCAAAAACAGCATCTGGAATTGACCCGCGATATTGCGCTGGCCTTCAATTCCATGTTCGGGGTAGATTTCTTCCCGACCCCGGAGCCGCTGATTTACAAAACCGCGGCACGGGTGATGAATTTGCGTGATGGCCGCTCCAAGATGAGCAAATCAGACGAATCTGATTTCACCCGCATCAATCTGACCGACGGGGCCGATCTGATTTCCCAGAAAATCAAAAAGGCCAAGACCGATCCAGAACCGCTGCCAGCTGAAATGGCCGGTCTGGCGGAGCGGCCGGAAGCCCGCAATCTGATCGGGATTTATGCGGGCCTGTCTGGCCGCGAGGAAGCCGAAGTGCTGGCCGAGTTTGCCGGACAGGGGTTCGGCAAGTTCAAGCCGGCCCTGGCTGATCTGGCGATTGAGGTGATCGCACCTATCGGGGCACGGATGACCGAATTGCTGGAAGACCGGGCTGAGCTGGACAGGCTGCTGGATCACGGGGCTGAACAGGCTGCCGGCATTGCCGCGCCAGTGCTGGATGAGGTCAAGCAAATCGTCGGTTTTGTGCGCTGATTTCTGACCAGCCCGCTTTTTCGGGCTTGAAAACCCGGCGGCGGCTTCCCATCTCATGCCTCAGGGGCTATGCTAGGCCCGTCAGCCCGTTCCAGTCGGCCAAAAGGGGATGCCTGCCATGTTTATCCAGACAGAAGAAACGCCGAATCCGGCGACGCTGAAATTTATTCCCGGCACGGATGTTCTGGGCCAGGGCAGTGTTGAGTTGGCCAGTGCCGAGGCCGCTGAAACCTCGCCGCTTGGCCGCCGCCTGTTTGGGGTGGACGGGGTGGTCTCGGTTTTTCTGGGCGGGGATTTTATCGCTGTGACCAAGCAGGAAACAGCTGAGTGGTTTGCGCTGAAACCGTCTGTTCTGGCCGCGATTATGGAACATTACGCCTCTGGCCTGCCGGTGCTGGACAAGCCTGCAAGCCCTGAGGCAGAAGCCGATGGCGATGAGGATGACACGGTTCAGCAGATCAAGCATCTGCTTGATACCAGGGTGCGTCCGGCTGTGGCCATGGATGGCGGGGATATTGTGTTTCATTCCTTTGAAGATGGGGTGGTGACGCTGGAAATGCGGGGGGCCTGTTCGGGCTGTCCCAGCTCTACCGCGACACTGAAAATGGGAATTGAGAATATGCTGCGGCACTATATTCCAGAAGTGCAGGAAGTTCGGCCGGCGGAATTCTAGCAGTCCAGTCAGGATGAACAGGTCAGGGGAGTATGGGCGGCACCGGTTCACACGCAAAACAGGCAGGGTTGACGAACCGGCTCTTGCTGCTGCTGCTTCTGGCCGTGGTGGTTGTCGGTCTGGCGGTTCCGGGGATGGGCATACACAGCCCCACGCCTTTTGCAAGCAAACATGACGCCAGCGATCCGATGCGCCATGATGCGCTGGTCGCAGAGGGTAGCCTGCCGTCCGCCAAGGGCCGGCCGGATATGGCGGCAGCCAGCCTGCCAGCCTTTGTGTCACAGCCCCTGCCGCCGCGGCGGTCTTCGGGTGTCCAGCCGGTTCCCTCGTTGTTTGTGCGCCATATGCCAAATGACATGGCCAGCCTGCCGACAGCAGAAAAAAAACAGACTTTCATCCGTATCGTTCTGCCGCTTGTCTTGCAGGCGAATCGCGATATAAGGCGTGAGCAGCTGTTACTGGAAAGGGCCAGACAGAGGCAATACCGGCCAGCTGCTGAAATTTGCCCAGAAATACCGGCTGGATACCAGCTTGCCCGCTGATCAGCTGCTGGCTGAGCTGGACAGGCGGGTGCAGGAAATTCCGGTATCGCTCGCGCTCGCCCAGGCCGCCGTCGAATCCGGCTGGGGCAGTTCGCGCTTCACCCAGCAAGGCAATGCGCTTTACGGGCAATGGGCCTGGACATCAGAGGCCGGCATAAAACCTCTGGAAGCCAGCAATGAAAAGGCGGTTATCCGCAGCTTCCCCAGCCTGTTTGCCTCAGTGCGCGCCTATATGACCAATCTGAACAGCCATTGGGCCTATGCTGATTTCCGTGCCGCCAGATATGCGATCATCCAGGCCGGAGACAAGCCCAGCGGCCGCGATCTGACAGCCTATCTGTCTGTTTATGCAGAAACACGCGAGGATTATGTCACCCTGCTTAATGAGATGATTATCCAGAATAATCTGAACGCGCTGGATGCGGCGCGGCTGATTGCGCCGAACCGCACCTCCTAGGTCTATTTGGTCAGGAATTGACGCCCGAACCAGCGCCAGCGCCCATCCTCTCCCGGCAAGGTGCAGTTAATGCGGAAGCGCGGCCCGTCCATTGGCCCGGGCAGGCGCACCTCGGCCCGCTGGCCCAGCAAGGTCACCTCTATCTGGCCATAGCCGCTGGCAAAACAGCGCAGCTGGTTGGCAGGCAGCATTTCCTCAGCCAGGGTGAAGCCGTAAAGCGGCGGGTTTTGCGTGATCACCATATCTGCCGGGGTGATGTCGGTTACCTTCAGCGGCTGGCCATTCGCCGCCAGTTTCAGCCGGTCAAGCGAGCTGTAGGTCTCATTAAAGGCAAAGCGCGGCAATTCAAAAAACAAATCATCCCCGTGCATGATGCCGGAATTCTGGCCAAAGGCGGCGCGAAAGCCAGCTGATTTGACAGCCTCGGTAACGGCCAGCGAATATTCGCCAAACGGATAGGCAAACAAATCCGGCCGCAGGCCCAGCTCGGCCAGAAAGCGGGCTGAGGAGTCCGCCAGCTCAGCGGCCACTTCAGCCGGGCTGATACGGTGCATATGCGGATGCGTTTTGGTTTGCGATCCAATGCTGACCCCGGCGGCCTGCATCTCGCGCAGCTGCTCCCAGCTCATATAGCCGCGCAGGCGGCGGTCAATCGGCTCGGTTGCGACAAACAGGGTGAAGGCAAAGCCGTATTTCTGCAATAGCGGCCAGGCCTTTTCATAGACCGACAGATAGGCATCATCAATGGTGATCGCAACGGTCCGGTCCGGCACGCCCTCACCGGATTGCAGGCGACTGACAATCTCCCCCAGCGGCAGGACGCTGTAGCCATTTTCCGACAGGAATTGCAGATGCGCCTCAAATTGCGCCAGCGCGATATTGGTTGACGGGTATTTTGGCTCATCAAAGCGGTGATACATGATCACGGCGGCATGATCGACATTCTGGGCGTTGGCGCGGGCAAAACCGGACAGGCCCGGCCCGATCAGGCTGGCCAGAAAAAAACCAAATGCCATTAAGCTGAATTTGAATAAAGGCTGCATCCTTGCCTGTGCCCCCCGCAATTGTCTCTTGCTCATTTACCCCTGGCCAGCTTGTCCCCTGGCCAATTTTTGATGACGCGTTCCAGAATTCTCTATAGCATGACCGCTGTCTGCGGACAAACCTTCTGCCTGTCTGGCCCGGCGGTCAAGCTTGCCAGAAGCGGTGCGTTGCCAAAAGTGATGAGTTAATGGAAAACAAACCTCCGTCACAAGCCGCCTCTGCGGTGATACTGGCCCTTGATGCCAGCGCTGAGAGCTGTTCTGCCAGCTTGTGGCAGGCTGGCCAACAAGCCGGTTTTGACAAGATAGAGGCCCGCCACGGCCATGCGGCTCGGCTGATTCAGCTGGCCCGTTCTGTCTGGCAGGGTGCGGGCTGTGATTTTGCCGAGATTACCCATATTGCCAGCTGCACCGGCCCCGGCTCCTTTACCGGCATCCGCACCGCGCTGGCGGCGGCCACGGGTTTTGTGCTGGCCGGAGCGGCCCAGCCGGTTGGCATATCCGGCTTTGCTGCCAGCCTTGGATATTTGCAGGGTCATGTGCAGACCCAGCTGGCTGATCAGGGCGGCCTGCTGCTGGCCGATACCAGACGCGGCAGTTTTCATGCCTGTGCGGTTACCCCGGATGGCCAGCTGGCCCAGATTGCCGAATGGCCGGATGCCGGGCTGGCTGACTGTCTGGAACAGGCGGCCATCAAATCAGGGACCCTCAAATCAGGGACCCGGCCAGTCATTGTCGGCCCGGCGCAGCTGCTGGACAGGCTGTCTGTGCCTGCTGGTTATCAGAGCCTGCCGCTGGAAATGCAGGCCGGGCTGATCGCAGCAGAGGCCGCCCGGCTGATCGGGGCCGGCGCGCCCTTGCCCGCTTTGGAGCCGCTCTATCTCTCTGCCCCGAAACTGGGCCCGGCGCGGCAGACAGGCTGATGCAGCTGGCCTGGCAGTTCCTGGATCCGGCAGAGGCGACCCATCGCGCGGCCCTTGCCAGCCTCTATCCCCGCGATAGCCAAGGGGCTGCGTCGCAAAACAGCCTGAACCATTTGCTGGCCAGCCCGGGGATTTGCGGCTTGCTGGGCTGGGAGTCTCTGGGCTGGGAGTCTCTCCGGACAAGCCGGGGCCGCGCGCTTTGTTCTTTTGCCTGGCCCGCCAGTCCGGGCCGGTCTGTGATATTATAGAGCTGGCAACAGCGGCAGGCTTTCGCCGCCGCGGCATCGCGCTTTGCGGGCTGGCCCGCTTTTGCGCGGATTTCGCCCACCAGCAACCGCAAGCAGAGATTTTTCTGGAAGTGGCAGAAGACAATCTGGCGGCCCGCCAGCTCTATCAAAAGGCGGGCTTTGCCGAACAGGCCAGACGCCCCGGCTATTACCGGCGTGGGCCGGGCCGGGTGGATGCGGTGCTGCTTTGCTGGCAGGCCGCTGCTGGCTCGGCAGATATTGAAAGCCTTGCCAAGGGCTGTTAAGACAGCGACACTGATCCATATGGAAACAGGAACGCGAATAAAAGGCGGGTAGGCCAGAGGGCGCATGAAACAGCTCTATATCAAAACCTGGGGATGCCAGATGAATGTCTATGATTCAGACAGGATGGCAGATTTGCTGGCTCCGCTGGGCTATGGCCCGGCTGCTGGGCCGGAAAATGCCGATATGGTTATCCTGAATACCTGTCATATTCGGGAAAAGGCAGCCGAAAAGCTGTTTTCCGAACTGGGCCGCCTGCGCAAGCTCAAAGACCGCGCCGCAGATCAGCAGGGCCGCGAGATGCGGATCGCTGTTGCCGGCTGTGTGGCCCAGGCAGAAGGGGCTGAGATTACCCGCCGCGCGCCCTTTGTCGATATGGTGGTGGGCCCGCAAACCTATCACCGGCTGCCAGAGCTGGTCTCGCAGCTGGATCCCGGCGCGCGCCGCCATCTGGTGGATACCGAATTTCCGGCTGAGGCGAAATTTGACAGCCTGCCCGAAGAAGCCAGCCCGCGCGGCCCGGCGGCCTTTTTGTCAGTGCAGGAAGGCTGCGATAAATTTTGCAGCTTCTGTGTGGTGCCCTATACAAGGGGCGCGGAATTTTCCCGCCCGGTTGACCAGATTCTGGCTGAGGCCAAAAGGCTGGTGGCACAGGGTTCCAGAGAGCTGACCCTGCTCGGCCAGAATGTCAATGCCTGGCATGGCCAGGGGCCGGATGGCCGGGAATGGGGGCTGGGCCGGCTGCTGCGCCAGCTGGCAGAGACAGACGGGCTGGACAGGCTGCGCTACACCACCTCACACCCGCTGGATATGGATGAGGATTTGATGAGCGCGCACCGCGATGTGCCGGCCTTGATGCCTTATCTGCATTTGCCGGTGCAATCGGGATCAGACCGGATTTTGCAGGCGATGAACCGGCGCCATACCGCAGCTGATTATCTGAAAATCCTTGACCGTTTGCGCAGCTATCGGCCGGATATTGCGCTGTCCGGTGATTTTATTGTCGGCTTTCCGGGCGAGACGGATCGTGATTTCGCCGATACGCTGAAGCTGGTGGATGCGGCCGGCTATGCGGCGGCCTATTCCTTCAAATATTCTGCCCGTCCCGGCACCCCGGCGGCTGGCCAGGCTGATCAGGTAGAGGCACAAGTCAGCGCGGACAGGCTGGCAGCCCTGCAACAGCTGCTGGATGCCTGGCAGCTGGCCTTTAACAAGGGGACTGAAGGCAGCCAGATGGATATTCTGATCGAAAAATCGGCTGGCCGGCCTGGCCAGCTGGCTGCCCGCAGCCCCTATATGCAGTCAGTTTATCTGGACGGGCCGCGTGATCTGATTGGCCAAATCCTGCCGGTGGTGATTTCCGAGGCTGGCCAGAATTCGGTAAAGGCCAGCCTGCTGGATGCGAAAGGGGCTGCTTGACAAGATGGCAGCAAGCAAGACCATGCAGCTGGAATTTCAGGATAATGAGACCTTTGCGCTGGTATGCGGTCAGCATAACCGCAATCTGGCACGGGTTGAAAAAGCGCTGGATGTGCGCATTGACAGCTTTGGCAATCATCTCAAAATTGCTGGCACGCCAGATCAGGCAAAGCTGGCCAGTGAGGTTTTGGCCCGCCTCTATAAGGTGATCAGCGGCCACAGCCCGCTGCAGGACGGGATGGGAGAAGCCCTGCTGGAGGATATTTTGCGCCTCACCGAATATGGCCATGACCCGCGCGCCAGCGGCCCGCCTTCAGGCGGTTTTTCAGCGACCACCTGGCGCAAGAAAATCTCTGCCCGCACCCCGGGCCAGGCAGAATATTTCCGGCTGATGCAGGAAAATGAGGTTGTGTTTGGCCTCGGCCCGGCCGGCACCGGCAAGACCTATATGGCGGTCGCGATGGCGGTGGATGTGCTGAAAAAGAAGCGGGTGGAGCGGCTGATCCTCTCACGCCCGGCGGTAGAGGCTGGCGAGCGGCTGGGCTTTCTGCCCGGCGATATGAAAGAGAAGGTCGATCCCTATCTGCGCCCGCTTTATGATGCGCTTTATGATATGATGCCGCAGGACAAGGTGGAGCGGATGCTGGCCAGCGGCGAGATTGAAATTGCCCCGCTGGCTTTTATGCGCGGGCGCACCCTGACCAACGCCTTTGTCATTATTGATGAAGCCCAGAACACAACGCCGGTGCAGATGAAAATGGTGCTGACCCGGCTGGGGGAGGGATCGCGCATGGTGATTACCGGCGATCTCTCGCAAGTGGATTTGCCCAGCGGCCAGCTGTCCGGTCTGGCGGATGCCACCACCCGCCTGCGTGAGGTGGCCGGGGTCGGTATCCAGCGCTTCAGCGGCGAGGATGTGGTGCGCCACCCGGTCGTCGCCCGCATCCTGAAAGCCTGATGCCGAAATAAACCGCCTATGATGCCTTCAGCCCGCTTCTTTTTCAAAAAACCGTTACAATCCGGTAACTGGCGCCAAAAGGTTACCCGGCCTAACCTGTCACCCGCTGGACAGGGGCGTTTGGCTGGGGCAAGATAGGGGTGTGTGTTTCACTGACTGAGCCTTGATGAGCCTTATGACAAATCCATCTGAGGATGTGCCGGAGCCTGACAGTCCGGCTTCTGCCTCTTTCCGGCCTGACCCGGCTGACGCACAGGCGCTTGCCGATTGGGTGTTTCCTGAATTTGTGATTGACCATCAGCTGGGCGCGCCCGGCTGGCTGGCGTATCTGAACGCTGATCTGGCACAATCAGCCGGTCTTTTGATCGCCGGTTTCAAGGCGGCGCATCCCCTGCCCGCTGCCCAATTATCTGTTCTCTGGACAGATGATCAACAGATGGCGCAGATGAACCGTGACTGGCGCGGCAAGGACGGGCCGACCAATATCCTGTCTTTTGAGAATGGCACATCTGACCCGCAAACCGGCCGGCTGCTGCTGGGCGATCTGGCCCTGGGGCAAGATAGGAGGTGTGTGTTTCGACTGAGCCTTGATGGCGCGGACAATAGAGGCAGAGGCGGCGCGGGCCGGTATTCCGGTGACGGCCCATCTGGCGCATCTGTTGCTGCATGGGCTGTTGCATCTGTGCGGCTTTGATCATGAAACAGAGAATGAGGCGGCGGTTATGGAAACGCTGGAAAGCCAGCTGATGCGGGCTGCCGGGCTGGCCGATCCCTGGGCCAAAGGAGGGGCAGCATGAAACTGATTTCAGCCCTGGCAAAACCGTTCAGCCTGCGCCGCGGCAGCGTGCGTGAAGAGCTGACCGATTTGATTGAAACCCTCAATGAAGGATGAGGCCAGCTTTGACAATCACGAAAGCGCGCTGCTGAAAAATATGCTCGGCCTGCGCGACATCACGGCAGAAGATGTGATGGTCCCGCGCGCTGATATTATCTCCGTTGATATAACCGAGGATTTTGACATGGTGGCCGCCCAGATAAGCGCCGCCAATCACAGCCGCGTGCCGGCCAATGACGGCAAGATGGATTCGGTGCGCGGGATGCTGCATCTCAAGGATTTGTTGCCGCATCTTTTGAATCAGACGCGCCCGCCGCTGGAAAAATTGCTGCGTCCGGTGCTGTTTGTCTCGCCCTCTATCCGGCTGCTGGACCTGCTCCAGGAAATGCGGCTGCGCCGTCGCCATCTGGCGCTGGTGGTGGATGAATTTGGCGGTGTGGACGGGCTGATCACGATTGAGGATCTGGTTGAGGAAATTGTCGGCGAGATTGAGGATGAGCATGATGATACGGCCCCGCCGCGCTTTGAGCAGGCCGGTGATGGCACCGCGATAGCCGATGCAAGGCTGGAGCTGGACAGGCTGGAGGCGGTGACCGGCCCGTTGCTGGAGGAAGAAGACCGGGATGAGATCGATACGCTGGGCGGGCTGGTCTTTGCGCTGGCCGGCCGGGTGCCGGTGCGCGGTGAGGTAATCCGCCATGCCAGCGGGCTGGTTTTTGAGGTGCTGGACGGCGACCCGCGCCGTATCACCCTGCTGCGCATAGAGGGGCTGGCAGCAGACGGGATGCGCCCGGCCGCTGTGCCAGATGCGGAGATGCGGACCCGGCTGGGCGGCAAGAACCGCCGGTTTCTGAAAAAACCCGATGACGCGCTTTTTGCTGCTGTTTCTGGCAGGCGGGATAGCGGCTCTTGGCTTGCCTCCGGCCAGCTGGCTTTTCTGTGTGCTGGCTTTGCTGGTGATCCTCTGGCAGGCAGCAAGCGCCAAAAGCATGGGCGCGGCCGGGCTGGCCATGCTGGCGGGCGGGTTTGGCTGGTTTGCGGTCTCGCTTTACTGGATCAGCCATTCGCTGTTTATTGGCGAGGCGGCCTATCTGTTCATGCTGCCTTTTTCAGCCCTTGGCCTGCCTTTTTTTCTGGCGCTTTTCTGGGGGGCTGCCGGGCTGGCCGGCTGGCGGGCCGGGGCCAGCCGGGGCCAGAAACTCATCCTTATTGCGCTGGCAACCGGGCTGGCAGAATGGGCGCGCAGCTGGCTGTTGACCGGCTTTCCCTGGAATGCGCCGGGGCAGGTGTTTCTGGCCACGGACGGGCTGGCCCAGATGGCCGCGCTGATTGGCCAGAACGGGCTGAATCTGCTGTTATTTGCGTTTCTGGCCGGGCTGGGTCTGGTGCGGGAAAACCGGCTGCAGGCGGGGGTTTTGATGCTGCCGCTGCTGATTTGTTTTGGCTGGGGCCAGCACCGTATCGCAACCGCCCCGCCGCTGGACCCGCAGCTGCCAGACCAGGTGCGCCTGATTCAGCCAGCTGTGCCGCAAGCCGAAAAATGGCAGCGCGCCGCCCGCCCCGCCCATTTGCAGCGGCTGGTGGAGCTGGGCTTGCGCGGAAAACCGATCCCGCAGCTGGTCATCTGGCCGGAATCAGCCTTTGCCGGTTTCTGGCCGCAGGAAAAACAGCTGCTGGGGCAGCTGGCGCGCACCACCCTGCCGGAAGACGGGATGTTGCTGACCGGCCTGTTGCGCCGCGCCGGGCCGAACCATCTTCTCAATTCGGTGATGCTGCTCGATGGGCGGGGTGCGGAAATCGCCAGTGCTGACAAGCAGCGGCTGGTGCCGTTCGGGGAATTTGTGCCGGTCCGGTTCCTGCCTTTTGTTGAGGCGCTGGCCGGCCCGACCGATTTTGCCCCTGGTAGGGCCCCGGCCTTGTTTGCCCATCCGCAGCTGGGCCGGATGCGGGTGCTGATTTGCTATGAGGTGATTTTCCCCAGCTTTATCCGCGATGCGCCGCGCCCGGATTTTCTGGTTAATCTGACCAATGATGCCTGGTTCGGCCATACGGCCGGGCCCTATCAGCATCTGGCACAGTCCAGATTGCGGGCGATTGAGGAAGGGCTGGTGCTGCTGCGGGTTGCCAATACCGGCATCAGCGCCGGTTTTGACGGGTTTGGGCGGCTGCTTGGCCAGACCCGGCTGGGCGAGGCGACAGCCCTTGATCTGCCGGTTCCGGCGGCGCTGGCGCCCCCGCCCTATGCCCGTGCCAGACAGGCCGGCTTTCTGGTGCTGATTTTCTGGCTTTTGGGGGCGGCATTGCTGCTTGACCGATCAGGCCAAAAAAGGCAGATATAGGCAATTTGAAGGACGCTCCTGGCAGGAGAATAGGGTTTATGGGCTATTTATTCACATCTGAATCTGTCTCGGAAGGTCACCCGGACAAGATTTGCGACCGCATTTCCGATACGGTTCTGGATCTGTTTCTGGAACATGAACCAGAGGCGCGGGTTGGCTGTGAGACGCTGGCGACAACCAACCGGATCGTGCTGGCCGGAGAGGTGCGTGCCAGTGAGGAAAACCTGGCCAAAATCATGGGCCAGATTGAAGGGCGGGTGCGCGCCGCGGTCAAGGAAATCGGCTATGAGCAGGAAAAATTCCACCATGCCCATTTTGAATTCCAAAATTACCTGCATGAACAATCGGTGGATATTGCCCAGGGTGTGGATTCCGACAACAAGTCGGGCAAGGATGAGGGGGCTGGTGATCAGGGGCTGATGTTTGGCTATGCCTGCCGTGAGACAGAGGCCCTGATGCCGGCGGCGCTGCATTACAGCCATGCGATTTTGAAAGAGCTGGCCCGCCTGCGCAAAAGCGACCCGGATACGATTCTGGGGCCGGATGCCAAATCCCAGCTGACGCTGCGCTACAGTGATTCAGGCCAGATAGAGGGCGTGGAAAAGATTGTGCTCTCCACCCAGCATCTGCCCGGCGTGACAGAAGCCGAAATCCGCCAGCTGGTAACCCCGGTGATAGCCGAATTATTGCCCGATGGATGGATGGTTGGAGAGGCTGATTTTCTGGTCAATCCGACCGGCAAATTTGAAATTGGCGGGCCGGACGGCGATGCCGGGCTGACCGGGCGCAAGATTATTGTGGATACCTATGGCGGGGCGGCCCCGCATGGGGGCGGCGCGTTTTCCGGCAAGGACCCGACCAAGGTGGACAGATCAGCTGCCTATGCGGCGCGCTGGCTGGCCAAGAATGTGGTCGCGGCCGGGCTGGCGGATAAATGCACCATCCAGCTGGCCTATGCCATCGGGGTGGCAGAGCCGGTATCCTTGCTGGTCAAGACAGATGGGACAGGCCGGCTGGCTGATGCGCAATTGCAGGGCAGGCTGACCGAGCTGGTCTCGCTGACGCCGCGTGCCATTCGCCAGACCTTGCAGCTGAACCAGCCTATTTTTGTGCCGACTTCTGCCTATGGGCATTTTGGCCGGGAGGCAGGCGAGGCCGGGCCGGGCAGTTTCAGCTGGGAAGCGCTTGATCTTGCCGAAAAGCTGGCCTGACAGGCGGGCTTTCAGGCCAAGCAACCGGATAACAGCCCAAAAAAAAGACCAGAAAAAAAACCAGATAACAGGCCGGGACTCTGCCGCAGATGACAGAAAACAGGCTGAATTTCTATGGCCGCCGCAAGGGCCGCCCGCTGCGCAAGGCGATGGCTGAGCTGCTGGAGACAGACCTGCCGCGCTGGCGGCTGCCCCGCAATCTGGCTGATTTGCCTGGCCTGTTTTCCCATGCCCCGGCGGATATCTGGCTGGAGATCGGGTTTGGCGGCGGCGAGCATCTGGCGGCCCGCGCCGCAGCGGCGCCGCAAGAGGGGTTTATCGGGGCGGAGCCCTTTATCAATGGGGTGGCCTCGCTATTGCGGCACCGGGCGGCAGCTGGATGCCGGAATATTCTGATTTGGGATGATGATGTGCGCCTGATTCTGCCCGGCTGGCCGGCCGCCAGCCTGGCCGGGGCCTATATATTATTTCCTGATCCCTGGCCAAAAAAGCGCCATGCGGCCCGGCGGATTTTGAATCCGCCCATGCTGGATGAGCTGGCCCGCCTGATCCGGCCCGGCGGTCTGTTGCGGCTGGCCTCGGATCATCCGGTTGCCAAGAGCTGGTTGCTGGAAGAAGCCACCCGCCATCCGGCTTTTGCCTGGACCGCCCGCCGCCCGCAGGATTGGCGCCGCCCGCCCGCGGACTGGCCCGGCACCCGCTATATGAAGAAGGCCGAAAAGGAAGGCCGCCAGCCCAGCTGGTTCGATTTTCGCCGGTGCAGCTGAAATTTTTGGCAAATGCTTGCTTTTTCCGGCAATGCGCCTATGAAGGGGGAAATAAAAACTGTCAAAAGCCAAGGCAGGTGGGCGAGAGCCCGCCTTTTTTATTTTCTTGAAGGTTTTATTTTCTGGAAGCCTGGTCGCAGTTTTTTTGAGACAGAGAATTTTGCAAGCGGAGAACAGGCCCATTGGCTGAAGATCGCCTGACACAGATTATCAAACCGGCCCTGGCGGATTTGGGTTTTGATCTGGTGCGCGTCCTGCTGACCGGCACGCCGGGCGGGCGCGGGCGCAGGCATTTGCAGATCATGGCAGAGCCGTCTGACTTGAGCGAGATGACCGTTGATCATTGCGCCACCATCAGCCGCCATCTGGCCGCTGTTCTGGATGTGGAAGACCCTATTCGGGAAGCCTATCTTCTGGAGGTTAGCTCTCCCGGCATGGACAGGCCGCTGACCAGAGAGCAGGATTTCGACCGCTTCAAGGGAGAGACGGTGAAGGTCACCCTGTTGCAGCCCCTTGACGGGCGCAAGCGGTTTCGCGGCACGCTGGCCGGCCAGGATGAGCAGGGCCGGATTTGTCTGGATACGCTGGCCGGGCGGCTGACCTTCACTCTGGAGGAGCTGGATCAGGCCCGCATCGACCCCAGCGATTATTTTTCTGTTCCGCGCCGTGGCAAGGAACAAAAACAGCAGGCTTCGGCATCGGCACTCGCTGATCAGCCGCCGGGCGTGCAAAACTGAAACCATTTGACCAAGTGAACAAAAGAGGCACTCATGGACACTTCATCAATCCCGGGTCTTGAATTGATTCAGATCGCTGATGTCGTTGCGCGCGAAAAGGCGATCGACAGGGAAGAAGTCATTCTGGCAATGGAGGAGGCTATCCAAAAGGCGGGCCGCTCCAAATATGGCAATGACCGTGATATTCGGGCCATGATCGACCGCAAGGACGGCACCATCACGCTGGAACGCTGGACAGAGGTGGTTGAAGAGGTGGAAGATGACGCCACCCAGATGAGCCTCGCCGAGGGGCAGAAATTCAATCTCGCTGCCGGGGAATTTTTGCGTCAGCCCCTGCCGCCGATTGAATTTGGCCGCATTGCTGCCCAGACCGCCAAGCAGGTGATCAGCCAGAAGGTGCGCGAGGCAGAACGCGCCCGCCAATATGAAGAATATAAGGACCGGGTCGGTGAGATTGTGGTGGGCACGATCAAGCGGGCCGAAAGCTATTCGATCACGGTTGATCTGGGCCGCGGCGAAGGGGTTATCCGGCGTGAGGAAATGATTCCGCGTGAAAATCTGCGCCAGGGCGACCGGGTGCGCGCCTATATTCTGGATGTGCGCGAGGAACAGCGCGGCCCGCAAATTTTCCTCTCCCGGGCCAGCAATGATTTCATGGCCAAGCTGTTCACCCAGGAAGTGCCGGAAATCTATGACGGTATCATTGAGATCATGGCGGTTGCGCGTGAGCCGGGCAGCCGGGCGAAAATTTCTGTCATGTCACGCGATACATCCATTGATCCGGTCGGGGCCTGTGTGGGCCTGCGCGGCAGCCGGGTGCAGGCGGTGGTCGGCGAATTGCAGGGCGAGAAAATTGAGATCATCCCCTATTCCGAAGATCCGGTCACCTTTGTGGTGAACGCCCTGGCTCCGGCAGAGGTCGCCAAGGTGGTGATGGATGAGGTGGCAGGCCGCATGGAAGTGGTGGTCCCGGATGATCAGCTCAGCCTGGCGATTGGGCGGCGCGGCCAGAATGTGCGCCTCGCCTCGCAGCTGACCGGCTGGTATATTGATATTCTGACCGAAGCCGAAGAATCCGAAAAACGCCAGGAAGAGTTCAAGCAGCGCTCAACCCGCTTTATTGAGGCGCTGAATATTGACGATGTGATCGCCCATCTGCTGGTCGCTGAAGGCTTTGTTGTGGTTGAGGATATTGTCGAGACGGCCATTGAGGATTTGGCGGAAATCCAGGGCTTTGACATGGATATCGCCGGAGAGCTGCATAATCGGGCAACAGAATTTGTGACAGCTGAGACAGCCCGCATTGAGGGCGAGCTGGAACGGCTGGAAGTGGCAGCAGACCTGCGCGAGGTGGATTATCTCAGCCTGCCGATGATTTTGAAACTGGCGGAAAATGATGTGCGCAGCCTCGATGATCTGGCGGAGCTGGATTCAGAGGAATTATCCGGCCTGCTGGGTGAGTTTGGCATTGAGGATGAGGCAACGGCCGGTGAGATCATCATGGCGGCCCGCGCCCATTGGTTTGCCGATGAGGAGGAAGAGCAGGCCGCTGGTCTGGAGGCAGAAGAAGGTGCGGCAGTCGCAGAAGAAGCCGCCGCAGGGGAGACGGTCGGCGCCTGATGGCCGGCTGCCCGGGAAGAGGAGCATTGAGGCGTATGCGCCAATGTATCGCAACAGGCCAGTCAGGGCCGCCTGAAAATCTGATCCGGTTTGTGGCCGGGCCGGATGGCGCGCTGGTGCCGGACCTGGCAGAAAAGCTGCCCGGCCGCGGGGCCTGGCTGACAGCCAGCCCGGAGGCGTTGGCCCTGGCGGTGCGCAAAAAGGCGTTCACCCGGCATCTGGGTATTGCCGAGGCCGGGCTGGCGGGCGGGCCAGAGGCGGCGAGCGTGCAGCTAAGCCATCAGCTGGCAGCGTTGCTGGCCGATCAGTTTGTGCAGATGCTGGCCCTGTCGCGGCGGGCCGGGCTGGCGATAGGCGGCTCTGGTTCCCTGCGTGAGGCAGGCCGGATAGAAGGGCTGTTGATTGCGGATGATGCCTCGCAGCGCGAGGCGTCCAAGCTGATTTCGGCGGTGCAGCCGGGCTGGATTATCAAGGGCGTGCCTGCCCGTCTGCTGGGTCAGGCATTTGGGCGGGACTCGCTGGCCTTTGCCGGGATACTGGCTTCCAGCCATGCCGGGCAGGCAGGCTTGCAGCAAAAATTGCGGGCCAGCTGGCAAAAGCTGGACGCATTTATCGGGGTGCTGTCTTGTCAGCCCCTGCCCGGGCAGTGTATCACGGGGCCACAGGCAGGACAGTCAGACAGCCAGGACAGGACAGCACAAGAAGGTGCAAAATGAGTGACGAGACAAACAAGTCAAAGAAATTGAGCCTGTCTGGCAGTTCCAAACTGTCACTGGGCGGCACGCTGGATTCCTCTTCCCTGCGCGGGGAGGGGGCAGGCCGCCGTGGCAAGACTGTTCAGGTTCAGGTGCGCCGCAAGCGCCCGGGGCTGCCGGCCCGTCCGGGTGCGCCCGCACCGCGCCCGGCCCCGCAAGCCGCGCCGCGCCAGAACACGCCGGAGCCGGAGGCAAGCGAAGCCGCCCATACGCTGACCGCCGCAGAACGCGCCAAACGCATGGAGGTGCTGAAAGCGGGCCTCAATAAGAGTGAGGCAAAAGAGGCGGCCGAAGCAGACCAGCCAGCTGAATTGGCAGCAGAACACGGAACAGAAGAGGCAGCAGCTACGCCGGAATCGCCGCCTGTTGAGGCAGCTCCGCTGGATCCGCGTGAGGCCCGCCGCCAGGCCGAGCTGGCCGAGCTGGAAGAAATTGAAAAACAGGCGCAGGCGAAAAAAGAGGCAGAGGCGGCCCGGCTGGCTGAGGAAAATGCCCGCCGCCAGAGCGCTGCCCCGGCTGCGGCCCCGCGCAAATTTACCAATGATCGCCCGCCTGCTGGCCGCCCGGATGCGGCCCCGCCGCGTCGCCGCCGCGAAGATGAGGCAGAGGCCCCGCGCCGTCCGGCCCGCGGGCGCGGCACGGATATGCGCCGCCAGAGCGGCAAGCTGACGATTACCGAAGCGCTGTCCGGCAGTGAGGGGATGCGCCAGCGCTCGCTCGCCTCGGTGCGCCGCCAGCGTGAAAAGGCCCGTATGCGCGAGGAGTCGCAGCCAAAGGTGAAACAGGTCCGGGATGTGGTGATCCCGGATACGATCACCGTCTCGGAGCTGGCCAACCGAATGGCGGAACGCGCTGCGGATGTGGTCAAGGAGCTGATGAAACAGGGGATTATGGCAACCGCCACCCAGACCATTGATGCCGAGACAGCTGAGCTGGTGACCCTGGAATTCGGCCATAAGGTGCAGCGGGTTTCGGAATCGGATATTGAAACCGGCCTGGCCACGGATGAGGCAGATGATCCGGCAAAACTGAAGCCCCGCCCGCCTGTTGTAACGGTGATGGGCCATGTTGATCACGGCAAGACCAGCTTGCTGGATGCGATTCGCAAGACAGATGTGGCAGCTGGCGAATCCGGCGGCATAACCCAGCATATCGGGGCCTATCAGATCACCACCTCACAGAAAAATGTGATCACCTTTCTGGATACGCCCGGCCATGAAGCCTTTACCGAAATGCGCCTGCGCGGGGCCAATACCACCGATATTGTGGTGCTGGTTGTCGCCGCCGATGATTCGGTCATGGCCCAGACGATAGAGGCCATCAACCATGCCCGCGCTGCGGAATGTCCGGTGATTGTGGCGGTCAACAAGATTGACAAGCCGGGGGCTGATCCGGCCCGCGTGCGCAATGATTTGCTCCAGCATGAGATCATCACTGAGGATTTTGGCGGCGATGTGCAATGTGTGGATGTCTCTGCCCATACCGGTGAGGGGCTGGCCGCTCTGGAAGAGGCGATTATGCTGCAGGCGGAATTGCTGGAGCTGAAAGCCAACCCGGCGCGCCCGGCCGAAGGGTCGGTTGTCGAAGCCAAGGTGGAGCGCGGCCGCGGCTCTGTGGCAACGGTTCTGATTCAGCGCGGCACGCTGCGGATCGGGGATATTTTTGTGGTCGGGGCCGAAAGCGGCAAGGTGCGGGCCTTGCTGAATGAGCGCGGGGAAAAGCTGCGCGAGGCCCTGCCCGGCCAGCCGGTGGAGGTGCTGGGGCTGAACGGCACACCGATGGCCGGTGATGTGTTTGTGGTGGTGGAATCGGAATCGCGGGCCCGCGAAGTGTCCGAATATCGCCGCCGCCAGATGCGCGATCGCGAGGCAGCTGTGTCGGCGCGCGGCTCGGTTGAGCAGATGCTGAGCGCAATCGCAGCTGGTGAGGCAGAAGAATTGCCTGTGGTGATCAAAACCGATGTGCATGGCTCTTTTGAGGCGATCAAGGTCGCGCTGGAAAAGCTGGGCACCGAACAGGTGAAGGTGCGGATACTGGCAGGCGGGGTCGGGGCGCTCTCTGAATCCGATATTTCGCTGGCGGCCGCGTCATCCGCGCTGGTGATAGGCTTTAATGTGCGCGCTATTCCGCAGGCCCGTGATCTGGCCAAGCGGGACGGGGTGGATATCCGCTATCATTCGATCATCTATGAGCTGATCGATGAGGTGAAGGCGGCGATGGGCGGCCTGCTCAGCCCGGATACGAAGGAAGAATTTATCGGCTATGCGGAAATCCGCCAGGTCTTTTCCATTTCCAAACTGGGCAAGATCGCCGGCTGCATGGTCACCGATGGGATTATCAAGCGCGGCTGCAAGGTGCGCCTGCTGCGCGATAATGTGGTGATTCATGAGGGGTCGCTTAAGACGCTGAAACGGTTCAAGGATGAGGTCAAGGAAGTGCGCGAGAGCATGGAATGCGGCATGGCGTTTGAAAATTATTCAGACATTGCCGAGGGTGACCAAATCGAATGTTTTGAGGTGACAGAAGTCGCCCGCACGCTGGACTAACCAGCTGATGGCTGGAAAACCGGTTTGCAGGGTTCGGGCAGGACAGGCTTCAGAAGATGACGCGCAAGTCAAAAACAGCAAAAGCACCCTCTACCCGCCAGCTGCGGGTTGGTGAGGAATTGCGGCACGCGCTGGCCGGCCTGTTTCTGCGTCAGGAAATCTTTGTTGAGGAATTGCAATCCCTGTCCATTACAGTCTCTGAGGTCTCGGTCAGCCCGGACCTGTCCAATGCGCGGGTTTTCGTGATGCCGCTGGGCGGAATGCAATCGGTTCTGGTGCTCAGCCTGCTGAATGATCTGGCCCCGAAAATCAGCCATCTGATCGCCGGGCGGGTGCATTTGCGCCGGATGCCGAGGCTGAAATTCCTGCTGGATGACAGTTTTGATACTGCGGATCGGATGGGCCGGCTGTTCCAGAAAATTGCCAGCCCGCCGACCGGTCCCGGAGAAATATGACGCGCCGCCGGAATGCGCCAAAGGCTGGTCGGCTGCATGGCTGGGTTAATCTGGACAAGCCGGAGGGTATCAGTTCAGCCCAGGCGGTGGCACGGGTGCGACGCCTGCTGGGTGCGGGCAAGGCCGGGCATGGCGGCACGCTGGACCCGCTGGCCTCTGGCGTGTTGCCGATAGCCCTGGGAGAGGCCACCAAAACGGTCTCCTATGCGATGGATAGCCGCAAGGCCTATTCCTTCAGCCTCACCTGGGGTGCGGAAACCAGCACGGATGACCGTGAAGGCTCTGTTACCCGCCGCTCTGACCAGATACCGGCAGAGGCGGCGATTCGTGCCATATTGGGCCAATTTACCGGATTTATTGAGCAAGCGCCGCCTGCCTATTCGGCTGTCAAGATTGCTGGCCAGCGCGCCTATCATCTGGCCAGACAGAGTGATACGCCGCAAGAGCTGCCGCAGCTGGCCGCCCGCACGGTAGAGGTTAAGGCCCTGCAGCTGGTGCGCGCAGACGGGCAAGAAGCCGAGTTTGAGGTGCGGTGCGGCAAGGGGGTTTATATCCGGGCGCTGGCCCGCGATCTGGGCCGCGCGCTGGGCAGTGCCGCCCATGTAACCGGCCTGCGCCGCTTGCAGGTGGGTAAATTTCAGATAGAAGATGCGATTTCGCTGGATTTATTGGAAAAAATGGGGCAGAGTGCCGCCGCATCACAATGCGTGATGCCTGTGCTGGCCGTGCTGGACGACATCCCGGCTCTGGCTGTCACACAAGAAGAAGCGCAAAGGCTGCGATTTGGTCAGGGTCTGTCTGGTAAAGAGGCTCTGGCCGGAGAAGCGGGCCCGGCGGTCGCCGTGCTGGCGGGTCAACCGGTCGCCCTTATTCAGCCCAAAGACGGGCATTGGGTGCCGATGCGGGTCTTCAATATCGATAACTGATTAAGAATGGAGATGATGATGTCGATTACCAAGGAACGCACCGCTGAGCTGATCGGCGAATTCGGTGCCAGTGACAAGGATTCCGGGTCTTCTGCGGTGCAGGTCGCGATTTTGACCGAGCGGATCAATAATCTGACTGAGCATATGAAAACCCATAAAAAGGACTTTGCCTCGCGCCGCGGTCTGGTGACCATGGTGGGCCAACGCCGCCATTTGCTGGATTATATCAAGCGTCGCAATGAACAGGCCTATAAAGACCTGATTGGCAAGCTGGGCCTGCGTCGCTAGGACAGGCCCGCCAGATATTTTTGCAACAAAGCTGTCTGCCGATGCTGGCGAGGCAGCTTTTTTGTTTGCAAATAAGGCTGGGCCGTGTCATATCCCTCGGCAGATGAAAGAAGAAAAGAGAAAACCAAGGAAAGCCGCAAACTAGGATGAATGAGGCACAGGCCTGCCAGAGTTGGCAGGCAAGCTGAATGACCGGACAGGGATGTCATTCAACAGGCAGGCATCAGGCCAGCCTATCGAACATATTTCCCCCCTTTCCATACAGCCTGTCCTCTTAACGGATAGCGGCCCAGCCACCGACAAGGCTGGCGGCCTGCCATTGCATTCTGGGAAAATACATTCTGGGAAAACCAGACAGGAAAACCAACCACAGGCGGCTGTCAAACAAGAACGGAGAGATGAATGTTCGAAATATATCGCAAGGAAATCAGCTGGGGCGACAAGACGCTGATACTGGAAACCGGCAAGGTCGCCCGTCAGGCAGATGGGGCCGTCATGGCCACCATGGGAGAGACCAGCGTGCTCTGCACCGCGGTTGCCGCCAAGACCGCCCGCCCGGGCCAGGATTTCTTTCCGCTGACCGTGAATTATCAGGAAAAAGCTTTTGCAGCTGGCAAGATCCCAGGCGGCTTTTTCAAGCGTGAAGGCCGCCCGTCGGAGAATGAAACCCTGACCAGCCGCCTGATTGACCGGCCTATTCGCCCGCTCTTCCCGAAAGGCTTCAAATGCGAGACGCAAATTGTCTGCACTGTGCTGTCACATGATCTGGAAAATAACCCGGATATTGTGGCAATGGTCGGCGCGTCGGCAGCCCTGACCATTTCCGGCGTGCCGTTTTTCGGCCCGATTGCCGGGGCGCGTATCGGCTGGAAGGATGGCAATTATATTCTGAACCCAACCCGCAGCGAGATGGCAGACAGCCAGCTGGACCTGATTCTGGCCGGTACGGCAGAAGGGGTGCTGATGGTGGAATCAGAAGCCTCTGAGCTGTCTGAGGACATTATGCTGGGCGCGGTCACTTTCGGCCATGAGCAGATGCAGCCGGTTATTGAGGCGATTATCTCGCTGGCGGAAGCGGCTGCCAAGGAGCCGCGCGATCTGCCTGAAGAGGCCCCGGAAGCGGCGGCCCTGCGCAAGACGGTTTCTGGCCTGCGCAAAAAAGTGGAAGCCGGCTATGCCATCAAGGACAAGACCAGCCGTCAGGACGCGCTCTCTGAGGTGAAGGCAGAGGCGCTGGAAAAAGCCGGTGAGGATGCTGATGCGGTGCTGGTTGGCGGGCTGATGAAAGAGCTGGAGTCAGATGTTGTGCGCTCTGCCATTCTGAAGACCGGCACCCGTATTGACGGGCGCGACACCAAAACGGTGCGCCCGATTGTGGCAGAAGTTGGCTTCCTGCCCCGCACGCATGGCTCGGCCCTGTTCACCCGCGGTGAGACACAGGCCTTGTGCGTAACCACGCTTGGCACGGGCCAGGATGAGCAGATTGTGGATGCGCTGGACGGGGAATATCGCTCGCGCTTCATGCTGCATTACAATTTCCCGCCCTATTCCGTGGGTGAGGCAGGCCGCATGGGCACGCCCGGCCGCCGCGAGGTGGGGCATGGCAAGCTGGCCTGGCGGGCGATCAATCCGGTTCTGCCGACCAAGGAAGCCTTTCCCTATACCCTGCGGACGGTCTCGGAAGTTACCGAATCAAACGGCTCTTCCTCTATGGCCACAGTATGCGGGACATCGCTTTCCATGATGGATGCCGGGGTGCCGCTGGCGCGCCCGGTGGCCGGTATCGCGATGGGGCTGATTAAGGAAGGGGATGAGTTCGCCGTGCTGTCCGATATTCTGGGTGATGAGGATCATCTGGGCGATATGGACTTCAAGGTTGCCGGTACTGAGACGGGGATTACCTCGTTGCAGATGGATATCAAAATCACCTCTATCACGCCTGAGATTATGAAAATCGCGCTGGATCAGGCGCGGGATGGCCGCCTGCATATTCTGGGCGAGATGGCCAAGGCGCTGACCAGTGCGCGTGAATCACTGGCAGATACAGCCCCGAAAATCTCTACCATCAAAATTCCGGTGGATAAAATCCGCGAGCTGATCGGCCCGGGTGGCAAGGTCATCCGCGAGATTTGTGAAGAGACCGGCGCAAAGATTGATATTGAAGATGACGGCACTGTCTCGGTCGCGGCGGTCACCCAGGAATCCTCAGATGCGGCCCATCGCCGGATCAAGGAAATCACGGCTGAGCCGGAGCTGGGCGAAATCTATCAGGGCAAGGTCGTCAAGACTGTGGAATTCGGCGCCTTTGTCAATTTCCTCGGCCCCCGCGACGGGCTGGTCCATATCTCCGAGATGCGCAATGAGCGCGTTGGCCAGACCACGGATGTCTGCAAGGAAGGCGATATGGTCTGGGTCAAGGTGATTGGCTTTGACGACCGCGGCAAGGTGAAATTGTCCATGAAGCGGGTCGATCAGGAAAATGGGGCTGACCTCGAAGGCAAGGAAGACTAAGCCTGAAGCGCAAAAGCCTGCCCGCAAGGGCGCGCCCTTTTTGAAATCTGCAAAACCGCCCCGGTCCAGACTGTCCGGGGTGGTTTTTTATGGGAGCGGTTTTGGGGGGTTTGACAGCGCCCCGCCAATAAAACCTTTACAAAGCGCAGAATTCACCCAGAATAGGCGAACAGGCCAAGAACAAGAAAGGCCCTTATTTAGTTTCGGCAAAAGCAAATGAATCAGCCAGCCCTTCCCTTTCCTCACAGCAAGCCTATGGATTTTTGCGATTTGCTGGCCGAATTTGATGATTTTGGCAGCCGCAGCCTGTTTGAAAAACACCGGGGCCTTCCCTATTTCATCAATGAGTTCTGGACCGCCCGCCAGCGCCAGGCCAGCAATCTGCATGAGGTGAGCTATCGGGCCTGTTTCAAGCCGCAGCTGCCGCGTTTTTTTATCGATCGTCTGACCGGGCCGGGGGACCGGGTCTATGATCCCTTTATGGGGCGCGGCACAACCGTGATAGAGGCCGCTTTGGCAGGGCGTGTGCCGCTGGGCAATGATTGCAACCCGCTCAGCCTTAATCTGGCAGGCCCGCGCCTGAAACAGATAGATTTGGCCGCTATTCAGGCACGGCTGGCCGAGATCCCCTTTGGCCGGTTTGGCCCGGCCCGGCGCGAGGATTTGCTGGTCTTCTACCATCCGGAGACGCTGGCTGATTTGGAAGGGTTGCGCGGCTGGCTGCTGGACAGACAGGCCAGCGGCCAGATGGATGATGTGGACAGATGGATTCAAATGGTGGCGATTAACCGGCTGACCGGCCATTCATCCGGGTTTTTTTCTGTCTATACCTTGCCGCCCAATCAGGCCGTCTCGGTCAAGCGACAGGCGATTATCAATGAAAAACGCAAGCAGATACCACCCAGACGCGATGTGCCTGCGCTGATTCTGAAAAAATCGCGCCAGCTGCTGAAAAATGGCTGCGTGCCGGAAAATGATATGTATCTGTATTGCGGTCCGGCTGATCAGACGCCTGAAATCGCCGATAACAGCATCGCGCTCACCGTGACCTCGCCGCCCTTTTCTGGATGTGGTGGATTATCAGGCTGATAATTGGCTGCGCTGCTGGTTCGCCGGTATCGAACCGGATTCTGTTGACATATCGCATTACAAGAAACTGGAAGATTGGCAGGCTTTTATCCGGCGCACCCTGGCTGAGCTGGCCCG
This sequence comes from Alphaproteobacteria bacterium, assembly GCA_038131695.1. Lineage (GTDB taxonomy): Bacteria > Pseudomonadota > Alphaproteobacteria > Puniceispirillales > Puniceispirillaceae > JADHLK01. The sequence goes on along the minus strand of JAYPQA010000017.1, from coordinate 10,446 downwards.
CATCACCCGGCCCGGCGGTCATGTCGCCTTTGAGGTAGGAGAGGTGCGGGGCGGCAAAATCCTGTTGGAAGAGGCGGTGATAGAGGCCGCCCTAAACCTGCCGCTGGAGGTGCTGGCGGTGATGGTCAATCAGCAGGATTTTACCAAGACAGCGAATTGCTGGGGCGTGTCCAATAACAGCAAGGGCACCAATTCCAACCGGATCGTGATTTTCCGCAAATCAAATTGAGTGAGTGTTATGAAGACCAGTCTGCCTTTTTACCAGGTTATTGAACAGCTTTATGGCTTCCGCGTTTTGCCGCTGCCAGAGGCCGGACGGCCCGCCTTGCTGGCCGCTCTGAAACCGGCTTTTGAGCTGGTCTGCCGAACCGTTGCGGCCCGCCCCATCATCCGCCCGCGCCCCAATGAGGTCGGCAATGATATGGAGCCTTTTGTCCGCGATGCGCTGAATAGCAGCGGCTTTCAGGCCCGCGCCCCGCGCACCAAAAGCGGCGGCGGCAAATCTACCGGCTATCCGGATTTGGATGTCAGCTGGCCCGGGATTGAATCTGGGCCTGGAAATGCGTCTCATCAGGGCACCGCGTTTTATCTGGAAATCAAAACCTATGCAGGGAAAAACAAATATACCACCCAGCGCAGCTTTTACCTCTCCCCGGCCGAGGATCCGAAAATCACCCGCGAGTCCATCCATCTGGCGGTTGGCTTTGAAATAGAGAGACAGGGTAACAGCTATTGGCCGGCCTGTTTTGAGCTGGTGGATGTCTATGATTTGCCATGCGATCTGAAACAGGAATATAATTCAGACAATAAACGCCTCTATGAGGCCCGCCGCAAATTGCTCAGCGGCCGCGCCTGAGCTTCTCCCGGCTCATCCCTCCTTGGGTACGCCGATATGGTGATAGCCGCCATCGGCGTAATGGGTTTCGCCGGTCACCCCGGAGGCCAGATCAGAGACCAGATAGACAGCCGCCTTGCCGACCTCGTCAATATCGGGGTTGCGGCCCAGCGGGGCCTGCTCCTCACTGTGGCGGAACACATGGCGCGCGCCGCTGATAGCGGCCCCGGCCAGCGTCTTCATCGGCCCGGCAGACAGCGTATTCACCCGAATATTCCGCCTGCCCAAATCCACCGCCAGATAGCGCACCGAAGCTTCCAGCGCGGCCTTGGCCACCCCCATCACATTATAATTCGGCGTGGTCCGCACCCCGCCCAGATAGCTCAAGGTCAGGATCGCCCCGCCGCCCGGCATCATCGGCACAGCGGCGCGGGCCAGCTCGGTCAGCGAAAAGGCCGAGATCAGCAGGGTCTGTTCAAAATTGGCGCGGCTGGTATCGAAATAGGGGCCTTTCAGCTCCGCCTTGTCAGAAAAACCCACCGCATGAACGATAAAATCCAGCCGGTCCCAATGCTGGCCGAGATCGGCTATCAGCGTGTCTGCTGCGCCCTCCTCTGCCAGATCGCAAGCCAGCAAAATATCCGAGCCAACTTGCCCGGCCAGCGGCTCCAGCCGTTTTTTGAACGCCTCCATCTGATAGCTGAAGGCCAGATTTGCCCCATGCTGATGCGCTGCCCGGGCAATCCCCAGGCCGCCGATCGTTCATTGGCGACCCCGATAATCAGCCCGTTCTTGCCAGTTAGAATGCCCATGCGCTGGCCTGTCTAATCCTGCCATCTGGCCAGCGCCAGCGTGGCATTGGTCCCGCCAAAGCCGAAGGAATTGGACAGCGCCAGATCGATCCCCGCGCCATCCATGCAGGCTTGCGGGATCGGAATATCACCGATCGCCGGGTCTGGCGTTTCGATATTGGCTGAGCCGGCGATAAAGCCCCCTTGCATCATCAACAGCGTATAGATGGCTTCTTGCACCCCGGTTGCCCCCAGCGAATGGCCGGTCAGCGATTTGGTTGAGGCCACCACCGGCAGATAGCCGCGCGGCCCGAACACTTCGCGCACCGCATCCAGCTCCTTGATATCGCCGACCGGGGTAGAGGTGCCATGGGCATTGATATAATCCACCTTGCCGGTCAGCGCCTGTCCATCAAACCCGGCCAGCGCCAGCTCCATGCAGCGCACCGCCCCCTCACCGGATGGGGCCACCATGTCATGCCCGTCTGAATTGGCCCCATAGCCGACAATCTCAGCATAGATTTTCGCACCGCGCGCCTTGGCGTGCTCATAATCTTCGAGCACCAGCATTCCGCCGCCGCCTGCGATAACGAAGCCGTCCCGGTTGGCATCATAGGCGCGGCTGGCCCGCTCCGGCGTGTCATTGTAGGAAGAGGACATCGCGCCCATCGCATCAAACAGCACAGACAGCGTCCAGTGCAATTCCTCACCGCCTCCGGCAAAGACAATATCCTGCATCCCATAGCGAATCGCATCAGCCCCGGCGGTAATGCAATGGGCCGAGGTGGAACAGGCTGAGCTGATCGAGTAATTCAGCCCCTTTATCTGGAAAAAAGTGGCGATACAGGCCGATACAGTAGAGGACATACAGCGCGGCACCATATAGGGGCCGACCCGTTTCGGGCCTTTCTCGCGCGTGATGTCAAAGGCTTGCAGCATATTGGCCGTGGAGGGCCCGCCAGACCCGGCGATAAGACCGCTGCGCGGGTTGGAAATATCCGCCTCTTCCAGACCGGCATCTGCGACCGCCTGCTGCATGGCCAGAACCGCATAGGCGGCCCCTTCACCCATAAAGCGCATCTGCTTGCGGTCGATATGGTCGGCCACATCCATCTTGACCGCGCCCTTCACCTGGCTGCGAAAGCCCAGCTCAGCATAGTCCGGGGCGGCCACAATGCCGGATTTGCCATGCCGCAGGCTGTCCGTGACCTCGGCTGCATTATTGCCGATAGAGGAGACGATCCCAAGACCGGTGATAACAACGCGCCTGGTCATGCCGAAGCCCCTTCTGCGCCGAACAGCCCGACCCGGATATCCTCTGCCTCAAACACGGTCTCGCCGTCACACAGAACCTTGCCATCTGCGATGCCCATCACCAGGCGGCGCATAATGACCCGCTTCATATCCAGCTGGAATTGCACCAGCTTGGCAGAGGGCAGAATCTGGCCGGTAAATTTCACCGCCCCGACGGACAGCGCGCGCCCGCGCCCCTGACCGCCTGCCCAGCCGAGGAAAAACCCAACCAGCTGCCAGAGCGCATCCATCCCCAAACAGCCCGGCATCACCGGGTCGCCCTCAAAATGGCAGGGGAAGAACCAGAGATCCGGGTGAATATCAAATTCTGCCTGTATCAAGCCCTTTTCATGGGCCCCGCCCGTGTCGCTGATATGGGTGATGCGATCACACATCAGCATCGGCGGCATCGGCAATTGCGGATTGCCGGGGCCGAACATCTCACCTTTTGCACAGGCGATGAGCTCTTCATAGGCAAAACTATTTTGTTGCATGGCCATTTTTTCCTGTTCCCTTTTTCTTGCTCTCTTCTGGGTATGCAGAAGATCGCCCTTCCCAAACCTGTTTTTGTCTCTGGCCTGTTTCCTAATAGTGGTAGCGCAAAAACACCGCCAAGACCATGACGGATTTTGGCAGCCGGTCAGGGGGCCTTGCGATCCGCCTCTGGCGGGCTGTCCGCCTCGCTTTCCAGAACCCCCCAGATGAGGCTGGCTGGCACCCAGCCGCGCGCCTTTTCATGAGCCAGCCGGCACCAGCCCTTCTCGCAATAAAGCAATTCCAGCAAAACGCCGCGCTCTGCCACGCCGGTCAGGGCCGCATCCGCCTCAGGGGCGGCGCGGATTTCAGCCACCGCCTCGGTTACCAGAACAAAGCGCTGCAGGGTCAGAAGCGGGCTGTGAATCCAGCCCGTGCTGCCATCCGGGTCTTCTACCTTGCGCCAGACATCAAATTCCGCCACCACTTTCAGCGGAAAATGCTTTTTCCGATAGACCCAGGCGACCGGATATTCGCGCCCCGGCCCCAGCCGCATATTGACCTTGGCTGATTTTGTGGTCACGAATCTGGGCACGGGCAGGCCGGAGCCCTGCACCACCAGCCGGGCTTCCTGGGCGGCGGCAGGCGGGCCGGCCGACAGGAAAGCAAAGCCGCCTGCCAGCAGCAGAAAACCGGCCAAAAGCTGCAGAATAGATCGTCTTGGTGCCATCTCTTGGCGGCCCTTTCCCCTTGGCGGGTAGCCAGCCCGAAAAGCGGGCCGGTCAAAATCTTTTACTTTTTGCTGAACGGATTCTATCTTTGGGCTAGAATAAGTCCAGCCCGGAAAGCATCAAATTGGTGACGCAGCGGGCAAAATGGATAAAATCTGTCCTGTGCGGCCCGCTCTATGCCGCACAGAGAGACCGGGGGAATGCCTTAAATGACCAAGCCGAAGATTGTTCTGACACGCAAATATCCTGATGTCACCGAGACCCGGATGCGTGAGCTGTTCAATGCTGAGCTGAACCCGACTGATACGCCGATGAGCCGGGCTGAATTAATCGCCGCGATGGGGCGGGCTGATGTGCTGGTGCCGACGGTAACCGACCTGATAGATGCCGAGATGATCGAAAAGGCGGGTGACCAGCTGCGGCTGATCGCCTCTTTTGGCACCGGCATTGATCATATTGACCTGCACGCTGCCAAGGCGCGCGGCATCACGGTGACCAATACGCCGGGCGTGCTGACAGAAGATACAGCAGATGTGGCGATGGCCCTTATTCTGGCCGTGCCGCGCCGCATTGCTGAGGGGGGATGTGCTGGCCCGATCCGGCAAATGGGCCGGCTGGGCGCCAACCGGGATGCTGGGACACCGGATAAATGGCAAGCGGCTGGGCATTGTCGGGATGGGAGCAATCGGTCAGGCGGTGGCGCGCCGTGCCCGCGGCTTTGGTATGTCTATCCATTATTTCAACCGCAATCCGGTGCACGCCTCTATCGCAGAGGAGCTGGAAGCCACCTATTGGGATTCGCTGGATCAAATGCTGGGGCGGATGGATATTGTCTCGATCAACTGCCCCTATACCCCGGCGACGCATCATCTGCTCAATCGCGAGCGGCTGGAGATGCTGGCCAGCCATGCCTATCTGGTCAATACTGCGCGCGGTGATATCATTGATCAGGAGGCGATGATTGACTTGCTGGCGGAACGGCATTTTGCCGGGGCCGGGCTGGATGTCTATTCAGATGAGCCAAAGCTGCCGCCGCGCCTGCGCCAGCTTGATAATGTCGTGCTGCTGCCGCATATCGGATCGGCCACGATTGAGGGCCGCCATGCGATGGGCGACAAGGTGATTATCAATATCCAGACCTTTATTGATGGCCATACCCCGCCGGACCGGGTGGTTCCGGCCATGGCCAGCTAGGCCGGGCATTGTTCCGGATCAGGGCTGGGCCGCCGCGCCGCAGAGCGGGCAATCATCCTGGCGGCTAAAGGCAATTTCATCAAACCGCACCGCCTGTCCGTCATAGAGCAGCAACCGCCCTTCCATGCTGCCGCCCAGACCGGCCGCCAGCTTCACCGCCTCTGCTGCCATCAGGCTGCCGATCACGCTGACCACCGGCCCCAGAATGCCGGCCTCTGCACAATTCGGGGCCAGATCCGGGCCGGGCTGCTGGGGAAACAGACAGCCCAGACAGGCCGCCTCTGCATGGCCCGGCACACCGGCCATAAAGACGCTCAGCTGGCCTGTCATCCGCACAGCCCCGCCAAAAATATGCGGGATGCCCGCGGCTCTGGCGGCGCGGGCTATCAGCTGGCGGCTGGCCATCTCATCTGTGCAATCCAGCACCATATCCTGCCCGTCCAGCAAGCCGGCCAGCGTCTCCCCGGTCATCATCTGCGGGACAGCGATGGTGCGAATCGCCGGATTCAGGCGGTTGGCAAAGGCAGCGGCCTGCTCTGCCTTGTTTTCGCCCAGCCGGGTGCTGGCATGGATAAATTGCCGGTTCAGGTTGCTCAGCTCTACGCCATCACCGTCGCAAATGGTCAGCTGGCCGATACCGGCCGCAGCCAAGAGGGCGATGACCGGGCTGCCCAGCCCGCCTGCCCCGATAATCAGCACGCGGCTGGCCAGCAGCCGCTCCTGCCCCTCCTCGCCCAGCTCTGGCAGAATGGCCTGTCTGGCATAGCGGGTCAGATCGGCCTCACTCAGCATCCTCTCCCCCCTTGCCGGTAGAGCCAAAGCCGCCAGCCCCGCGCCCGGTCTGGTCCAGCGCCTCGACAGGCTGCCAGACAGCCTGCACCACCGGCGCGACCACCATCTGGGCAATCCGCTGGCCATGGGTGATCTCGGCCCTCTGGTCAGACAGGTTGATCAGGATAACGCCGATCTCGCCGCGATAGTCACTATCTATCGTGCCCGGGCTGTTCAGCAGGGTTAGCCCCTGTTTCAGCGCCAGGCCGGAGCGCGGCCTGATCTGGCCCTCATAGCCGGGCGGCAGGGCTATCTGAAGGCCGGTGGGGATCAGCTGGCGCTGCATCGGGGCCAGCAGAACCGGCCCGGCCAGCGCGGCATAGAGATCCATGCCAGCCGCCCCGTCTGTCTGATAGTGGGGCAGCGGCAAATCGACTCCATGCGGGAGCTGGCACAGCTCTATGCGGACCGGCCCGCTCATTGGGCAGCATCCGGACGGGCCAGACTGTCAGCCATCTGATCCGCCAGCCTGTCGGCAATCGCCTGCTTGTCCTGTTCCGGCCAGACTTCCGGCGCGGCATGGGAGATCAGCACCACCTGATTATGATCAGCCCCGAAAACCAGCCCCTGTTCCTGGGCTATCTGATTGGCCAGAATCCAGTCACAGCCCTTTTTCGCCAGCTTCGCCTGTGCATGGTGGATGAGATTTTCGCTTTCGGCGGCAAAGCCGACCACCAGCTGCGGGCGACGGGAATGGCTGGACAGGCGGGCCAGAATATCCGGGTTCTCCACCAGCTGCAGGCTGGGCGGGCCGCCAGCCTGTTTTTTCAGCTTGCCAGAAGCGGCATTTTCCACCCGCCAATCCGCCACAGCTGCCGCACAGACAGCAACATCAGCTGGCAAGGCGGCTTCCGCTGCTGCCATCATCTCCTCGGCCGTTTCCACAGAAACCAGCCGCACCCCGTGCGGGGCCGGCAGCGAGACCGGGCCACTGATCAGGGTCACCTGCGCCCCGCGCGCAACACAGGCAGCGGCAATCGCATGGCCCTGACGCCCGGAGGATCGGTTGGCGATGTAGCGAACCTGATCAATCGGCTCCTGCGTAGGCCCGGAGGTGACAAGGATATGCCGCCCGGCCAATCTGGCGGGCTTGGTGGGCTGGATAAGCGCGTCCTTGCCCGCCAGCACCGCCAGCGCGGCCCTGACAATATCAGGGACTTCTGCCAAACGGCCGGTGCCGGTCTCTCCGCAGGCCATATCCCCATCCGCAGGCTGGACCAGCTGCACCCCGCGCCGCATCAGCAGATCAAGATTATCAGCGGTTGCCTGATTCGCCCACATCACCGGGTTCATTGCCGGGGCCAGCAGCAAAGGGGCCTCGCTTGCCAGACAGAGTGTGCTGGCCAGATCATCTGCCAGCCCGTGTGCCAGCTTGGCCATGAAATGCGCGCTGGCCGGGGCCACCAACACCAGATCAGCTGATCTGGCCAGATTGATATGGCCCATCTCCGCCTCATCGGTCAGGTCAAACAAATCTGTATAGACTTTCTCTGCGGTCAGGGCAGAGAGCGACAGGGGGGTGATAAATTGCTGGGCCCCGCGCGTCATTACAGCGCGCACCAGACAGCCCTGATCCATCAGGCGGCGGGCCAAATCCAGCGCCTTATAGGCTGCGATGCCGCCGGTCACAATCAACAGCACAACAGGCCGCAATCCAGCCAGCGGGGCCACCGCCAGCGTATCCGGGTCCAGCTGCCAGCCAGCTGCGCGCGCCGCCTCTGCCAACAGATCGAACTTGGCCGTGGGCAGGCTGGCCCGCGCCTTGTAATTGGACAGCGCACTCGGCCCCACCCCCAGCCGGGCTTGCACCGCCTCCCTGCCCCCCAGCAAGGAAATCAGATAGTCTAAATTGCGGGCAAATCGCATGACAAATCCCGTGTTTTCACAAAATTGTGAATTATTCACAAATTCAGTTTAATGCAACAGCCCAAGCAAGGCAAGGGTCAGCAAAATACCGCCTGCGAACCCAGCTGCGATACCAGCTGCGATACTGGCCAGCCCGGCAATCCCCATGGCCCATCTGCCTGGCGAAGGGCTGGCCTCTGGCGGCGTGTTTTGCTGGCGTTCCATCTGCTCCAGAAAACCGGGCAAGAGCCGCACCAGCTTTGCCAAATCCTGGGCCGTGCGGGCAACACGCAGGCTGAGCCCGGTCTGTCCGGCTTTCCAGTCAGCGGCCAGCGGGCCTGCCAGCTCCCAGATATTGGAGCCGGGTGACAGCTCTCTTGCCACCCCTTCTGCCATGCCGAGGGTTTTTTGCAAAAGATTGAATTGCGGCTGCACGGCGATATTGAAGCGGGCTGAGATTTGTAAAATCTGGCCCAGCGCCCGGCCCAGCTCTATCTCGCCCAGATTTTTGCCCAGCACCGGCTCCACCACGGCGCGCAGGCTCTGGGCGAACTGCGCCAGCTCCACCTCAGCAGACAGCATACCCGCCTCATCATGCAGGCTGGCCAGCCGGTCATAATCGCGCTCCAGCATGGCCAGCAGCAGCTCTGCCAGAAACAGCCGGTCTTCCAGCTCCAGATGCCCCATAATGCCGAAATCTATCGGCACCAGCATCCCATCCTCAGCAACCAGAATATTGCCGGGATGCATATCGGCATGGAAATAGCCATCGCGAAAGACCTGTTTGAAAAAACTGTCTGCCGCCCGCTCAGTTAAAGCCGAAATATCATGCCCGGCGGCCAGCAGCCCGGCCCGGTCATCTATGCGCCGCCCGTCTATCCACTCGGAAATCAGCATATTGGCCGTGCTGTTTTGCAAATCCATCCAGGGCACGCGCACCCCGGCATCGGCGGCCAGATTATCGGCCAGCTTGCCGCCCGCGGCCGCCTCCATCCGCAGATCAAGCTCAATTTCCGAGATGGTCTCGAATTGGCGCACCGCCTCGCGCAGCTTCAGCCGTCGCAGGCCGGGGGCCGCCCATTCCACCAGCCCGGCCAGCATATCAAACAGGCGAATATCACGGGCCATGCGCTGATGGATGCCGGGCCGCAACAGCTTGACCGCGACCCAGCGCCCATCTTGCAGGCGGGCTTTATGCACCTGGGCCACAGAGGCGGCGGCCACCGGCTCGGCTTCAAATTCAGCAAAGGTCTCTTGCAGCGGCCGTCCGGTTTCCTCTTCAATCAGGGCGCGTGCCCGCGCGGCCGGAAAGGCAGGCAGCTGGTCCTGCAGCAAGGTCAGCCCGCCAGCAATATCCGGCCCCAGCAAGTCCGAACGGGTGGAAAGCGCCTGGCCAAATTTGATAAAGGCTGGCCCCAGCGCTTGCAGCGCCTCACATAAAGCGGCCCCGGCCTGTATATCGGTGCGCTGGCCAGCCATCACCCGGTCAATAAAGCGGCACAGACCGGCCAGCCAGCCCGGCAGCTGCGGCAACCTGGCAATATGTCCCAGCACCCCGGCCCGGCCCAGCGCAAAGGCGATCCCCGGCAATCTGACCAGCACCAGAACGCGTCGCATCAATCCAGCTTCCAGCCTGAATGAATGGGCGGCTATCCCGCCAGGAAGAGGCCGCACCCGCACCTGGGCAAAGCCCGCCTCTGCCAGCATCCCGGCCAGTTCGGCCTGGCTGGGAAAGCGGCGCATCGATTCGACCAGATATTGATAGGCGGGCCGGTCACGACAATCACCCCGCCCAATCGGGGCAGGATGCCGAAATGACCAGTTCATACAGCTGCGCCAGCAGCGCATTATGACATGGGAAAATTCCAGACAGCAAAACCGCCCACCCGGCTTCAGGATGCGCCAGGCTTCAGCCAGGGCGGCCAGATCAGTCACATTGCGCAGCCCAAGCCGAGGCGATGGTCACCCGATCCGCGCTGGCCGTCTCAATCGCCAGCGATTCGGCATTGCCAGCTGCCAGCTAATCTGGTCTGCATACTGGCGCAGATCACGCCGCTTGCGTCCGGCTTAGCAGCATTTGCTCATTAATATCAACGACCAGCACCTCGCCGCCGCCGCCGCGCGAAAACGCAAGGCGATATCACCTGTGCCGCCTGCCAGATCGACCAGCTTCTGGCCTGGTTGCGGGGCCAGCCAGTCCATCAGCGCCTCTTTCCAGAGCCGATGCACACCAACGCTCATCATCATTCATCAAAATCATAGGATGGGGCGACCAGATCAAACACCGCGCGCACCCAGTCTGCTTGTCGCGCGTGCGACCTCACCAAAGCCGAAATCAATCAGCTCCTCATTAGCTGGGGCTTTTATCTGTGGCCCTGCAGGCAGGAAGTCTTGTTCCATCACTTTTCCGTCTTCATTAGCGACTTGACGCGGGCTGTCAGCAATACGTAGC
>JAYPQA010000016.1:0-7305 GCA_038131695.1 Alphaproteobacteria bacterium | reverse complement strand
TACGTATTGCTGCAGAGGCGGCCGCCCTGGCCCCGATGGCGGCCCGCAAGAACTGGATAGCCGGTATGCTGGCCCCCAAGGGCAGCCTGCAGCTGGATGCCGGGGCCAGCCAGGCGGTGTTGGCTGGAAAATCACTGCTGGCCGCAGGGGTGAGTGCGGTGACCGGCCCGTTTGAGCGCGGCGATCCGGTGCGCCTGCTGGATGCTGGCGGTCAGGAGATAGCCTCGGGCTGGCAGGCTATTCTCAGCTGAGGCAGACTTGCTGGTCATAAAAGCGCCTTCACAACCCTGTTGGGCAGTGAGGGAATGAGCTGATCCATGCAGATGATCTGGCCCTGCTGGGCGGGCGGCGCAAGAACCAGGATACCGGACAGGAGACATCTTGATGAGCAAGACAGCAGCACAGACCATGCAGGCCATGACCAGCCGGGCCCGCGCGGCCCAGACCGAACTGGCCGGGGCCAGCCATGAGCAGCGCAATCAGGCTCTCAGCGCGGCCGCCGATTTGCTGCGCCAGCAACGCCCCGCTATCCTGCAAGCCAATAGCCGCGATCTGGAAGCTGGCAAAAAGGCCGGGCTGAGCGCGGCTTTTATTGACCGGCTGGCTCTGGATGACAGCCGCATCGAGGCGATGGCACAGGGGCTGGAGGATATTGTCAGCCTGCCTGATCCGCTGGGCCGTGAGCTGGCCAGATGGACGGTGCCGTCCGGCCTTGATATTGCCCGTGTTGCGACCTCGCTTGGCGTGATCGGCATTATCTATGAATCGCGCCCCAATGTGACTGTGGATGCGGCCGGGCTGTGCATCAAATCAGGCAATGCGGCGATTCTGCGCGGCGGCTCTGATTCCTTCCATTCCAGCAGCCTGTTGGCCGGTTTGATGGCAGACGGGCTGGCCGCAGCCGGTCTCAGCCCGGATGCGGTGCAGATTGTGGATAATCCTGACCGCGCGCTGGTCGGGGCGATGCTGGCGGCAGCTGGCCAGATTGATGTGATTATCCCGCGCGGCGGCAAATCGCTGGTCGGGCGGGTTCAAGAAGAGGCGCGCGTGCCGGTCTTTGCCCATCTGGAAGGGATTTGCCATCTCTATGTCGCCGCCGGGGCCGATCCACAGGAAGCAGCCGAGATAGCGGTGAATGCCAAAATGCGGCGCACCGGCATTTGCGGGGCCGCAGAAACATTGCTGATTGACCAGTCCATCGCAGCAGATATGTTGCCTGGGATCGCCGCCGCGTTGCTGGAGGCGGGATGCGAGCTGCGCGGGGATGATGCGGCCTGCCAGCTGGTTCCGCAAATGACCGAAGCGGTGGAAGAAGATTGGTCAACCGAATATCTGGCTCCGATTCTCTCGGTGCGGCTGGTGTCCGGCCCGGATCAGGCGATAGAGCATATTCGCCGCTATGGCTCCGGCCATACCGAATCCATCCTCACCCGGGACAGCGCCCTTGTCGCCCGCTTCCTGTCCGAAGTGGACAGCGCGATTGTTATGGCCAATGCCTCAACCCAGTTTGCCGATGGCGGTGAATTTGGCATGGGCGCAGAAATCGGCATTGCCACAGGCCGCCTGCACGCCAGGGGGCCGGTCGGGGCTGAACAGCTGACCAGCTTCAAATATGTTGTGCGGGGCAATGGCCAGACACGCCCCTGACAGGATGCGTCGGCATCTGCTGGCGGGCCGGGCCCGAGCGGCCGGGCAGCGGCGAATCGGGCTGATGGGCGGCTCTTTCAACCCGCCGCATGGGGGCATCTGGATATTGCCCGCCAGGCCCGCCGCGCCGGCCAGCTGGATGAAATCTGCGGCTGGTCAGCCCGCAAAACCCCTTAAACCGCTGCTGGCATGGCCGGTTTTACGCCTGGCTGGCCGCCGCCTGGCAGCTGGCAGCTGGTCACAATTGGCTGAAAGTGCCGGATATTGAGGCGCGGCTGGCTGCCCTTTCGCGCGGGCGCAAGCCTGCGGTAACGCTCCGGCTGCTGGAAAGGCTGGCGGTGATGCAGCCGAAAAGCCGCCTCATCTGGATCATGGGGGCTGATAATCTGGCCAGCTTTCACCTCTGGTATCAGGCAAGGCGGATCACCCGGCTGGCTGATATATTGGTCTTGAACCGGCCGGGCTATGGGGCGGCGGCCCTGAACGGGCCGGGACGCGCGCTCCTGGGACAGCGGGTGCCAGCGGGCCTGCTGGGCCGCAGCCGGGCAGGCCGCCGACGGCGCTGGGCCTTTATCCATGCCAGCCGCAACCCATCCTCGGCAAGCGGGCTGCGGGCAGCCGGAAAAGGACTATAGAAAAGGGCCGCAGAAAAAGCCGGATTGCCCCTTTTCCCGAATCGGGCTATATTGAATCCAGCCGGATAGAAAATCCCGTGCCAAAAGGAGAGTTCATCATTCCTGCGAAAAACAAGCAGCCGACGCCCGAACAGGTTCTGGACCTGGTGCTGCAATCACTTGATGATGACAAGGGCGTTGATGTTATTTCCATCCCGCTTCACGGCAAATCGACAATGGCTGATTTTATGGTGGTCGCCTCCGGGGCCTCTTCGCGCCATATTGCCTCGATGGCAGAACATCTTGAATTCAAATTGAAAAAAGCGGGCCTGACCGTGCTGGGCAAGGAAGGGCTGGCGCAGGCAGACTGGGTTTTGCTGGATACCAGCGATGTGATTGTGCATCTGTTCCGGCCTGAGGTGCGCGATTTCTATCAGCTGGAGAGGATGTGGGCACCGGCCGGGCCGGATGAGGTGGTGCAGGTCTCTGTGGATGGCTGATGCAGCTGGTTATCGCTGCCATAGGCCGGTCCCGGCGCGCTGATGCGGCCCCCTGGCAGGATTATCTGAACCGGCTGCCACAGGGGGGCCAGCTGCTGGAGGCGGAGTCAAAATTGCCCGAAGGGCCGGCCCGCACCAAAGAGGAAAGCGAGAAATTGCTGGCATTGGCGGAACGGGCGGGGCCCGGCCAAACCCGGCTGGCAGCGCTGGATCCGGGCGGGCGCGATATATCTTCTGAAGAGCTGGCCCGGCTGATTGCCAGCTGGCGCGAAGCGGGGGTGCGCCAGGCCATCTTTGCCATTGGCGGGGCAGACGGGCATCACCAAACCCTGCTGGAGGCTGCTGACAGCAAGCTGGCTTTCGGGCGCGCGACCTGGCCACATATGCTGTTCCGAACCATGCTGGCCGAACAGCTTTACCGGGCGGAAATGATTTTAAGCGGCCATCCCTATCACCGCAGCTGAAATCTGCTATAAAAACACCATATAAAGGGTAACGGGCGCCGAAATCAGATAGGTGGAATCAGATAGGTAGGTCCGGCCATTTTCTTCACGGAGCAAAAAATGCCAGCTGGCAAGAAACCTGTTGTGCTGTGTATCATGGATGGCTGGGGCCTGCGCGCCGAGGCAGACCATAATGCGGTTGTGCTGGCGGAAACGCCGCATACAGACAGGCTGTGGGATGGCTGGCCGCACGCCCGGCTGGCCGCTTCGGGTGAGGAGGTTGGCCTGCCCGCTGGCCAGCCCGGCAATTCTGAGGTCGGGCATCTGACCATCGGGGCCGGGCGGCTGATCGAACAGGATTTGCCGCGCATCAACCGCGCTGTTGCAGAAGGAACGCTGGCCAGCCTGCCCGCCTTTGCCCCTTTTTGTGAGAAAATCAAAAAGGCGTCCGGCCGGGTGCATCTTCTGGGGCTGGTCTCTGATGGCGGCGTGCATTCCCACAGCCAGCATATTCTGGCCCTTGCCTCAGCCTGTCTGGAGGCCGGGTTGCGCGTTGTGCTGCATATCATCACAGATGGGCGCGATACCCTGCCGCGCGCCGCAGATGACCAGCTGGACCGCTTTCTTGCCGCGCTGGACAGCCGGGTTGAGACAGGCACGCTTATCGGGCGCTATTTTGCCATGGACCGGGATCAGCGCTGGCAGCGCACGCAGCGCGCCCTGGATGCGATTGTTTCCGGCAGCGCAGACCGGCAGGCCGCCAGCCCGGCCGAAGCGCTGGAATTGGCCCGCGTCGCCGAAGAAACAGATGAGTTCATTCAGCCCACCACCCTCACCGGCTATACCGGCATGGCTGCCGGAGACGGGGTAATCATGGCCAATTTCCGCGTTGACCGGGCCCGCCAGATCATGTCCGCCCTGTTTGACGGGGCCGCGACCGGATGTGATGTCTCTGGCGTGCCGGAGCTGGGCGGCGGGCTGGCCATGACGCCCTTGTCAGACCAGCTGGACAGGCAGATTCCGCATCTGTTCGGCCCGCCTGATCTGGGCGACGGGCTGGGTGAGGCTCTGGCGGCTGCGGGCCTGTCCCAGCTGCGCCTTGCCGAGACCGAGAAATATCCCCATGTGACCTGGTTCTTTAATGGCGGCTCTGAGGCCAGCTCTGCCGGAGAGGACAGGCAGATGGTGCCCTCACCCCAGGTTGCCACCTATGATATGCGCCCGCAAATGAGCGCAGCCGGCGTGCTGGAAAGGGCGCTGGAATCGGTGCAGGCCGGGGCCCATGATGTGATAATCGTGAATTTTGCCAACCCGGATATGGTCGGCCATACTGGTGATTTGGCTGCTGCTATCAAGGCGGTGGAAACGGTGGATCGCTGTGTCGGGCGACTCAGCGAGGCAGTCTTGGAAAAAGGCGGGCAAATCATCGTCACGGCAGATCATGGAAATTGTGAGATATTATGGGATCATGAGGCGGGATCACCGCATACGGCGCATACGACCTCAGCGGTGCCGGTCATTCTGGCCGGGGCCGAAGCGGGGGTGCGGCTGCGCGATGGCACGCTGGCGGATCTGGCCCCGACAATATTATATCTGCTGGGGCTGGCCGCAACCCAAAGGATGACCGGCAAAAACTTGATTCACACAGGCTGATAATGGCAAGCTAGGGCCAGAAAGCAGCAGAAGGCTGGAGAAAAATATGTTCAAACATCTGTCACCCGTGGCCCGCTTTGCCAGCCGGGCGGTCTTGCTGGCTTGTCTGGCCGTCGGGGTGGTGGTGCTGCTGCCTGCCCCGCATACGACAGCCGAATCGCCCAGCAACCGGGAAACCTATCGCCAGCTTTCCCTGTTCGGCGATGTGTTTGAGCGGGTGCGCTCTTCTTATGTTGACGAGATCACAGATGAAGCGCTGGTTGAGGCGGCGATTAACGGGATGCTGACCTCTCTTGATCCGCATTCTGCCTATTTGCCTGAAGAGTCCTTCCAGAAAATGCGCGTGCAAACCTCCGGCAAATTTGGCGGGCTGGGCATAGAGGTCACCATGCAGAATGGCTTTGTGAAAGTGGTCTCTCCCATTGATGAAACCCCGGCCGCCGAAGCCGGTCTGCAGCCGGAAGATTTCATCCTGTCCGTCGATGGTGACAGCCTGATGGGCCTCAGCCTGAATGAGGCGGTGGAAAAGCTGCGCGGGCCGGTTGGCTCCAAAATCACTATTTCTGTCCAGCGCGGCTCAGAAGAGCCCTTTGAAGTCTCGCTGGTGCGCGATGAGATTAAAATCCGCTCAGTGCGCCATAGTTTGTTTGAGGATGTCGGCTATATCCGGCTGACCACTTTTTCCGAACAGACCAGCCCGGGGTTGCAAGAGGCGGTAGCGGCCCTGCGTGAGGAGGCGGCAGGCCAGCTGAAAGGGCTGGTGCTGGATTTGCGCAATAATCCGGGAGGCTTGCTGACCGAAGCGATCAAGGTTTCAGATGCGTTTCTGGAGGGCGGGGAAATCGTCTCAACGCGCGGGCGCGCCGAAGGCGATATCAACCATGCCTATGCCCGGCCGGGCGATATTTCAGACGGGCTGCCGCTGGTGGTTTTGATCAATTCCGGCTCTGCCTCGGCTTCGGAAATTGTGGCAGGCGCGCTGAAGGATCATCGCCGGGCGGTGGTGATGGGCACGCGCTCTTTTGGCAAGGGGTCTGTGCAGTCTGTTCTGCCGGTGCCGGGCCATGGGGCTATCCGGCTGACCACTTCGCGCTATTACACCCCTTCCGGCATATCGATACAGGCGCGCGGCATTGAGCCGGATATCACAGTTGAGCTGGCACGGATAGAAAATCTGGAAAAAGGGCCGGTGCGCGAGGAGAATCTGCGCGGGGCGCTGGATTCCTCGGAACCGGAAGAAGAAGCTGGTGAGGAGCAGCCTTTTGACCAGTCAAAAATAGACTTCCAGCTGGCCCGGGCGATAGATTTGATCCGGGGGGTCAGCGTCTTTAACCGGCTGCAAGGGGAGCGCGGATAATGGATGCAGGCACAAGTGACTGGGCCGGGCGCCCCTACCGGCCCTGTGTCGGCATCATGCTGATCAATGAACAGAACCAGATATTTGCCGGCCGGCGCATTGATACCAAGCTGGAAGCCTGGCAGATGCCACAGGGCGGCATCGATCCGGGTGAGGATGTGACAACCGCCTGTTTTCGGGAAATGCGCGAGGAAATCGGCACCGACAAGGCCCGCCTTCTGGCAGAGCATCCGGACTGGCTGAAATATGACATTCCGCTGCCGCTGGCTGATCAGCTCTGGGGCGGGCAGTTTCGCGGACAGGCCCAGAAATGGGTCGCGCTGCGCTTTACCGGCCAGGATGGCGATATCAATATCGCAACTGAGGAGCCGGAATTTTGTGAATGGTGCTGGATGGATCCGGGCCGGCTGCCGCAGCTGGCTGTGCCCTTCAAACGCCCGGTCTATGACAGTGTGCTGACCGAATTCAGCCCGCTGTTCCTGACCTCTGTCTAGACAGCCTCGGCTGCGGCCAGCAGGAAATCAGCTTCATCCCCGGAGGCGACCTCAGCACGGGCTTTCAGCTCAGCCGCGCTGGCTGAGGTCAGCTCCACAGCGCGTTCGGCCAGCAAAATAACCTTTTCCGGGGTAATATCTGCCACACCGCCATCGATCAAGAAGCGCTGGACAATCTTGCCGCCCTGATAGATTTCCACCGCACCGCGCGCCAGATTGGCCAGCAGCGGCGCGTGTCTTGGCAGCACACCCAAGAGACCCTCACTGCCGGGGATAACCACCATTTCCACATCAGACCCTGCCATGATGCGGGCCGGGGTCACCAGCTCCAATCTTGTTGTCTCGGCCATAATCCTTGCCTTTCCGTCACGCAGCCCGTCTGATCAGGCCTGTCCTCAGGCTGCCTCGGCAGACAGCTTTCTTGCCTTCTCGCCCACTTCCTCAATGGTGCCAACCATATAGAAAGCGGCTTCCGGCAAATCATCATAATCGCCATCTACAATGCCCTTGAAGCCCTTGATCGTATCGGCCAGATCGACCAGAACGCCCGGCGTGCCGGTAAAGACTTCTGCCACATGGAAAGGCTGGGACAAGAAG
>JAYPQA010000015.1:0-49688 GCA_038131695.1 Alphaproteobacteria bacterium | reverse complement strand
TTGTTGTTGCTTCGTTCAGTTACGTATTGCTTGGTGAGTTTCAAGTTTTAAAAGATATTAATCTTGATTAAAGCTAAAGAAAAGATGATTGTCTGTGGTCCCTCAGGATCTGGTAAATCTACATTAATTAGATGTATTAATAGATTAGAGGAACATCAAGAAGGCGATATTATTGTTGATGGTACAACATTAACTGAAGATACTAAAAATATTGAGCAAATTAGAGCCGAAGTTGGAATGGTATTTCAACAATTTAACTTATTTCCACATTTATCTATTCTAGATAATTGTACATTAGCTCCTATTTGGGTAAAAAAATTACCAAAAAAAGAGGCAGAAGAATTGGCTTTAGAACATCTTGAAAAAGTACAAATTTTAGACCAAGCACAAAAATATCCTGGTCAACTATCGGGTGGTCAGCAACAAAGGGTCATAATATGAAGCACATGCATGAAGCCTAAGATAATGCTTTTTGATGAGCCTACATCAGCATTAGATCCTGAGGATGATCAAGAAGTGCTTGATGTAATGGTAATTTAGCAAAACAAAGGTATGACTATGATCGTTGTAACTCATGAGATGGGATTGCAAAAGAAGTAGCTGATAAATGATCTTTATGGACGAAGGAATGATCGTAGAAAAGCTGATACCGAAGTTTTTGCCAATCCTAAAGTGACAGAACGAAATTGTTTCATGGCAAATTCTATATTTCAACCTATTTATTAATTATTTAATTTAAAAATACTTGACGGTTTTTTGAATCCTCTCTTTTTTTGAAAAAGAATTTTAAAGTTGAAGTTTATTGTGAAAGTAGTTGAATAAGAACTTAACAAATTAAGAAGTCTTAATGGAGATAATTTTAATAAGCACTTGGGTAATAAACTTAAACTAAGAAGACTAGCTTTAGGATTAACTCAAACTAAAGTCGCAAAAGCAATCAACGTAACATTTCAACAAATTCAAAAATATGAAAAAGGCACTAACGGAGTTAGTTCAATTAGATTATTGCAATTGTCTAATTATTTAAAAGTTCCAATTAATTATTTTTTTGAAGATTTTTCAGAATATTTAATAAATTTAGAAAAATCTCAAGAAGGTCATATGAATGTAAATTATAATTTTCTTGTAAAATTATATTCTGAACTAAACGCGGATCAAAAATTAAAATTTAATAAATCTTTGCAGCTAACTAGCAATATTTCTAAAGTAGGTTAGCACTTAATAAAATTTAAATTTAAAGTTTTAAATTAATTAGAATTATTTATTATAATTCTATTATGAATTATTTTCTAAATTTATTAATGTATTAAAAGAGAAAGAGGGATTTATTTTATCAATTGAAAGATTTTCTGATACATCATACGAAATTCATTTTTAAATAATTTCCTTAATAAGATATAAAAATGCAAACTTATAAATCAGCTCAGTTATTAAAAATTTATAAAAAACAGACTTAACTTTTAGAAAGAATTGGGCCAAAGAATGGAGCGGAGATGCTCTTACCAAATAATTTAAATAATATCGATTTTTGTATATCACCTGGAGTGCAGCAAGCTTTGAATTTGAAAGAAAATTAAAAAAGAGTGGAATATCGACTCGATTTTGATCGATGGAACTTTAGAAAAATCTTTAGAAAGAAAAAAATTGAAAAATTAAATGAATTTAAATTTATAAAAAAAAATTTATCAAATAAAGTAAAATAAATTCTTTAGACTATCTTCTGAAATCTTTGGAAAATAAAAACTTATTTTACAAATGGATATCAAAGGTTTCAGGTACGAAATTTTATCTAATATTAAAGAAAAACTTAAATAGATTTGAACCATGTGTCATTGAGTTTCATGATTTTTCAGAATAAAAAGAATATTTAATAGGAGTTTTTAAAATTATTCGCAAATTAAATAAATATTTCACTTTGGTACATATTCATCCAAATAATTGTTGTGATATTTGGAAATAAATTCTATCCAAGTACCTAATGTTTTTGAGGTGACATTTGTAAATAATTCTCTTATAAAATATAAAAAAATAGAAAAATAGAAATTCCACACTTGAAGACTCTCTAATCTTGCTTATAAACTGCCACAGCCCGGGCCGGGGACAGCGCGCACCACAGCCCCTTTTTCAATATTCTTTGCAAAAATGGAAAAGCCGGAGCCGCGGAAAATATCGGTCACATCCGAGATTTCAAGGCCAATGCGCAAATCCGGCTTGTCATTGCCATATTTCAGCATCGATTCGGCATAGGGAATATGCACAAATTCGGCATCGACCTGCTTATCTGAAAATTCCTCAAAGACCCCGCGAATAACCGGTTCAACAGCATCAAACACATCCTGTTGCTCAACAAAGCTCATCTCCAGATCAAGCTGGTAGAATTCGCCCGGGCTGCGGTCAGCCCGGCTGTCCTCATCGCGAAAACAGGGGGCGATCTGGAAATAGCGATCAAAACCGGAGACCATGATCAGCTGCTTGAATTGCTGCGGGGCTTGCGGCAGCGCATAGAATTTGCCCGGATGCAGGCGCGCCGGAACCAGAAAATCGCGCGCCCCTTCGGGTGAGGACGCTGTCAGGATAGGTGTTTGAAACTCGGTAAAGCCTTGCTCTACCATGCGCTGGCGCAAGGATTGGATAATCTGGGCGCGCAACAGGATATTGGCGTGCGGGCGGGCCCGGCGCAGATCCAGATAGCGGTAGCGCAGCCTGGTTTCCTCGCCTGAATCCTCCTCTGAATTGACTTGCAGCGGGAGCGTGTCTGCGGCGGACTGAACCGAAAATTCGGCGATGGTCACCTCTATCGCGCCGGTGGCCAGATTGGGATTAACCGTCTCAGCAGAGCGTTCCTTGACCAGGCCGGTGATGGTGACGACGGACTCATTGCGCACCGCCTCAACCGCCGCAAAACAGGCATCAGAAGTATCAATCACGCATTGCGTCAGACCGTGATGGTCGCGCAAATCAACAAACACCAGAGAGCCATGATCGCGCTTGCGATGCACCCAGCCGGACAGCCGCACCTGACTGCCGGCATCTGCCAGACTCAATTCTCCGCAATGATGACTGCGATAGATATGCATGAAAAAACTCCATTTTGCAGGGCTGGTTGCCGCGCTGGCCAAAATCGCGTGCAGTATGCACCAAAAGCCCTGTTTGGCAAGGTTTTTGCCGGTCTAGTCGCGGCGGCGGCGCGCGCGGCGGCTGCGTTGCGGACGCTCCCCCTCTTTCATTTCTGCCCAGGGCTTGCCCAGATCCGCCGCCAGCTGGCCGGCATCCAGTTCGGTTTTCGGGGTGCCGGACAGCGCCGCGGCCATCGCCGAAACATGATCAACAGAAGTCCCGCAACAGCCGCCGATAAACCGGGCTCCGGCATTGCGGGCATGAACGGCATAGCGGGCCATCAGCTCCGGCGAGCCATGATAGTGAATGGCCCCGTCAACATATTGCGGAATACCGCAATTCCCCTTGGCAACAATATGCAAACCCTCTGCCACCGGGCCAAATTTCTGCACCGAATCCATCAGTTCGGCCGGCCCGATACCGCAATTTGCACCAAAGGCGGCCAGCCCCATCTGTTCGGCAAAGCGGGCAAAATCGGCCGGCTGGACCCCCATCATCGAACGGCCATTCGTATCAAAGGTCAGGGTTGCGCTCACCGGCAGGCCGGTCTTTTTTGCAGCCCGGATGGCTGCCTCCGTTTCCTCCAGGGATGACATGGTCTCAATCCAGATCATGTCTGCCCCGCCATCTGCCAGCGCCTGTGCCTGTTCTGCAAAGGCCGCCTCAGCCGTCGCCGGGGTCAGCGTACCCAGCGGTTCCATCAATTCCCCGGTCGGGCCAACAGACCCCGCCACGATAACGGGCCGGCCGGCCGCATCAGCTGCCGCTCTGGCCAGCATCGCTGCCGCCTTGTTCAGCTCAACCACCCGCTTCTCCGCCTCATGCAGCTGCAGGCGAAAGGCCGTGCCGCCAAAGGAATTGGTCAGGATCAGATCGCTGCCCGCCTCAATAAAACTGTCATGCAGGGCGCGCACCTTTTCAGGCTGTTCAATATTCCACAGCTCCGGGGCCGCGCCCGGCTCCAGCCCATCGCTGAACATATTGGTGCCGGTCGCCCCATCGGTCAGGATATAGCCCTTTTCGGCCAAAATCCGGTCAATCAATGGCTGTGTCATAGCTCGCCCCCCATAGCCGGTTTGCGCTCTGCTCTTGCGCGCGCTGCACCGAGCCGTCTGGCCCGCAGTGGCTGGCCGGTCCGGGCGGCACGGCGGGCGCGCAATTCATCCAGCAAAAGGCGCTGTTCCTGTGCCGTCATAAAAGGCCAGCTGGCAATTTCCTCGCGCCGTCGCCAGCATCCGCGGCACGTGCCGCTCTGCGGGTCTATCTCACAGATGCTGATACAAGGCGATACCAGCTGGTCTGTCATGACTGAACGGGCATGGTCTCTGCCCTCCCTTTTCAGGCCGCAACGCCCTGGCCATCTGTCCCGGCTGCGGCTTCTGCCAGCAGGCGCATGGCCTCAGCAATCGCTTTGTCATTTGCTGCAATAACCAGCTGGCCCGCGCGCGCGGCCCCGCTCTCCGGCTGCTGGATCTGCTGGCCGTCTGCATCGATATTTTCCAGCAGGCCAGCTGCTGCGCCAATGACCAGTATCGGCATATCCTCGCGCTGGAAAGCCCGGATAATGCGCGCTGCGTGCGGCTCTTGGGCCAGCTTGTCCAGATGCATCTGACCTGCCGGAATCACCAGCCCGTCATAATCAATCGCCAGCGTCTCAGAAAGCTGGGCATCGACCGGATAGCTCATCCCGGTCCCGCTCTCAGAACGGCCATTGGCCAGCCCGCCATGCGGGGCGATCACTTTCAGCTGTGCGGTTGCCTGCATCATCGCCCGCTGCACGGCGATAAAATCTTCTTCGGCAAAACCGTGGGCAACCATAATGGCAAATTTTTTCGCTGAAAGGCTGGCATCATGCATCATTTACTCTCCTAAGAAATTATCGTATCCGGCCGACCCTGCCGGGCCGGGCTGCATCGGACAGAACCTTCTGTCATTTGCTGTTCAGCAGGCTGGCCGGGAAAAACCGGAACAATTTGCGGGATTTGCGGAAAATCATGGCCGTTCTATAGAACAGTTAAGGCATTTGTTCAAGCCTTGCCGGGCCGCTTCCTGCGCTTTTGGGCAGCTTTTTTTGCGCCTAGTGGGCCAATCCCTTAAGGCCATCAAATCAGCCCCTTTGCACAATAGGCCGGTTTTTTCCCCTTGCGCTAGACTTGCCCTGTTATGAGAGGTTTTCTTGCAGCTGTTTTTGGCCTCACTGCCTGTGGCTTGACTGTCCGGCCGCTATCCATCGCCCTGCTGGCCGTTATCCTGCTGGCGGCCTGTGGGGGTGGGGGTGGCGGTCTGGCCAGCAGCGGGCCGCCCAGCCTCAGCGGGGCGGCTGCCCGCCTTTTTGCTCCGCTGGCCGGTGGCCAGAATCTGACCGAGGCCAGCTTTGCAGCCGATACAGATAGTGGCCAGATTACCGTTTTTGAGAACCGCGCCAGCCTGACCGCCTTTCTGGCCAAACAGCCGGATGCCAGCCGCTTTATCAAAACCGGGCCGCAAACAGACCGGGCGAGGCTGGTCTTTATTCCGGCCAATAGCGGGGCGGCCAACCCGGCCGGCCAGGCGGTGCGCGGGCGCTATCTGCTCTGGGGCCAGCAGCTGACCCGCCCGCCCACCAGCGGCAATGCCCGCTATGAGATGGCCGGCAGTTTTGTCTGTCCGGGCTGCCAGCAATCCAATGGCGCGCTGTCCGGCGAATTGCAGATCAGCTTTGCCACCGGCCGCACCCAGATAAGCCTGACCGGCCAGGGCTTTTCCTTTCGCACCCTGGCGGAGCTGGGCAAGAGCGGCAGCCTGACGGCGCTGGGCAACCATCAGCCCAGCCTGGTTCTGGATGAGGTGGCCCAGCCGGTCACCAGCTGGCGCTTGCGGGGCGGGCTGTTTGGCAGCGGCGGCGAGACAGCCGGTCTTGTTTTCGGGCTAGACAGTGCCAAGGAGCCGGTTACCGGCGCCGTGCTGGGCGAGCGCAGCACCCGTTAGGGGCTGTTGCACCACAAAATAAATGGACCGCAAAATAAATGGACCACAAAAATAAATGGAGCGGGCGACGGGGGTCGAACCCGCGACCTCGAGCTTGGGAAGCTCGCGCTCTGCCAACTGAGCTACACCCGCATCAGAGCCGCCAGACCCGATCGCCGGGCGGTTTCTGTCTCTCCTGTCTGCCCTAATTCATCTTGTTAATCAAGTTATCTGTGGCGCCGCAATTGATCTCTTGATCTGAAACTTGCGTATATGTGATGTAGTTGAACCGGCTTATCGTGCGTTTTGCACGATGCTACCATGAAAAGAACAGGATACATCATGACCCCCTATGATAACAGCGATAATCTTGCCGAAGCACGGGCTGTGCGTCCGACAAGACAGGAAGCAGAAGCAGCTGTCGAAACCCTGCTGCGCTGGGCCGGGGATGATCCGGCCCGTGAGGGTCTGATAGACACCCCGTCGCGGGTTGTGCGCTCTTATGAGGAGTTTTTCTCTGGCTACAAGGATGATCCGGCGGCGATGCTGGCGCGCACCTTTGAAGAGGTGGAGGGCTATGATGAAATGGTCATGCTGCGCGATATTGATATGCAGTCCCATTGTGAGCATCACATGGTGCCGATTCTGGGGCGGGCGCATATTGCCTATCTGCCGGACCGCCGGGTCGTCGGCATTTCCAAGCTGGCCCGGGTGATGGACTCCTTCGCCCGCCGCCTGCAAACCCAGGAGACCATGACGGCCCAGGTGGCCGAAACCATCCAGCAGGCCTTGAATCCAAAGGGCGTTGCCGTGCTGGTCGATGCTGGCCATCAATGTATGACCACCAGAGGCGTGAAAAAGCGTGATGTGTCGATGGTGACCACCCGCTTTACCGGCGCTTTCAAGACGGATAGCAATCTGCGCGATCAATTCTACCGCCATATTCAGATGGGGCGCTAGCCGCCCGGCTTGCTGGACAGGACAGGCTGCGCGGCCTATAAAGGGCTTGTTAAGAGCTGATAACAGCCCGCAGGACTCGCCGCGCTCATGCAAGCATCCCCCGTCTTATCCATTCTAGGGCTGCTGGTAACCATACTGGCTGCTGCCATGCTGTTGCCGATGGCTATCGATCTGGTCGATGGCGCGCCGGACTGGCAGGGATTTGCCATTGCCGCGCTGGGCACCGGTTTTGCCGGCACCGCGCTGTTCTTGTCCCAGCAGCGGCGGGTGAAAACCGAGCTGGGCCTGCGCGAAGCCTTTTTGCTGACCAACGGGGCCTGGATGCTGATAGCGCTGTTTGGCGCGCTGCCCTTTTTATTTTCCAGCCTCGGCCTGTCCTTTACCGATTCCCTGTTTGAGGCGGTCTCCGGCATTACCACAACCGGGTCCACGATATTGGTTGAGATTGAACAGGCCTCACGCGGGATTTTGCTCTGGCGGGCCTTGCTGCAATGGCTGGGCGGGGTCGGTATTGTGGTGATGGCGCTGGCGGTTTTGCCGATGCTGTCGGTTGGCGGGATGCAGCTGTTCCGCACCGAGAGTTTTGAAACTGCTGAAAAGGTTATCCCGCGCGCGCGCCAGCTGGCAGGCGGTATTTTTGCCGTCTATTCCGGCCTGACCCTGCTCTGGACCTTTATGCTGATGGTGGCCGGATTGCCGGTCTTTGATGCGCTGGCCCATGCGATGACAACGCTGGCTACCGGCGGCTATTCCACCCGCACAGCCTCTATCGCGGCGTTTGATTCGCTGGGGGTTGAGCTGATCGTGATTGCCGGGATGATCGTCGGCTCGCTGCCTTTTGTGCATTATCTGGCGCTGACCAGGGGCGGCTGGCGCAGCCTTATTCGTGATCCGCAGGTGAGCTGGTTTATCGCGCTGATTCTGGCCATCGTGACGCTGATCACCGCCTATCTGGCAGGCAGCGGCTATGGGCCGATGCAGGCGCTGCGGCTGGCCAGTTTCAATGCGATTTCAATTATGACCGGCACCGGCTATGGCACGGCAGATTTTGCCAGCTGGGGCGGTTTTGCCACGACCATTTTGCTGATCGGGATGTTTGTGGGCGGCTGTGCCGGGTCCACCACCTGCGGGATCAAGATGTTTCGCCTGCAGGTGCTGGCCGGGACTATCCGCGTGCAGATTGAGCGTCTGCTGCGCCCGCACGGGGTGGTCTTGACCTATTATCATGGCAAGCCGGTTCCGGAATCCGTGATGGATGCGGTGATGGGCTTTTTCTATCTCTATATTTTGTGTTTTGTGTTGCTGGCGATGGGGCTGGGGATGACCGGCCTTGATTTTGATACCGCCCTGTCCGGGGCAGCAACGGCGATTTCCAATGTCGGGCCGGGGCTGGGCGGGGTTATCGGGCCGGCCGGCAATTTCAGCCCGCTGCCTGATCTGGCCAAATGGATCATGTGTTTTGGTATGTTGCTGGGACGGCTGGAGCTGTTCACCGTGCTGGTGATGCTGAGCCCCGGTTTCTGGCGCAGCTAGCCGCGCCATACCGGCCTGCCTCAGGGCAGGATGATTCCGTCAATGCGGGCGATATTGGCCCGAATTTCTGTATCAAACAGCGCCAGCGCTTCTAAAATTGTCTCTTGTATCGCCACATCATAATCCACCGGGCGCGCCGTTTCCGGCAAGGTAACAGAAGCCTCAGCGCGGATTTCCCCGGTGCCTTGCTGGCCCCCGACAGGTTGCAGCCACATCAGCCGGGCAGATAATTCCACCCGCACCCGGCTATCCTGATTATCCTTGACAAGCGAGGTGATTTTTTCCGATGGCGGCAAATCGGTAACCATGACAGAGGCTTTTGAAATATCCAGAATCAGCTCACCCGACCCGCCTGCCGGGACCAGCACCCGGCTGGCCCAATCTGTCACAATCTGGGCCGGGGTGGGTTGCAGCAAATGTTCAATATGCGGGTCCTGCATCGGCATAGCCCAATTATCAATAATCTCCAGCTGGCGGGCATTGATTGACAAGGGGGCATAGGCGGCCGCGCTGAATTGCGGCGGGGCCACCGGCTGGGCTGTCTGGCAGGCCGCCAGCAAGGTGAGCAGACAGGCAAAAACGCAAAACGGACAGGAACAGGCGGGTCATTGGCTTTCCTGAGGCTCTGTTTAGGGCCCTTCTGCTGAAAATAAGGCCGTCAAAAAGCAGATAGCCGGATTATAGCGCAGCCAGCTGATCCTGTGAATAGGAACGGGCGGTTTTGCAAAATTCGCACTCTACCACCAGCAAACCCTCATCATCTGCCAGCTCCTGCCAGTCAGCCTCAGCCAGACCGCGCAAGGCCCCCTCCACCTTTTCAGCAGAGCAGCGGCATTTGTCGCGCACCGGCCGCAAGGGCTGGATATGCGGGCCGAGCAGATGGAAAAGCCGCCATATCAGCTGCTCTGAGGACAGGTCCGGGTCCAGCAATTCCGCGCGCTTGACCGAGCTGAAAAAGCTGACCGCATCATGCCAGATTTCATCTGCGCCTGGCTGGGCCTGGCTGCTGCCACCGCTGGCCGCGATGGATTGCAGCATGATGGCGGCCCCCTGCCAGCCTGAATCGGACCGGGCGGCAGCGGTCAAAAACACCGAGGCCAGCTGTTCAGAATTTTTGAACCAGAGATGGGCAGCATCCCCCAAATGCGGGCCATCCAGCTCAACAATTCCCTGATAACGCTGGCCATCCGGGCGCGCCGCTGATTGCTGATCAATGGTAAAGGCCATATAGCCAGAGCCCATCAGGCGCGGCAAGACCGCCGGGGCGGAACAGCGAATACCGGCCAGCGCCTGTTCATCAAAAGCCGCATAGCTGCGCAGATCGCCCGCATCGGTCACATCCGCAAACAGCGTTTTCAGCGGCCCGTCTCCCTTGGCCTGCAATGTGAAGACCCCTTCAAATTTCATCTGGCTGGACAGGCAGCTGGCCAGGGCCATCGCCTCGGCGGCGACCTCATTGACCGCATCCGGCCAGGCATGGCGCGACAGGATAGAGGTGACCGGGCCGGACAGGCGCGCCAGCCGGCCGCTGATCACCGCTATGCTGCTCTGCGGGCTGCCTGTCAGGTAAAAGGGAAGAACCCCGTCCGGCTCTTGCATCAGCCTGCCTCACCCAGCAAAAAGGCCAGAACCGCCTTTTGGGCATGAAGCCTGTTTTCCGCCTCATCCCAGACCACGGATTGCGGCCCGTCTATCACCTCAGCCGCCACTTCAAAACCGCGTTGGGCCGGCAGGCAATGCATGAAAACAGCATTTGGATCAGCCAGCCCCATCAGCTTTTCGGTGACCTGATAGGCGCTGAAATCACGCAGCCTTGTGCCTTCTTCATCGCCCATGGAAATCCACACATCGGTTACCAGAAGGTTGGCCCCGCTGGCGGCGGCCTCGGCATCCTCCATCAGATGAATCCGGCCCCCTTCGCCAATCGCCCAATCCAGCAAAGCCTGATCCGGCCGATAGGCGGGCGGGCCAGCCAGCCGCAATTCAAAGCCGAACAGCACCGCCGCCTCAATCCAGCTGGCCGCGACATTATTGCCGTCACCAAACCAGGTCACAATCTGGCCGGACAGGCTGCCCAGCTTCTCGATCATGGTCTGCAAATCCGCCATAATCTGGCAAGGATGCGATTTGTCTGTCAGCCCGTTAATCACCGGCACGCTGGCCTGTTCAGCCAGCGCTTCCAGCGTCTCATGCGACAGGCAGCGGATCATGATCGCATCCACATAACGCGACAGCACCCGCGCCGTATCGCCCAGCGGCTCTCCGCGGCCCAGCTGCATATCACGGGTGGACAACACCAGCGGCGTGCCGCCCAGCTGGCTGATCCCAACCTCAAAAGAGACGCGCGTGCGGGTTGAGGGTTTTTCAAAAATCATCCCCACCGACTTGCCTGCCAGCGGCTGGTCCGTGCGCTGGCCCGCCTTCATGGCCGCCGCGCTATCCAGCATGGATTGCAAGTCTGCCTTGCTGAAATCGCGCAAATTCAAAAAATGCCGAGCCATTTTCCTATTCCTCTTTCGGGCCGTCTGCCAGACTGGCCTCCAGCGCGCTGAGCAGCTGGTCTGTTTCTGCTGTGCTGATGGTCAGGGGGGGCAACATCCGCAGCACATTTTCAGCTGCCGGAACACACAAGACCCGGCGGCTGCGCAAACGGCTGTTCAGATCAGCGACCGGCAAGCTGTCTGCCAGCTGCAAACCCGCCAGCAGCCCCATACCGCGCCGCCCGGCAACCAGCTGGGGATAGCTCTGTGCCAGCCTGTCCAGCCCGTCATGCAGCTGGGCCGCCCGCGCGCGGACTTGCTTCAGAAAAGGCTCTTTTTCAACTTCGCCCATCAACGCATTGGCCACCGCCATCGCCAGCGGATTGCCGCCAAAGGTAGAGCCATGGCTGCCCGGCCCCATCGCTTCGCCAATCGCTGCCCTGGCAATCACCGCCCCGACCGGAAAGCCGCCGCCCAGCCCCTTGGCCAGCACCACCAGATCAGGCTGGATACCGGCAGCCTGATAGGCGAATAAATGTCCGGTCCTTCCCATGCCTGTCTGCACCTCATCTGCTATCAGCAGCGTGCCGAATTCGCGCGCGGCCTCTGCCACCCCTTCCAGATAGCCGGGCGGTGCGGCGATGGCCCCGCCCTCACCTTGCACAGGCTCCAGCATGATGGCGGCTGTCTGCGGGCCCAGCGCGGCCCGCAGCGCATTGAGATTGCCAAAGGGCACATGGGCAAAGCCGCCCGGCATCGGGCCAAACCCCTCTCTGAAAGCGGGCCTGTCAGTGGCTGCCAGCATGGCCAGCGTGCGCCCGTGAAACGCCCCGCCAGCACACAGAATCTCAACCCGCTCCGGCTGCTGCTGGCGATAATGAAAGCGGCGCGCCATTTTCACCGCCGCCTCATTCGCCTCTGCTCCGGAATTGCAGAAAAACACCTGCTCCAGACCGGTTGCGCGCGCCAGCCGGCCCGCCAGCTTTTCCTGCTGCGGAATCCGGTAGAGATTGGAGGTATGCCAGAGCAAATCAGTCTGTTCATGCAAGGCGGCCAGCAGCGCCGGATGCCCGTGCCCCAGCGCATTGACCGCGATACCGGTCGCACAATCAAGATAGGCCTCGCCCTGTTCGGTGAACAGATAACTGCCCTCGCCGCGCACAAAAGCCAGATCAAGCCGGCCATAGGTCGGCATCACCGCCTGCGCGTCACTGCTGTGCTGATCTGTCTGTGCTGTCATCTGCCTGCCCCGATATCTTGCAAAAAAACAGGCCGCCAATCGCCTTAAAATTGGCGGCAAATTCAGGAAAAAGAGCTTATGCCCCAAGCCGCGCGCCGCGTCAAGAAAAGACCTTGGAAAGGAAAAGCTTGGCTGCAAACCTTAATAGGGTGAAACTTGGCTCGCTAACACATTTGGAAGCAGCTTTCCCTGTCGGGTTGCCGCCCAATAAAACAGCCCTTGGCGAATAAGCGGAACCGCTTCCATGCGTGTTAGCACGGCCCGATGCCAGGGTAGAAGAAAACGGGCTCTACCCGCAAGAAATGCAAGGCTTCGTTTTGATTAAAGATTTTTTGGCACTGACAAGACACTCCCTTCTGGCCAGAAAAAAGGCGCATCACGCGCACCGGCCCAAAAGGATTTCATCGCATCACAAGCTGATGCAGGTTGAGGTTTTTGCTGCTGGCGGGGAAAATCCGCTCTGGAGCTGGCAGGTCATCCACCCGGATGGCACGCTGCTGGCCACAGGAGAGGGCGCGCGCAACGCCAATGAGGCGCGCAAAAAAGCCTGTGCCTTGATAGATGCCCACTAATAGATGCCCATTAAGGGCCAGCTGGCATAACAGCTAGATAAAATGCTTGGCCAGCTTCAGCCCCTGTGCCTGATAGTTGGAGCCGGAACCGGACGCCCCATAGAGCTGATCCGGCCGGTCAGCCATTGGCTCATAGACAAGCCGGCAGACAATCTGATCCTGCTCAATCAGGAACGGCACATCATGGGATCGCACCTCCAGCACCGCGCGGGTCTGGCTGGCCCCCAGCTCAGCACTGCCAAAACCGGGGTCAAAAAACCCGGCATAATGGGCGCGGAATTCCCCGACCCTGGTATCATAGGCGCGCATTTCCGCGGCGTAGTCATCCGGCACACAGACATATTCCCGGCTGGCCAGAATATAGAATTCATCCGGGTTCAGCACCAGCCCGCCACCGGTCAGATCATCGGCGCGCACCGCTTCCCAAAACCGGTTGCGGGGCAGGCTGGCCGGCTTGTCCAAATCCACCAGACCGGCATGTTTGCGCGCCCGCCAGCCAACCAGCCCGGTCTGCGGGTCCGGGGCCAGATTGACCGACAGGCCAATTCCGTCATCAATGGATATGCCCGCTTTTTGATCCGCAGCCGGACGCACCAGCTGGGCCGTTTCCTGAAGCGCACGCAGCTGGCTGTCATCAAGGCGCGCCTGGCCACGCCGCAGCCGCAGCTGGGACAGCCGGCTGCCCGGGCGCACCAGAATGGAAAAGGTGCGCGGCGAAATCTCAGCATAGAGCGGGCCGTGATAGCCAGGCGGCACAGCCTCAAAGGCGGTTCCGTTATCGGTAATCAGGCGGGTAAAAACATCCAGCCGCCCGGTGGAGCTTTTCGGGTTGGCCAGCGCGGCTATATCCGCTGGCAAGGCGAGGCTTTCCATCAGCTCAACAATATAAACACAGCCCTTTTCCAGCACCGCCCCGCTGCTGAGATCAATCGCGTGCATGGCAAATTTTTCCAGCTTGTCCGCAACCAGAGCCTGGCTGCCCGGCAAAAAGGACGCCTGCACCCGCCAGCCGCGCAAGCCAAGGCGCAAATCCAGGCTGGCTGGCTGTATCTGCCCCTCAGCAACCGGCTGGGCCAGCCGGATATGGCCCTGTTCCATTGCCCGGGTCAGCTGCTGGACCGGCAGGATGCCTGCCGCTCCGGCCTTGTCTGTCTGTTTGTCAGGCTTGCTCACGCACCGATCCCCTTGCTGGTTGGGCGGCTCAGCTTTTCAGCCGCCAGCCGCGTGCCAAAAGATGATAGCACAGGACAGACAATACCCCATTCAACACCAGCAAAACAATCATGCTGGTCACAAAAGGCCGGTCTGAAATGCCGATCATCGCATAGCGGAACCCGTCTATGGCCATGAAAACCGGATTGACCGAGGCAATCATGTCAAAAGGGGCAGGCAGCCGGTCAACCGAATAAAAGGTGCCGGACAAAAAGGCCAGCGGCTGGACAATGAAATTGGTAATCGCGGCCAGCGAATCATGCTTGATCGCCCACATCCCGGCGATCATGCCCAGCAAGGCCATGAAACAGGACCCCAGCATCCCGAACAGAAGCGCCAGCCAGATAGCGGCCGGCCAGCCGCTGCCGCCCAGCCCCCCCAGCACCAGCGCGGTCACCAGCCCGACGGACAGCCCGCGCGTCACCCCGGCAGCCACCATCGCGGCCAGCACCTCGCCCGGCCCCAGCGGCGGCATCAGCAAATCAACGATATTGCCCTGCATCTTTCCGATCACCAGAGAGGAGGAGGTATTGGCAAAGGCATTCTGCAACACCCCCATCATCACCAGACCCGGCGCCAGAAATTCAATGAAACCCACCCCGTCAACCGGGCTGACCCGCCCGCCAAGGGCAACCGAAAAAACCAGCATGAACAAGGCCGCGGTGATCACCGGGGCCAGCAGCGTCTGCATAATCACCTTGAAATAGCGCTGCACCTCCTTGACATAGAGGGTGCGCAGCCCGATCCAGTTCACATAGCGGATACGCAGCGGACGAATGAGAGGTGTCTGTTCCATGAGCGCTGTTTTAGGCCAGCCGACCTGCTTCTGGCAAGGCTCTTTGCATCCCTGCCGGTGAGAAGCTAGACTGGCCACATGACAGCAAGCAAAAAGCCGCCCAATCCAAAACATATAGGCTCAAAGCAGATAAGCCCGCAGCGCATCCAGCAGCGGCTGACCAACAAGATGACGCATTATCTGGCCCGCTATGCCAGCACCCGGGCGCGGCTGGCCGCCGTGCTGAGACGATTCGCCCGCCGCAAGCTGGCTGAGGCGGACCCGGCCGAGATCGAGGCGGCCATCGAAACGGTCATCGGACAGGCGGAAAAACAGGGCTGGCTGGATGAGGCCGCCTTTGCCGGCCAGAAGGTGCGCGCCGGACGGCTGGCCGGACGCTCCGGCCGGGCCTTGCAGAGCAAACTCTACCAGACCGGCCTGCCGGCAGACACCATAGAGGCGGCGCTGGCTGAACAGGCCGAAACCCAGACAGATGCAGAATTGGCCGCCGCGCTCATCTTTGCCCGCAAGCGGCGTATCGGGCCCTATGCACGCCAGAGAGCCAGCCCCCCAGACAGCCCTGATCAGCAGCAGCGGCAACGCGATATGGGCAGGCTGGCCCGCGCCGGATTCAGCCAGCAGATTTGCCGCACGGTTCTGGAAATCACGGATCCGGACCGGGCTGAACAAAGGCTGGCCGAAGCCAGCATCTTGCCGGAGCCGGACAGTCTGGGCTAGAAATAAGGGCCGGAGGCGCAGGGGACGGGCCTGCGCGGCCTGAAGGGAGAGGACAGATGACACAGACCCAGCTTTTTCATCCTACCAAAGCACAAAAAGAAGCGGCCAGCCTGACGCAAGATGACTATCTTGCGATGTATCAGCGCTCAATCAGCGACCCGGACAGCTTCTGGGCCGAGCAGGGCAAGCGCATTGACTGGATAAAACCCTATAGCCAGATATCTGATGTCAGCTATCAGCGCCCGGATGTGCATATCAAATGGTTTGCGGATGGCACGCTGAACGCCTCGGCCAACTGTCTTGACCGGCATCTGGCGGAGCGGGGCGATCAGACTGCCATTATCTGGGAGGGGGATGACCCGGCGGAGTCCCGCCATATCACCTATAAAGAACTGCACCGGGAAGTTTGCAAATTTGCCAATGCGCTGAAAGCTGGCGGGGTGAAAAAGGGCGACCGGGTCACGCTTTATATGCCGATGATCCCGAAGCGGCGGTGGCGATGCTGGCGGTGGTGCGTATCGGGGCGATTCATTCGGTTGTGTTTGGCGGCTTTTCCCCGGACGCGCTGGCGGGCCGGATTCAGGATTGTGAGTCCAGCTGTCTTATCACCGCTG
This sequence comes from Alphaproteobacteria bacterium, assembly GCA_038131695.1. Lineage (GTDB taxonomy): Bacteria > Pseudomonadota > Alphaproteobacteria > Puniceispirillales > Puniceispirillaceae > JADHLK01. The sequence continues at coordinate 33,501 of JAYPQA010000015.1, read as the reverse complement.
ATGAGGGGCTGCGCGGGGGCCGTCCGGTGCCTTTGAAAGCCAATGCTGACAAGGCACTGGAACAATGCCCGGACTGCCGGACCGTGTTTGTCGTGCAGCGCACAGGCGCTGATATTGGCTGGCAGGATGGCCGCGATATTTGGTATCATGAGGCAATGGCCGAGGCGTCTGAGACCTGTCCGCCAGAAGAGATGGGCGCCGAGGACCCGATGTTTATCCTCTATACTTCGGGATCAACCGGCAAGCCGAAAGGGGTTTTGCATACCACCGGCGGCTATATGGTTTATGCCGCGATGACGCATCAGTTCGTCTTTGACTATCAGCCGGGCGAAATCTATTGGTGCACGGCCGATGTTGGCTGGGTGACCGGCCATTCCTATATCCTCTATGGGCCGCTGGCGAACGGGGCTGTCACGCTGATGTTTGAGGGGGTGCCGACCTGGCCGGATAGTGGCCGTTTCTGGCAGGTGATAGCCAAACACAAAGTCTCAATTTTCTATACCGCCCCGACCGCGCTGCGCGCCCTGATGCGCGAAGGCGAGGCGCCGGTAAAGGCCCATGATCTGAGCTCGCTGCGGCTGCTTGGAACGGTCGGGGAGCCGATTAACCCGGAGGCCTGGCGCTGGTATTATGAGGTGGTGGGGAACAGCCAGTGCCAGATTGTCGATACCTGGTGGCAGACCGAAACAGGCGGCATCCTGATAAGCCCGCTGCCCGGGGTCACCGCGGCAAAGCCCGGTTCGGCGACGCGGCCCTTTTTCGGTATCCAGCCGGTTCTGGTGGATGACCATAATCAGGAGCTGGACGGGGCGGCTGAGGGCAATCTGTGCATCAATGCCAGCTGGCCGGGCCAGATGCGCACTGTTTTTGGTGATCACCAGCGCTTTGTGGATACCTATTTTTCCACCTTTGACGGGCGCTATTTTTCCGGAGACGGGGCGCGGCGCGATGAGGATGGCTATTACTGGATTACCGGCCGGGTGGATGATGTGCTCAATGTGTCCGGGCACCGGATGGGCACCGCCGAAATTGAGTCAGCTCTGGTTGCCCACCCATCTGTGGCAGAGGCGGCGGTGGTCGGCTATCCGCACGATATCAAGGGGCAGGGCATTTATGCCTATGTGACGCTGAAGCTGGGGGTGGAGCCAACGGACGCGCTCAAGGCTGAGCTGGTGAAATGGGTGCGCGCGGAAATCGGGCCGATTGCAACCCCGGACCTGATCCAATGGGCCCCGTCCCTGCCCAAGACCCGGTCCGGCAAAATCATGCGACGCATCCTGCGCAAGATAGCGGCAGATGATTTTGCCGATTTGGGCGACACCTCAACCCTGGCGGAACCAGCCGTGGTAGAGGAGTTAATCGCCAACCGGCAAAATCGGGCCAAATAGAGGGCCAGCTGATCAGAAACCAAATCAGGCACCCATGCCTGTTCCCCTGATCGGGGACGCGGGTGTTTTGAAAAGATTTTTGAAAATTTTTGAGTAAGATTACACTCAATTTTCTGACCTCTTTTCTACAAGGCGAGATGCCCGTCCTCGGCGATGCCAAGTTCAATCGCCCGGCAGACCGCATGGGTGCGGTTGCGGGCACCGAGCTTGGAGCGCAGGCTTTTCAGATGATGTTTGATGGTCACCTCACTCAAGCCATGATCGCGGGCAATCTCCTTGTTTGACTGTCCGTTCAGCAACCCGGTCAGCACATCCTTTTCGCGGCCGGTGAGCCAGCCAGGAGACCGCCTGGTGGATTCAATCCGGGTTTCATCCACCACATCCACAGGCATATAATTTTCCCCGGCAGCGAGAATCCGCAACGCCGCTAGCAGCGCCTCGGTTGACAGTGAATATGGCAGATAATCGGCAATTCCACGCGACAGATAGTCCCGCATTTCACTGTTGGTTCCCTTTGGTCCAATCAACGCAACCGGCACGGTTTCCGGCAGCTGATCGCGCATTTGCTGATAACCGGCCAACCCATCCATATCGATCATGTCAAGGTCAAGCGCGACCGCATCAAGATGGCTGGATTCAGCTGCCAGCTGCAAACATTCACGCAGCGTTCCTGCAACCAGTATTTGCAGGGATGGCTCCTCGCGTGCCAGATGATCGCGTATGAACGCCCGACAGAGACTGTTCTGATAGCCAAGCAATATCCGCATAACTAAATCCTCCTAACGCGGCTTGATGACCACATCCTTTAAGCGATATTATACTCAATCAGGCCATCAAAAAAAGAATTCATAAGTATAGTGCATTTGGCCTATGCTTCCTTTTAGTTATCTTTTTGCATAGGCCTTTCAGAATATCTTAGCCAAACCAACGCCCATAACTGTTTCGGCATAATCAGACAGGGGATCAGCCGAGCGATGCCGGATGCGGCCTATGAAAGGCCAGCGGGCCGAGCTGGCCAAGCGGTCTGGTCTGCCAGCCAAGTTCCAGCATCCGGCTGTCGGTGCTGTGCGGGGCCGCCAGCCAAGGCAGCGCCCGCTCATAGACCGTCTGGCTGTGCCGGTAATGCAGCTGCAGCTGGCCGAGGCCCGGCGCGCTGTAGGTCACTGTCACCGAATTGGCAAGCGCAGCTGATTTGCCATAAAGCGCGGCCGGGGCAGGATGCCGCCAGCTGATCTGTTGTTCCAGACGGGCTGACCAGAACAGGCGCGGCTGCCAGTCAAGCCAGACGCGTCCCAGATTTTCATCTGCCCTCAGCAACCTGTCCGACCCGGCATCCCGTTCGGCCTGCAGCCCGGCCCCGGCACGCCAGCCGGGCGCCAAAGGAGAGCTGCTCTCCAGCCGCAATCCGGCCCGCCGCAGCTCGCTGGCTTGCTGGCGGGTATTCTGATGCTGGCGATGGGCGCTGAAATAGGGGTGCAGCCAGATCTGGCGCGCGCCCGGATGACCCAGCCCAAAGCCGGTTGCAAGATAGAGCTTTTCTGATCCGAACCCGGCGCGGCGGGCCCGGCCTGTCTGCCAGGTCACATCCAGCGTGCGGCGCGGACGCGCTGAACGGGCCTTTTCCAGATGCAGCCCCAGACGCGCATAGAGAAGATCAGCCGCTTTCGTGCGGGCCAGCCGAAAGGTGCCATCTGCCGGGCAAAAGGGCTGATAGATGCAGCAGAACTGATCCAGAAGCGAGCCGGCCGCCGGGCGAATATCGGTGCTGGGCTGGCTATTTGTTGCCCCGCTGCTGGATCGGGCCAGCCAGATGGAGAGGCTCTGGCGCGCCTGCCAACCCTGATGACAGCCATAAGAAGCGGGCGTCTGGCGGGCCGGTGGCAAGTAGCGGGCAGCAGGTTCCGCCAGCAAGGCCCGCACCGCGGCACATTCATCGCGTTCTGCCGCCCGCAGCAGGGCCAGCTCCAGCAGACCGGTATCTTGCGGCCATAAGGCACGCGCCTGCCGGAGTATCTGATCCGCCATCAGCGGCTGGCCGGCAAGTCGGGCCGCCTCAGCAGACAAGAGCAAGGTTGCCGGGCTGGCATGAAGAAAATCAAGATGCTGGCGGGCCAGCTGCCAGGCTGCGCGGGCATCACCGGCCCCAAGTGCTGCTGTGATGGCCTGTTGCAAAACCAGATTGTCAGACGGGTAGCGCGACAAATCCAGCACCCGCCCGCTTTCCGCCGCGCGGGCGACAGGCCCCTCCACAGAGTCGGCGACAGGCAGGCTGAGCAAAAGCAGCCAGAAAAGCACACTGAAAAATACCCTCATCTGAATCAGAGTAATCAGCCGGGGTTAAAATCTCCTTAATCCATGTGAGTTATTTTTCTGGATATTTGTTATTCCGCTGCAGGATTACAGCCCCAGCCGCAGGCGCAATCCGGTCTGCCAGTAATGGCGGCCCTGCCGATCAGCAGCGCGGTGATGCCAGCTGGCCTGCCAGCCAAGGATCAGCGGCCCGGCCAGCGAGAGCTGCCAGTCAATCTGGCTTTGCGGGCTGGACGGGGCGCTGGCCAGAGACAGTTTCTGCAGGCCGAGCGGGCCGTCCGGGCCAGCCAGCCCGGCGATTTGCAGGCTGCCGGAAACCAGTTTCGGGCTTGCATCAGGCTGAGTCCCACCAGGCTGTTCGGGCCGGTTTGCCAGCCCGCCGCCAGCCGCCAGCCTGCGATATCCGCGCGCGCTGTGCAGGAGGCTGCCCGGCTGGCCGGTCATGGCACTGTGTCCGACCAGCATTTCCGCCCCGGCATGGCCGCGCCCGGCCCGCCCCTGAACCCCGCCAAACAGCCATATATCCTGCGCGCTGGCCGGTCGAAATGCGCCGCTGCCTGCCCTGCCAAGCCAGCTGCCCTGCGATCTGGCCAGCCCCCTGGCCGAGCCAGAACCGGCGGCCCGGCCCGGCCCAGCTGACCGAGAACAGGGCGGTTTGCCGATCCCGGTCCAGCCCCAGCGCGAGGCGGTGCTGGCGATGCGTGTCTGCTGCCGTCTCAAACCCGGTCCAGAACAAGGCCCCCTTATCAGCGATATCTGTCAGCCGGGCGGCACTGCCAGCCGGGGCCAGCTGGCCGGTGGCGGCAAAAAACAGCGGCGACTGGCCCGCTTGCCGGCTCGCCAATCTGTCTTGCGGCTTGCCGGGGCGTGGCCGGGCTGATCGCCAGGAACTGGCTGGCTGGCATGATAAAGGGCGCGCCGTCAAACGCATCGCTGGCGACCAGATGGCGTGCCTGCAGGCTGCGCACCATTGACGGGGCCAGGGCTGGCGGCACAATCAGGCGTGAGGCAGCTGCCGGCCATCTGCGCGCCCCGCCGCCCAGCTGCAGCTGGCCTTGCGGGCTGAGCGCGGCTTCCAGATCCATCTTGCCGCGCCCGAAAACCTCGCGCATACGGCTGGCCGCGCAGCTATCTATGGTGCAGCCATCAATCGTCGCCAGCCCTTCAAAATGGGCACTGTTCAGCAATCTGGCCGCCGCCTGCTGGGCCGTCATGCCGGGAAAGGCCTGCATCAGAACACCCAGCCCGCCTGCCACATGGGGTGCAGCCATGGAGGTGCCGGATTTGCGCGTATAGCCGCCGCCGGATTTGACCGAATAAATCCCGTCACGCCCGGAATTATCCCCGCCTCCCGGCGCGGTCAGGCACCAGTCAGCTGACAGGCCGCAGCGATTCGTTTAGCGCGTCTCGCGCCCATCCGGCCCGGCCGCCACCACCGCCAGCCAGCCGCGTTTCAGATTGCTGAAATGATAGGGCAGCCCGGCGCGCACCGAGACATTATTCTCGCCATCATTGCCCGCCGCCCAGACCATGACCATGCCACCGGATACGGCGCGCTGCCAGGCCGTCAACTCAGCCGGCATCTGGCTGGAGATGCTGCTTTTGGGCAGATCGTCAATCTCATAATTGGAGGCCCAGCTGTTATTGACAAAATTGATATTGTCGCTCAAGGCGGCCTGCACCAGACCGGGGATCATGGTCTCGCCTGTCTGGCTGCCGAAAAAGCCGTAATCATTCAAAATACGATAGGAATAAAGTGCCGCTGACGGAGCCACCCCGTGCATCCCGCCATTATTCTGGCCCGCCGCCAGAATACCGGCAACATGGCTGCCATGCCCGTCCGGGTCGGTGAGGCCGTCGCCGCTGCTGTGCCAATCGCCGCCACCGCTGAGCCGCGTGTCAAATTCGGTATGCCGGCCATCAATGCCGGAATCGGCGACCGCAGCGCGCGCACCCTTGCCTGTCCAGCCGGAAATATAGGCCGGGCCTGCCCCAACCTGGGCCAGACCGGGCTGGGCATGATATTCCGCCCCCAGCCGCCGCACCACCGGCCCGCTGCCGCCACCGCCGCAGCCCGCCAATTGCATAACCGCCAAAATGGCCAGAATTCCTGTCTGGAAGGATCGCCCGCTAACCATTTGCACCTCTCTTTGAGACCAGCCAAAAAGAGATATTTATTAGTAAAATCTAAAACATTGCATTGGCACAGAAGGATGATCCGGCCCTGCCAGATGGGTCAGCCAAAAGGCGGAGGCCGGAGGATAGGTTGGGGGATAAATGGGGGGATGCGTTGGGGAATAAGTTTGGCGGATGCGTTGGGCGACAGGTCCGGGAACAAGTCGGGGAACAAGCCGGGGGACAGGCTGGTGAGGGGCCGGGCAAGCTGTCTTTAGACGCCGCAGCGTTTGATGATTGTGTTTTGTGTTGCGAGGCGATAAAGTCGCCCGGTAATTGTCGCCCGAAAGGGTCATCCGGTAACGGCCGGGCAGGCTGGATTTTTCTATCAGGCACGAAAAAAGGGCAAAGCAGGATCATGTCAGCTGTCATCATTCTGATTAATACCGTGCTTACACTCTATCTCTGGTCGCTGGTGATTTATGTGATCGCCAGCTGGCTGATCAGCTTTCGGATCATCAATCCCTGGCAGCCGCTGGTGCGCCAGATTTTGATGGGCCTGCAGGCGCTGCATGAGCCGGTATTGGGCCAAATTCGCCGCTTCATTCCGAATCTGGGCGGGCTGGATATCAGCCCGATTATCCTGCTGCTGGCGGTCGAATTTCTGCGTAACCTGCTGCTGGGTGGTTTCTAGGCCCAGAAAGTCGGCCAGCATTGAAAAATGTCGCTTTGGCTTCAGAACGGGGCGCAATCTGCCTGTGGCGGGGGGCTGGATTTTGCCACCCTGCACACAGGCTGAACAAAGAAGGAAAAAATGGCAAAGCTGATTGATGGCAAGGGATTTTCAGAACAGCTGGTGGAGCGGCTGAAACCGGCGGTGGCACAGATCACCAAGGCTACCGGCCAGCCGCCCGGGCTGGCGGTGATTCTGGTGGGAGAGGATCCGGCCTCCCGGGTCTATGTGCGGAACAAGACCGAGAGATCCAAGGCGGCCGGGCTGCATTCGGCAGAATATCGCCTGCCTGCCGAGACCAGCCAGCAAGAGGTGCTGGAGCTGATCGACCAGCTGAACCGCGATACCGGCATTCACGGTATTTTGGTGCAGCTGCCGCTGCCGCCGCAGATTGAGGCAGCCGCGGTTATTCAGGCCATTGACCCGGCCAAGGATGTGGACGGGTTCCATGTCGTCAATGCCGGGCTTCTGGCAACCGGTCAGGAGGCGCTGGTGCCCTGCACCCCCTGGGGCTGTCTTTTGTTGCTGCGCGATTTGCTGGGCGATATGTCCGGCCTGAATGCGGTGATTCTGGGGCGCTCCAATATTGTTGGAAAGCCGATGGCGCAGCTGCTGCTGGCGGAAAATGCGACGGTGACCCTTGCCCATTCCCGCAGCCGCGACTTGCCCGGCCTTTGCCGGACGGCGGATATTCTGGTGGCTGCTGTGGGGCGGCCTGAAATGGTCAAGCAGGACTGGATAAAGCCGGGGGCGGTGGTGATTGATGTCGGCATCAACCGGGTGCCTGCCCCGGAGCGCGGGCCAGACAAATTCCGGCTGACCGGAGATGTGGATTTTGCCGGGGCCGAACAGGTTGCCGCTGCCATTACGCCGGTGCCGGGCGGGGTCGGGCCAATGACCATTGCCTGTCTGTTGCGCAATACAATAGTTGCGGCTGCACGACAGGGCGGTGTAGCGATAGATCTGAAAGATTGAGTGAAAAAATGTGGGGCCGGAAAGAGGGCAGCAAATGAGCTGGGATCAAGCAGTAATGGGCCTGTCGCTGGCGATTGTCGCCGCCATTCTGTTCTGGGGCGTGATCTCCATGGGGCGCGGCGGGGCTTATAACAAGTCCAATTCCAACCGCATCATGCGCTACCGGGTGATTTTCCAGGCGCTCGCGCTGCTGGTGTTTGTGGTCTTGCTCTGGATGCGTCACTCCGGCTAGACTGGCGGCTGGCGCCGGAAATTTGTTACCTATCCAACAGAAACAAGGGAAAAAATGGTCAGGCTGAACAAAATCTACACACGCACCGGCGATGACGGGGAGACCAGCCTGGTCAATGGCCAGCGCGTCTCCAAGCATTCGCGCCGCCCGGCAGCCTTTGGCGAGGTGGATGAGCTGAACAGCGTTATCGGGCTGGCCCGCCTGCATGCGAGCGACAATGTGGATGCCATGCTGGCGCGTATCCAGAATGATCTGTTTGATCTGGGGGCGGATTTGGCCGCACCGGAAACCGATACAGATCAGGTATTCTTGCGTATTTCCGAGCTGCAGGTTAGCCGGCTGGAAACTGAGATTGATACGCTTAATCAGGCCCTGTCCCCGCTGAAGAGCTTTATTCTGCCCGGTGGCAAGGAACTGGCGGCCTGGCTGCATCTGGCGCGCACCGTGACCCGGCGGGCTGAGCGGCGCATGACTGAGCTGGCCGTTGAAGAGGCTGTCAATGAGGCGGCAATACGCTATATTAATCGTCTGTCTGACCATCTATTTGTCCTGGCCAGACATATAAATGACGATGGGGCAACAGATGTTTTGTGGGTGCCGGGCGAACATAGCGGACTGGAAAAGCCGGAAAAAAAGAAATCCGGGACTGGAAAATAAAATTGGCGTGCCGGAAACCGGCCCGTTCTTGAAGACAAACTTGCCAAAAAGAGGTGGCTGACATGAAAATCCTGATCCCGGTAAAACGGGTTATTGATTATAATGTGAAGGTGCGGGTGAAGCCTGACCAATCCGGGGTTGAGCTGGCGAATGTGAAAATGGCCATGAACCCGTTTGATGAAATCGCCGTGGAACAGGGCTTGCGTATCAAGGAAGCTGGCCAGGCTGATGAGGTGGTGCTGGTCTCTGTCGGCCCGTCTCAGGCGGGCGAGACGATTCGCACCGGTCTGGCCATGGGAGCAGATCGCGGCATCCATATTGAGGCGGATCAGGAAACGGAGCCGCTGGCGATTGCCAAGCTGCTGGCCGCGGTAGTGGAACGCGAGGCTCCCGGCCTTGTTATTTGCGGCAAACAGGCGATTGATGATGACAGCAACCAGACCGGCCAGATGCTGGCAGCCCTGCTGGGCTGGGCCCAGGGAACCTTTGCCTCCGGCCTTGATCTGGCAGCTGACAAGGCCACCGTCATCAGAGAGGTGGATGGCGGGCTGGAGCATATTGAAATTGCCATGCCTGCGGTGGTCACCGTTGATTTGCGGCTGAATGAGCCGCGCTATGCCTCGCTGCCCAATATCATGAAGGCAAAGAAAAAGCCGATTGATGCGCTGAGCGTGGCTGAGCTGGGGGTGGATATTGCCCCGCGGCTGAAAATCACAAAGGTTGAAGAACCGGCCAGCCGTGAGGCTGGTATCAAGGTGGGCTCTGTTTCCGAGCTTGTGGACAAACTGAAAAATGACGCAAAGGTGATATGATGGCACTTCTTATTTTGGCAGAATGTGATGGTGACAGCATCAGCCCGGCAACGCTGAATTGCATCACCGCAGCAAGTGAGATTGGCGGCGATATTGATCTGCTGGTTGCCGGATCGGATTGCGCGAAGGCAGCTGAGGCGGCCGCCTCAATCTCCGGGATTGCGCGGGTGCGGGTGGCAGACAGCCCCGATTACCAGCATGGGCTGGCTGAGAATATCGCCCCGCTGCTGGTGTCTCTGGCGGGCGATTATACCCATCTTCTGGCCCCGGCGACGACCTATGGCAAGAATATCATGCCGCGCGCGGCGGCCCTGCTGGATGTGGCCCAAATCTCGGATATCATCGCGGTGCTTTCAGATAGCAGCTTCAAGCGGCCCATCTATGCAGGCAATGCGATTGCCACGGTTGAGAGTGCGGACCCGGTCAAGGTGATCACTGTGCGCGCGACCGCCTTTGAAGCGGCGCAGGCCAGTGGCGGCAGCGCAGCGGTTGAGGCTGTGGACGCAGCAGCCCAACCCGGGCTGTCCAGCTATCTGAAGTCCGAATTATCCAGCTCTGAGCGGCCGGAACTTACCTCTGCCGGGATTGTTGTCTCTGGCGGGCGCGGGATGCAGGACGGGGCCAATTTTGCCATGCTGGAAAAGGTCGCGGACAAGCTGGGCGCCGCTGTCGGGGCCAGCCGGGCTGCGGTGGATGCCGGCTTTGCCCCGAATGACTGGCAAGTTGGCCAGACCGGCAAGGTGGTTGCCCCGGAACTCTATATCGCTGTTGGCATCTCCGGGGCTATCCAGCATCTGGCAGGCATGAAGGATTCCAAGGTCATTGTTGCCATCAACAAGGATGAGGAAGCCCCGATTTTCCAGGTGTCTGATTATGGGCTGGTGGCTGATCTGTTTGAGGCCGTGCCGGAGCTGGAAAAAGAGCTGGGCTAGCTGGCCAGCAATCGGCGCATCTGCTGAAGGGCTGGCGGGGCAGCCCAGTCAGCTGGGCCGATATGCTGCCAGACCCGTTTTTGATCAGCTGTGATCCATAAGGTGACAGGCAAGCCGGTCAGGCCAAGGCCGCGCGGCCAGCTGGCCTTCGGATCATAGGCTTGCAAGGCAGCAGAAATCTCTATCCCGCGGCGGTTCAGAAATGCCTCTGCCACCGGCTGGCCGCCGCGATCAATGCAGATCAGCAAAACCCGTCCCGGCTGGCCAATGATTTTTTCATCAGCCAGAGCCTTTGCGGCCTGTTCCAATGCTGGCAATTCCTCTATACACGGCGCGCACCAGCTGGCCCAGAAATTGACCAGCAGCGGCTGGCCTGCCAGATCAGCCAGCTGCAAGGGGCCATCCGGCCCGCTAACCGGCGTCTGTGGCAACGGCCTGTCCAGCTGGCTGGAGAGCAATTTTGCCGACGCCGCCCGGCTGGGGTGCATCTGGAAAAGCAGACCAGCACCAAGACCGGCCAGCCCGGTCAGGATTCGGCGGCGGGGCCAATTTTGGATTTGGGGCTGATTCTTTTGCATTTCTGTCATATAAAGCGAGGGGCCCCTGTTCATTCAAGGCGGCGATGATAGCAAGGAAATGCACCCATGGCAAAGCCGGGCAAGACAAAAAAAACAGCAGCCGGAGCTGGCCAGCCCCAATCTGCTGCCCCGAAATCGGCTATCTGGGGCGGGCGGTTTGCTGGCGGCCCGTCACAGCTGATGCAGGATATCAACGCCTCGATTCGCTATGATCGCACCTTGTGGGCTGAGGATATAGCCGGATCGCGCGCCCATGCCACTATGCTGGCAGATGCCGGGATTCTGGATGCCGGGGATGTGGCTGCCATCCAGCAGGGGCTGGATCAGATAGCCGCTGAGATCGAGCAGGGGGCGTTTGAATTTTCCGAGGCGCTGGAAGATATCCATATGAATATAGAGGCGCGGCTGGCCGAGCTGATTGGCGATCCGGCCAGAAAGCTGCATACGGCGCGCTCACGCAATGATCAGGTTGCCACGGATATAAGGCTCTGGCTGCGCGGGCGGCTGGACGGGCTGGATGGGATGCTGGCGGCCCTGCAACAGGCGCTGCTGGATCAGGCGGCCCGCCATACCGAAACGCTGATGCCGGGCTATACGCATTTGCAGACGGCCCAGCCGGTCAGTTTCAGCTTTCACCTGATGGCCTATACCCAGATGTTTGGCCGTGATCGCGCCAGGCTGGCCGATTGCCGCAAGCGGGTGAATGAATCGCCGCTGGGCGCGGCGGCGCTGGCGGGCACGGGCTTTGCGATTGACCGGCATCAGACCGCTGCCGAACTGGGGTTTGAGCGGCCCATGGAAAATGCGATGGATGCGGTATCAGCGCGGGATTTTGCGGTGGAATTTCTGGCTGCGGCGGCGATCTGTGCGACCCATCTTTCCCGGCTGGCTGAGGAAATTGTGCTCTGGTCAACAGACCGGTTCGGCTTTATCCAGCTCTCCGATGCCTTTACCACCGGATCGTCTATCATGCCGCAAAAGCGCAACCCGGATGCGGCTGAGCTGGTGCGGGCCAAGCCCGGGCGGATTATGGGCGGGCTGGTCGGCTTGCTGATGGTTCTGAAAGGGCTGCCGCTGGCCTATGGCAAGGATATGCAAGAGGATAAGGAGCCGGTCTTTGATGCCGAAGCCTCGCTGTCCCTTGCGCTGGCGGCGATGACCGGCATGATAGAGGATATGCAGGCCAACCCGGAAGCGATGCGCGCGGCCCTCGCCAAGGGGCATCCGACAGCCACCGATCTGGCTGATTTTCTGGTGCGGGAAATGGGGCTGGCCTTTCGCGATGCACATCATGTTTCAGGCCAGATTGTGGCGCTGGCAGAGGCACGCGGCTGCGGGCTGGAAGAGCTGGATTTGGCGGCGATGCAGGAAATTCACGGTGCGCTGGATGCGCGGGTTCTGGCGGTTCTGTCTGTTGATCAGGCGCTGGCCGCGCGGGCCAGTTTCGGCGGCACGGCCCCGGTTGAGCTGCGCCGCCAGATTACCGAGGCGGCGACCCGGTTCGGCCTTGTGCTGCCTCAGCTGGACAGGGAAGGAGACGCCTGATGCGGAGCTTTGTCATCATGCTGGTTTGTGCCTGTTTTCTGGTCTCTCTCGGGGCCTGTGGCAAGCGCGGGGCCCCGCTGCGCCCGGCTGAGGTCGAAGCAGGCCAGCAGGCAGGCTGATCAGATGCAGGGATTTGAGCGCAAGGGTGGGGAATTGCTGGTTGATGGGGTGTCGGTCGCCGGGCTGGCAGAGCAGTTCGGCACGCCCAGCTATATCTATTCCGGGGGTCGGCTGCTGGCCAATTACCAGCAATTTGCCAAGGCCGTGTCGGGGCTGAATTGCCAGATACATTATGCCGTAAAGGCCAATTCAGCACTCGGCGTTATCAGCCTGCTGGCCGGGGCCGGGGCCGGGGCGGATATTGTCTCCGGCGGTGAATTGGAACGGGCCTTGCGCGGCGGGGTGGCGGCCCAAAACATCATCTTTTCCGGGGTCGGCAAGCAGGATGCGGAAATCGCCGCAGCTCTCAAGGCCGGTATCGGCCAGATCAATGCCGAATCAGCTGCCGAGATAGACCGAATCAGCCTGGTGGCCGAACAGACAGGCTGTGTCGCACCGGTCGCCTTGCGGGTAAATGTGAATGTTGATCCGGGCAGCCATGCCAAGATTTCCACCGGCCAGGCCAGCACCAAATTCGGCATCCCGACCACAGATGGCCAGGCCGCTGATCTCTATCGCCGGATCAGCAAGGACCCGCATATTCGCGCGGCAGGGCTGGCTGTTCATATTGGCAGCCAAATCCGCGATCTGGCCCCGTTTGAGGCAGCTTACACGCCCTGCTGGAACTGGCGGACCAGCTGCAGCAGGACGGGCTGGAAGTGCCGGGGCTGGATCTCGGCGGCGGGCTGGGGGTGGATTACCAGCAGTCAGAGCCCACTGATTTTACCGGCTATGGCCAGCTGGTCACCCGTATTTTTGGCAATCGCGGCTATCGGCTGGGCTTTGAGCCGGGCCGCTCAATCACGGCAGATGCTGGGATTTTGCTGACCCGCACGCTCTATATCAAGCCGGGCGATGACAAGCAGTTTGTGATTGTGGATGCGGCGATGAATGATTTGCTGCGCCCCACCCTCTATGAGGCGTTTCACCTGATTGAGCCGGTTATGGAAAAGCCGGATAGCCAGCCTGGCGGGCAGGTTGATATTGTCGGGCCGGTTTGTGAGACAGGCGATTATCTGGCCCTTGGGCGCGAGATGGGGCAGCTGGCGCGCGATGATTTGCTGGCCGTGTTCGGGGCCGGGGCCTATGGGGCGGTGATGGCTTCCACCTACAACACCCGGCCCGAAGCTGCTGAAATTCTGGTTCTGGACGGCACCGCCCATTGCCTGCGCCCGCGTCGCAGCCTGGATGAATTGCTGGCAGCTGAGAGCAATCCGCTGGCCCGGTAGAGGCAGGGCTTAGCGCAGCCGGTCAATCCTCTCAGCAATGGGGGCGGCGATAATTTCTGCCTCGCTGTCCGGCAGAATCGTTATCTGGGCAAAAAAGACGCTGGCCTCACCTGCTGCCAGCACTGGCGCTTCGGGCAGCACTTTCACATCTTCAATTTTCTTGCCTGACTTGTCATGGATAATGATACGGACCGGGGCGGCATGATTTATCCATTTTCCCTTATTGACCAGCTCGCCATGCAGGCGCAGCAAATCGCCCTGCCAGCTGGCCTGTAATTTTTCCACCGCCAGAGAGTCAATATCCGGCTGCACCGGAATACCGGCCAGATCATAGGCAGGCAGGAGGGCTGGCAGCGCCGCCGAGACCGGCCCCCTGGCCCAGAACAGGAACCCGCCAGCAAAGACAAGGCCCAGAACCAGCAGGCTGGCAAGCAACCGGCCGCCGCGCTGGCGGGCCGGGCGGGTTTCTTCCGGCAGGCTGTCTTGCATATCCTCCGGGCGGGCCAGCCAGACATGCTGGCAAACAGAACAGCGCACCTGCTGGCCTGCTGGCCCCAGCAATCCGGCATCAATTTCAAAAACTGTCTGGCAGGACACACAGGACAGAAATGCCATAAAAACCCCTCACCCCATACTGGCCAATACTATAGGGGGGAAGTCTGTTACTGGCTAGATCGTTTCGGCGGTTTTGGTCTAGACTGATCCCATGGCAGGGACTGATTCCAAAATGCCGCAGCGGCGCGGCCTTTTCCGGCTGGCTGTCGCGGCCGGGCTGTTGCTGGGTGGCGGGCTGGCTGTTTTGCAGCATTTTGCCCTGACCCTGCCGCCAGCCGGGCCGGTTGGCAGCGCGCCGCAGGCCGGGCCGGATACCGGCATTGTGGTTGCCACCGGCGGCGGCGCACGCATTGAGGCCGGTCTGGAATTGCTGGAAAAAACGGCCGCCAGCCGGATGCTGGTGACCGGTGTCGGGGCAGGCATTTCCCGCCAAATTCTGGCAGATGAGCTGGCCCTGTCGAACCGCGGCCAGCAGCTGTTTGATTGCTGTGTCGATCTCGATTTTGAAGCCCAGGACACCAGAGGCAATGCCGCCGCCGCCCAGCGCTGGGCCGCCAGACACCAGCTGGACAGGCTGTTGCTGGTCACCGCCTCTTACCATCTGCCGCGGGCCGGGCTGGAATTCCAGCGCCGCCTGCCGGATACAGAGCTGGCTTTCTATCCGGTTGTGCCGCCAGACCTGGAGATCAGCAGCTGGTATCGTGACTGGCAGACAGCGCGCCTGCTGTCCCGCGAATTCTCCAAATATATGCTGGTGCGCCTCGGTCTTGGGTAAGCGGGGAGGGCCAGCCAGCCAGTCCGTTCCTGTTTGGCCTGCTAGTCCTGTCCGGCATCAATGATAGAACGGCGAATGGAGCGGGTGCGGGTGAACAAATCATGCAGCTTGTCCCCCTCCTGCCAGCGAATGGCCCGCTGCAGATAGCTCAAATCCTCAGAAAAGCGTTGCAGCATTTCCAGCACCGCCTCGTCATTATTCAAGAACACATCGCGCCACATGGTCGGATCAGAAGCCGCTATGCGGGTAAAGTCACGAAAGCCGGAGGCGGAAAAGCGAATCACATCATTTTTCAAATCAGTTTCCAGATCAACGGCCGTGCTGACAATCGTATAGGCGATCAGATGCGGCAGATGCGAGGTAAGCGCCAGAACGCGGTCATGATAATCTGCGTCCATCACCTCGCTGACCGCGCCCAGCCCGGTAAAAAAGCGAGCCAGCCGCTCCATCTGTTCAGCCGAGGCCCCATTTTCAATCAACAGCCAATAGCGGTTTTTGAACAAATCCGGAAAGCCCGCCCCGGGGCCGGAAAATTCGGTGCCAGCCAGCGGGTGGCTGGGAATAAAAATGGCATGATCCGGCACCAGCGGGCCCACATCCCGGATAACAGACCGCTTGGTAGAGCCGGTATCGGTAATCACCGTATCAGGCCGCAAACAGGGTGCCAGCTCCTGCATCACACCAGCCATCGCCCCCACCGGAACGCACAGCAGAATCAAGTCCGCCGCGCCCAGATCGGTGATATCCTCAACAATATGGGCAGGCAGGCCCAGCTGGCGGGCCTCCTCACGCACCCCAGCCTGGTGATCCCAGGCCAGCAATTCGCCTGCCAGCTGCGCCCGGCTGGCGGCGTGCAGAACCGATGATCCGATAAGGCCAATGCCGATTATCGCTACCTTGTCATAGAGGGCTTTGGTCATTGGCCAGATGCACCCGGCCTGCTATCTGACATCAGATCGGAAAAACAGGCGATCACCTGCTCCATTTCGGCATCTGTCCCGATAGACATACGCAGACAGTCCGGCAGGCCATAGGGAACCATATCGCGCAGCAAAATCCCGCGCTGGCGGAAAAATTCCAGCGCCTGATCCGCGCGCGGCCCATTATGGCCGTCAAACTGAACCAGAAAGAAATTGGCAACGGTCGGATGCACTGTCAGGCCCAGCTCTGCCAGCCGTCTGGTTACCTCCGGCACCCAGCGATCATTATGCTCACAGCTGCGCTGCTGAAAATCCAGATCAGCTATTGCGGCCCGGCCCGCCAGCACGGCGATTTGATTGACCGAAAACGGGCCACGAATGGATTGCAGAACCGCCAATATCTCCGGCGGGAAATAGCCCCATCCCAGCCGCACAGAGGCCAGCCCGTGCAATTTGGAAAAAGTCCGCAGCATGACGGTATTTTCCGAATTTTCCACCATGTCGGCTGCATAATCCATCGCACCGCCCATAAATTCACTATAGGCCAAATCCAGCACCAGCAATACGCTGTCTGGCAGCCCGGCCTGCAGGCGCCGCACCTCACCCTCATCGATCATCGTGCCGGTCGGATTATTCGGATTGGCCAGAAACACCATTTTTGTGCGCTCTGTTACCGCAGCCAGAATCGCATCCACCGAAACGGTCATCCCGTCATCAGCTGCGACCACCGGTGTTGCCCCGGCAACCGAAATGGATTGCGGAAAGACCAGAAAACCATATTGAGTATGGATGGCCTCATCCCCGGGATCCAGATAGGCCTGGCAGAGCAGGTAGATCAGCTCATCCGAGCCGTTGGAGAGCAAAATCCGATCCGCCGCCAGCTGATAGCGCCCGGCAATATCGGTTATCAGATGGTAATCTTGCGGCTCCGGATAGCGGCTCAATTCCAGCTCGGTATTTTTCAGCGCTTCTGCCACAGCAGGAGAGCAGCCCAGCGCCCCTTCATTGGCTGACAGGCGAATCGGCCGACCCGGCGGCGGCTTGCCAAAGGCAGGCTGGTAACTCACCAGAGATTCAATCGCCGGGCGCGGTTTTGGGCTCGCCATCTTCTCAATCCTCTTTAGTATTGGCTCCTTGCGGCTTTTGCCTGAGCTGCCGGAGACTTTGCCAGAGCCGGGCTTTACCGGCTGGCCGAATCAGCTGCGATACGGCCCAGCAGATGCGCCCCGGACGGCCCTTCTAGATAGCCTGATTGTTCGACAAGTGCAAATGAATCCCCCTGCCGGACGGCCCAGATTGCCAAACCGGTTTCATCCGCATCTGTCGGCAAGCCGGAGAGGAGGAACAAATCCTCAAACCGTCCGATCAGCCGGATCGGGCCTGATTCGGAAATTTCGGCGGCGCGGGCAGCCAGGCTGGCAGCATCCAGCAGGGCCAAATCGCCCTCTCCTGCGGCCAGCCGGGCCAGCGCCTCTGCCGAATCCGAAGTTGTGATCAGGGTGAAAAAGCCGGCCGCCAGATGGCTGGCCGCCAGGGCGATCGGGTGCGGGGCCAGAATGGTGAAATCCGGTTTTTGCCGGGCGACGCTGGCCGAGAGCAGCTGGCGCCAGACCCGCTTGACCAGCTGGCTGTTCTGAGGGGCGGCGCGATCCAGCAGCCTGGCCAGCAAGGCTGCCTCACGCGCTGGCCGAAAGACCGGGCTTCCCGGTGCCTTGCTGGCGGCCACCCGCGCCGCAACCGCCTGGCGCGCCTCAATCAAACCCAGCAAGTCACTATCTATGCGGTCAATTTCCGCCCGTAATTTTTCCAGATCCTCTGCCATCATTCATCCTTGGCTGTTTGCAGTCTTGGCTGGCTGTGCAGCCCCTGACCAGACAGGGGGCGCACCATGACCGGAGCCAGCGGCCCCAGCCTGGCAGCCGATTTTCGCTTCTTTTTCACATAAACCATTTTTGTTGCCTGAACCAGCAAAACACCCCCCAGCATCCGGCCCAGCCGGCGGGCCGCCCGCCCCAGCCCGCTCTCGCTGGCCAGACCCGCTATCGGCGGCAGCAGCAGGCTGCGATTGACGGCTGTTATTTTCAGGCCCGCCCCATCCAGCAGGCGGGTGATCTGGCCGCGGCTGTAGGGCAAGCCCTCACCAAAAGGCCCGCGCGAGGCAACCCAGCGGCTGTTCCGATTCGGAATCATGACCAGCAGCTGGCCAGAACCGGACAGGACACGCGCGGCTTCCGCCATGAATTGCGCCGGGTCCGGGGCAAATTCCAGCGCATGGGTGATCAGCAGATAATCTGTCTGATCACTGGCAACCGGCCAGCTATGCGGCGCGGTGAGCGCGCTGATCACCCCCTTCTGCCCCGGCCAGACCAGCGCGCCGGGCGGGGTCGGCATCAGGACAGGCGGCAGCTGATCCTCAGGCAGAAACAAAAACGGATAGCCAACCGCCAGCTGGCTGGCGGTGCGTGCGGGCTGCCAGAGCGCGGCAATATCCTGGGCCAGCTGGGCGGCCAGTTTCTGGCCGCGCGGACTGTGATAAAAATTATCCAAATCGGTAATGTCATACATGACCGCACCCTTGCCTGTTTCCCCTGGACTAATTACCCGGGCCTGTTTCCCCGGGCCGGCCAGCCGCCCGTTTGTCCAGCCGCCATGCTAGCCCAGAGCGCCCGCCATGGCCAGTCACCAGAACAGGGCTTGGCAAATGGCCCTGAAAGCTGTTATGTTGCGGTGCAATATAAGTTTTTTATATTTTTGCTGTCACCCGTGGCGGAGCTGTGCTGAATGATTGTTGTCAAGAAATACGCCAATCGCCGCCTCTATGACACAGACCGGTCCTGCTATATCACGCAAGCTGAGCTGGCCAACATGATTCGCAGCGGGGCCGAGATTCAGGTGGTGGATGCCCGCAGCGGGGCGGATTTGACCCGGCTGACCCTTATCCAGATTATTCTGGAGATTGAAACAGACGGGCATCAAATGCTGCCAACCGAGGCGTTGCGGCTGATCATCCGGGCCTATGGCGGGCGCAATGAGCTGTTGCTGTCACGCTATCTGGAGAGGACAATGGCGGCCTTTGCCCGCCATTACGGGGATGCAGACAAGTTTCTGGATGGCGCGCTGGACAGCATCCGCGATCAGGCAGATCCCGAGCGCGATGCTGTATCAGGTGACGACCGGGCCACCCTTGGCCAGCTGCGTGAGGAAATGGAAAAATTGCGCGCCCGGCTGGAACGCTTTGGCCCGCATTAGGGCGGCTCAGCTGAGGTCGGAAATCTGATAGGCCGCCTCGGCCACATTTTCATAGACATCCGGCTTGCAGGTGCGCACGCTGAGGCCGGTCACCCCCGGCATTTGCCGGACCAACCTGAATATGGCGCTGGCCAGCGTTTCCTGCAAATCAAAATGCCTGCTGGTGGCCAGCTCGATCACGCCTGCACAAATCTTGTCATAATCCAGCGCTTCTTCTATGGAATCATTTTGCGGCTCTGCCTGCGGGTCAAGCAGCACTTCAAGGTCAATCAGGATACGCTGCCTGGCGCTGCGCTCATAATCATGAATGCCGATTGAACAGGGCGTTTCAATCTGTTTCAGAAAAAAACGGCGGGAAAGAGATGGGCCATATCGGGTCATCCTGTTCTGTCAAGGCCTGTTGGTAATAAGAGCTTTTTAGTCGAGAAAAGCCACATCGCGCGCAGGCGGGCTGAGATGCGCCCCCCCATCTAGCACAATCACATGACCAGTCATAGACGGGCTGTTCAAAATCAGTCGCATGGCAGCGACTATTTCTGCTGTCTGTGCCCCCTCGCCCAGCAAATTATGCTTGTGCGCCTGCTCAAATTCCGCTTGCGTCTGACCGCCAGACGGCAGGGTAATGCCCGGCGCTATGGCATTGACGCGCAATTTCGGGGCAAAATTCTGGGCCGTCATCTGCCCCATCGCCTGCAAGGCTGCTTTTGACAGGGTGTAGGTGAAATAATCCGGATTCATCCCGAACAGCTTGGCATCCAGCATATTGATAATACAGGCGCGGGCCGTATCCGGCAGGCGGCGGGCCATCTGCGCCGTCAAAATCGCCGGGGCGGTCAGATTGACCGCCATATGGGCGGCCAGCCCGGCAGCGCTGAAATCCTCTGCCCGGTCATAATGGAACAGCGAGGCATTATTGATCAGCCCGGTCAGCGGCCCGCCTGCAAAGGCGGCCTCCATCAGCTGCTCACAGGCGGCTGCATCGGCCAAATCAGCGCTGAGGATTTCGGCCTGCCCGCCCGCCGCGGTAATTTTCTGTGCCAGCCCCTCTGCCGCCTCGCGGCTGCGGTTGCAATGCAAGATCACCTGCATCCCGTCCGCGGCAGCCGCCAGAGCCAGCTCGGCGCCCAAACGGCGGGCGGCCCCGGTGATCAATATCCTGCCCGGCTGCGTGTCCTTCATCTGCTTCGCTCCCTGATGTCCGGCCCCGTCTATATATACGCGCTGGCGGCGCTGGCTGATCAGGCTGATCGGGGGCCGGGTCTAGAGCTCTGCGGCCAGCCAGTCCGGGGCGATACCGGTCTCTGCGATAATCTGTTCGGCATCCAGCCCGGCCAGCAACCCATAGCCGGACAGCAACACCGTCTGCAAGCCAAAGGCACTGCCGCCCAATATATCAGTGTGCAGGCTGTCACCCACCATGGCCACCCGCCGCCTGTCCAGCGCCCGTCCTGCCTGTTTTTGCACCGCCTCAAAACCTAGCTCAAAGGCCGGCGCATGGGGCTTGCCGATAAAATCCGGTTGGATTCCGGCCTCCTGCATCAGCCGGATTGCCCAATAGCCCGGCTCAGTTGAAAAGCCGTCCGGCTGCGGGGCAGAGACATCCGGATTCGCCACCCAAAAAGGGCGCGGGCGGGCCCGCATCGCAGCCGCCAACAGATCAAAATCCTCTTCTGACCAGCTGATAGCGCCCAGCATCACCACCGCATCTGCCTGATCCAGCTGCGCGGCCAGCCCTGCGGTTGCGTCGGCCCGCAATTCGGTAAAGCCTGCGCTGGCGGGCGGGTCCAGCGGCTGGCTGGCCCGATCCAGCGTCAAGATGGCCTGTCCGGGGGGCGGGCAGTGAGCTGGCGAATCAGGGCATCACGGCTGGAAACAACGGCTTCAGACGCAATCGGCAGCCCCCATTTTTGATATTTTTCTGCCGCCCGGCTGGCCGGAAAGCTGGCCCCGTTGGTCAGCACCGCCAGCGCCAAACCACGCTTTTGCCACCGCCTCCAGAAACCCGGCAATCCCCGGCACCAGCTCGCCCGATATTAATCACCACCATAGCCATCCAATATCAGCCCGTCAAATTCATCCAGGTGATCTGTTAGCCGCGCGACGGGCCGGGTGCGGGCTGGCTGCGCCGCCGGCATCAGCGCGCCAGCCTGATAAAAAGCTGCAGCGTGCGCTGGCGGGTCAGCAACAAAGCTGTATCAAGCCGGGTCACATCCATACTCTTTTGCCTTTTATCAATTCCCTCTCTCGTGACCTGCGCCTTTGCCCCCTTGCCTAACCCGCTTGCAGAACCAGTTAGATCAGACATCGCAAGCCGTTCGGGCCAAAGCTCAATTCCGGCTGGCCCAATCATAGCAGAGACCGCGAAAAAAGGGGCAACAAAACAGATGCAGGCAGAGGAAAGCGAATTTCTGGTGCTGGGAGCGGGCCTGGCCGGGCTGGCCGCCGCCAGCCATTTGCAAGAGGCCGGACGGCCGGTGCTGGTTCTGGATAAGGGGCGGCGCATTGGCGGGCGTTGTGCCACCCGCCGGGCGGACGGGTTCAGCTTTGACCATGGCGCGCAATATGTCACCGCGCGCACGCCCGATTTTGCCAGCCTGTGCGCGGCGGCAAGGCAGGCTGGGCTGCTGGATGAATGGGTCAGCCCGTCCGGCAAGACCGTCCTGTCCGGTCGCCATGCCATGCGCGATTTGCCCGGCTTTCTGGGCCGCGGGCTGGCTATCCGGCAAGAGGTGGAAATAACTCGCATCCGCCGCGAGGCCGGCCAGTATCAGCTGTTTGCCGGGAGCCGCCTTTATGCGCGGGCGGAAAAGCTGGTGCTGAGCGCACCGGCCCCGCAAACGGCCCGGCTGCTGGACGGGCTGTCTGACCAGCTGGCGGCCAGCGCCCGGCTGGCCCGCTATGATCCCTGCTGGACGGTCTTGCTGGGCTTTGCCGAGCCCGCCTGCCCGCCAGATGGCGCAGCAGAGGACCCGGACGGGCCGGTTAGCTGGGCGCGCTGGCACAGCCGGGACGGGCGGTGCAGCCTGGTCTTGCAGGCCAGCCCGGACTGGAGCCGGGACTGGCTGGAAGCCCCGGCCGAACAGGTTGCCGACACGCTCTGGAGGGGCAATCATTTCAGGGGCAATCATTTCAGGGGCAGGTTTTTCAGAATAACCGGGCCGGGACCTCCGGCTGGCAGGGGGCGGCCCCGGTCTATAGCGCCGCACATCGCTGGCTTTATGCAAGGCTGGCGCAGGCCGTGCCCGCGCAGGCGCCCCGACTCTCTGCGGATAAAAGCCTCTGTCTGGCAGGGGATTGGCTGGCCGGGCCGCGCCTTGAAGCAGCCTGGCAAAGCGGCCGGCAGGCGGCAGCGGCCTTGCTGGCTGGCTAGTCCAGCCGGGCAGCGGTGATGAACATGGAAAACCGCTCACACCAGATGACCAGAGCTGGCCAGGAAGGGGCATCCAGCCCGGCCGGAACCGGCAGGGAAAAATTCTCAAACGCCCGAATCGGGCCGACTTGCACAGACTCCTGCTTGATCGCCTGAAAACCGGCTTTGGTATCGACAAAAGACGGGGTCAGATAGAGCCGGTAATCGGGGCCCGGGGCCAGCTTGCCTTCCAGCCAAATCTGATTCGCCCGCACGAAAATGCGCCCCTCTCCCCAATGCAGAAAATCCGAACCCGGCAAATCGCGCCGGAAATCCCCGCTCACTATGGCAGAATCGCGGATCTCGGTCAGCTCGGCCTGCTCCAGCCCCGTCTCAGCTGTCAAAATCGGCAGCATATAAATCCCCAGGGCAAAGCCTATCACCAGCCCGGACAGGAATTTTGCCGTGCCAAACAGCAGGATATGGGCTCTGGCAAATTCCAGCCCGCTCTTGTAAAGGCGTATCAGCATGGTTTTTCCTTGCTTGCCTGATCCTTTATAGGCCGGTTCATCTTTGCCGGGTAACGGTTTTTTGCCGGCGATTTGCGGGGGGAGAGAGCAAATTGCCTGTTTTTTGCCGCAAAACAGTGTCAAAACACGGCTCAGCACTTGACAGGTCGCCGTCTGGCTGTATAGTCCGCCCACCTGTGGTCATGCCGCCGATTTGGCAGGCTTCAGGCTGTAATTCAATGATTTTTGGGGTATCGCCATGTATGCGGTGGTCAAAACAGGTGGCAAACAATATCGCGTCGCGAAAGATGATGTGATTCTGGTCGAACAGATCAAGGCAGATGCCGGAGACACCATCTCTCTGGATAATGTGCTGATGATCGCAGATGGCGAAAAAATGACCATTGGCACGCCGCAGGTCGCAGGAGCGGCTGTATCGGCTGAGGTGGTCAAGCAGACGCGCGGGCCGAAGATCATTATCTTCAAGCGCAAGCGGCGCAAAAACCATCGTCGCACCCAGGGGCATCGCCAGGATCTGACGCTGTTGAAGATCAGCGGCATCCATCCAGATGGTGCACCAAAACAGGCTGCGAAAAAAGCGGTCAAGGCCGCCGCTCCGGTTGAGGCGGCTCCGGCTGAAAAAGCTGCGGCCAAGAAAGCGGCTGCTGCGAAAAAAGCCGCCGCGAAAAAAGCGCCTGCCAAAAAGGCATCGGCCAAAAAGGCTGCGAAAAAGGCCGCGGCAAAGAAGTAAGAGAAGCGTTTTTTAAGGAGATCAGACCATGGCACATAAAAGCAGGCGGTAGCTCCCGCAACGGTCGCGACTCTGCCGGACGCCGCCTGGGCGTCAAGAAATTCGGCGGCGAGGCTGTGATCCCCGGCAATATAATCATTCGCCAGCGCGGCACCAAATATCATCCGGGCGAGAATGTCGGCATCGGCCGGGACCATACAATTTTCGCGCTGACTGAAGGTCAGGTCTCCTTCCGCCGCAAGTCTGGCGGGCGTATGTTTGTATCGGTGAACAGCCCGGCTGAGGCAGCAGAATAACGCAGCCCAGCTGTTCGTTTGGCTGTTTTTTCGGCCCTTTTGGTAAAACACAGATCGAAAAAGGGGGGCAGCTGGCAAGGCTGTTCCCCTTTTTATCGCCGCGCGGCGCAAGGCATGACGGCGGGCCGACAGGCTGCTATGCTGGGTCGGCGCGTATCTGAGAAACAGGCAAGCAGATGAAATTTCTGGATCAGGCAAAAATCTTTGTCCGTTCAGGTCATGGCGGGCCCGGAGCGGTCAGCTTCCGGCGCGAGGCCAATGTGCCTTTTGGCGGGCCGGATGGCGGCGATGGCGGGCGCGGCGGCGATGTGATAGCGCGCTGTGTTGACGGGCTGAACACGCTGATTGACTATCGCTACCAGCAGCATTTCAAGGCCGCGGCAGGCACGCCCGGGGCCGGGCGCGACCGGGCCGGACCCGCAGGCCAGCCGGTTTTTCTCAACCTGCCTGTCGGCACCCAGATTCTGGCCGATGATCAGAGCACGGTTCTGGCCGACCTGACCCGGATTGGCCAGGAAATTGTGCTGGCCAGTGGCGGCACAGGCGGCAAGGGCAATGCGTTTTTCAAATCCTCTACCAACCGGGCACCGCGCCGCGCCCAGCCCGGCTTGCCGGGAACCGAAATGTGGGTCTGGTTGCGGCTGAAGCTGATCGCGGATGCCGGGCTGGTTGGTCTGCCCAATGCGGGCAAATCCACACTGCTCAGCACGGTCTCGGCAGCCAAGCCGAAAATAGCGGATTATCCCTTTACCACCCTGCATCCCAATCTGGGGGTGGTGGGCATTGACGGGCAGGAATTTGTCATGGCCGATATTCCGGGGCTGATTGAGGGCGCGCATGAAGGGGCCGGGATTGGCCATCGCTTTCTGGGCCATGTCGAACGCTGCCGGGTGCTGCTGCATCTGATTGACGGCACCCAGTCTGATCCGCTGGCCGCCTGGCGGACGATTCGCTCTGAGCTGGAAAAATATGACGCCCAGTATCAGGTTGGCCTGTCTGGCAAGCCGGAAATTCTGGCCCTGACAAAGGCAGATGCGATGCCGGATGATTATGCAGAGGAGCTGGCTGAGGCGCTGCGCGATACCATGCGATCAGAAGGCGGTGAAAAAGCCGCTATCCATATCGTCTCGGCGGTAGCGGGCAAGGGGATGCGCGGTCTGTTGCGCCAGCTGATGCAGATGATAGAGTCAGGCCGTCAGGAAGAAGCCAAAAAAGAGGCGGCCAAGGAAGCTGGCCCAGCCCCGGATGGGGCAGATGGGGCCGCCGGATGGCATCCGGCAGATGCCTGAGATGAGGCGTGTGGACAGATGGGCAAAACAGAAAAAACCAGCCTGAGCGCCGCTGCTGGCAAGCTGCGGGATGCCGGGCTGATCGTGATCAAAATCGGCTCAGCCCTGCTGTTTGATCAGGCGGGCGGACAGCCTGACCGGGCCTGGATGGAGGGGCTGGCTGCGGATGTGGCCCAGCTGGTTGCACAGGGCAAGCGGGTGGTGCTGGTCTCCTCCGGCTCTATCGCGATTGGGCGGCAGATACTGGCGCTGCCTGGCGGGCGTATCCGGCTGGAGGAAAAACAGGCGGCGGCGGCTGTCGGACAGGTTCAGCTGGCCGGGGCCTGGACAGCCGCGCTGGCCGCGCACCAGCTGCCCGCCGCGCAGATTTTGCTGGCCCCGGAAGATACCGAGACGCGGCGCCGGCATCTGAATGCCCGCGCCACCATGCACAGCCTTTTGGATATGGGCGTTGTGCCGGTGGTGAATGAGAATGACACAATCACCACCTATGAGATTCGCTTTGGTGACAATGATCGGCTGGCGGCGCGGGTTGCGGCCATGCTGTCGGCAGATTTGCTGATTTTGCTCTCAGATGTGGACGGGCTTTATGATGCCAATCCCAGCACGGACAAATCAGCCCGCCATATTGCCGAGATAGACATGATTAGCGAGGAAATCTTGCAGATGGGCGAAGGGGCCAATGCCGAATTTGCCTCTGGCGGCATGGCCACCAAGCTGGCAGCGGGCCAGATTGCCACGGCAGCCGGGGTGGATATGATTATCTGCAATGGCCAGGCGGCCCGGCCGGTCAACCGGCTGGCAGAGGGCGGACAGGCCAGCCTGTTTCATGCCGCCCTGGCCCCGATGGCGGCCCGCAAGAACTGGATAGCCGGTATGCTGGCCCCCAAGGGCAGCCTGCAGCTGGATGCCGGGGCCAGCCAGGCGGTGTTGGCTGGAAAATCACTGCTGGCCGCAGGGGTGAGTGCGGTGACCGGCCCGTTTGAGCGCGGCGATCCGGTGCGCCTGCTGGATGCTGGCGGTCAGGAGATAGGCCGCGGGCTGGCCGGCTATTCCTCAGCTGAGGCAGACTTGCTGAAAGGTCATAAAAGCAGCGCCTTCACCGCCCTGCTGGGCTATGAGGGGCGCGCCGAGCTGATCCATGCAGATGATCTGGCCCTGCTGGGCGGGCGGCGCAAGAACCAGGATACCGGACAGGAGACATCTTGATGAGCAAGACAGCAGCACAGACCATGCAGGCCATGACCAGCCAGATGGCCCAAAAGCGAACTGCCCAGACCGAACTGGCCGGGGCCAGCCAATGAGCAGTCGCAATCAGGCGCTCAGCGCGGCTGATCTTTGCTGCGCCAGCAACGCCCCGCAGATCCTGAAGCCGCCAATCGTGATCTGGAAGCTGGCAAAAAGGCCGGGCTGAGCAGACGCCTTTATCGACCGGCTGGCCCTGGATGACAGCCGCATCGGATTGAGGCGATGGCGGCCGGGCTGGAGGATATCGTCAGCCTGCCTGATCCGCTGGGCCGTGAGCTGGCCAGATGGACCCGTGCCAAACGGCCTTGATATCACCCGTGTGCGAACCGCGCTTGGCGTGATCGGCATTATTTATGAATCGCGCCCCAATGTGACTGTGGATGCGGCTGGCCTGTGCATCAAATCAGGCAATGCGGCGATTTTGCGCGGCGGCTCTGATTCGCATCCATTCCAGCAGCCTGTTGGCCCGTTGATGGCAGACGGGCTGGCCGCAGCCGGTCTCAGCCCGGATGCGGTGCAGATTGTGGATAATCCTGACCGCGCGCTGGTCGGGGCGATGCTGGCTGCGGCTGGCCAGATTGATGTGATTATCCCGCGCGGCGGCAAATCGCTGGTCGGACGGGTTCAGAAGAGGCGCGCGTGCCGGTCTTTGCCCATCTGGAAGGGATTTGCCATCTCTATGTCGCCGCCGGGGCCGATCCACAGGAAGCAGCCGAGATAGCGGTGAATGCCAAAATGCGGCGCACCGGCATTTGCGGGGCCGCAGAAACATTGCTGATTGACCAGTCCATCGCAGCAGATATGTTGCCCGGGATCGCCGCCGCGTTGCTGGAGGCGGGATGCGAGCTGCGCGGGGATGATGCGGCCTGCCAGCTGATTCCGCAAATGACCGAAGCGGTGGAAGAAGATTGGTCAACCGAATATCTGGCACCGATCCTGTCGGTGCGGCTGGTTGCCGGCTGGATCAGCGATAGAACATATTCGCAGCTATGGTCCGGCCATACCGAATCCATCCTGACAGATGATGCACGCCCTCATCGCCCGCTTCCTAAACGAGGTGGACAGCGCGATTGTGATGGCCAATGCCTCTACCCAGTTTGCCGATGGCGGTGAATTTGGCATGGGCGCGGAAATCGGCATTGCCACAGGCCGCCTGCACGCCAGGGGGCCGGTCGGGGCTGAGCAGCTGACCAGCTTCAAATATGTTGTGCGGGGCAATGGCCAGACACGCCCCTGACAGGATGCGCCGGCATCTGCTGGCCGCCTGCCCGATCGGCCGGGCAGCGGCGACCGGGCTGATGGGCGGCCTCGTTCAACCCGCCCATGGGCATCGGATATTGCCTTCATGCCCGCCGCGTCGGCCAGCTGGATGAAATCTGGTGGTTGGTCAGCCCGCAAAACCCCTTAAAACATCTGTTGGCATGGCCGATTTTGCCATCCGGCTGGCCGCCGCCGCCCGGCAGCTGGCTGCTGGTCATGGCTGGCTGAAAGTGCCGGATATTGAAGCGCGGCTGGCTGCCCTTTCAAGCGGGCGCGCAAACCTGCGGTGACGCTCCGGCTTCTGGAAAGGCTGGCGGTGATGCATCCGAAAAATGCCGCCTCATCGGATTATGGGGCTGATAATCTGGCCAGCTTTCACCTCTGGTATCAGGCCAGCCGGATTACCAGGCTGGCTGATATAATGGTGTTGAACCGGCCGGGCCTATGCGGCGGCTGCCTGACCGGCGCGGGCGCGCCTTGCTGGGGCAGCGGGGCCAGCCCGCCTGCTGGGCCGCAGCCGGGCAGGCCGCCGCGGCGCTGGGCCTTTATTCATGCCAGCCGCAACCCCTCCTCAGCGACCGGGCTGCGCGCCGCCAGGAAAGGAAAGGCCTATAGAAAAGGACTATAGAAAAGGGCCGGATTGCCCCGCCCGCCGAATCGGGCTATATTAATAACAGCCGGATAGAGAATCCCGCACCAGAAGGAGAGTTAATCATTCCTGCAAAAAACAAGCAGCTAACGCCCGAACAGGTTCTGGACCTGGTGCTGCAATCACTTGATGATGACAAGGGCGTTGATATTATTTCCATTCCGCTGCACGGCAAATCGACAATGGCTGATTTTATGGTGGTCGCCTCCGGGGCCTCCTCGCGCCATATTGCCTCAATGGCCGAACATCTTGAATTCAAATTGAAAAAAGCGGGG
Organism: Alphaproteobacteria bacterium; assembly: GCA_038131695.1. GTDB lineage: Bacteria > Pseudomonadota > Alphaproteobacteria > Puniceispirillales > Puniceispirillaceae > JADHLK01. The sequence goes on along the minus strand of JAYPQA010000015.1, from coordinate 4,711 downwards.
CTGACCGTGCTGGGCAAGGAAGGTCTGGCGCAGGCAGACTGGGTTTTGCTGGATACCAGCGATGTCATTGTGCATCTGTTCCGGCCTGAGGTGCGCGATTTTCTAGGCTGGAGAGGATGTGGGCCCCGACCGGATCGGATGAGGTGGTGCAGGTCTCTGTAGATGGCTGATGCAGCTGATAATCGCTGCCATAGGCCGGTTCCGGCGCGGTGACACAACCCCTGGCAGTTATCATTCCGTCTGCCATGGGGGCCAACTGCTGGGCGGAGTCAAAAAATGCCGAAGAATAGCCGCACCAAGGAAGAAGCCAAAAGTGCGCGGCTCTGGCCGAACGGGCGGGGCGGACAACCGGCTTCTGGCCGCCGCTGGATCAGGTGGGCGCGATATATCTTCTGAAGAGCTGGCCCAGCTGATTGCCAGCTGGCGGGAAGCCGGGGTGCGTCAGGCCGTCTTTGCCATTGGCGGGGCAGAAGGGCATCATCGCCTCCCTGCTGGATGCTGCTGACAGCAGAAGCTGGCTTTCGGGCGCGCCACACCTGAATACACCAGGCTGTTTTTCGCCATGCTGTGAACTTTACCGGGCGGAAAATGATTTTAAGCGTGACCATCCCTATCACCGCGGCTGAAATCTGCTATAAAAACATTATATAAAAAGGGTAACCGGCGATTGGCCCGGGCTGCTTTCTTCACGAACTTAGCATCTGGCTGGCGAAGCCTGTTGTGCTGTGCTGTCATGGAGTGGCTGGGGCCTGCGCGCCGAGGCAGATCATAATGCAGTTGTATTGGCAGAAACACCGCACGGACAGGCTTTGGGATATTTGGCCACATGCCCGGCTGGCTGCTTCAGGTGAGAGGTGGGCCTGCCAGCCCAGCCCGGCAATTCTGAGGTCGGGCATCTGACACGCCGGGGCAGGGCGCTGATTGAACGGGGATTGCCGCGTATCAACCGCGCGGGCCGCAGATGGCGCGCTGGCCAGCTCTGCGCCTTTTTCGCCTTTTGTGAGACAATCAAAAAGGCGCTTCTGGCGCGTTAAACTCGCTTCTGGGGCTGGTCTCGATGGCGGCGTGCACGCCGCAGCCAGTATTCTGGCCTGCCTCGGCCTCACATCTGATGGGCTGCGCCATTTCATATTATCACAGGTGGGCGCGATACCACCACCACCGGGCAGCTGATGACCAACTGGGCCGCTTTCTTGCCGCGCTGGACAGCCGGGTTGAGACAGGCACGCTTGTATGTGGCGCTGGCCACGCCGTGGACCGGGATCAACGGCAGCGCACGCAGCGCGCCCATGATGCGCTTATACCACGAAGCCTGAACCGGCAAGCGGCCAGCCAACCGAAGCGCTCCGGAATTATTCGCACCGCCGAGGAAACAGACGGTTCATCTGCCCCAGCACATGCGATGCCGGCATGCAACGGCTGAGGGGATGGGGTGATCATGGCTAATTTCCGCGTTATTGAGGCCCGCCCGAAATCGCAGCGCTGTTTGATGGGGCGACAACCGGATGTATGATCATCTGCTGTACCAAGGCTGGGCGGCAGGCTGTGCTGGCCTGCTGTCAGACCAGCTGGACAGGCATATTCCGCATCTGTTTGACCCGCCTGATCTAAGCGACGGGCTGGGCGAGGCTCTGGCCGCGGCGGGCCTGTCCCAGCTGCGTTGGCGGAAACAAGAAAATATCCCCATGTGACCTGGTTGGTTTCTTCAATGGCGGCGAGAAGAAACAAACGCGCAAAGAGGACAATGTGACTGATCCTCTGCGCAGGTTGCCACCTATGATATGCCGCCGCAAATGAGCGCAGCCGGCGTGCTGGAAAAACTGGAATCGGTGGGCCTGCATGATGTGATTATCGTGAATTTTACCAGCGGATATGGTCGAGGCCATACAGGAGATTTGGCCGCTCTATCAGGCGTTGGAAACCGTGGATCGCGTAATCAGGCGACTCAGCGAGGCGGTGACCGGAAAAAGCGGGCAAATCATTAATACGGCGAATCTGGGTTGACATTGAGATATTATGGGATCGGTCACCGCATACGGCCCATACCACTTTCGGAAGTGCCGGTTATTCTGCCTGGGGCTGAGGGAAACAGCTGTGCGACTGCGCGGTGGCAATTGTAGTTGGCCAAACAATATTGTCTCTACTGGGACTGAATCCAACCCAAAGGATGACCATAAAAGCTTGATTCACCACATTTATTATTGTATGACTAGATGAAAGCAGCAGAAGGCTGGAAAAATATTGGCATATCACCTTTGGCCGTTTTTAATGAAAGGTAGTTTTTACTAACCTCATCTGGCTGTCAAGGGTCATTTTCTGCCACCTTGCATACGCTGCACCGAATCCAAAGCAACCGTGAAACCTATCGCCAGCACCCGTTCGGTGATGTCGGCTGAGCTGGTCGATCTTCCTCTTGACGGTCACGGATGAGGCGCTGGTTACGGAGGCGGCGATTAACGGGGATGCTGACCTCTGCCCGATCCGCATTCTTCCTATCTGCCGGAAGAATCCATGCACCAGAAAATGCGCGTACAGACGACCGGAAAATTCAGCGGGCTGGGTATTGAGGTCACCATGCAGAACGGCTTTGTCAAGGTGGTCTCTCCCATTGATGAAACCCCGGCCGCCGAAGCCGGTCTGCAGCCGGAAGATTTCATCCTGTCCGTCGATGGTGACAGCCTGATGGGCCTCAGCCTGAATGAGGCGGTGGAAAAGCTGCGCGGGCCGGTGGGCTCCAAAATGTATCTCTTGTCCAGCGCGGCTCAGAAGAACCGCTGAGTATCTCGCTGGTGCGTGATGAAGTTAAAATCGCTCAGGTGCGCCATAGTTTGTTTGAGGATGTCGGCTATATCCGGCCCAGCCCTTTTCGAACAGACCAGCCCAGGCCTGCAAGAGGCGGTAGCGGCCCTGCGGAAGAGGGCGGCAGGCCAGCTGAAAGGAGCTGGTTCTGGATTTGCGCAATAATCTGGCGGGCTGCTGACCGAAGCGATAAGGTTTCAGATGCCTTTTTGGAAGGCGGCGAAATCGTCTCAACCGAGCGCCGAGGCGATATCAACCATGCCTATGCCCGGCGGGTGATATTTCAGAGGGTTGCCGCTGGTGGTTTGATCAATTCCGGCTCTGCCTCGGCTTCGGAAATTGTGGCAGGCGCGCTGAAGGATCATCGCCGGGCGGTGGTGATGGGCACGCGCTCTTTTGTAAAGGGTCAATCTGTGCTGCCGGTGCCGGGACAGCGGGGCTATCCGGCTAACCACATCAACTATTACACGCCCTTCTGGCGTATCGATACAGGCGCGCGGCATTGAGCCGGATATTAAGGTTGAGCTGGCGCGGATTGAAAATCTGGAAAACGGGCCGGTGCGTGAGGAAAATCTGCGCGGCGCGCTGGATTCTTCGGAACCCGGAGGGAAGAAGCTGGATGAGGAGCTTGGCCCTTTGACCAGACCAAAATAGACTTTCAGCTGGCTGGCGCCATGGAATTTGATTCGCGGGGTCAGCGTCTTTGGCCGCTGCACAGGGGAGCGCGGATAATGGATGCAGGCACCGAACGCGACTGGGCCGGGCGCCCCTACCGGCCCTGTGTCGGCATCATGTCTGATCAATCGCACAGAACCAGATGTTGCGGGCCGGCGCATTGATGCACCAAGCTGGAAGCCTGCTGCAGATGCCGCAGGGCGGCATCGATCGGGTGAGGATGGTGACAACCGCCTGTTTTCGGAGAAATGCGCGAAATCTGGCACCGGACGAGACCCGCCTACATGCGAGCGCATCCCAGGCTGGCTGAAGCATGACATTCCGCGCCCCGCTGGCTGATCAGCTCTGGGCGGGCGGTTTCCAGCGGACAGGCCCAGAGTATGGAGTCGCGCTACCTTTGCCGGCCACGATACCCGGCACGATATCAATATTGCACCTTTAGAACCGCGAATTTTGCGCAATGGTGCTGGATGGATCGGGCCGGCTGCCGCAGCGCGGCTGTGCCCTTCAAACGCCCGGTCTATGACAGCGTGCTGACCGAATTCAGCCCGCTCTTCCTGCTACCTCTGTCTGCAGACAGCCTCGCAAAGCAGCGCGCCAACGCAGGAAATCAGCACCTCATCCCCGGACGCAGCCAGCCCTCAGCGCGGGCTTTCCAGCTCCTGCCGCGCTGGCAGAGGCGGTTAAGCTCCGCAGCCTCGTCAGGCCAGCAGAATAACCTTTCACCGAAGCGTAATATCAGCAACACCGCCATCGAAATCAAGCGCTGGACAATCTTGCCGCCCTACGATAGATTTCCACCGCACCCCGCGCCAGGTCGGCCCAGCGGCGGCGCGTGTCACCCGGCAACACACCCAGAGAGGCCCTCACTGCCGGGATGACCACCATCTCCACTAATTCAGACCCTGCCATGACGGGAGCCGGGGTCACCAGCTCAATCTTGTTGTCTCGGCCATAATCCTTGCCTTTCCGTCACGCGGCGCGTCCCTGAGCAGGCCTGTCCTCAGGCTGCCTCGGTGAGACAGCTTTCTTGCCTTCTCGCCCACTTCCTCCAGCGGTACCGACCATATTACTGAAAGCAGCTGTTGCTGTCCGGCAGATCTGTCACATTCGCCATCGACAATGCCCTTGAAGCCCTTGATCGTATCAGCCAGATCCAGCCGCTTTACGCCCGGCGTGCCGGTAAGAGACTTCAGCCTGGAAAGGGGCTGCGACAGGAAGCGCTAGAATCTTGCGC
>JAYPQA010000014.1:0-168857 GCA_038131695.1 Alphaproteobacteria bacterium | reverse complement strand
GATTGCCCCGGCCCTGTCCGGGTCCGGGGAACAGCGGGTGGCCTGTCACTATCCAGGCACAGTCCTGCCACCGCTGGATATTTCAACCGATTGATCGAGGAGTAAAGCAAAGATGGCACGTCCGCGTATTGAATTTATCCAAAACCAGCTTTTGCCCTGGAATAACGAATTTCTGGCTGCGATACGGCCCGGCACAGCAGCCCGTATTCTCTCTGAGGATGCGGATAGCGGGGCCTGTTCGCTGCTGGTTCGCTATCCTGAAAATTGGCAGGGCCCGGCTGGCCAGTGCCTCAGCGCAGATGAGGAATTTCTGGTTCTGGATGGCTCCTTTCATATAGGCGAGCAGCCCTATTCCTATTTAGGCTATGGTCATTTGCCCGCCGGTTATGAACGCCAAAGCCTGTCGGCCCCGCGCGGGGCGGTGATCCTGACCTTTTTCTCGGCGAAGCCAGAACCTGCCCGGGCAGCCGGGCCGCTGGAGGATACCAGCCGTCTGGTGGAGGGGCTGGATGCGATGCAGCTTCCCTATACCGGTAATTTTCATCCTGAATTCCCGCCCGGGGCCGGGCGGCGTATGTTGTTTGATGATCCGGCCAGCGGGGATCAGACCTGGCTTTTGGGCACGATGGGGTTGCGCTGGGCGGAACGCGCTGAGGTGCATCCGGTGGTCGAGGAGATGTTTCTGATCGCCGGGGAGGTGCATGGAAATCTGGGGCTGATGCGCCCGGGGGCCTATTTTTGGAGACCGCCGGAGATCCCGCATGGCCCCTATGGCAGCCTGACCGGCAATATCTATCTGTTCCGAACCAAGGGTGGCCCGCTTTCCACAAATTATCAGGATAGTGAAACCCCCTTTCACTGGTGGCCGGATCACAAGCCAGTTCTGCCCCCGGAGATGGCTGGGTTGGGCGCGCTGGACGGCCCGTCCGCCCGGCTTTGGTAGCCCGCAGGCGGCTCGCCATCTGGACCGGGCGGCATCCGGGCTGTTGAGGGGGCCGGGATTCTAGGTTTTTACAAAGGCCGGGCCGGCGGGTAGGGTTGGCGGGTAACTTGGATTGGGGGTGCAATGAAAATAGTGGGACTGGCCATTTGTTTGGCAACGATAATCGGCGCGGCGGCTACGGTTCGTATCGATTTATATATTGATCTTCTGAGCTTCCTGTTCGTTCTGGGCGGGCAATCGGCTTCCTGATTATGAAGAATGACCCGGAAAAAAAGACAGAAAATGGGACGAAAAACTATATCAGGAATTTTGGCGAGGGGGCTGTTTATTTCGGCTGGCTTGGCACTCTGGTGGGCTTGATCGCGATTACCGGCGATGCCTTTCTGGCCTGGGGTGACATAGACAAGATGGGCCCGGCCCTGGCGGTCTCCATGCTCACACTCCTTTATGGCTATTCGTTGAAGCTGGTGGCGATAGCACTCTCTGAGGCGAGGTCTGATTGCGCGCGATTGTCTATATAGAATGAAAGCGGGCTGTGTGACCGCCTCCCCGGCGGGCCGGGCGGTCACTTTTCTTGGCGAAAAAACATAAAATCGCTGGACAGGGGCGCTGGCATGTGCAATGCCAATCTCAGGTCATGCCAATTGTGGCCTGGTATGCAGTTTTCTTTCACTTCACTGAAATAAGGTTGCTTGCCTAAACCTTGTTCAGACGGAGAAAACAACATGAGCAGCGGCACAGTTAAATGGTTCAACCCCACCAAGGGCTACGGCTTTATCAAGCCGGATGAAGAGGGCAATGATGTGTTCGTGCATATCAGCGCGGTCCAGAATGCGGGTCTCGATTCCCTGGGAAAATCAAAAGATTTCCTATGAGCTGGAAACCGGCAAGAATGGCAAGCAATCTGCTGTCAATCTGAAGGTCGAATAGCCAGATCATCGCCGCTATAACCAGGGCGAGCACAAGATCGATACTGTAAGGCTGGCGGGCCAATCTGCCAGCCTTTTCTTTTGCGGTGAGGGGGGCAGCAGGCCCTTTTGTTTGGGGGATTTTAGGAGGAAGCATTAGGAAAAACTAATATAAAATACAATAAAAACAGCAATTTGAGTTATTTTGGGCCGGATCTATAGTCGGCCTCTGCCAAGCAGAACAAAGGAGATTTTATGGCTATGATTGACGCATTCGACAGCTTGCTGAAAGCACATCCCAGTTTTTTGCTTCTGTGCTTGGGTCTAATATCTTTGGGGGCAACATTTTGGACGGTTAACCGCACGCGGAAATCTGAAAAGGAACGCCAGCAATTTGAACGGCTGATGAAGATATCGGAGTTCCGACAGGCCTGGATAAATGATTTGCATGAATCTTTGGCCGACTATCACAATATCGGCATAACCCCGGAACCACAGCCGGGGCAAGAAAATAACCCGGTTTTTAATAAAGAGCTTTACAAGATAGGAACCTGAATTGAGTTATTGATGAATCCAGGTGATGAGGATTTTGAGGAATTACAAAAGATTCTTTATGAGTATCGTACAAATGCTGCCGAAGAATTGGGGGAAGTATCAAAGGCAAAGCAGGATAAAATTCAAAGTCGATTTGGACCTAACGCAACATTTGTTAAGCTCAGACAAAGGATCCTAAAAAGAGAATGGGAGCGGCTGAAAGAAGATTTGAAAGAGCCGCAAAACCTCTATTCCCCCTCACTTCATCTCATAGACACGGATGGCTTTGATAAACGGGTTGCGGGCGGCGATGGCTTCTGCGGCTTCCAGATTGTCGGCTGAAATAATCGTATAGCCGGTGATGCTCTCCGGCCCCAGAGGCAAATCCTGTCGCCGGTTCCGGTCACTCTCCGCGCCGCCCGTTCCCCGGTCGCCAGCCGCACCGCCGCCAGCCTTCTCGCCAATTTCCACGCCGCGGGCAAAATGCGCGCCCGCATCGACCGTGCAATCGGCAATGCTGGCAAACCAGTCATTCCAGGCGGCCATCACCTCCGGCCCCGGCTTCTCAAACCCGTAATGTAGCAGCATGAATTTTGCCATTTTCGCCCCTTTTTTCGCCGGTCGGTTGCGCCTCTATGGGCAAGCATTCAGCTTCCCGCTGGTCAGAGGGTGATGTCAAGGGCCGCCAACACAAGCGGCGTCCCCCATCCCATTCCCCGGGGCGGGCTCACCCTCCATCATCTGGCGCCAATGGTGGCGACAGAGCGAGACATATTTATCATTGCCGCCAATTTCAATCTGCGCGCCATCCTTTATCACCTGGCCATCGGCGTCGGTGCGCACCACCATCATCGCCTTGCGCCCGCAATGGCAAATCGTCCGGATCTCGCGCAGATTGTCCGCCAGCGCCAGCAAGGCCGCCGATCCGGCAAAGAGCTGGCCCTGAAAATCGGTCCGCAGCCCATAGCACAGAACCGGTATATCCAGCTCATCTGCCACCCGCGCCAGCTGCCAGACCTGCGCCTCGGTCAGGAATTGCGCCTCATCCACCAGCACGCAATGATGCGCGCGCCCGGCCACGACCTGCTTTATCTCTGCCCAGAGATTGGTTTCTGCCTCAAAACATGCCGCCTCAGCAGTCAGGCCAATGCGAGAGGTGATCTGGCCCACCCCGGCCCGGTCATCCAGACGCGCCGTATAGAGCAGGGTTTCCATGCCGCGCTCGCGGTAATTCCAGCTGGCCTGTAACAATACGGTGGATTTGCCGGCATTCATCGCCGAATAACAAAAATAAAGTTTCGCCATGCTTTGCGCGTTCCACCCCGCCAACTACCCGTATCCCCCCTATCAAACCATATCTGAATTGCAAAATCAAAGCCGCGGATGCTAGGCTGGGCAGAGCGTTGCAACCCGCCGGGAAAGGGCCGCCCCATGTCATCACTCCAGCTTGTCACCCATCCACTGATCGACCATAAAATGGCGATTTTGCGCGCCGTTGAAACGCCAAGCCCGCAATTTCGCCAGAGCCTGCGCGAGATAAGCTGGCTGTTGGGCTTTGCCGGGCTGGCGCATCTAAAGACCCGGCCGGTACAGCTGGAAACGCCGCTGGAACAAATGCAAGCGCGCCAGCTGGCGGACCCGGCCCCCTGCCTTGTCTCGGTTCTGCGGGCGGGTAACGGGCTGGTTCAAGGCTTGCTGGAGCTGCTGCCTGAGGCCTCTGTCGGGCATCTGGGCATGGCCCGCGATCATGACAGTCTGGAGCCGGTGGATTACTATACCAACCTGCCCGCCAATATCGCCGAGCGGCAGGTGATACTGGTCGATCCGATGCTGGCGACCGGCGGCTCAGCTGTGGCGGCGGCGGACCGGCTGCGAGCGGCCGGGGCGGGGGATTGCGTCTTTATCTGCCTGCTGGCGGCCCTGGAAGGTGGCCCGTTTGAAGCGGCGCATCCGGATATTCCGATTATCACCGCCGCGCTGGATCGCGGCCTGAATGAAAAGGGCTATATCCTGCCCGGGCTGGGCGATGCCGGGGACCGGATTTACGCAACCTGATCCCGCGCCTAATCAGTGGCTGATTAGGGGCTGGCCCGCTCGCTATTCAGCGTTTGGCATAAAAACAGGCTGATACCGATCAGCGGCAGGGCGAGGGCAAAGGACAGGCGCAGGCTCACCGCTTCTGCTATCAGCCCCAGCAGCGGCGGGCCCAGCAAAAAGACCAGAAAGGCCGTCTGGGTGAGGGCGGCGACATTGACCGCGGCGGGCCTGTCAGTGCGCCGGGCCGCCGCAGACACGGCCAGCGGGAACAGCACCGCATTGCCCATCCCCATCAGCGCAAATCCGGCCAGCGCCATCACCGGATGCCAGGCCGTGCTGACCGCGACCGCCCCGGCAAACAGGGCAATCAGGCTGAGCCGGGCGATTTTTTCCGGCCCGTGCCGCTCCACCACCGGATCGGCAAAATAGCGCAGCAGAAACTGGCCCAGCGCCCCCACCGCCAGCGCCAGCCCATTGACCAGCGGCGCGGTGGCAAACATATCGCGCATGAAAATCACCGACCAGTCTATCCCCGCCCCTTCCAGCAGCATCGCCGGCAAGGTGACCAGAACCAACAGCAATATCGGCCCGGTTGGCCGCACCAGCTTTTGCATGGGCTGGCTGTCTTGCGGGCGCGGCGGGGCAGGCTGATAGCCGGCCAGCAACAGGAAAAAGCCAAGGCTGGCAGGTAGCAGAACCAGCAGAAAATGCAGCCAGACCGCAAGCTGAATCTGGGCCAGCCCGGCCCCGACAATGCCGGCAACAAAAAAGCCCAGCGACCAGAAAGCATGGCCGCGATTCATAATCCGCCGACCCAGCATCTGCTCGACCCGGTCCGCCTCCAGATTAATCACAATCTCGGCCAGACCTATCGCCAGCCCGGCCAGAAACAGCGCGGCTGCAAACCAGAGAGGATGCGTCGCCAGGGCGGCCAGAAAAAAGCCCAGCCCGATAATCGCAACCGACACCGGCATCAAGCTCTTGAAGCCAATACGGGCCAGGGCCAGGCTGGAAAAAAGCAGCGAGACCTGAAGGCCGGTCGCAATTGCAGCCAGACAAAGCCCCAGCACCGCCGGGCTGATCCCAAGGGCCAGCTGGAGGTCACCCAGCCGTGGAAACAAGGTGCCGATGGCAAAGGAATAGAGCCCGAAGCTTATAAAGATAACCTGCTGTGCGGGCCGATTCGCGAAACTCATATTGCCAAACTCATCCTGTTTTTGTCCTTGCGCGGGTTCCAGCGAATGGCAAGACCGATATAAAGCCCAGCCTGACCCTCCTTTATGCGGGCCGGCACCGGCCCTGTCCAGATATTTGCTCTGTCGATAGTCTGGCGCAAAGAGGGTTTTGCGGGCCAGGCATCTTGCACCTGCCTGCCAGTTGATCCTATGGTTTAGTCTGGATCGGCAGGATTGGCAGCAAGGCGGTTGCGTTGGCAAGGCGTTTGCGTTGGCAAGGACTGGGCCGGCTGCCCCGTTGCAGAGGAGAATTTGGCCATGCCTTTTGATGTGAATTCACTGGAAAATCACTGGATGCCTTTTTCCGGCAATCGCGACTTCAAGGCCAATCCCCGGCTGGTGGTCAAATCGGAAGGGATTTATTGCTGGGATCACAAGGGCGGCCAGCTGATAGATGGCTCCTCCGGCCTGTTTTGCAGCCCGGCCGGCCATGGGCGGGTTGAGATCGCCGAGGCGGTCTATCGCCAGATGCAGGAAAATGACTATATCCCGCATTTCCAGCTGGGCCATCCGGGCGCGTTTGATCTGGCCCAGCGTGTGGCCCGCCTGCTGCCAGAGCAGATGAACCATGTATTTTTTACCAATTCCGGCTCAGAATCAGTGGATACCGCGCTGAAAATCATCATGGCCTATCACCGGGCGACCGGCCAATCCCAGCGCTTGCGCTTTGTCAGCCGTGAGCGGGCCTATCACGGGGTCAATCTGGGGGGTATCTCGCTGGGCGGCATGGTGCGCAACCGCGAGAGCTTTCCGGTCACTCTGCCGGGTATTGTAACCATGCGCCATACGCAAACCCCGGAACAGGCCTTTGCCCGCGGCCAGCCCGAAACCGGGGCCGAATTGGCAGAAGACCTGTCCCGCTTTTGCGAGACCTATGGCGGGTCCACCATTGCGGCTGTTTTTGTTGAGCCTATCGCCGGATCAACCGGCACGCTGGTTCCGCCTGTCGGCTATCTCCGGCGCTTGCGCGAAATCTGTGATGAGCATGGGATCCTGCTGGTTTTTGATGAGGTGATCACCGGCTTTGGGCGCACTGGCAAGCCCTTTGCAGCAGAGAGTTTTGGCGTCACCCCGGATATTATTACCATGGCCAAGGCGCTGACCAACGGGGCGATCCCGATGGGGGCGGTGGGCGTAAAGGATGAGATTTATCAGGCGGTTACAGATGCAGCGCCGGAAAATTCCATTGAATTTTTCCATGGCTATACCTATTCGGCGCATCCAGCGGCCTGTGCGGCTGGTATCGCCACGCTGAAAATCTATGAAACAGAGGGGCTGTTTGAACGGGCGGCTGGCCTGTCTGACTATTTTCTGGATGCAATCTGGTCGCTCAAGGATCATCCGCTGGTCGCTGACCTGCGCGGCTATGGCATGATGGCCGGGGTGGAGCTGGTCTCAGACGGTGTGCCCGGCCGGCGCGGCACCCGCTTTCAAAAAGATGCGTTCTGGAATGGGCTGCATATTAAATTCACCGGCGATAACGGGATTGTGGCCCCGGCCTTTATTGCTGAACGGGCCCATATTGACGAGATTGTGGACAAGTTTCGCAAGACGCTGGACGCACATCTTTAGGGCAGCGTTTTTCCGGGCTCCATTAATATAGCTTAAAATAAGGAGCAAAATAAGGGCCAAACCTAAAAAGCCGCTAGGCGAGTCTGGCCGAATCATGCTAGCCTTCATGGCTTGGAGAGAGGCAGGCCCGCACGGGCCAGAATAGGGTAAAAGGGCAGGGCAATCATGCAAGTGTCTCAGGTGAGCTATCTGGCAGCAGATGCGGATGCACAGATTGTGCAGTCCCTGCGCGAGACCGGCTTTGCCGTGCTGGCTGACCATCCGATAACACCCGCCCGAATTACGGAGATTTATGAAGGCTGGGGCGCTTTTTTTGCCGGGTCTGAAAAACAGGAATTTTTGCGTGATCTGGAAAGGCAGGATGGCTATTTCCCGTTTCGTTCAGAAAATGCCAAAGGCGCACAGGCCAAGGATCTGAAGGAATTTTTCCATATCTACCCCTGGGGCCGGGTGCCGGATAGTCTGGCGGACATCACCCGCCAGCTTTATGCTGATCTGGAAGCGCTGGGGGTGGAGATGCTGGGCTGGCTGGATGCCCACAGCCCGGATGAGGTGCGCCGCCAGTTCCGCCAGCCGCTCGGCCAGATGATGCAGGACAGCCAGCAAAGCCTGTTGCGGATTATTCACTATCCGCCTGTCGCAGACGGGGCTGAGCCGGAAGCTATCCGGGCGGCGGCGCATGAAGATATTAACCTGATCACCTTGCTGCTTGCCGGCTCGCAGCCGGGCCTGCAGGCCCGCGACAAGCAGGGCAGCTGGCATGATGTATCCTGTGATCCGGGCATGATCACGATTAATAATGGCGATATGCTGCAAGTTGCCAGTGGCGGCTATTACCCGTCCACACCGCACCGGGTCATCAATCCTGATCCGGAACAGAATGTCTCGCGCTATTCCATCCCGATGTTTTTGCACCCAAGGCCGGAGGTGATGCTGACTGAAGATTTGTCAGCCGATGCCTACCTAACCGAGCGGCTCGCGGAAATCGGCTTGAAACAGTGATGATGCATACACCATAAAAAAGAGGAGGTTCTAATGGTGCTTAACAAGATGGTAGTAAAAACCGGGGTAGCCGCGCTGATGCTGGCTGTCTCTGCTGGTTCAGCGTCCGCTTTCACAGCCTGTCAGGTGACAGATGTTGGCGGGATTGATGATGCCAGCTTCAACCAGACAGCCTGGAAAGGCATTGAGGATTCTGTCAGTGCTTACGGGATTGACGGCCGGTATCTGGAATCAACAGCTGAGACGGATTACGCCCCGAATTTGAATTCCATGGTCGAAAACAAATGCGATCTGATTATCTCAGTCGGCTTTTTGATGTGCGAGGCTGCCAAGAATGCAGCAGATGCCAACCCGTCTGTCAAATTCTCAGCCATCGATTGCGCGTTTGAGAATATGGACAATATCATCGGTCAGGTCTTTGCCACCAATGAAGGCGGCTTTCTGGCCGGCTATCTGGCCGCCGGGGTGACCGAGACCGGCGTGCTGGGCACTTTTGGCGGTATCAATATCCCGCCTGTGACCGCCTTTATGGACGGTTTTGTCTATGGGGTGGATCATTATAACAAGCAGCATGGCACCTCTGTTGAAGTGCTGGGCTGGAACACGGACACCAGAGAAGGGCTGTTTACCGGCAATTTTGACTCCCTCGATGATGGCCGTGCCTTTGCCCAGAACCTGTATGATGAGGGGGCGGATATCGTGCTGCCAGTGGCCGGGCCGGTGGGTCTTGGCTCTGCAGCCCTGGCGGCTGAGCTGGGCCGCGACAAGCTGAAAATCATTGGTGTGGATGCAGACCTGACCCAGACTGACCCGGATCGTGCTGATGTCTATCTGACCTCTATCCTGAAGCGGATGGATGCCACGGTAATGCAGGTTATCAAGCAGACCATGGACGGCAAATATGCCGGTGGCACCTTTGTTGGCACGCTGGCCAATGGCGGTGTTGGCCTGGCCCCGCTGCACAGCTTTGATGCTGAGGTTCCGGCCAAGCTGAAGGCCGAGCTGAAAGCGGTGGAAGCCGGGGTTATTGACGGCTCCATCAAGATTGGCGGCTAACAGCGCGCCTTGGCAAAAAAAGAATGTTCCGGCCCCCTGGCGGGCCGGGGCATTGCCCGCATTTCCCGGCCTCATGTCCCGGCCTCATGTCCCGGCCGGATTTCCCGGCCGCTCATGTCCCGGCCTCTGGCGCGGGTGCCGGGATGTGCTGTGGGCGGCTTCAGATATAGGCAGGAACTGAGATGAGCATTGAGTTGCGCGGCATCTGCAAACGCTTCGGGCTGGTGATCGCCAATCAGGATATTGATCTGGTCATCCAGCCGGGCGAGGTGCATGGCTTGCTGGGTGAGAATGGGGCAGGCAAATCAACGCTGATGAATATTCTCTCCGGCCTCTATCAGCCCGATGCCGGAACGATCCTGAAATCCGGACAGGAGCTGGTGATTAACGGCCCAGCTGACTCTATCGCGGCCGGTATCGGCATGGTGCATCAACATTTCATGCTGGTGCCGGTTTTCAGCGTCGCTGAGAATGTCATTCTGGGGGATGAGCCAGTCGGGCGGCTGGATTACCTTGATCTGGGACAGGCGCGGGCCACCGTTCAGGAAATCAACCAATCCTATGGGATGCAGGTTCCGCTCGATACGCTGGTTGAGGATTTGCCGGTCGGTATCCAGCAGAAGGTGGAAATTATCAAGGTGCTGTTCCGCTCGGCTGAAATTCTGATTTTGGATGAGCCGACCGCCGTCTTGACCCCGCAAGAGGTGGTGGAGTTTTTCAGCATTGTCGAAGCCTTGAAAAAAGCTGGCAAAGCCATCGTCTTTATCACGCATAAACTACATGAAATCAAAGAAATAGCAGATAAGGTCTCGGTCTTGCGCCAGGGTCGTATCGTGGGCCATGGCCGCCCGTCTGACTTTACCGAGGCGCAGCTGGCCGAGAAGATGGTAGGCCGCCCGGTCAGCTTTGCGGTGGATCGGCAGGCCCAGCAAACCGGCGCGGCGGTTCTGGCGGCGGAAAACCTGTCTTTTTACAGCCCCGCCAATGAGCTGCTGCTGGATGATGTCTGCATGTCTGTGCGCTCTGGCGAGGTGGTCGGCATTGCCGGGGTGCAGGGAAATGGCCAGACCGAGCTGGTGGAGGTGCTCACCGGGCTGGCCAGCCCGGCGGCCGGGCAAATCCTTTTTGACGGCACAGACATAACCTCTGCGCCGGTGCGGGCGCGCCACCGGATGGGCATGGCCCATATTCCCGAAGATCGCCAGAAATCGGGCATGGTGTCCGGCTTTTCCGTTGCCGAGAATATGGTGTTGGATTCCTATTATGCCGAAGATGTGGCCAGCGGGATGCAGATTGACTGGCAAAAGGTGCAAGCCAAGGCCGCGGCCCAGTGTGTGAAATATGATGTGCGCACCCCGTCTGTCTATCTGGCAGCTGGTAACCTGTCCGGCGGCAATCAGCAAAAGCTGGTCGTGGCCCGGGAGCTGGAGCGCGAAACCAGACTGGTCATCGCCTCACAGCCGACCAGAGGGGTGGATGTTGGCTCTATCGAATATATCCATCAGCAGCTGATAGGCTGCCGGGATCGCGGCAATGGGGTTTTGATCATCTCCTCAGAGCTGGATGAGATATTGAAACTGTCTGACCGGATTCTGGTCTTGTTTGAAGGGCGAATTGTGGCCAGCTTTGACAATCACAAATCAGAGGCAGATCGCAACGCGGTCGGGCTGGCCATGGCTGGCACACAGGCTGCGGCCGACTCTGGCGCAAAAGCTGGCCTTGGCGGGCCGGCACAGGGGCCGTCCTTATGAACCAGCCCTCAGCCAACAGCATCAATGCCCGCATCGACGCGCTGCTGCAGGAGTCTGCCAGGCCTGCCGGCAATCCGGCTGAAATGCTGATCCTGCCTTTTATCGCGCTGGTGATTGCCTTGCTGATAGGGGCGCTGATCATGCTGGCCACTTCGGTTGATTTGCCCACCATTGCCCAGAGCTTTATTGCCCTGGCCAAAGGGTCGGTTGGCTCACTGGCCGCCCTGTCCGAGACGCTGACCTCGGCAGTGCCGCTGGTTTTGGCCGGGCTGGGTATTGGTCTGGCCTTTCGGGCCGGGCTGTTCAATATCGGGGCAGAGGGCCAGATTATTGTTGGCGGGCTGGCAACGGTGATCGTCGCCTTCAGCCTGACCGGCCTGCCTCTTTACCTGCATCTGCCGCTGGCCCTTTTGGCCGGGATGTGTGTTGGCGGGCTGTATGGCGGTTTTGCCGGATTGCTGCGGGCAGGCACTGGCGCGCATGAGGTGATCTCAACCATCATGCTGAATCTGATAGCCATCCGGCTGCTGGATTGGCTGCTGCGGCAACCCTTTATCCAGAAGCCGGGCCGTGCGGATCCGATTTCCCGCAATATTCTGGAAACGGCGGAACTGCCGCGCCTGCTCAGCTTTATTGATGTAAATCTGCGCCTGCATGCGGGCCTGTTTGTGATGCTGGCGGCGGTGGGGCTGGTCTGGTGGCTTCTGTTCCGCTCGCGTCTGGGATTTGCGCTGCGGATGACAGGCGAGAATCCGGATGCCGCCCGCTATGCCGGGGTGCGCTCTGGCCTCAGTGTTGTGATCGCCATGTCGCTGGCGGCGGGTCTGGCCGGTCTGGCCGGGGCGTGTCAGATAACCGGCGTGCTGGGCCGGGCCTCGCCCGGGTTTTCTGCCGGTATTGGTTTTGATGCGATAGCGGTTGCGTTGCTGGGGCGCTCGCACCCGCTGGGGATTTTGCTGGCCGGGCTGCTGTTTGGCGCGCTGGAGGCAGGCGGCCGCCAGATGCAGGTGGATGCCGGGGTGTCCATTGACCTTATCAGCATTATTCAGGCGTTGATTATCGTGTTTGTTGCGGCCCCGCTGCTGATCAGCAAATTCCTGCCGGCCCGCCTGCATGGCAGATTGCAGGCCAAATCCCAGCTGGGAGCCAGCCATGACTGACCCCGCCATGATGGATAAGGCGCAACCGATAAACCGCCAGGCCGAACGCCGCCGCCGCATTACCGGGGCGGTGCTTGTCGCGATGGGTTTGCTGGTGGCCTTCCTGCTGGATGCACCGTCTGACAGCCTGTCCACTTTCAAGATTTCCCGGCCCCGCGATATGATCGTCTTGCCGCATCTGGTGATACCGTCCAGCCTGTTCAATATGCTGGCCGCCGCCTTGCTGGCCTTTCTGGGCTTCCGGCTGTTACTGCGGGGCGGCAGCAAGCATGTGGCCCTGTTTCTGGGGACCGGGCTGGCGATTTTGGTGCTGGCCTTTCTGGTCTGGGCGACGGCTGGCAAATCCATATCGCTGACCGGCATGATGCAGGCCACGGTGGTGCGTGCGGTTCCGATAGCGCTGGCGGCGATGGCCGGTATCCTGTGTGAGCGGGTGGCGGTGATCAATATCGGTATAGAGGGGATGTTGCTGGCCGGGGCCTTTTCCGGGGCACTGGTCGGCTCCTTGCTGGGCGGTTGGGCCGGCATCGCGGCGGCGATTGTGACAGGCGGGCTGTTTGGCCTGTTGCTGGCCGCCCTTGTGATCACTTACCGGGTGGATCAGATTATCGCCGGGGTGGTGATAAACCTGTTTGTGCTGGGGCTGACCTCCTATATTTCCAGCCAGGTTTTCTCAGAATTCCGGTTTTTGAATAATGCCAATCCGTTCCGCGCCTGGAAGGTGCCCTTTCTGGGGGATATGCCGCTGATAGGCCCGATGCTGTTCAATCAGAATCTTGTTTGTCTATGGGGCGATTATCATTGTGCTGATCTCGGTCTATTATCTGTTTTTCACCCGTCATGGCCTGCGCGCCCGCGCGGTGGGAGAGCATCCGCAGGCTGCCGACACACTGGGCATAGATGTGCTGAAGACGCGCTATTACCATGTTATTACCGCTGGCATGATAGCCGGCTTTGGCGGGGCCTGGTTTACCCTGGGGTCAGTTGGCCGGTTTGATGAGAATATGACCAATGGCAAGGGCTTTATCGGCTTGGCGGCGATGATATTCGGGCGCTGGCATCCGGCTGGGGCGCTGGGGGCTGCGCTGATTTTCGGCTTTGCGGATTCCCTGCAACAGAAAATGGCCATCTTGAATACGCCGATCCCGTCTGAATTTCTGGCGATGGCCCCTTATATTGCAACGATTATTGTGGTGGCCGGTCTGGTTGGCCGGGCGCGCCCGCCCGCCGCGATTGGCCGGGCCTATGTCAAGGAATAGCAGGCAAGCGGAGGGGAAAATGAACGCTGAAGACAGGCTGGCAGAAGCCGCTATCACCGCGCTGGACCGAGCCTATGCGCCCTATTCCAATTTTCCGGTTGCGGCCGCCTTGCTGGATGAGGCTGGCCAGATTCATACCGGGGTCAATGTTGAGAATGCGGCCTATCCGGTAGGCTGCTGTGCCGAACAGAGCGCGATTTCCGCGATGATACTGGCAGGCAGCAGGCAGATTGCCTCTATCGCGGTCGCTGGCAAGGGCGATGGGCTGACCACGCCTTGTGGCGGCTGTCGCCAGCGTATCCGCGAATTTGCCAGCCCTGAGACCCCGATACTGGTCTGCGGGCCAGAGGGGGTGCGCGCCCGCTTTCAGCTGGCAGACTTGCTGCCCCATTCCTTTGGGCCGGAAAATCTGAACCGGTAGAAAGGCGGGCTGGCTGTTCGGCTGGCCAGTCTTTTGCCGGGCTAGTCTTTTGCCGGGCTAGTCTTTTGAATGCACCGCCGAAATAGCGCGGCTGCCGCGCCGGACGATCAGGAAAATGCCAAAGGCGACAAACGGGATACTGCCTGTCTTGATCATATCCAGCCCGATTTGCCATTGCGCCAGCGGCAGGCTCTCGGCCAGCACGCCGACCAGCCCGACCCCGTAATAAGTGCCGGCAATAATGGACAGCCCCTCAACAGTCTGCTGAAGGCGCAGCTGGGCAGAGGCGCGCTTGTCCATAGAGGTCAGAAGATTGGTATTCTGGTTTTGAATCACCAGCTCGGTATGGGTGCGCAGCAGAGAGCCGGCCCGTTCCACCCGTTCGGAGAGATCCTGCAAACGATCGGAAAAGGCTTCGCAAGACTGCATCGCGGGCATCATCCGGCGATCCAGAAAGCCTATCACCCCCTGATGCCCCGCCAGACGCGAGATATTCAGCCGCGCCAGCCGGGCGGTGAAAATATCCCGGTAAGCCTTGGTTGCCCCCAGCCGGAAAGAGGAATCGGCAGCCAGCCTCTCAATCTGTGCGGCCAGCCCGGACAGCTGCCCCAACAGCGTGCCGCCCGTATCCGAACTGGCTGAGATCTGCAGGCTCAGCTGATGCGTCAGCTCTTGCAAATCCTGTTCAATCTGGCTGAGTTCGGCAGAATGGTCACGGATCATCGGCAGGCCCAGCAGCGCCAGCATCCGGTAGGTCTCCATCTCAACCAGCCGCTGGACAATACGGCCCATCCGGTTGGCCGGGGTATCCTTGTTGAACACCGCCATGCGGGAATAGCCATTGCTGTCTATGTCAAAGCTGAGATGGATCTGCGCTGATCCATCTGAAATCAGGTTGGAGGCCCCGCTGCGGCATCCCAGCATCGCTGCGACTTTTTCCGAAGTCAGCCTGGCTGGCGGCTTGCCGCCCACCTCCAGCCAGATGGCATGAAAAACCGGCTGTTTGATTTTGGCAGGCAAGTCAAAGGGCAGGTCTGTCTGGGCAGCCGGGTCAAAGGCCCCCTTGCTCAGCCCGCTGCCCGGCTTTTCGGCCTTGATGATAAAGCTGATAGTGGTGAATTCGCTGTGCCGCTCAATCCGCAACGCGTATTTCTCAAACGGCTCACGCCGGAATTTTTCCTGGCTGGCAATCTCCGGGCGGCCCTGTTTTTTCAGCCAGCTATTGACGGCGCGCAAAACCGGCCGTTCGGAGTCCTCATGCAGATAAACCAGCCGGATAAACCGTCCGGCCCCGTCAAAATCATGGAATGGCCTTGTATGGAGCTCTTCGCTCAAAATGGCGCGCAGATGATGTTGCTGCATTGTGATTTTCCTGACCACTCAGCCTGTAGGGATTGCCGGGTCAGTCTAGCAAGAAACAGCCGGAAACGCCAAATTATCAGACAAAATGCTGCAGCCGCGCCTAATGGGCAAACAGAACCGGCGTGATGCACGCTTTCCTGATCGTCTCGGTAACCCCGCCAAACAGCCGTTCCAGCGTGGCCGGAAAGCCGTAAGCCCCCATCACCAGCAAGCTGGCCTGTTGGGCTTCCTCCAGAATCATCTGGCCAATTTTTTCACCGGAACTGGACAGTGACACCACATTGGCGGCAACCCCATTGGCTGCCAGATAGCTGCCAATATCCAGCGGCAGGGTGCGGTTGCGGGCATCCACGGCCAGCACGCTGACCTCCTTGAAACGCGGCAGGAGAGGCAGGGCCGCGCGCACCGCCCGCCCGGCGCGCAAGGACCCATCCCAGGCGATCACGCAGCGCTCGTCAAATGCGCCAATCTGGCTGGCATCGGTTAGCTGCAGGGTCGCGGTGAGACCGGCCGTCGCCATTTCCGGGGCCGAGTATGGGTGGGTGGTTATGGCCAGATCAAAATAGGGCGAGAGGATTTCCCATTCATGGCGGATAAAGCCCCTGGTGCTGAACCATTCCCGGGCAATTTTCTGTTTTGCACAGACCGATTTGAACTGTTCGACGGTCTGTTGCAGGTTTTTCTCGGCGATTTCGGCCAGCTCGCCCATCACCGCCACATAGCCGCCACCTGCGACCGGGTGGTAATCGATACTGTCCTCGCCGGAGATGATGGCGGTCAAAGGCAGATCCAGCGCACGCGCCAGCGCACAGGCCTGTTCCACCTGTTTTTGCTGAAAATCACCCTGGGCAGATAACATAAGGGCCAGTCGCATTTTCAAATCCCCTTCATCGCTGTTTGTTCCGATCACCAGACAAGCACAGGCAAGGAATTCAAAAATTGATTTGGATCACTTTCCGGCACTCTTTTTTGCGCCTGACCGGGCGGGGCCAAACCCTAAATTGCCGGATTTGCAAATAAATCTTACCGCGGCTAGGCTAGCCTTTGATGCGCTTGCCGCCTCTTGCAAAAAGGCAGATGAGCAATGGCTTCAATGCAGATCGCCAAAACACGGCCCGGCAGCCCTGACTGCGCCCTTTGCCCGGTGCGCGGACAAGCTGTCTGCGCCTGTTGTGATGCAGCAGATCTGGCCCAGCTGGACAGGATGAAAAGCTATCGCAGCTATGAAAGGGCGCAGAGCATAGCCCATGCCGGGACGCGGATGACACATCTTGGCACGCTGCTGTCCGGGGTGGCGGTTCTCTCGCAGGGGATGGCAGATGGCAGGCGCCAGATTATGGGGCTGCTGCTGCCCGGCGATTTTATTGGCCGCCCGCAAAGACCCTATCTGCAGTTTGATATTGTTGCAGCAGAGAAGGTGAAAATCTGCCGGTTTGAACGGGCCGCATTTGAAAAACTGCTGGCTGGTTCGGCAGCGCTGTCCGGGCGATTACTGGATATAGCCTTTGATGAGCTGGATGCGGCGCGTGACTGGATGCTGGTTCTGGGGCGCAAATCAGCACACGAAAGGCTGGCAACGCTGATTTACAGGCTGGGCCAGCGCCAGGCCCGCCCGCCAAACAACCCGCCCCCTGCCAGTCTCTCTTTCCAGCTGCCGCTGACGCGCGCTATGCTGGCCGATTATCTGGGGTTGACCCAAGAGACGGTTAGCCGCCAGATGGCCGCCCTGCGCCGGGCCGGAATTATAGAACAACAGGGGCCGCGCCAGATCCGGGTTTTGGACCCGGATCGCCTGCTGGCTGAGGCAGGGGGCGGCGCCTCTCTGGCAAGTGGATATCGGGCGCGGCCTGCCAGTCTGGAAACAGGATTCTGC
Organism: Alphaproteobacteria bacterium; assembly: GCA_038131695.1. Lineage (GTDB taxonomy): Bacteria > Pseudomonadota > Alphaproteobacteria > Puniceispirillales > Puniceispirillaceae > JADHLK01. Next base: position 151,744 of record JAYPQA010000014.1, on the reverse strand, counting down.
GCCGGTTTTGGGCAAAAGGGACATATTTTTGATAGCTCTGAGAGCCATTTTGTCTATTATCAGCCTGAAAAATATCTGACTGGCTCGCTCTGGCTCCTTCTGATTTTATCAGGGATATTCAGGGCAGACAGACGAAAAGGGGCCATTTATGCACAGATTTATCTTTCTTCTCCTTGCCTGTCTCACTCTGGCTGCCGGGCCTGTTGCCCGCGCCCAAACACAGGCAGACACAGCACAGGCAGACACAGGGCTGCTCAGCCTGTCCTGGGAGCAGATTGAGGAGCAGGCGCGCGGCGGAGAGGTCACTTTTTTCCTCTGGGGCGGCTCAGATGCCATTAATCGCTATGTCTCTGGCTATATTGGCGGGATTTTGCGCGAGCGTTATGACATTACCTTGCGGCGGGTGGGGATCAGCGATACCGCGGCTGCGGTGAATATTGTTCTGGGCGAAAAGCAGGCCGGTGTTAGAGAGGGCGGGGCTGTTGATCTCATCTGGATCAATGGCGAGAATTTCCGCACCATGAAACAGGCCGGGCTGGTTTTTTGCGGCTATCAGGAAAAATTGCCGAATAACCGGCTGGTGAATTGGGACAACCCGTCCATTGCGAATGATTTTGGCGTGCCGGTTGCGGGCTGTTCCACGCCCTGGTCAAAGGTGCAATTTGCCTTTGCCTATGATCAGGCGCGCCTTAGCGATCCGCCGCGTTCCATGGCCGCTTTGCTGGACTGGATAAAGGCCAATCCGGGCCAGTTCACCTATCCGGCCCCGCCCGATTTCAATGGCTCGGTTTTTGTCCGCCATGTTTTTTATCATGTTGCGGGCGGGCCGGACCAGCTGCTGGGCCCGTTTGACCAGCAGAAATTTGACCGGGTGGCAGAAAAAACCTGGGCCCTGCTGAAGGGGCTGGAGCCCTATCTCTGGCGCAAGGGGCGCACCTATCCAACCTCTGTTCAGGCATTGGAACAGCTCTATGCCAATTCCGAAGTGGCACTGGTCTTCAATTATGAGCCGGCTTCGGTTGGTGTATTTATCGAAAATGGCAGTTTTCCGCCAACCAGCAAGGGATATGGGCTGAGCGACGGGACCATCGGCAATACCAACTATACGGTCATCCCGTTCAATTCGCCGAACAAGGCCGCAGCGCTGGTTGTGCAGAATCTGTTGCTGTCGGCTGAGGCGCAATATGAAAAGGCCCGGCCGGAAATATGGGGCGCACAACCGGTGATCGAAACAGATCGAACCGCCCCGCAAATGCAGGCGAAATTCGCCGCGCTGAAACAGCATCCGGCGGTGGTTCCGGCAGCTGAGCTGGCGCGCAATGCCCTGCCTGAGCTACAGGCTTCCTGGATAGCCGCGATTGAAAAAGGCTGGCTTGCGAATGTGGGCAATTAGGCGGTAATCTGGCCTTTCACAAGATCGGGCCTGAGGCGCAGGCCCATCGCTTGCCGGGAGGCTGTCATGTCTGAGCCTGTCAAAATTTTTCTGCTTCTGGCCCCGGCGCTGGCTGTGATTGTCTTGCTGTTTTTTGGTGGTTTGCTGGCCGGTTTGCTGCAATCGCTCGGCTATATGCCGGTGATCGGGCTTGATCGGATTTCGCTGGATGCCTACCGGGCGATTTTTTCCAGCCCCGATTTTATCCGCTCCTTCCTGCTCAGCTTTCACATTGCCTTTAGCTCAACCCTGATAGCCGCGTTGCTTGCGGTTGCGGCGGGGCTGCTGTTGCGCCGCCGTTTTTTTGGCCGCAAGCTGATCAGTTTTCTGTTCCAGCTGAATTTGACCGTGCCGCATCTGGTCGGGGCGATTGGTATTTTATATCTGTTCTCGCAATCAGGCAGCTTTGCCCGGCTGGCCTATAGCTGGGGGCTGATCGCTGGCCCGGCGGATTTTCCGGCCCTGATCTTTGACCCCTATGCGATTGGTATCATCCTGCAATTTGTCTGGAAGGAGCTGCCCTTTATCGGGGTAATTGTGCTGGCCAATATGCAGGTTCTGGGCACTGATTATGAGGCGGTGGCCCGCTCGCTCGGGGCCAGCCGCTGGCAGGCCTTTTGCTTTGTGCTGTTGCCGATGCTGGCACCGGGCCTGCTCTCGGCCTCGGTCATCGTTTTTGCCTTTACCTTCGGAGCCTATGAGATACCCGCCCTGCTCGGCGCGCATTATCCGCCCGCCCTGCCGGTGCTGGCCTATCGCCACTATACCGATATTGATCTGGCCGCCCGGCCTGAGGCGATGGCCATGGCGATTGTGATAGCCCTGCTCAGCGCGGTGATGATCGCGCTGTATCTGCGGTTTGTGCGCCGCCAGCTGGCCAGCCATAAGACAGCCAGCCAAATAGCCCCTTTTACCGGCCGGCCCGGGGACAGGCGCTGACATGGCCGGGCAGCAGGATAAAGCGGCGGCCCGGTCCGGCGCGCGCTTGTGGACCGGGTTCCGGTTTCTCAGCGCGGGGCTCTTGTTGATATGGCTGGTCTTGCCCTTGCTGCCGCTGGCCATCTGGTCGTTTGCCAAGGGCTGGTTTTTCCCTGATTTGCTGCCCCGCAGATGGAGCTTGCGCGCCTGGGACTATGTCTTTTCAGATACCGCCGGGCTGTTTGACAGTCTGGGCCAGTCGCTGGTGATAGCCTTGGCGGTTGTGCTGGTCTCGGCACTGGTTGGTCTGCCGGCCGGGCGGGCGCTGGGCTTTTATCAGTTCCGGGGCAAGCAGCTGGTGGAGCTGATCATTCTGGCACCGCTGATTGTGCCCGGAATCGCGGTGGTGATGGGGCTGCATTCGCTCTTTATCGGGCTGGGGCTGACCAATAATCTGGCCGGGGTGATGCTGGTGCATTTGATCCCGACGCTGCCCTATATGGTGCTGGTCATGGCCGGGGTTTTTGCCAATTATGATATAGCCTTTGAGCAACAGGCGCGCGCGCTGGGGGCCAGCCGGATACAGGTTTGGCTGTTCATCATGCTGCCCTCAATCCTGCCGGGTCTGATCGCGGGCAGCCTGTTCGCCTTTTTGGTCTCCTGGAGCCAATATATCCTGACGCTGATGATCGGTGGCGGGCGAGTGATCACCCTGCCGCTGCTGCTATTCAATTTTGCCAATGCCGGGCGCCATGATATTACCGGCGCGCTGGCTCTCATCTATATTTTGCCGGGGGTGATTATCTTGCTCATCATGGCTGGGTATTTGTCCGGGCGCGGCCCGGCCTTTGGCGGGACAGGCAGGCCATGACGCAGGTGACACTCGCCAACCTCAGCAAAACCTACAGCGGACAGGACAGGCCCGCCCTTGACTCCCTGTCGCTGGATATCCGATCCGGCGAGCTGGCTGCGCTGCTGGGCCCGTCCGGCAGTGGCAAGACCAGCTGTCTGAAAATCATAGCTGGCCTGATGGATCCCAGCAGCGGTGATCTGCGCTTTGATGGCCAGCCTGTCCTGCAGCTGCCGCCGGAGAGGCGGGGGGCGGTGATGGTGTTTCAAAATCACCTGCTGTTCCCGTTCATGAATGTTGCCGATAATATCGGTTTTGGTCTGAAAATGCGCGGTATTGATAAAGCAGAGATCGCCCGGCAGGTTGCTGAAATGCTGGCGCTGGTCAGGCTGCCGGAACTGGGCGCGCGCCGTCCGGCTGAGCTTTCCGGCGGCCAGCAGCAGCGGGTGGCGCTGGCGCGGGCGCTGATCCTGCGGCCCAGAGTGCTGTTGCTGGATGAGCCTTTATCCAACCTGGACGCCCATTTGCGGCTGGAAATGCGCGATCTGATTCGCAGCCTGCAACAGGAATTGGGCATCACCACGCTGTTTGTCACCCATGATCAGGAAGAGGCGGTGATGCTGGCCGACCGGGTGGCCCTGATTCTGGAAGGCAGGCTGAAACAGTTTGACCGGCCAGAAGCCTTTTACCAGCGCCCTGCTGACAAGGCCACATCTGCCTTTTTCGGAGGCCGGAATTTTATCCCCGGCACCGTCACATCAGGCCGTTTTGAGAGTGCCAGCTGGGCCAAGCTGGATAGGTCAAGCTGAGACCTGAAAAGGTGCGCGGGCCCGATCAAAAGGGCCTGCATCCTGACTATCCGGCCGGAAAATATCGTCATCAACCCGCCAAAAAATGCAGAAAACCGCCTCAACGCCCGGCTGGCCCGGCTGGTCTATCTCGGCACGCATAGCGAGGCGCATTTGCAGATAGGGCGATCTGGCCCCGACCGCGACAGGTCCGCCTGCGCTGGCCGGTCTGGCGGCGGGGAGGCGCTTGCGATCAGCCTGGCCAAACACGCCCTTGGCTTGCCCGGCCAGCCTGAGTCAAACGCCTCAGGCTCCGAAAGCGGCGACTTCCTGATTGATCTGATACAGCCCCTCTGTCACATGGCGGATGAAGCGCGCTTCCAGCGGGGTGGGCGAGAAATGATTTTGCGTAATCAGCCCGAATTGGATCTCCGGCAATTCATGGCGGAAATCGATCAGCGCCAGCTTGCCCTCGCGCAGGCTGGGCAGGGCTGAGAAAACGGGCAGGATCGACAGGCAATCAGTGCGTTGCAAGAGCTGCATCAGCGCGCTGGCAGAACTGCTTTTCAGCGCATTGCCCATAGAGCTGATACCAAGGCGCGACAATTCAGCCTGCATGACCTGAAACAACTCGCTCTCGCTGGAGTGGGACAGCCAGTCCGCCGCCTCCAGATCACTGGTGGTCAGGCGTTTTTTGGATAAAAGCGGATGCCCGCTGCGGCAGACAATGGCATGGCGGAAATTAACGATGAATTCCGATCGGGTCAGCGCTGTTGACTGTTCCAGAAACACCGGGCCAAAGGCCAGATCCACCCCGCTGGACGACCATTGCGGTGCAGCTCAATATTGTAGCCGGTATGGATGTCGAAGCTGGCATTTGGCCAGCTGCGCCGAAAGACGCTGACCATCTCGGCCAGCACATATTCACAAAAAAAGGAGGGCGCACCGACCCGGATGATGCCGGTCTCGCCAGCGCGCGATTTCTGTGTCTCCCGGTCCGCCTCTTCCAGCAGGCTGCGAATACCCTGGCCTTTTATCGCCAGCATCTGTCCCAGCTGGGTGGCGGTAACCGGGCGGCGGCGCTGGCGCAGCAAGGGCTGGCCGACCCGCTTTTCCAGATTTCGCAGCATGAAGCTGAGCGCTGGCTGGGTCGTCCCCAGCTTTTCAGCTGCTGTGGTGAAGCTGCCTTCCTCAATGATGGTTGCCAGCTGCACCAGGTGGCGGGGGTCAATTTGCATAAAAAATCCATATAATAAAATTATTATTCATTATTTGAACATATTATGAACGGTTTGTAAATTTATCCGCTAATCCTTTTCAGGCTTGGCTGGCAGAGCATGGCCGATATTGGGTGAGGTGGGAAGATGCAAGAGAAGTTTGCGTGAAAATCATCCGGCAGATTTAGTAGAGGATCAGCCTGGGCCAGCCAAATGCGCAGGACGCGATGCAGCCTGAGGGGAGATTGCTGTCTGCGCTGAAATGGCTGGTATCGGGCCTGTTGTTTTTGATGATGATGATCACCTTTATTGATGTGCTGGGCCGGTATATTTTCAACAAGCCTATTTTCGGGGCTGCAGAGATGATTCAGTTTCTGCTGGCGGCCACGGTGTTTGCCGGGCTGGTGCTGGCCTGTCACAGAAACAGCCATATTTCGGTTGAGCTATTCGCCCCGAAAATCCATGCGCGTATTCCGCGCCTGCATGATGTGATCGTCTCTGTCTTTTCCATTGGTGGCTTGCTGGTGATCACTGTTGAGCTGGCGCGCATTGCCCAGCACGCGCTGGAAATAGGCCGCACAACCATTGTTCTGGAATGGCCGGTGGCGCTGATAGCGGTGCCGGCAACCTTGTTTTGCCTGCTGGCAAGTATCGTAAATATTTTGTGGCTTTACAGGCGGTTAAGATGATCGAAGCGCTGATTGCATTTGCAGCTGTTATTGGCTTCAGCTTTTTTGGCGTGCGTATTGGTTTTGCCTCGCTGGCGGTCGGGTTTGCCGGGGTGGTTCTGGAACGCGGGCTGAATGCCGGTCTGACGATGGTCGGCCAGCAAGTGCTGGAAGATGCGATGAATTACAATCTGAGCGTTATTCCGCTGTTTATCCTGATGGGCACCTTTATCCACCGGGCAGAGGTATCGACAGACCTTTACAATGCCGCCTATGCGGGCCTGTCCCGTCTGAAGGGGCGTCTGGCACACGCAACGGTGCTGGCCTGTGCCGGTTTCTCTGCTGTGTGCGGCTCCTCTCTGGCGACCGCGGCGACCATGACCCGGGTCAGTATGCCCTCAATCGCAGAAATTCCAGCTACAGCCCGTCCCTGGCAACCGGCACGATAGCGGCAGGCGGCACGCTGGGCATTATGATTCCGCCCTCTGTGCCGCTGGTGATATACGGGCTGATATCCCAGCAGGATATTGGCCTGTTATTTCTGGCGGGCATTTTGCCCGGCCTATTGCTGGTGCTGTCCTTTTTGCTGGTGGTCGGTTGCTGGGTAGCTCTGTTCCCGGACTCGGCACCGCATGATGAAACAGAGACGGACAGCGCAACCCAGCGTGGCTCCATGCTGGCGGTTATTCCTATTCTGGGCCTGTTCGTGCTGGTTCTGGGCGGCATTTATGGCCGTATTTTCACCCCGACAGAAGCCGCCGGGGTCGGGGCTTTCGGGGCCGCCATTATCGCCCTGACCAGGGGGCATTTATGGAAGTTGACAGAATGGCGCGATGCGCTGGTTGAGACGGTTCTGTCCACGGCCAGCCTGTTCATGGTGTTATTCGGGGCGCTGATTTTCCTGCAATATATCACGCTGACCGGAATGCCCTTTGACCTGATGTTTTGGGTTGATGATATGGGGCTTTCCGCGCTGGGGCTGGTTGTGATGGTGATCGCGATTGCCCTGCTGATGGGCATGGTATTTGAGGCGATTGGCATTTTGCTGCTGCTGGTTCCGGTGTTTTTGCCCGCGCTGGAGGTCGCCGGTGTCGATCTTATCTGGTTTGGCATTCTGATCGTTCTGGTGATTGAGCTGGGGCTGATTACCCCGCCTATCGGCATCAATGTTTTTGTGGTCAAGGCAATGGTCAAGGATGTTGCCCTGACTTCGGTTTTCAAGGGCGTGTTGCCGTTTGCACTCGCCATGCTGGCGGTTCTGGCCTTGCTGATACTGGTGCCGGACATCGCTGTCTATCTGCCAAATAAGGCACAATAACCCTGTATCGGCCCTGCTTGGCCGGTGCAATTTCAATCGGAGGAGACTATGAAAAGACTGATTTTATCCTTTTTCGCCCTGCCCTTGCTGGCTTTGCTGGCCGGGGCTTCTGCGGCACAGGCTGATACACGCATTTTGCTGAACTGCTTTCCGCCATCCAAACATGTCTGGTGTGAAGCTTTGCGGAGCTGGGCAGAGCAGGTGGAGAGCGTTACCGAGGGCCGCGTGCAGGTTACCGTTCCGCCCAAGAGTCTGGCCCCGCCGCCGGAACAGCTGAATTCCGTGCGCAATGGCCTGTTTGATGCGGCCTTTGTGTTTAACGGTTTTATCGCCAAGGAAGTGGCTGGCCCGATGGTCTCCATGAATCCGTTCACCGGGTCTGACAGTGCTGAGTCCAACTCTGTTGCCCTGTGGCGCACCTACAGCAAATTCTTTGCTGGCAAGGATGAGTTTGAGGGTGTTGAGCTGCTTGGCCTTGTGGTAAATCCGGGAGCCCATTTCTATTCCATGACCGATAAGCCGGTGAACAGCATGGCTGAGGCGACCGACCGGAAAATGTGGGCCTTGCCCGGAGCGACAGCCGGCATCCTGAAGAGCAAGGGCGGGGCGGTCGTGTCCGGCCCGGCAGCCCAGATGACAGAGATTATCCAGCGCGGTGTTGTGGATGGGTTTGTCGGTGTGCCGCCGCAATCTGCGGTCGCGTTCAATGTGCTGCCTTATGCGAAATCTGTCACCCGCACCCCGGCCTCGGTCTTTACCGCGACTTTCAGCTTCTTCATCAATGAGGATAAATGGGCTGAAATCGGCCCCAGGGATCAAGAGCTGATTCGGTCTGTCTCTGACGAGGCTTTCGCCCGCATGGTGGGCCAGAAATTTGATGCGAAAAATGCCGCAAGCATCAAAAAAGAAGAAGGCATGGTCAAAGTTTATCAGGCCTCTGACAGCTTCTATGCAGAGCTTCAGGCCGCCGCCAAGCCATTTGCCGGCAAGTGGGTTGGCAGGATCGATACCATGGGCATTGACGGTGCAGCCATGCTGGACTTCTATATCAATGAGGTGAAGCAGCTGCAGGCAAACTGACCTGCCTGAGACCTTATTGAAAATCAAAAAAAGGGGCAATAGCCAGCAGGTATTTTGCCCCCTTTTGAACCAACTGGATAGAGTAATGCCGTCACAATCGAAAAACATTCTTTTTATCATGTATGATCAGCTGCGCTTTGACTATCTCAGCTGTGCCGGACATAAGAGCCTGGCAACCCCGAATTTTGACCGGGTTGCCGCAAAGGGTGTGCGCTTTACCAATGCCTATGTGCAATCGCCGGTCTGCGGGGCCAGCCGGATGAGCACCTATACAGGCCGCTATGTCGCCAGTCACGGGGCCAGCTGGAACAAATATCCCATTCGTGTGGGTGAGATGACCATGGGCGATCATTTGCGCGCCCTCGGTATGGATTGCTGGCTGATTGGCAAGACCCACATGGAAGCTGATACTGAAGGCATGGCCCGCCTCGGCATTGACAAGGACAGTATCATCGGGGTTCGCCAGTCTGAATGCGGCTTTGATCCCTTTGTGCGCGATGACGGGCTGCATGGTAATGCCTATGCCGGCAATTATGGGGAAAATGACGGCCCCTATAACAGCTATCTGAAATCAAAGGGCTATGATACGGACAATCCCTGGGCGATTTATGCCAACGGGTCGGTTGCAGATGGCCAGCTGGCCTCTGGCTGGTTTATTGAGAATGCGGACAAGCCGGCCAATATCCGGGAAGAAGACAGCGAGACCCCCTGGCTGACCAGAGAGGCGATCAAATTTATCGATACGCATGACGGGCCCTGGTGTGCGCATCTTTCCTATATCAAGCCGCACTGGCCCTATATCGTGCCGGCCCCGTATCATAATATGTATGGGCCGGAGGATGTGCAGGCCCTGATCCGGGATGCAGCAGAACGCGAAAATGCCAATCCGGTCTATGAAGCCTTTTTCAATAACAAGATAGCCGAAACCTTCCGGGATGACAGCGCCCGCACCAAGGCGATCATTGCCTATATGGGCCTTATCAAGCAATGCGATGACCAGCTGGGCGTGCTGCTGGATCATCTCGAAGCCACCGGCAAGGACAAGGAAACCGTCCTTGTGCTGACCTCTGATCATGGCGATTATCTGGGCGATCACTGGCTGGGGGAAAAAGACCTGTTCCATGAACCGTCGGTCAAGGTGCCGCTGATAATCCAGGACCCGGACAGCGCCTGTGACAGCACCCGCGGCACGCAGTGTGAGGCCTTGGTCGAACAGATCGATCTGGCCGCCACCTTTATTGAAATGGCCGGCGGGACGGTGCCCATCCATCAGGTGGAAGGGCGCTCCCTCTTGGCTTTCCTGCAGGGCCAGCCGGTTGCTGACTGGCGCAAATTTGTGATCAGTGAATATGATTATTCGGTCTTTCCGATGGCGGACGCTCTGGGGATGGAGAGCTGGCAAGCGCGCCTGTTTATGGTGTTTGACGGGCGCTGGAAGATGGTGCATTCCGCCGGAGGCCATGCCCCAATGCTGTTCGATCTGAAAACGGATCCGCAGGAATATAATGATTTGGGCACGGATCCGGCCTGTCAGGCTGAACGGGATCGGCTCTATGGCTGTCTGCATGATTGGGCCTTGCGAATGTCCCAGCGGGTCACCATGTCTGAGGCTGCCGTGCAGCATAAAAAAGGCCAGCCGCAGCGCGAGGGTATTCTGGTCGGGGTGCATCATGAGGAAGATTTGCCCGAAGAATTTACCGCGCTCTATATCGGCCCGTCCCGCCAGATTCATTTTGAACAGCGGGCTGACCGGGTGCGCTATGGCGGCGAGAAAGACGAGGCAGAAAATGACTGACCAAACGGGCAGAATGCCGCAGACAACCCTGTCCCGCTATTTGAAAACCGGCCTGACCGGCCATGACCGGGCGCGCGCGGAACAGGGCTATGTGCTGTTCACGCCGATGGGCGATATGCGCAAGATTGGCAAGATCAATAAAAGCTATCTGATCAATATGGATGGCGCGGTGGTGCATGAATGGGCGCATGATACCGATATTGGCCTGTATGGATCGCTGACCCCGGAGGGCACCCTGTTCATGGGGGCCAAAATGCAGGATGAGACCTGGAACCGGTTTGGTATCTGGCCTGCTTTCAAGGGCGGAGAGCTGCGGGAGCTGAGCGCATCGGGCGAGATCATCTGGCGCTATCGCGATAGCTGGCATCATCACGACCAGCACAAAATGCCGCATGGCGGGGCGCTTTACCTGTCGCTGGAAAAAGTGCCGCCTGAGCTGGCGGATCAGGTGGTGGGCGGGCATCCGGCCCCGGGTGGCCCGGATATGTATGCAGATGTGCTGGTTGAGGTGGACAGGCAAGGCAAGCGGATTTGGGAATGGCGGGCGATAGAGCATCTGGACCCGATTGCCGATTTTCAGGAGGTGAGCGAGATACGCTGGGAATGGAGCCATGGCAATACCATTGCCCCGATAGGCGATGACCGGGTGCTGGTTTCCTTCCGGGCGATTCACACAATCGGCATAATCGACAAGGCAACCGGCAAATGGCTGTGGAAATACCGGGATCCGATGATGGGCGGCCAGCATGATCCGCAGATGCTGGAGAATGGCAATATTCTGGTGTTCAATAATGGAACCCAGCGCCGCCAGTTCGGAATGCTGCCCAATTCAACAGTTATCGAGATCAACCCAAAGACCAATGAGATTGTCTGGAAATATGAGGATGCCCCGCCCTTTGCGTTCTATAGCCAGCAAATTTCCGGGGCCCAGCGCCTGCCTGGCGGCAATACGCTGATTTGTGAGGGGGTGCGCGGGCGGATTTTTCAGGTAACCCCTGAAGGCGAGACTGTCTGGGAATATCTGAACCCGCATTTTGCGCCCAATGTGTTTGATTTTGACATTAATATGGTGTTCCGCGCTTATTTTTATACGCCGGATCAGATTCCGTTTCTGTAGGGTTTCATGAATGGGTAATCAGTTTTTTTCCAACCGTTCCAGAGCGTTCCACATGGGCCCGTTCCCGCTGGAAAGGCTGGCGCGCAGGCCGGATATGCCGGATTTGTCGGCTGTGCCGGTGATGCAGCCAATCGGTTTTGACCGCCAGGACCGGCCCGCTTCTCTGGTCAATGCGATGGGCGACTATCAGGCGATGCTGGATGCCATCCGGGACGGCTTGATCAATAAGCAGCAGGCAGAATGCCCGCAAGATTTGTCCGAACGCGCCCGCCATCTGAAGAGTTTTGCCTATTTTCAGGATGCGCCGATGGCCGCGATTTGCCGGATTGAGGGCGGGATGCTGTTGGATCAGCCGCTGCGCAATCCGGAAATTGACCGGCTGGCAGAGGATTTGAAAACCAAACAGACCAAGACGCTGGCTGCCGGCATTGATGTCATTATGGCAGATTTGAAAGAAAGCATGGTCGCCCCGCCGCGCACGATTGACAGTCACAGCCATGCGCTGGTTCTGCTCTATAACTATAATCGCGATCCGGACCCGGAGGAGCCGGGAACCGATTGGATAGAGGGGGCGCAGGCCCAGCGGGCCTGTCTGCTGGGCTCGGAAACCGCGATTATTCTGGCTGGCTATTTGCGGGTTCTGGGCTTTGATGCCAAGGCCCATACCGGGTCCTCTACAGATGTGGATTTGAACAGGCTGGCCGTGGCGGCCGGGCTGGCTACGATGGAGGAGGGGCGGCTGGTCAACCCGTTTGTCGGGGACCGCTTTGCCATAGCGGCGATCACCACCGATTTTGAAATGGCTGTCGATCAGCCGCTGGTCAGCCTCAGCGAACAGCCATCCTCGGTCACCGGTCTGGCCTGGAAACTGGGTTATGGCTCGCAGAAAAACCAGCGCACGCTCGATCCCTATGCCAAGCGGCGCTATTGCGACGGGCCGCATCCGTTTGAGAAGCTGAAACGCGTTGACAAACCCACTACCTATATTGATGAGGCGCGGGTCGCCCGTGTTCCCAAGCGCTCAGATATGTTTGCCAGGGCGCAATTCGGCGATATGGGCAAGGATACCCAGAAAAACGCGACAAATGGCTATTTTGCCCAGAAAGCCCCGATCAGCCGGGCGATCCGCCGCCCGCTGGGGGCCTTTGTGCTGTTGCAGGATGGCCCGTCTGCCAGCGAGATACCGCAGGGCGCCAAGGAAGCAGCCCGCAATGCCGAGGCGATCAAGGCCGCGTGCTATTTCATGGGGGCGGATGCGGTCGGCCTGTCACGCTGTCCGGACTGGGTCTGGTATAGCCATGATGCAGCAGGCGAGCCGATCAACCCCACCCATCCGAACGCCATCAGCCTGATCATTGATCAGGGTTTTGAGACAACCGAAGGCTCTTCGGGTGATGACTGGATAGCTGTGACCCAATCAATGCGCGCCTATCTGCGCTTTTCCCTGCTGGGCGGGGTTATCGGCAAGCAGATTCGCAATCTGGGCTATTCGGCACGGGTGCATACCAATCTGGATGGCGAGGTGTTGCAGCCGCCCTTGCTGCTCTTGTCGGGGCTGGGAGAGGTCAGCCGTATTGGCGAGGTTATTGTCAACCCGTTCCTTGGCCCGCGCCTGAAATCAGGCTGTATCACAACTGATATGCCGATGACGCATGACAAGCCGGTCGATTTCGGTATGCAGAATTTCTGTGAGAGCTGCAATAAATGTGCGCGTGAATGCCCGTCCGGGGCGATCACAGCTGGCCCGAAGCTGATGTTCAATGGTTATGAGATTTGGAAATCAGACAGCCAGAAATGCACCAGCTATCGTCTGACCCAGAAGGGTGGGGCAATGTGCGGGCGCTGCATGAAAACCTGTCCGTGGAATATGGAAGGGCTGGAGCATGAAAAGCCGCTGCGCTGGATCGCGATGAATGTGCCATCTATGGCTGGCGTGCTGGCCAAGGCAGATGATCTGCTGGGGCATGGCAAAATCAACCCGCAAAAACGCTGGTGGTGGGATTTGAAGGTGGATGACAAGGGCGGTTTTCGCATGGTCAATGCCGAACAGGAGCCGCCCAATTACCGCGAATTGCAGACTGATCTGGATCTGAAATATGAGGATCAGACGCTGGCGGTCTATCCGGCCAATCTGGCCCCGCACCCCTGGCCTTTCCCGTTCCCGATGGATCGCGAGGCTGGCATTGAAGCCTATCAGGCGATGATCACGGCAGAGGAATATCAGGCCCGCCTTGATCGCGGTGATACAGACGGCCTCGCCCATGATTATGCCCATGCCCCTGACAAGACAAAGGAAGGGGAGGCCCCGGTTATCCGGGTCCAGATCACCAAGGTTGAGAAGATGACGGATCGGGTGACCAAATATGAAATGGCAGCACTGGATGGCGCGCCGCTGCCTGAATGGACAGCCGGGGCGCATCTGGATGTGGTTGTCGCACCGGAATTCTTCCGCCAATATTCCATGTCTGGCGACCCGGCAGACAGGAGCAAATATCAAATCGGTGTGCTGCGCGAGGATGAGGGCGCGGCGGCTCCAAATTGCTGCAACGCATTTTTGCCGAAGGGCGCAAGATTTTCATCTCCAAGCCGATTAACCATTTCCCGCTGGCAGAAGGCGGCAGCCGACATTTCCTGATGGGGGGCGGCATTGGCATCACCCCAATGATCGCCTTTGCCCATGAATGCCATGCAAAAGGGCTGGATTTTGAGCTGCATTACTCAGCCGCCAGCCGCCATGATGCCGGATTTCTGGCAGATCTGGAGCAGATGCCCTGGAAAGACCGGGTGCATTTGCATTTTTCCGATGAAGGAAGCCGGGCCGATTTGGACCAGCTGCTGAAAGGCTGGCAGCCGGGTTGGCATGTTTATAGCTGCGGGCCGGATCGCTATATGGGCGCGGTCATGGAAGCTGCTGAGCGTCAGGGATTCCCCGAAGAGGCCCGGCATCTCGAATATTTCTCGGTGCCGGAATTGCCGGATTATGAAAATCATGATTTCATCCTGAAACTGGCCTCATCCGGCAAGGAATTTGTGGTTCCGGCGGACAAGACAGCCACCGGCGTGCTGGCCGAAAATGGCATCCATGTTGATGTGAAATGTTCGGACGGGATTTGCGGTGTATGCAAATGCGGGCTGGTCTCCGGCGAGGTGGAGCATCGCGATTTTGTGCTGTCGGCAAAGCAGAGGGAAAATGCGGTTATCCTGTGCCAGAGCCGGGCGAGGGATCCGGGCGGCATTATGGAAATTGATTTGTAATCAGCCCATTTGCCCGGTTTGAATTGCCCGGTTTGAATTGCCTAATTTGACTTTTTGCGGTTTGACTTTTTTCTGGCAAGCCCACAGGCTGGGAGAGGGCGGCCAGCAAGGCCGGAAGCAATAATTCCTGTTCACATCAATAAGGGGCAAAAGGGTATGCTGACATTTTTTCATTCACCAGGCAGCTGTTCAAACGGTATTTTCCTGCTGCTTGAGGAGCTGGGCGTTCCCTATCAGATTGAGATCATTGATGTAAAATCCGGCCAGCAATTTGACCCGGCCTATCTGGCGAAAAATCCCAAAGGCAAGGTTCCGGCAATCCTGCGCGAGGATGGCGAGGTGATGACAGAATTTCCGGCGATAGCCTATTGGCTGGCAAACCAGTATGGCGGGCCGGATTTCTGGCCTTCTGATCTGGACCAGCAGCGCCGCACGCTCGAAGCGCTGGACTATATTGTGGCCACCATCCATATGCGCGGCTTTACCTTGATCAAGGCAACCAAGAAATTCCAGCTGAATGAGCAAGGCACGCTGGATTTGCGGGCCTATGGGCGCGCCGAGGCGGAAAAGACGCTGTCCACAATGGCAGACCGGCTGGGCGATCGCCCTTATCTGGCCGGTGATTTCGGCATTGCGGATGCGGCGCTTTTCTATGTGTTGCGCTGGGCCGAACAAGAAGACATCCCGGTCGCCGAGAATCTTCAGGGTTTTCTGGCCAGACTGTATCAGCGTGAAACGGTGCAAAAGGTCATTGCCCTTGAAGCCTAGCGGCGTGCGGTGATGCCGGAAAGGCCCGCCCCCCCGGGATGTGACGAGCCTTGTTAAAGCGCGCTTTAAGTGACACACTGGGTGTGCGTTAATTTGGGGTCAGGCTGATGAAACCAGCAACTTTTGCCTATGTCAGGCCGAACAGTCTTGAGGAGGCATTACAGCTATTGTCGGACAGGACGCTGGACAGCCAGCTGCTGGCGGGCGGGCAAAGCATGATGCCGATGCTCAATCTGCGGATGGCGCGCCCGGACAGGCTGATTGATTTGTCACGGATCACGGATTTGCGCGGGGTTATCCGCCAGAAAGAGGGGCTGCAAATCGGGGCGATGACGCGCTATGCCGATCTGGCAGCCGATGCGGGGCTGGCCAAATATTTTCCCTTGATACAGGCCGTGCTGCCGCATATTGCCCATATCGCTATCCGCAATCGCGGCACGCTGGGCGGCTCGCTGGCCCTGGCCGACCCGGCCGCCGAAATGCCGGCGGTGATGCAGGCCCTTGATGCGGTCATCATTTGCCAAAGCCAGTCTGGCACGCGCCGGATAGCGGCTGCTGAATTTTTCCTTGATCTTTATGAGACGGCCTTGCAGGACGGAGAGATGATACGCGCGGTTTTCCTGCCCTGGCAGGCGGCCCCGCAGCTGTTCAGCTTTGCCGAAATTGCCAGGCGGCACGGCGATTATGCCGAAGCCGGGCTGGTGCTGCGCGCAGATAACCGGCAGCTGGATAATCTGCGCCTTGTCTGGTTCGGGCTGGAAAGCAGCCAGCGCCGTGATACGGTGCTGGAGGCGGCGCTG
Organism: Alphaproteobacteria bacterium; assembly: GCA_038131695.1. Classification (GTDB taxonomy): domain Bacteria; phylum Pseudomonadota; class Alphaproteobacteria; order Puniceispirillales; family Puniceispirillaceae; genus JADHLK01. Next base: position 135,738 of record JAYPQA010000014.1, on the reverse strand, counting down.
GCCGGGCAAGCCGCCCAAAAGGCGGCTGAAATCGCTGCCAGCCATGGTTTGCAGCATTTGGAAATAGCTGGCGATGGGGACCGGGCTATTGGTTATAAAACCCATCTGGCGCGCAGCTTGCTAAAGCGCGGGCTGGCAGAACTGGCAGAAAAGAGCTTGGAGAAAGCGTGAAAATGAAACTGTCGCATCTGGTCAAGGACCGAAAAATTCACCACCGGCTTTATTCTGATCCAGAAATTTTTGAATTGGAGATGGAGCATATTTTCGGGCGTATCTGGCTGTTTGTTGCCCATGAAAGCCAGCTGCCCGAAAAGGGGGATTTTTGCCTGGCACGCATGGGCCGGACCGAAGTTCTGGTGGTGCGCCAGAAAGATGGCGGGATCAAGGTGCTGAAAAACAGCTGCTCGCATCGCGGCACGCGGCTTTGTGCGGCTCCGCATGGGCATACCGGGGCCTTTGTTTGTCCCTATCATAATTGGGCGTTTAATTTGGATGGGTCGCTCAAGGCGCTGCCGCACGCCCAGAGCTATGATGAACAGGTTTGCCCGGGGGCTGCCGATATGGGTCTGGCTGAAATTCCCAGAGTGGCGGTTTATCGCGGCTTTATCTTTGCCTCCATGGCGGCTGAGGGGCCCTCGCTTGACGCGCATCTGGGCCCGCTGGCGGCTGCGATAGACAATCTGGTAGAGCGCGCGCCCAATTCCGAGCTGACCATTTGCCGCCAGAAAACCAGCCTTGTCTATCAGGGCAACTGGAAATTCCACCATGAAAATGCGAATGATACGATCCATCCCTCTATCGTGCATGAATCCTCGGTGAATTCAGCCCGCACAACGCCTGTGGATATGGCTGATTTCCGGGCGGATAAGGGCCAGACCAAGGGGATGATGCTGGCCAATGGCCTGCCGCCGCAGGATTGGGCGAAAATAAGCCTGAGCGGCTCTGCATTGGGGCATAGTTTCATGGGAGGCTTTTACCGCTCCGGCCTGTTATCGGCCGCGCATGAGGACGATGTCGCAAAAGCCTATCGGGTGGCGCTGGAAAAGGCCAAGGGCAAGCAAAAAGCCACCGAGATTCTGGCGATGGATCGCTTCAACAACCTCATCTGGCCGAATTTCAATGTGAACGCCCAGTTTCATCAGATAAGGGTGGTGCATCCGCTGCGCCATAACCGCACGCTGGTTGAGGGCTATTGCTTCCGGCTGGGCGGGGCCCCGGATGAGATGTTCCGCCGCGCCAGCCGTTTTCTGACAGCCCTTGTCTCGCCCACCTCGATGATTTTCGGCGATGATATGGAAATTTTTGAGCGCGTGCAAAAAGGCCTCGGTTCAGACGGGATTGATTGGCTTGATATGTCGCGCGGGCTGGGCAGGGAATCCCCGGATGACAGCACAGGCGGGCAGATGACCGCCTCTGAAACCGCCAGTGAACTGCCAATCCGCAGCCAGATGCAGGCCTGGACACATTATATGGGAGATCTGGAGATATGAGCGCTGGTTACAGCCCTGATCTGGAATTGCACGAGGCGGTGCGCCAATTCCTCTATCTTGAGGCACGGCTGCTGGATAGCCGGGATTGGACAGGCTGGCTGGATTTGTTCGATGAGTCAGCGAGCTATTTTATTCCGCTGGGCGGGGAGGAGTATGATCCGGAAACAGGCCCGGCCCTGCTTTATGAGGACAAGGCCTTATTGCGCTTGCGGGTTACCCGCCTTGGCCATCCGCGCGCCTATGCGCTGGATCCGCAACCTGTCACCACCCATGCCATCACCAATGTCAGCCTGACCCGCAAGGAGCCGCATCTGGAGGTAAGCAGCCTGCTCAACTTTCATCAGTTCCGCGATGGGGAAGAGCTGTTTTTGACGGCGCGGCTGCAGCATCTGCTGGCCGGGGCACCGGGGGCATTCAAAATAATGCGCAAGACGGTCTTTTTGACCAATGCCGGTGGCTGGCATTCGGTGATGTCGGTTCCGCTCTAGAGCGCGAACAGGCTGGCCAGCCGCGACCAGATTGGCGGATGTTCTTCAAAACCGGCCCCGGGCAGATCAGGCAGGCGGATATGGCCATCCTCGATTTCGCCCCAGCCTTTTGGCAGGCCGAACAGGCTGCTGTCATCTATCGCCAGTTCTGCCCCGCCCAGCCCCAGCCCGGCGGCCGCCTGCAAATGGAACAGATGGCCCGCATGGGGCAGGAAGCGATCCGGCCCAAAGCCAAAGGCTTGGGCTGCTTCCAGCATGGCCAGATATTCGGTGATGCCATAGCTCAGCAAACTATCCATTTGCAGCCAGTCACTGTGCGGGCGCAAGCCGCCATAGCGCAGCAGATTGACCATATCGGCACAGGAAAACAGATTCTCGCCCGTTGCAACTGCGGTGCTGTTCTTTGCACAAAAGCCAGCCAGCTGGTGATAATCAAGGGCCGCCGCCGGCTCTTCAATAAAGGCCAGCCCGTCCGGCAGTCCGCCGGTGGCCGCCTGCAGCTGGCCATTTGCATCAACCGCCAGCCGCCCCAGAGCCAGCCCGCTGGCCAGCACCGCCTCAAGGCGCTGGTTATTGACCGCCGCATCCTGGCCGATTTTGATTTTATAGAGGGCAAAGCCGCGATCTGCCGCCTGCCGGGCCTCACGGGTCAGGTGATCGGTCTGGTCACCGACAAAATGGCCGCCGCTGGCATAGACAAAACATCCTGGCTGCGCCTTTTTATTCCCGCAACGCTCAGCCAGCAGCTGCCAGAGTGGGACGCCATGCCATTTTGCCAGCGCGTCATAGAGGGCCGCTTGCAGCAGGCCGACAGCCGCAGGTCGCTCGCCATGGCCGCCCTGTTTTTCATTGGCCATCATGATATGCCAGGCGCGATCCATATCTCCCAGCGCCTCTTGCGGATCGGTGAAGAGCTGGTCTTTATGAGCTGCCAGGCGGGGCAGGAACCGCTCTTTCATCAGAGCAGTGCAGGCATAGCGGCCAATCGAACCAAGCCCATAGCCGACCGTGCTGCGGCCGCCCAGCTGCAGGGTCACCTGCACCGCATCAATCGTCATCTGATCAAAGCTGATTTCCGCATTGGCCATTTTCTGGCCATTGGCAAAGCTGTGGGCCTCTATCGACAGGATCGGCATCAGACAGGGTTTTTACAGCCGCCAATTATGGTCTGAAATATCAAAGACCACGCCGTGCGGATCGCGGAATTTGGTTTCTGCATCAACGCCCGGATAGCTGGGCAGCTCCATGAAAAATGTGCCGCCTGAGGCTTCGATTTTGCCGCGCATTTCTTCTTTATCCTCGACGACAAAGCCGAAATGATGCAAGCCGGCCCAATCCGGCCCGTTCAGCTGGCCGCCCTTGCCATCAGGAAAATGCAGCAAGGTGAGATTCATCACCCCGTCAGAAAGGCTGATAGCATTGCCTATCGGGCTCTCGGTCTCGCCGACCTGTTCCATGCCAAATACCTCGCGGTAAAAACTGGCTGCTTTTTCAAGGTCTGGAACCTGCATGGCGATATGGCGCAATTTTGCCATTTCCCTCTCCTCTTGATTGCCTCGATTATTGCTGCTTAAACAATAGGGGACAGCGCAGGGAAAGGACAAGGAAATTGCAAACATCTCCCCAAAAAACTAGCTTTCCTGACTGGCGGGAATACAGCCAGGCTGAGCTGGACAGCCAATATAACCAGGCCAGTCTGGTTTCCAATATCGCTGAGATCATCCAGCAGCAAAATGCGGCAAGCACCGCCTTTCGCCAGCAATTTATCGCCGAAGGGGGGCTGATACGCACGCTGGAAATGCCAGAGCCCAGATTGCAGATTGACCTGTTTGCGGCAGCTGAAAACCCCTATGCGCTGGTGTTTTTTGTGCCGGGCGGGGCCTGGCTGAAAGAGGATAGCTGGCAATCCATTCCGGCCATGGCAGAACCGCTGCTGGCTGCCGGGGCCGGGCTGGCGGTTTTGCGGGTCAATACCGTGCGCACCCATGCGCTGGAAGCTCTGTGCGGGGAGGTGGGGGCCGCTGCCAGCTGGTTGGCAGGAGAGGCAGGCTCTCTGGGGCTGGCCGCAGAGAAATTCATTCTGGCCGGGCATTCGTCCGGGGCGCATCTGGCAGCGGTAGCGGCCAGCCGGATGGCCAAATCCAGCCCGGGCCTTTTGCGGCATTTGTTCTTTATTTCCGGGATGTATGATCTGACCCCGGTTCGGGCCTCTGCCCGCAATGAGTATCTGCATCTGGACGAGGAGGAGGTTGCCCCGCTCAGCCCCATCGCCTGTATCTCAGATGCCCTGCCGCCTGTCAGCCTGCGGGTTGCCAGCGCAGAACTCACCGAATTCCGCCGCCAATCCGCAGCCTTTGCCGCCGCACTGGCCGGGCAGGGCAGGCAGGTTGACTATCGCGAAATAGAGGGCTGCAACCATTTTACCATTCTGGCTCCGGCCGCAGCAGAGCTGGCCCGGCTGGCCGCCAGCCTGTGAGAGATGGGCTGGTGATCAGGGGATTTTCCCCAGCGCTGCCAAGACCGCTTGCGGGGTGAAGGGTTGCTGGTTGATCCGGCAGCCCCGCAAAGCCAGCGCATCATTCACTGCGGACCAGACAGCTGCCGGGGCCCCGATTGTTCCAGCCTCTCCGACTCCTTGATACCCAGCTGGCTATGGGCATGGCGCGTTTCAATATGGCTGATGCTGATATCCGGCATCTCGCCTGCCATCGGAACCAGATAATCGGCAAAGCTGGCATTCAGCAGCTGGTCACCCTCATAGCGGCATTCCTCAAACAGCACCGCACCCAGACCCTGCACCACGCCGCCGCGGATTTGCTCATCCACCCGCTTTGCATCAATAACCGGGCCGCAATCCTCTACCACCCAATGGTTCAATAGCCGGACAAACCCGGTCTCCTCATCAATCGAGACCAGCGACCCCTGTGCGCCATTGGCGATGAAATGCGGCGCTTCTGCCATATAGCCGGCCTCAGCACAGACAACCGCCTGACCCCCGACAGGCGGCGGGTAGAGGTCCTGGCGATAAAGGGCCAGCTGGCAAATTTCCGCCAAAGGGGCGATCAGCCTGCCTTGGCTGTCTTCTATCCGGCCCGCTTTTAGCTGCAGCGTCTCTGGCGGGCATTGGTGAATATGGCCGGCAAAGCCCATTATCTGGGATTTCAGCTTTTGGGCGGCCAGCAGGGCGGCTTCCCCGGCAATTGCCAGCCCGCGCGAGGCCCAGGCCCCGCCGCCAATCGGCAAATCAGAATCGCCAGAGCGGATCTGCACCAGACTTTCCGTGCAGCCCAGCTCCGCCGCGACAATTTTCACAATCCCGCCAAGCGTGCCCTGACCCTGATCCGTGGCCCCGGTCAGAACCAGAAAAGAGCCATCTTCACCGGCACGGATTTCACATCTGTCTTCTGCTGTAACAGGCAGTTCAGCCGGGCCGTAAAGGCCGGGGCCGGGGCTGGTTTGCTCAATAAAGCTGATCAGCCCGATACCCAGCAGCTCCCCCTTTGCCAGCGCTTCTGCTTGCCGCTTGCGCAAGGTCTGATAGCCCATCTCCTCAGCCAGCTTTTCCAGACAGGCGGCCAATGACAGCTGGCCCAGCGGCACCCCGGCCGGGGTTTTTTGTTCGCTCTGCCTGTCTTTTGCCAGATGCGCCAGCCGGAAGGCCAGCGGGTCCTGACCCGTGGCCCGTGCCGCCGCATCCATCAGCTGTTCGGTGACGCTGCAGGGAATAGGCTGGCCAACGCCGCGAATAGCCCCGGTGGGCGGGCGGTGCTGCCAACGGCTGCGCACGGTGATCTGGCAAGCCGGTATCTGATAGGCGGCCCCGCTGAACAGACCACATTGCACCGCATCCCCGACACTGGATCGCGGATAAAGCCCATAGGCCCCGATATGGTTGGTATAGTCCGCCTGCAGCCCGCAAATGCGGCCCTGACCGTCCAGATCAAGGCGCGCGCTTGCGTCAAAATGGCGGGCATGGGCATCACTGACAAAACTTTCCAGCCGGTCCAGCTGGAAAGAGACCGGCCGGCCAGCCAGACGCGCCAGCAAAACCGCCAGCATATCATCTGCATAGGCGTGCAGCTTGACCCCGAAGGCGCCGCCAACATCGCCGGTTATCACCCGGACAGAGGCTTCGGGCAGGCCCAGCAAGCGGGCATAAAGGGCTCTCATCATATGCGGGGATTGGTGGTTCTGCCAGACGGTCAGCTGGTCGGAACCGGCATCAAATTCAGCAACCAGCCCGCGCGGCTCCAGCGCGACCCCGGCCTGTCTGGCAAATTGGAAATCAAGCGACAGGCTGGTAGCGGCAGCCTTGGGCATGGTCCCGCCGGCAAAGACCCGTTCAAAAGCCTGGCTGCCAGCTGGCGGTTCAATATCTGCCGGGCTGAGCGTGAGTTCAATCGCCTCCAGCGCGTCCTCAGCCAGCGCCCGGCTCTCTGCCAGAACCGCAGCCACCGCTTCGCCTTGAAAGCGCGTCTGGCCATCAGCCAGAAGCGGCTGTTTCTGCTCTCCGGTTAGGGAAATATGGCCCAGCCGGGCAGAGATATGGCGCTGCCCCTCCGGCAGGTCAGCAAACCCATAGACAGCCTGAACCCCCTCACAGGCCTGCGCCGCCGCCAAATCGAGATGATCTATCCGGCAGCCCCCTTGCGGGCTTCGCAACACCGCCAGATGCAGCCCGTCGGGGCGGCTCTTGCGGGCAATGAAACGGCCTGCCCCGGCCAGCATACGCTGGCTGTGCCTGTCTGCGGCACTCATGCAGGCTCCGCAGGTTTTGGCTGGCTGTCCAAGGGAGCAGCGCGCAGCTGGGCGGCCACCTCAACCAGTGCAGTGACGATTGCCTGATAGCCGGTGCAACGACACAGATTGCCGCTAATCACCTCTCTTGCGGCCTGGCGCGAAATATCCTCTGGCTGGCTGGTCAGCCATTCATGGGCGGTGATCAGCATGGCGCTGGTGCAATAGCCGCATTGCAGTGCCTGATGTTTCAAAAAGGCCTGGTTCAAAAGCTGTAGAACCGGGCTGTCCTGCAGCCCCTGAACGGTTTCGATAGCCGCCCCGTCAGCCTGCACCGCCAGGACCAGGCAGCTACGCACCGACACCCCATCCATGAGCAGCGTGCAGGCCCCGCAAACCCCATGCTCACAGCCAAGCACCGGCAGATTGCTGCCTGCCTCGGCCAGCGCATCTGCCAGATGTGTGCGCGGGCTTACCCTCAGGGTTTTTATCCCGCCATTGAGGGTCAGGGTTATCTGCTGCGTGTCTGTCATCGGCTCAGCACCTCTAGCGCATTCTCTCCATCATCTCAGGCAGGAAAGTCGCCAGCGATGGCCAGATGATAATCATCACAACCACCAAAATAGACAACAGGATAAAAGGCAGCACCGACAGGATGATTTGTTCCAGCGTTGTGCCTTGCGGGGCCACCCCCTTCATCACAAATAGCAGCAAGCCAAAAGGCGGCGTGGCCAGCGATATTTCCAGCACAATCAGCATCAAAACACCGAACCAGACCGGATCAAAGCCCAGCTGGCTGACAATCGGCATATAAAGCGGGATGGTGATCAGCATCATTGAGACCTGATCCATGAAACAGCCAAGGAAAAACAAAATCACCAGCATCCCGATAATAATCGTCAGCGGTGCCAGATTCCCCTCCAGCACCAGCGCGGACAAGCCAGAGGAGGCGCCGGAGAAAGCCAATATCTGCGAGAAGGTGACCGACCCGGCGATAATAAACAGCGTCATCACTGAAATCTTCACCGTCTCGCGCACTGCTTCAATAAAGACCGGCCAACTGAAAGAGCGGTAAAGCACACAGGCAACCACAGTCGCCACCGCCCCGACAGAGGCGGATTCGGTTGGCGTTGCCAGCCCGAACAGGATTGAGCAAACCACCATCAGGAAAATCATCAAAAGCGGGACAACATAGATGACAAAGGGCTTCAGTCGCTCCATCAGGCTGAGCTTTTGCACCTCATAGCCGGGTGCTATTTCCGGCTGCAGAACACAGCGCAGCATGACATAGCCAAAAAACAGCACCGCCATAATCAGGGCTGGAATAATCGCAGCCACCAGCAGCTTGGAAATGGAAATCTGTGCCAGCGATCCAAGCAGGACTCCCAGAGCGGAAGGCGGGATAAGGATGGCGATCCCCCCGACTGCCACAATCGGGCCAATCGCAATATCGGGCCGGTAGCCGCGCTTATACATATCCGGCAAGAGCGTGCTGCCGAGCATCGCGGTATTGGCAATGGACGAGCCGGAGAGCGAGGAGAAAAAGGTTCCGCCTGCGATAGCCACCAGCGACAGGCGGCCCGGCAGGCGGGCTATCAAAACATCAACCGCCCCGATGGCCCGGCTGGCCACCCCGCTATGCAGCAGCATTTCCCCCATAAAGACAAACATCGGGATCGGCATCAGCGCAAAGACTTGCAGCGAATCGACCGAATTGCGAACAAATTGCAGAATGCCAATCTCGCCGCGCATAAAGATAAAGGCCCCGATAATATCGACGGCAAAAAAGGCGAATACAACCGGCATCCCGACTGCCATAAAGGCAATCAGACAGCCAATCAGCAAACTCAATGCCCAATACCATTCCATCGCCTGCAAGCCCCTCCCTTAAAGACCTGTCATCTGGAATTGCCGCTTTTCGGATTGCCGGAGCAGCTGGATCAAAACCAGCAAATTAACCGCAAAACACAAAGGGGCCACCCACATCAGATACCATTCTGGAAAAACCAGCGCCTTGACGATATTGGTTCCATCCCGATAGGAGGCCAGCAGCACCCGCATGGCGTAATAAAAAAGAATCAGATTGACCACAGCAGACATCAAAAAAGCCAGCCAGGTGACCGGCTTTCTGACCGCGTCCGGCAAGAGCTGGACAAATAAATCAAGCGAAATATGCCCGCCAATCCGCAAGACCCAGGGCGCGCCCATGAAGGTCATCACAAATAACAGATGTTCGGCCAGATTAACCGACCAGGACAGCTGCAGCAGCTTCACCGTCCGGTTCACAATATCCACGAAAATCAGACAGGTGATAAAAACCAGAATCAGGCCGGCCAGCACAGCCATCAAGGTCACGATGCGATCGGTGAATTTATCCAGCATGGGCCCTGCCGCGCTATCTCAGCCATCAGCGGATTTGACAAAAAAGAAACCGCAAGACAGCAAATTTGAATGGAAAAAAGGCCCGACAATAACACTGCCGGGCCTTTTTGGAAGACGGGTTACTCTTCGTTCAGCATCTTGCGCAGCTTGGCGATGCTTTCCGGCTCCTTGGCGGCCAGAGCCTTCCAATAGATTTCCTTGGCCCGCTCTTTGAAGTCAGCCCCGAAATCAATCGGCTGGATACCGGCTTCATTCTGAATCTTCAGCTCTTTGGCGGTGTAATCATCCACCATCGAAGGGCCAGTTTGCTTCAAAATCGGCCACAGCAGCCTTCAGGCAGCCCTGCTGATCGCCATTCAGGCTTTTCCACTTATCCTGATTCATCAAGATAGCCACAACCACCTTGAAGAAGCTCGGCTCTACCCGGTATTTGGTGTGCTTGTGCCAGCCAAATTCCGCAATGCCCCAAATCGGCCAGCCATAGCCATCCACAGTGCCACGCTCCAGCGCGGTCGCCACTTCCGGCGGCGGGGTGGTCACAGTTGTTGCGCCCAGCTCTTCCAGCAGGGTTTTGTAAATCGGTGTGGTGCGAATAACCAGATCATCAAAGCGGTTATTCTTGGCCGGCTTGTTCAGATAAATATGGAACGGCACCCCATCACCAAAATAGGTCAGCATTTCAGCATTCAAATTCTTGCGGTGCAGATCATTCATATAATCCATTGCGCCTGTTTTCCGCATCTCGGAGACCGGCATATCGGCAATGGTAAAGGCATCCCCTTCCAGAATGCTGCCCTGATAATAGGTCGGCGGGCCGGACATCATGTCAATCACGCCTGTTTTCAGCGCGTTCGGCTGTTCAAACGCCTTGATCGCACCCGGCGGCAGCACATCAATGGAGACCAAGCCTGAGCAGCGCTGATTCACATCATCAACAAATGATTTGAACGGCCAGCCAAAGCTGATCTGCAGGGGCAAAAAGCTGGCGGCGGTCAGCTTGGCCGGGGCGGCCTGCACCGATTGTGCAACCAGCATCCCGGTTGCCAGCACGGCCCCGAAAATTCCTGTGGACAATTTTGACATTCTTTTCCTCCCGTAAAGTCAAAATACTTCAAGCTCGAAATACTTGCATTAAATGGTGAGCGAAAATTTATTTGCTGTCAAATATTCTTGCAAAAAAGCAAGATGAAGACTGGCAAACTTCTTGCGCGGGCCTTTGCAGCTTGAATCCGCTCTTAAAAAACGGCACAGTTTCAGAGAGGAAAAGAAGCGGTTTTTGGTGTTCACCTTGCCGTAAGGAAATAGGGATAACGTGCATCCATGACACAGGCTGACGCCTCTTTATCAGAAGCATGGGCAAGCCTGCCTGCCGGAGCTAATCGGGGGGCTAATCTTAAGGTGGCTCTGGTAACCGGCGGCGGCTCCGGCATTGGGCGGGCGGTGAGTGAAGCGCTGGCCGGGGATGGGTTTGCCGTGGTTCTGGCGGGCCGCCGGGCAGACAGGCTTGAGCAAGCCGCAGCGGCCATCGGTGAGCGGGCCTTTGCGCTGGTGATGGATGTGACAGACCCGCAATCCGTCGCGGCCGGGTTTGCCCGGCTGCATGGCCATTTCGGCCGGCTGGATCTGTTGTTCAATAATGCCGGAACCGGCGTGCCCGGCTCAATATTGCTGGAAGATGTGACGCTGGAAGACTGGCAGCGCACGGTCCAGACCAACCTGTCCGGCAGCTTTTATTGCACCCAGGAAGCCTTTCGGATCATGAAGGCCCAGCAGCCGCAGGGCGGGCGTATCATCAATAACGGCTCTGTTTCCGCCCATGTGCCGCGCCCCAATTCGGCCCCCTATACCTCTACCAAGCACGCGATTACCGGGCTGACCCGGGCGGCGTCTCTGGACGGGCGCAAATATAATATCGCGGTTGGCCAGATAGATATTGGCAATGCCGCAACTGAGCTGACCGGCAAATTTACCGAAGGGGTGCCACAGGCAGATGGCTCAATAAAAACCGAGCCGGTGATGGATGTCCGGCACGCCGCGGAGGCGGTGCGCCAGATGGCTGCCCTGCCGCTGGAAGCCAATATGCAATTTGTCACCATCATGGCAACTTCCATGCCTTTTATCGGGCGCGGCTAGGCAGGCCGCAGCTGCCTTCAGCGCTGCAGCCGCCCGATAACCACCGGCATGGACAGAAAAATCATTACAATCCTGAGCGTATGGTGAAAGGCAACAAACGCCATCAGCCCGAAAATAAGGGGCCAGCAAGGTCACCTCATAAAGCCCGCCCGGCACAAAGGCGAGCCAGACCCGCAAGAACGGCATATCCCCTATCTGGGCAATGAGCAGGGCGACAAGAAGATAGGAGGCTAAAATCAGCAAGGCTATGCCGCTGGCCAGCTTCAGATAGCCCAGCACTTCGCGAAAGGCGACTTTTGCCAGCTTCACCCCGATACCGCCGCCAATCACCAGCTGGGCCAGCAGGACAAATTCCTGAATGCGCGGCAACTCTATCACGCCGGCCATGTGCAGCAGCGTTGACAGGCCCATCGGCCCCAGCAAATGGGGTATCGGAACCCGGCCCAGCCTGGCCAGAAAATACCCGCCTATGGCCACCGCCGCAAAAACCGCTATCTGGGAGGCGGTCATCTGCTCCAGACCGGGCATCTGCTGCAAGGTGATGTTGGAGGCATCCACCGCCTGCTGCCCCTCTATCACGGCCAGCAGCAGCGGCGTTGAGACCAGCACAATCACCACCCGCACCAAATGGAACAGCGCGACGACATAATCCTTGTCCACCAGATCGCGGGCCATCGCAATCGCCTCTACCTGACCGCCCGGAATACAGCACAGGAACGCCAGTTTTTTCTCAAAGCCGCAGCGTTTATGCAAAAACCAATAGGCCAGCAGCGAGACCAGAAAAGTGATCCCTATCATCGCGATCACTGTAATATGCCAGGCGCTGGCCTGGGCGAGGGTCTGGCGGGTAAAATTCGCCCCGATCAGAACGCCCATTCCCAATATCACCGGCACATGAAGCCATTTGGCAATCCCCAGATACGGGCGTGCTGGCTTGCACAGGCCGCCGAAAATCCACAGGCCGAACAGGCTGCCTATCAAATAGGGGGCGGGCAGGCCAATTTGTAAAAACACCCAGCCTGTTGCCAGCGCTATGGCACAGGTTATCGCCATCTGCCGCGCCTCTGCCATCAGCGTTTGCGGGGCCAGCCCGGAAAACAGGCGCATCAGACAGCCCCCAGCCTGAAATAGCGGTTATTTAGAGAAATGCCCAAGAGAGTGCCCTGACTTTTTTCAAAGACTCCCCACCCGGCCTGATTCTGGCAAACTCCGGGGCCGGGTGCAAGGCCCGTTCACTCCCAAAAAAATTCACTCTCGGCAAAGTCACTCCCGGCAAAGTCACTCCCGGCAAAGTCACTCCCGGCAAAAAAAGAACACCGCCTTTTCGGCGGTGCTCCTTTTGGTCAGAACAGCAGTTCAGCTGTCACACATTAATCTTGCCACCATCCACATTCAGCGTCTGGCCGGTCACAAAATCACTGTCTGGCGAGGCCAGATAAATCAGTGTGCCGAGCAGATCCTCAGGCAGCATTTCCCGCTTGATTGAACGGGTGGCGATGGTTGGCGCGCGGGCCATGTCAAAGCCGCTATTTGCCTTCAGCCCCTCACTCTCGGTCAGGCCCGGGGCAATCGCGTTCACCTGAATGTTTTTCTCGCCCAATTCGCGCGCATGGCAGCGGGTCAGCGCAATCACCGCACCCTTTGAGGCGGTATAGTGCGACAGGCCCGGCGGGCCGTAATAGAAAGTACCAGAGGCGATATTAATCACCTTGCCGGAGCCGGCCTGCAGCATGGTCGGCACAATGGCCCGCATCACCTGATGCACGCCTCTGGTATTCACCCGCATGATCAGGTCAAACTCCTCCTCATCAATTTCAAAGAAAGGCTTTGGCGTGATGGTGGCGAATATTGAGGCATTATTCACCACAATATCAAGGCTGCCAAAGGCAGATTTGGCGGTTTCAACCATGCTGGCCAAATCCTCATTTGAGGTGATGTCAACCTTCATCCCCTGGGCTGTGCCACCTGCATCGGTGATATCCTTCACCGCATTTGCGGTATCCTGCACATCGGTTACCAGCACGCTGGCCCCTTCCTTGGCCAGAGCCAGGGCCATCAAGGCTCCGATACCCTGTGCAGCCCCGGTAACAATCGCGGTCTTTCCTTCCAAGCGTCCCATTATTTTCTCCCCGTTCAGTTAAATGGTGATTTCCAGAATTTTGGCAGCTTCCGGCCAGCTTTTGGCGCCATTTTCACGCAGATCATTGGTCAGATCCTCTGGCACCCAATCGATCAGGCATTGTTGAAATGCCGGGCGTTTCTTGATGCGCGCAAACCATTTTTCCACATTTGGCAGCCGCCCGCCTTCCCACATATCCTGCATGGACATCATCGCCAGCCGGTTGACATAAGGGGTCAGCGCAATGTCAGCGATGGTGAATTTATTGCCCACCAGATAGTCACTGCCATCGCTCAGGGCTTTTTCCATCTTGATCAGATAGGAATCATAGAGCTTCAGCTTTTCCGGTGCTTCCGGGGCATCAAATCCATCCCTTACAAAGATTTTCTTCTTTGTGTTCCAGTCTGCGGTGACGGAAAATTCCGGGGTGGAAGCCAGAAATTCGCGCATCCCTTCCGGGCCCAGATTTTTCCTGACCGTGTGCCGGTGCGAACACACAAAGGTGATCGCCCGCAGAACCGGATGCAAATCCTCATCCACCGCCTTGTCCAGTATCTAACTCCAGCCGCCCGCTCATAGGGGTCGCTGGGATGCACGCTGTTATCGGGAAAGAGATGATCCAGATATTCAATGATGACGGTGCTGTCCGGGATGACCAGATCATCATGCACCAGCGTCGGCACCACCGCCTTCGGATTTATCTTCATAAAGCTGGGCTCAAACTGCTCGCCTTTCAGGATATCGATATAAAACCCTTCCCGTGGGATATCCTTTTCCGCCATCGCAAAGCGCACCTTGGCCGCGCAGACTGGAAGAGCCGTGATGATAGAGTGTAAAAGTCATAGCTGCACCGTTACCCATTTCAGTTCTGTCATTGCTTCCATATCGGCATCCGTGCCTTCTCGGCCAAAGCCGCTTTCGCCATTGCCACCAAAGGGGACATGGGCTTCATCATGGATGGTCGGCCCGTTAATATGGCACATACCGGCATCAATATTGCGGGCGAAATGAAAGGCCCGGTCAATATCCTTGGTGAAAATCGCCGAGGACAGGCCGTAATCGGTATCATTGGCCAGCGCCAGCCCTTCTTCATAGCTGTCAATCGGATAGATTGAAGTGACCGGCCCGAAAGTCTCTGCCCGGCAGACAGTCATCTCTTCTGTAACGCCGGTTAGCAACGTCGGCTGACAGCGATTGCCCTCCCATTCGCCGCCGGTTTCCACCTTGGCTCCCTTGGCGACAGCATCGGCGATATGGTCACGCACGCGCTGGCGTTGGCGTTCTGAAATAATCGGGGCAATCACCGTATTGGGATCACGCAAATCGCCCATCCCGACCTTTGAGGCGATCATCGAAAAGCGTTTGACAAATTCCTCATAAATCGGGCGTTCCACATAAAACCGGCTGGAGCCGATACAGGCCTGGCCGGCAAACATGAAAATCGATTTCGCCGCCAGCGGCACCACCTCATCCAGATTGGCATCTGCCAGCACCAGGGTCGGGCTTTTGCCGCCCAGCTCCAGCGTGACCGGGGTCTTGTTCCTGGCGCAAATCTCATTGATATGCTGGCCCACCACAGACGATCCGGTAAAGGTAACAAAATCAACTTGCCTGCTGCTGGTCAGATCGTCGCCAATTTCAGCCCCCATGCCGGTGACCACATTATAGCTGCCTGCCGGAAAGCCTGCCTCTGCCACAATCTCGGCAAAGAGAACTGTCAGATGCGGGGCCATCTCAGAGGGCAGATGCACTACCGTATTGCCGACGGCCAGCGCATTGGCGACCAGCCGGGTGGTCTTGATCAGCGGCACATTGAACGGGGTGATAACCGCCACCACACCCAGCGGATCACGAATGGACATGGAAAACTTGCCCGGCACATCAGACGGGATCGTCTCGCCGCGCACATTCCGGCACAGGCCAGCCGCCGCGCGCACCATGGTCAGCCCCTTGGTGAATTCAAACATCGCCTTTTGCACCGGCGATCCGATTTCATCCACCAGACAATCAATCAGATCCTTCTGGCGCTTTTCCATCAGCTCCGCTACCCGCAAGAGCCAGGCTTCCCGCTGGGTCGGGGTGGTTTCCCGGAACGCCGGAAAAGCCGCCTTTGCCGCATCAATGGCTTTTTGCATATCCTGAGCCGTGCCATGGGCGGCACGGGCATAAAGGCTGTCATCAAGCGGGTTCAGCACATCAAAAACCGGCCCGCCCTTTGTCTCTACCCATTCGCCTGCGATAAAATGTTTCAGAGTTTCCATTGTGTTTCTTTCATTCTCTCAGCTTATTTTTTCTGGCCGGATAACCGGGACAAGAGCTGCCCTGCCAGCCCGGCCGCCGCGCCTTTTCTGTTTCGCTCAGACATTGGCGAAATCAGCACACCATTTGATAACACCCTCTTGAAAGCTGGGGCGTTTGCCAAAATTATCTGCCCAGCGTGTGATATTGGGATAATGGTCAAACGGATAGCCACAGCCAATCAGCACGAAATGAAGCGGAATCCAGGAAATATCAGCCAGGGATACCGCATCTCCCATAATCCACTCGCGCCCTTCCAATGTCTTTTCCAGCTTGTCAAAACACTCTTTCAAGGTCGCCTCAGCCCGGGCGACATCCTCATCGCTGAAGGCGCTTGAGCCAGCGTGTTTTGCGTGAAAATTCTTCAGCTCCTCATTGGTCTGCAGCTCGGCATATTTGCGCTCTTCCTCAGCTGTCTTTTTGATTTTCGGGGCCATTTTCGTGGCATAGACGAATGGCTTGACGGCCGGAACATGGATAGAGGCGGCCAGCTGCAGCCAGCCCATCATCTCTTCATTATCGGCAGCCCGCAAAGAGGGTTCGGGATAGGTTTCATCCAGATAATCAATGATCTCATTTGATTCAACATGAACCACCCCGTCATGCACCAGAGTCGGAACCAACCCCTTTGGATTGATGCTGAAATACTCATCCGAGATATTTTCTTTCTTCTTCAGATCAATATGGTGGCTGGTCCAGGGCAGGTTTTTCTCTATCAGGGTCATCCGAACCCGCATGGAGCAATTTGAGATATCGCCGTGATAGAGATGCAGCCCCTCATAGGCTTTGACAGTCTCGTTACTGGTTTCGATAATCATGGCTGCACCTTCCCCCCTTGATCATGTTCAATCAAGCCGATCCTTATTTGGGATCCCAAATAACAGGCACCCTGTCTGGAAATCCGGTCAGAACCCGGCGAATTACCATCAGAATAGCAATAATGGGATCCCGTATCAAGAAAAATACGCTGTAATCTCTTTATTTTTCGCCGTTCTCTTGACTTTGGGATCCCATCGTCTAGAGTTCGTTATTATGGATTCTATTGATACCGAATTGGCCGCCAAAATCCGTCAGGACATCATTCTGGGAAATTATCAGGAGGGGGAGCGCCTTTCCGAGGCGCAGCTCTGTGATACCCACAAAGTCTCGCGCACGCCGGTGCGTCTGGCGTTGCGGCTGCTGGAAAAAGAGGGCGTGATCAGCCGCGGCAAGGGGCGCGGCTATATGGTGCAGAGCCTGTCTGTTGAGGATATTTTGCAGGCGGTGGAGGTGCGCGGCCATCTGGAAAGCCTGGCGGCCCGGCTAATGGCCCAAAATCCGGAGCGCAGCAGCTTTCTTCCCGAAATGTCCCGCGCCATTGAGCTGATTGACCGGGCGATTGACAAATTTGCCCGGCTTGACCGACTGGATGAAGCTGTGATCCGGGAGGCCCAGGCAGCCAACAAGCTCTATCATGCCACCATCCTGGCTGGCTGCGGCAATGATTTCGTTGGCTATGCCTGTGAACAAATCAGCCATTTGCCGATGCTCTCAGTCGGGGCGATGGTGTTTGACCGAACAATCGGAGATACGCCGGATCATTTTGAGCGGGGGGTGTTTCGCCTGCGGCTTGGCAATGCCCAGCACCGGGTGATTTATGAGGCGATAGAGCAGGGGGATGCGGTGCGCGCTGAAGGTAATATGCGCGAACATTCCCACACAATGGTGGATTATATTCAGACCTTTGAAAAGCAGGGCGATTCCCTGACCGTGGCAGACCTGATCGCCTTTGCCTCTCCGCAAAAGCCTTTTTAGCCGCTTACGCCTCGGCAACCGGCAGGGGCGCGCTATCCATCACCGCCATTTGCTCTTCGGCCAGCCGCTGAACCAGCTGGTGGCGAATCCCGGCATGATCCGGGCTGTCCCAGAGATTGCGCATCTCGCCCGGATCCTCTGCCAGATCAAACAGCTCATTCCGGCAATCCCCAAGATAGAGGGTCAGCCGCCATTTATCCTGAATCAGCGTCATGGCGCGCGGATGCTCGCCAAAAACCTCTTGCGGGCGTTGTGAATCATAATGGATCAGCACGCAGTCACGCCCGCCGCCACCGGCCACAGACAGGGGCTGGCCTTGCATACCGTGCGGGGCTTCGAGATTGGCCCGCTCAAGAATGCTGGTGCCGATATCGATGGTCTGGGCCAGCTCATCACTGTGTCCCTTGCGGGGCTGTTGCGGGTCTGTCCAGATAAAGGGCACATGGGTGATCGCATCATATTGTTCGGCCCCCTTGAAGAGCAGCCGGTGATCGCCCAGATGATCCCCGTGATCCGAGGTGAATATTTGCACCGTGTTATCGCTTAGCCCGGCCTGCTCAGCTGCCCCCCGCACCCGGCCCAGCGCGTCATCCACCATCGAGATCATCCCGCAGGTGAGGGCGCGCGCCTCCAGCGCCTCGCGTTCTGAGACCGCCACCGAATAGCCTGCCTTTTGCCCCAGCGACTTGTCTTTTGTCCGCGCTTCCTCAGCCAGCCGCACATAATCGGGCATCTCCCAGCCGGTATCCCGGAAAGCCGCCGGAACCTGCATATCCTCAGGCTTGTACATATCCCAGTATTTCCCCGGCGGGTTAAAGGGGTGATGCGGGTCAGGCCAGGAAACCATCAGGAAAAACGGCTTTGGATTGCCGGCCCGGCCAGCCAGCCAGTCACAGGCCCGGTCCGCGATATAATTGGTTGGGTAGAATTCTTCTGGTATTGGCGTGCGGATGGCTTGCGGACAGATATAGTCATGCTCCAGCTGATGCGCCCGCCCGCGCAAGGGTAAGATGTCCGGGGCGGTCTCACGCAGCCATTTCTCATAATGCGCCCCGACCATCGTGCCATGCCGGGTTGCCAGATCAACATGATCAAACCCGTAAAAAGGCAGCTCCATCTCTGCTCCCTCATCTTCCCAGAAATCAGGCGATTCCTGTTGATAATCGGGGGAGTCCAGATCAAGGCGTGTCGCCTGTCGCAGCGAGTCAGGCGGCGCCTGAAAGCCGTCGCGTGCCGGGTCTGGCTTGAGCCAGGCCGGAAAATCGGTAACTGTTTGCAAATGGCTCTTGCCGATCAGCGCCGTGTCATAGCCGGCTTCCTGCAGCACCTCAACAAAGCTGACATTATGTTTTGGCAAGGGGATACCCAGCGTCCTGACCTCATGATTGAACGGCATCCGGCAAGTCATCAGGCTGGCCCGGTTCGGCATACACATGGGCGAGGCCACATAGAACCGGTCAAAAATCACCCCTTGGCTTGCCATCGCATCAATATGCGGGGTCTGCAGGAGCGGATGACCCGTGCAACCCAGATAATCAGAGCGATGCTGATCGGTGATATAGAGGATGAAACTGGGTCTGTCTTGCATGATCTCTGTCCAGATACTTGTTTGTCAAGGCGTGTCAGGCCAGGCCAGCCCGGCGTCAGGCGGCGCCGGTTTAGGCTGTTCTCCTGTTCCTGAAGATATGGAACCAGATAAGCGCAATGCCCGCAACCATCGCCGGACCATAGATTTCCAGCGGATAGAACAGGATCAGCACCGCTAAAATCAGCCGCAGGGCAATCTCTGTCAGCCCCAGAGGCTTGAAATCATAGGCAGACAGGGCACTGGAGACCAGATAGAGTGCCAAAGCCAGCCGGGCAAGCAGCAAAGCCAGCCAGCCAATATCAATCGAGCCGTCATAGCCTGCCAGAAACTGGCCGGAAGTGGGGTCAATTACCGCCTTGTCAATCAGCAGCAATTCCGGATAAAGCGCAAAGGCAAAGGGGATGGTGAACATGACTATCCCTGATTTCACCGCTGAAAAGCCGGTTGCCATCGGATCTGCCTTGGTGATCGTGGTCGCGGCAAAGGCGGCCAGAGCCACTGGCGGCGTTATCGCTGAGGCCACGGCGAAATAGAAAATAAACATATGCGCGGTAAAGGTCGCCAGCCCCAGCCCCACCAGCATCGGCCCCATCAGCAAGGCCACATTGATATAGGCCGGAACCGCTGGCATCCCCATTCCCAGCAACACCGCCAGCAGCATGGTCAAGAACAGCGCAAACAGCTGAAAGCCAGCTGAGCTGACTGAGACATCAAAGCTCTTCAGAAAGGCCAGCACATCCACGGCTACAAATTTCGACAGGCCGGTAAAGTTCAGGCAGACATCAATCACTGTCACAGCCAGAAACATCAAATACAGGGTGGAAATGGTGACGCCTGCCTTTGACAGGGCATCGAGTATCTTGCGCGGCCGGGCACGGAATGCGCGATCCAGGAACATCAAAACCAGCAGCAGGGCCACGGCCCACCAGCCAGCCGCGCCGGCATCACCAGCGGCGTTCTGGATCAGCTGAATAATCCAGGGCAGGGAGGTGATCTCACAAATGCCTTTATTCACGGTAATTTCAGCCCCCAGCAAAACCGAAACCCAGCTGCAGCCAACACTGTCCTTGGGCAGGAGCAGCAGCACCAAAATCAGCAGAACCGGCCCGAAAATCTGCGCCAGATGCAGCTTGTCCTCTCCGGTCAGCTTCAGTGATTCAGCATTCTCATTACCAACCGCTTTGATATTCTGCTTGCGCGCCTGAAAAACAACCGACAGGAACAGGCAGAAGAAATAGAACAATGCCGGAATAATCGCGGCAATGATAATCTCGCGGTAGGGCACGCCGGTCAGGGCCGCCATCACAAAGGCCGCCACCCCCATAATCGGCGGCATGATTGATCCGCCGGAGGAAGCGGCTGCCTCCACCCCGCCTGCAAAAACCTTGGAAAAGCCGCGTTTCAGCATCATCGGAATGGTCAGCACACCAGTGGACAGCACATTGACCACCGGCCCGCCAGTGATCGTTCCGAACATCGCCGAGGAGACCACCGCCGCATGGGCCGGGCCGCCGCGCAGATTGCGGGTCATGGAAAAGGCCAGCTTGATCAGCGCCTGTCCGCCCGCACATTGGCCGAACAACGCACCCAGAATAATATAGGGAAAGACCAGCAGCATGAGCACATTCATGAACCGGCCGAGCAGACCGGCAGACTGGTTGACCACCGCATCATGCACAAAATCCCGGCCAGAGGCCAGCGAGCGCGGCTCTTCACTGCTGAGGATGGTCACCAAATATTTATTCTGATCCTCACCGCCAAAAAAATACCAGTTCAGCACGGTCAAAAAGGTATAGCCAGCAATCGCGATGGAGACCAATACCAGCGGCAAGCCCCAAACCTTTACATTATAGGCTAGAAAAACAACAACTGAAGCAAAGATAATCAGCGGCAGCCAGATATCTGTTGTATTCAGGCAGGCCGGGTCATCTGCGGTATCCGGCTTTGGCAAACCATAAAGCTCGGCAAATTCTGTCTCCGCTTTCAATGCCTCTGCCACCATCCGCGCCCGGTCACCGGTCATCACATCTATCAGACAGACTGCTTCAATCTCTATCAGATAGGCTGCCGCGGTTGCTGCAGCTGCCAGAACAAGCGCAAAATCCAGCGCCAGGCCAAACCCTCTCAGATAGGGGGCCCTCTCTGCCCAGCTGCGCCAGATCGAATGTTTCAACACCACAATCAGCATCATCCAGACAAAGATTAACGGATAGAGCCACTCCGTTGGAAACCGCCGCAGCGTAAAACCGTCAATGCCGGTTATCCCTTGCCAAAGACCATCCCAGCCCGGAATAGCTGGAGTGACATTCACAAGGCCGACGATGACCAGCATTAGGGCCAGCCAGTAAATCAGTTGCTGATACAGCCTTGTTTGGCCCACCTCAGGACTGTGAGCAGATTCAGTATTCGGTGTCATGGTTCAACCGGATCTCGCAAGAAAAGATGAAAGTGTCAATTTAAGTTGGGCGGCCTCAGGGCCGCCCGACAGAAAATGTTACCTATCGCCTAAGGCTTGGCGCATTCCGGCACGGTCTGGCCGGCTTCTTCCCAGGCGCGCACGGCACCGGGGTGGAATTTGACCGGATTAGGGCCGCACAGGCCGGTGACAGTCCTGTCAATCACGCCAAAATTCAAGGTGCTCATGAACGGAGCGATCTTCTTGTGCTTTTCCAGATTTTCGATATGCGCCTTGGTCAGCTGGTAAGCCAGCTCTTCATCCATGCTTTTATTGACCATATCGCCGCCAGGGATGGCCTTGCCGCGGAAAAATTCATCTTCAGACACAATCGTCCAGCCCTCGCCCATAGCAGCCTTGATTTTGGCAACCGGCACAATATAGGGAACGGAGCCCGGCTTGTTCATGAAACGCTGGGCTGCCTCAGATTCAAAAATTTCTTTCGGCATGGAATAGAGGGTCATCGCCCCGGCTGCAGAGGCTCTGGTCACCCGCGGGCCGGGGAAATTGGTGCCCAACACGGCCGCATCAGCTGATCCTTCGATCATAACAGTAGGCATCTGATTGAAATTGGCGGTGACAGATTCATAATCCTTGCCAGCCTCAAGTCCGCCGAAGATTTGGATAAGTCCGCGTGAATTAATCGCCATCGTGCCGCGCGGTGGCCCATTGAGCACCTTGCGGCCCTTCAGGTCTTCCCACCCCTTGATGCCCTTGGCATCATAGGCATACATGGCAAAAATGCTGAGCGTATAGGGTAGAGGAGGCGGATATTAGAGGCCAGCTCAGCCCCTTTTTTCTTGTCAATATTGGAATAGGGGCCAGCTGCCTTTGACAGAACAAAGGGCAGCACAAATGGGCTGGTCGCAAGGTCAATCTTGCCTTCAGCCAGCAGCAAATTATATTTTGTGCCGGTCTGGCCATCTTTCAGCTGGATATTGGCAATGCCGCGCTCTGCTGCGTATTCCACCAGCGCCGTAGCTGTCAATGCCACCGCCGTGCCAGCTCCGGCCGTTTGTGAGGTCAGGTTCACCTGGGCCATCGCCACCGAACCGGAAAACGCAACACTGGCCGCAAGAGCCGTTGCTTTTAATAACTTGAGCATTCTTTCCTCCCTATGCTCTAGAATGAAGAAAACCCCAATCCAAGGTCTTCTTGTGCATCACGATAGAACGCGCTGTCAGCTGGAGCGTCTGCGGACAGCCCGGCTTTCCAGAAACACGCCTGTCCAGTTGCTTCCGCGCCGGTCACTGACGGGCTGTGGCCTGTCCAGTGATCAGCCGTTCACGGGGGAGAGGTCATCGCCATCCCCCATAAATAACTTGACCCCTTCGGGATCCCAAAGTCAAGCGAAATACAGCTAGAGACTGTGTTTTATTCCTATTTTTGCATAGTTTGGGATCCCTTTGCCAGGAAAAGCTCTGGCAGGGGGGCGATAGCTCCGGCAACCAGCCGGCCGGAAAGGCCGGGCGGGAGGTGAGCCAGATAAAAAAGCCAGATAAAAAAGCTGCTATAAAGGCCGGAATAGCAGAAAACCCTAGGGTAAGTTTTTGGGCTGGTTTGCGGCCTGCTGTCAGGCCAGCGGCTTGCGCTTTGGCAGAATGTCGGGATCCTTGCCAGCTGCGCTTTGCTCGTCCCAATAGCCGATAATCACGCCCATCTTTTCTTCCATGCCGGTCATTTCCAGATTGCGTTCTTCTGACCAGGTCTCGCGCTGGCGATAATGCAGCGCCCATTCGGCCAGCTTTGCAAACATCATGCGGCGGATGTCCTCATGCTCGGCAGAGCGGCCCAAATCGGTCAGCTCCAGCGGATCGCGCACCAGATCAAACAGCACCGGCGGAAAGCCCGGCGCATGGATATATTTCCACTCCTTTGTGGTCACCATATAGGATCGGCAGTCCAGCGGCATCCGTCCGGTCTCCGGCCGGAACACCTGGCAGGAATAATCATATTCGCTGATCGCATAATCGCGCCAGCCATCCTTTTTGCCGTGCAGGCGCGGCATCAGCGAGCGGCCATCCAGGATATGGCTGGCGATTGTCCCGCCATAATAATCCACAAAAGTCGGCAGCAAATCGATCAATTCCACCAGCCCGTCATCAACCGAGCCGCGGGTTGTATCAGCCGCGCTGTCGGGATCGACAATAATCAACGGCACCTGCACCGAGGCGGCGTGGAAGTAATCCTTGTCGCCCATCCAGTGATCGCCCATATAATCGCCGTGATCAGAGGTCAGCACGATCATCGTCTCGTCAAGCAGCCCCTTTTTTTCCATGAAATCAAACAGGATGGCCAGCTGGTCATCAATCTGGGTGATCAGCCCCATATAGGCGCAAAGCACCTTCTGGCGGGCCGCCTCATCACTGAAGGTCTTGCCGGCCACCCGGTTCATGAACAGCCTGGCCAGCGGATTCGGATCCTCCAGCTCAGCCTCTGATTTATTGGCCGGGATTACATCTTCTGGCCCATACATATTGTGATAGGGGGCCGGGGCAACATAGGGCCAATGCGGCTTGATATAGGAGAGATGCAATATCCACGGGGCCTCGCCATCATCCTTTTCCAGAAACTCCATCGCCCGGCGGGTCATATAGGGAGTTTCTGAATCCTCATCCGATACGCGGGCTGGCCGGTCCACACTGTCATTGAAAAACCCGGAGCGCACCCCGTCTTCGGTCTCTACCGAATTGGCCGCCCAATGCCAGGGATTGTCATCCTCTACATAGCCCTTTGATTTCAGATATTCATTATAGGTCAGATTGGCGCGCACCAGCCGGTCAGGATGAATGCCGTCATCGCGCTCCACCACCTCAAAGCCGCCTTGCATATGCTGCTGAACCTCAGCACTGTCCGGGTCAAGGCCCAGCCGCTCAATTCCTTCGCGGTCCGGCACGATATGGGTCTTGCCAACCAGTATCGTGCGCACCCCCAGCGGATTCAGATGATGGCCGATATTCCGCTCACCGATACGCAGCGGGGTGAAATTCGACATGGCCCCATGCGAGGACAGGTAGCGGCCCGTATAAACACTCATCCTGGAAGGGCCGCAAATCGGGGATTGGCAAAAGCTGTTTTTGAAGACCACCCCGCGCGCGGCCAGCTTGTCAATCGTCGGTGTCTTGATGGTCGGGTGGCCGGTGCAGCCGAGATAGTCATAACGCAGCTGGTCACACATAATAAACAATATATTCTTGCGGCCCATAATCCCCCCTGACCGATCCGTGCGTCGCCTGATAAAAAATAACGCCCGACATACGGGCTTTTTGACAGTCAATCATCCTGCCAGAACAGCGTCAAATATAAGATTAATGGGATCCTGAAATCAAATAATTTTTGCAAAATTTGAGAAATAATTCCCTGAAATCTTGTTCTAGGGATCCCAAATTGCTATATTATAGGAGTCGACACAGGGGTCATCTGAGAGAGCAGGGGCGTTTTTTTGCCGCCCGCTTTATTTCGGTTACCTTGCTGACCGGTATCGGGGTAGAATACCGATTGAGACAGCATTTTTCAGACAGGCCTTTTTGACCAAGGGGCGGGGGAGACAGCAGATGCATCCAGAATTGAAAGAACATCCGGCGTATTTTGAGCGGGAAATCGTCCAGCTGGCCGATAATGTCTATATGGCCTTCGGTTTTGCGGCCTCAAATGTCTTTATGATTATCGGCGAGGACGGGCTGATCATCATTGACACGACCGAGACCACCAGGGCAGCTTCCAATATTCTGGCTGAGTTCCGCAAGATAACAGGTTTGCCGATCAAGGTGATTATCCTGACCCATTCGCACCGCGATCATGTGTCCGGTGCGTCAGTCTTTGCTGAGGGTGGCGCGCCGGAAATCCTGGCCAGTGACAAATCCTCCGAAGACCCGCTGATTGAACAGACAACCCATCCCCGCCCGGTCAAGGCGATGCAGGTTCGCACCAAGCGGCAATTCGGCATTGGCCTGTCCTATCCGGATGAGATTATCGGTATCGGGGTTGGCCCGGGGGCGCGCCCGCTCGAAGGGATGGGGGCCGGTATCCTGCCACCGACCCGCAAGATTGGAGAGGCTGGCGAAAAGCTTCGGCTTTGCGGTGTGGAGCTGGAGCTGGTAATGGCGCCGGGCGAGACCCCGGATCATATGGTTGTCTGGTATGGGGACAAGAAAATCCTGTTTTCCGGTGATAATTATTACCGCTCCTTTCCGAACCTCTATGCGATTCGCGGCACCACCTACCGTGATTTTGACACCTGGGCAGATACGCTGGATCAGCTGATGGCGTTTGAGCCGGAAATTCTGGCCCCCGGCCATACCAAGGCGCTGATCGGGGCAGATATTATTCAGGAAAAGCTGAGCGATTACCGCGATGCGATTCGCCATATTATTGATGAAACCCGCAATGGCATGGATGCCGGGCTGACCATTGATCAGCTGGCGCATAGCGTGAAACTGCCGAAACATTTGGCAGAAAAGCCGCATCTGCGCGAATATTACGGGCGGGTGGATTTCGCCGTGCGCGCCTATTTTGTGGGCACGATGGGCTGGTTTGACGGCAATCCGACGACGCTGGGCAAGCTGGCTCCGGATGCTGAGGCGGAGCGCTTTATCAAGCTGGCTGGCGGGCGTGCGAAACTGCAGGCCGCGATAGAGGAAGCCAGCAAGGCCGGGGATTATCAATGGGCGCTGGAGCTGGTGGACAGGCTGATTTTCAACGACCCGGATGACCGGCAAGCCAAAAAGCAAAAAGCAGATTTGCTGCGGGCCCATACGGTGGCGCAAATCAACTGTCCAACCCGCCATTATTACCAGCAGGTTGCCAAAGCTCTGGATGCAGAGGTAGAAGAGGGATAATTCGGGTTTTCAATAAGGGCCGTGTGGGGAGAGAGGCCGGTGACTATGCTTTTTGCCGCTGCACCTGCCGATCCCGCTGCACGCGCTGGCCGCCATTCTGGCCTTGCTGATAGGCGGGGCCCAGCTGGGGCTGGCCAAGGGAACGGTCTTGCATAGATGGCTGGGCCGTCTCTGGGCCGGCTTGATGGCATTGGTCGCGCTGACATCCTTTTTTATTCATGAGCTGAAAATCTGGGGCCTTTACAGCCCGATTCACCTGCTCAGCATCTGGACACTCCTTGCCCTGTGCTGGGGGGTCTGGCTGGCCCGCAAGGGGCAAATCAAGGCCCATAAGCGGGTGATGGTCAGCTTTTACTGCCTGGGTCTGGTGCTGACCGGCCTGTTCACCCTCACCCCCGGGCGGGTCATGCACAGCGTCCTGTTTGGCTGAGTGCTGGGCGGATAGGCGGCCCGGAGATTATATGGCATTTGCTGCATAAATGGGCTGGCCAGATTGACGCTCTACCCTCTTTATATTATCGTTTTTATAAAAATAGGGGGGGGGATAATGCGTGCAAGCAAGGTTTTTGCCGGGGTCGTGACCGGCATCTTTTCCGGGGAATGGCCGCAGCCGTTCAGGCCGGGGATGTGCTGGAAAAGGCAGATTTGGCCTATGGGGAATATCTATCTGGAGAATGTGTGACCTGTCACCGCGCAGATGGCGCTGATGAAGGTATCCCTTCTATTACCGGGCTGGATGCTGAGGGGTTCGCCTCTATTATGCACGCCTATCGGGACAAGGATCTCGACAATAAGGTCATGCAGATGATTGCCGGGCGGCTGGATGCTGAACAGATCGCCTCCCTCGCAGTTTATTTCGCCTCGCTGCCCGCTGCGGAGTAAGCCGCCAATTTTCGATATATGCATAAAATCGTATGTAATGTCGTTAAAGTTTGTAAAATCAGCAATATTTCCTACCATATCGAAAGAAAAGATTGTCAATAACGGTTATGGGGGAAATGATGACCAAATTATCACGCAGACAATTTGCCGGCGGGGTGTTCGCCGGTGCCGGGGCGCTGGCGATGCCGAATCTGGCATTCGGGGCGCGGGCCAAGGTCGTTGTTGTTGGCGGTGGTGCTGGCGGGGCAACCGCAGCGCGCTATATTGCCAAGGACAGCAAGGGAGAAATTGAGGTTACGCTGGTTGAGGCATCAAAGCAGTATTATACTTGCTTTTTCTCCAATCTCTATCTGGGTGGGTTCCGCGATTATGGCTCTATCGGCCATTCCTATGATCGCCTGTCATCCAATCACGGGGTCAATGTGGTGCATGGCTGGGCTGATTCAGTTGATGGGGCCGCCAAGCAGCTGAAGCTCGCTTCCGGGGGCGTGCTTGACTATGACAAGCTGGTTCTGTCTCCGGGCATTGATCTGAAATATGACAGCCTCCCGGGCTATTCCGCTGCTGCCCAGACCCGTATGCCGCATGCCTGGAAGTCTGGCACGCAGGTGCAGGTTCTGCGCGACCAGGTGGCGAATATGAAGCAGGGTGGAACCTTCTTGATGGTGCCACCGCCGAACCCGTATCGCTGTCCGCCGGGCCCGTATGAGCGGGTCTCAATGATCGCGCATATGTTCAAGCAGAACAATCCCACAGCCAAGATTATCATCCTTGATCCAAAGGCTAAATTCTCCAAGCAGGGCCTGTTCCAGGCTGGCTGGGAGCGCCATTATCCGGGCATGATCGAATGGATTGATCCAGACACGCATGGCGGCATCAAAAACATCAATGCCGATACGATGGAAGTCGAGACCGATCTGGACACTTTCAAGGCTGATGCGGCCTGTGTGGTTCCAGCCCAGCGGGCCGGGTCGATTGCCATGGCTGCCGGGGTCAATGATGGCGACTGGTGTCCGATTATGCCAGCGACCATGGCTTCCAAGGCCGACCCGAACATTTATGTTCTGGGCGATGCGTCCGTGGCCGCTTCCATGCCGAAATCCGGCTTCTCAGCCAACAGCCAGGCCAAGGTTGCGGCAAATGCCATTCGCGGTGAGCTGACTGGCAGCCGCGTGTTTGAAGCCGCGCTTTTGCCAATACCTGCTGGTCTCTGATTGCCACAGATGACGGGGTCAAGGTTGGGGCCAGCTACAAAGGCCGGGGCCGAAAAGATCGATGTGGTGGACAAGTTCGTCTCGCAAGGCGGCGAAACAGATGATGTGCGCAAGGCCACCTATGAGGAATCCCTCGGCTGGTATGCGGGTATCACCTCAGATATGTTCTCTTGAGCAACGCCGCACATACCTTTCAAAGGGCAGCTTCGGCTGCCCTTTTTTTTACCTCTTTTTCGCAGCTGTTATTATCGATCAGCCATGCTGCCGGGTTTTATCCCATTCCCTTGACTGATACCTGCCCGGAGCCAGAAGGCTGGATGAGCTGCTTGCCGGTAATATAGCGTTCCAGCAGATCATAGATAGCCGGGCCTTCCACCCCCTCACGCACAGAGGCCCAGCCGCCGACAGAGTAGCTCTTATCTGCTTCCAGCGCAGCTCCGCTATCGGTCAGGGTCAGCTTGTCAATGCGCTGGCCCATCTGTTGCTTGGGCGCACATTCATAGGACAGGCCGCCGACGCGCACCATATCGCCGCCCTGCTGGTAATAGGGGTCCGGATTGAACAGATTATCGCAGACATCCTCAAGCATATCCTTTATCTGCTGGCCGGTCATTTCGGTGCGATAGACTGCTGGATAGCTCATCGCTGTCTGGCTATACATATCATCAATGGTAATCGGGGCGCCGGGCAGCAAGGTGGTGCCCCAGCGAAAGCCCGGGCTCAACGCTATCTCTACATCTCGCTCTTCCCGGATTGCATCACAGATGACATCATCCCAGCTGCCGTTGAAATTGCCGCGCCGATAGAGCAGGCTGCCCGCCTGTCCGATCACGCGGCTGCATTCTGCCTCATAGGGCGCGCGCAGCCCGGTTATCAGCTGGCGCATTTCCGGATCCGGGGTGATGACATCTGAAAAAACCGGTATCAGGGTTGAATTCCAATCGGTCACCCGCCCGTTTTCAACCTTCAAATCAATCCGGCCCAGATATTTGCCATGCGACCCAGATGACAGA
The DNA here is from genome assembly GCA_038131695.1 of Alphaproteobacteria bacterium. Lineage (GTDB taxonomy): Bacteria > Pseudomonadota > Alphaproteobacteria > Puniceispirillales > Puniceispirillaceae > JADHLK01. Next base: position 106,307 of record JAYPQA010000014.1, on the reverse strand, counting down.
ACCAGCGTCTTGCCAATCAACAAGGCCTGCGGGATCGCATCATGCGTATGGCCCGTCAGAATCACATCAATTCCGGTCAACTCAGCTGCCAGCTTTTGATCCACATCAAACCCATTATGCGAGAGCAGCACCACGATCTCAGCCCCTTCGGCGCGGGCTGCATCGACATTTTTCTGGATTTGCTCAGGCCGGATGCCAAAGGACCAGCCCTCAACCAGATGCGCCGGGTTGGCGATAGGCGTATAGGGGAAATGCTGGCCAATCACCGCAACCTTCACACCGCCTCTTTCAAAATAGGCGGTGCTGTCAAAGACTTGCTCCTCCCATTCGGTATCAAACACATTGCCGCCCAGAAACGGATAGCCCATTTCCTCAATCAGCTCTTCTATCCGGTCCTTGCCAAAGGTGAATTCCCAATGCCCGACCATCGCATCCGGGGCCAGCGCTTTCATCGCCGTGACCATATCGGCCCCTTGCGTCTGAAGCGAGGTGTAAGACCCCTGCCAGGTATCTCCGCCATCTAGCAGCAGCACCTTGTCAGCCCCGCGTTCCTCACGAATTGCCTTGACCAGCGTTGCGGTTCGGTCCAGCCCGCCCAGCTTGCCATAGGCGCGGGCGAGGGCTTCATAATCATCCATCGTATGGGCATAGGCCAGCGGGGTGCCGGGCGCGATATTGAAATGCGACAGGAATTCCCGGCCGACCAGATGCGGCGGTATGCCCTCAAAGGCACCGACACCGAAATTTTCTGAAGGCGGGCGGAAATAGACCGGCTTTAACTGGCCATGCAAATCTGTCAGATGCAGCAAGGTGACCTGACCCTTGGCATCAAAGCGCAGCAGGTCTTCTTGTGTCAGTTTTGCTGGGCGGCAGCGCGTGCCCAGCTGGTCATGCCGCCAAGATAGGCGCTGGAGACCGCGGCCAGTTGTAAAAATTCCCTGCGCGAGCGCATCTCTGCCTCCAACTTTAAGATTTAAGGGGGCCAGCCCGCCTGCAGTCCGACCCCATAGCGGGATAGCTGCCTATTGCAGCGATTCCAGCCAGGCGATGATATTGGCGCGGTCCTTTTCCTTTTTCAGACCGGCAAAGGCCATCTTGGTGCCCTTCAGATATTTTTTCGGATTGGCCAGATAGCCATCCAGCGTTTCAGGCATCCCAGACCAGCCCGCTATTCTTCATGGCCTTGGAATATTTCTTGAAGCTGGCCACCGAGGCGGCAGGCCGGCCAATAATCCCGACCAGATGCGGGCCGGTCTTGTTTTTTTCCTTGTCCACCACATGACAGGCGGCACATTTCTTAAAGACCTTTTTCCCCGCCTTCAGATCAGCTGCCTGAGCAGAAAACCCAAGGGCCAGACTGGCCAGTATCAACAGAATTACACGCATAACATACCCCTTAACTTGTCTTAACTTTCACTTTCCGGTGTAACATCAATATCGCGTGCCATGCCAATAATCTTCGTTGGAACAGCACAATTTGTCATACAGGGTTTAGCAGAAACCGGCTGCGCATCCGGGCGCGGGTCAGGTAACATGAACCCATCCCGGTTTGGCATCTCAATAGTGCCGATATTCTCATGCGTCACATCAAAATCATCATCAATGATGTCATTCATATAAAGCAAAAAGGCAACGATTTGATAGGTCTCATCATGGCTGAGCGACTGCGCCTCACCAAACGGCATGGCCCGGTAAATATAGTCAAACATGGTAGAGGCATAGGGCCAGTAGCTGCCGGTTGTCTTGACCGGGTCCCCGCTGTCCAGCGTGCCTTCGCCGCCGACCAGCACCGGCCAGTTATCAACCGCCTCACCAAAATCACCATGGCAAGAGGCACAGCGTTCGGCATAGACTTCCTCGCCATCCAGCGCATTGCCGGCCCCTATCGGCGCGCCCAGCCCGTCCGGGCGCACATCAATATCCCAGCCCTTGACCTGTTCAGCTGTCGCAACAACGCCCAGATTGAACGGGCGCGATTCCGCAAGCGCAGCTGATCCAGCCAGAACAGGCAGCAACAGGGCAGCGGCCACCAGCTGGTGCTGCATCTTTTTAACCAAGTCTGACATTATCCACACTCCCATCCTTGTTCACCAGCCAGGTCGCGATAGAATTATTGTGATAGATGGAATTCAGACCGCGCACCTTTTGCAGCTCTTGAATGGTTGGCTGTACATAGCCGGTTTCATCCATCGCCCGCGATTGCACCAGCAATTCCTCACCATTCCAGTCAAAGGGCAGGGTAAAGCGGGTCAACGATTTATCCAGAATTGGGCCATGCAGCTCAGCTGTTTGCCAGTTGCGCCCCCATCCAGGGATACATCAACACGGGTGATTTTGCCGCGCCCTGACCAGGCCAGCCCCTTGAGCAGCTGGGTACCCTTGCTCAAGATAGCCTTTTCCGGGCTGGGCGAAGTGACCACGGATTTGGCATCCATCACCCAGGTGAACATACGCGCCTTGCCGTCTGTCATCAGGTCGGTATATTTGGAAGTTTCCTCACGCGCCATATAGGGCATATCACCAAATTCCAGGCGGCGCAGCCATTTCACCCACATATTGCCTTCCCAGCCAGGCACCACCAGGCGGGCCGGATAGCCCTGTTCCGGGCGCAGTGCCTCGCCATTCATGGCATAGGCAATCAGGCAATCATCCAGCATTTTTTCAATCGGGATAGAGCGGTTCATGCCAGCTGAATCGCTGCCTTCAGCCAAGACCCATTTGGCATTCGGCTTCAACCCGACCTCGCGGCAAATATCAGACAGCCGCACCCCGGTATATTGCACATTATGGACCATGCCAAAGGTGAACTGGCAGCCATTCAGCTGCGCCCCGCGCCATTCCATGCCGCCATTGGCGGCACATTCCAGAAAATAAAACCGGTTGGTCTGCGGAAACCGCTTCAAATCTTCCAGCGTGAAGATCAGCTCGCGCTCAACCAGACCATTTATCATCAGCCGGTAATCAGTGGGGTTCACATCCGGCACACCGCCATGATGCCGCTCAAAACAAAGCCCGTTCGGCGTCACAATGCCTTCCAGCTCATGCAGCGGCGTGAAATTGACAGACGATTCGGTGCTGGCGGTCAGCCATTCCACATTGCGGCGCACCACATGGGCTTCATATTCAGACGGCATCCCATAAGGGTTGGCATCCACCCCGCTGCCCAGATAGGGGGTCCATTCCGGCACATTTGGTGGCAGATTGGCTGGATTCGCCTCGCTTGCAATGGCTGTTTTCAAGGCCGCCCCGGCGCCAGCCGCGGCAGCCGCTCCGCCGATAAGCGCCCGGCGGCTGATAGACAGCGATTTTGAACCTGTCATAATTCCCCCCCTTTGTTACTCTCCTGCCAGATGCTGGCCGGTTTCCCGCAACCCGCCAGCACCCTTGCCCGAATCTTCCGGTCAGACAATCTTGGTCAGACAATCTTAATCGATTTGGAGGCGGTATATTCCGCCCCGCCATCTTCCACCCAGATGAAATCAAATGTGCCGGCCTCAGCAACCTTGAACGGAAAAACCAGAAACGGGTTGGAAGAGACAGACGGTTTCATATCGACGGAAAATACAGTCTTGCCGTTGAATTTTGCGGTGAAGCTGTTGATGATTTTGCGCGGCACGATATTGCCGTCACTATCCACGGCCCGCCCGCTATGCATGGGATGGGAGATCAGCGTCTTGATCTCAATAATTTCATCCAGCTCAGCTGTTTTTGGCACTTTTACCCGTGCTTTGACTTTTGCCATTTTTGCCTCCCTAGCCGCCGCAGCCGCCGATTGTTACCTTGACCGTGGTCTCTGCCTTGGCAAAGCTCCCATCACTCAAACTTGCCAGAAGATAAACGCTCTGTGTCTTGGACAGGCGCATGCGCGTTGTCGCCCCACAGGCCCCCATTGCAGGCGAGAAATCAAAGCGGGCGACATCCGGTTCCGGGTTGCCATCTGCAAAGACAAACACCTGACGCACATGATTTTCCTGCGTCATCGGGCTGTCAATTTCAAAGGATACTTTGACCTGATTGCCGTTTTCGGCGATATCCGGCATATCAAGCCAGATTTCCAAATCGCCTATCGGCTTGCCGCTGGTGATTTCCGCTATCCGGTCAGCCACTGTCCCGGCAGCGGCAAAAGCCAGCTTCGGCAGCGTGGCCATCGCAGCACCAGCGCCCAACAGACGCATCGCCGCGCGGCGCGATATGGGTGTCATTTTCAGCTTTTGCATAATTCATCCCCGCTGGATTGATGCTTTGGGGAATATATGCGTTTTGATACATATTTTACTTAACTGACTTTTCAGCGTTATGCACAAAAACTGCGCTTCCCCTCACTTTGATGATGGGGAATTGTGCAGCGAATTGCAATAAATTAGGAATAATATGGTATTTTTTGCATATAATACTCAGGGGAGGGGTGCAAATTCTGACAAGACCCAATAAAAGGTTTCGGCATCCACAAACCCTTCAAACCGGCCAATTTCCCGGCCCTTTTCAAAAACCACAAAAGTAGGCGTGCCGCGCGGTTTCGGGGCCAGATCAGGCAGCTGCCGGTCAATCTCGTCAATATCCACCCGTATCAGCCGGGCCTTGCGCGCATAGGGGGTCTTGTCATAGAGGCGGCCAACTTGCCTTTCCCAAGCCTGGCAAAACGGGCAATAGTCAGAAGTTATGAAAACCAGCTGCTTTTGCGTTTCTGGCAATTCGGCGTGCAGGCTGGCTGGCATCAGCAGGGCAAGCAGCAGCACCGCCCCGATAAAATGCCTGCGCCCGCCAGACAGCAGGCCGCGCAAGGGCCTCGCCAGACCGGCTCTCTGCGGCTCGGCTGGATAGCCCGCTAGCTGCACAGCCATTTGAAAGGGGGAGGGCAAGATCATGTCATCCTGTCTGCGGGTGTGATTTTATCTAGACAATGCGGGCAAAGCCGCTGGCGCGCGGTTTCTGGGCCAGCTGCACGGAACCGTCATCTACCCCGGCATTACGCATACTGACCCGCAGGATGCGGCGCACGCTATCACTTTCAGCGAATAGATAATATTGCGCGATTGCCGCTCGGTATTTAACAGGCCTGCTCCGCGCAATACCGCCAGCTGCTGGGAAACCACATATTGTTTCAGGCCCAGCAGCGCGCATAATTCGCTGACGCTATAGGGGCTGGCCAGCAATTCCTTGCAAATTGAAAAGCGCACCGGATGCGAAAGCGCATGAAAGATGCTGATCAGCTGATTGGTTGTCTGACCCAGCTCCAGCTCCAGCTCATCATAACTCTCGGTTTCCTGTCTCTTTGCCATCTGCTCTCAATTATGTTGGGCCGTCCAGCCCCGATTTACTTTGCGCTGTCCAGCACTTGTTTCAACCATCCTGTCGGTTTTTCAATCAGCCGGTCAACCGGTGTCTGCATGGTTTTTTCACCAGGCAGCCAATTTGCCGGCACCGCCAGCTCTGACTGATAGGTGGTGATAAGTGCCTTTTGCACGCGCAGCAACTCATCAATAGAGCGTCCAATCTGCATCGGATAATGCACCACCGCCTGGATAATCTGCTCCGGGTCGATAAAGATGCAAGCGCGCACGGTCGAGGTATTGATGCTGGATGAATCAATCATGTTATAGGCTTTGGAGATTTCCATTGAGCTGTCCTCAATAACCGGAAAGGTAATTTTTTCCCCATAATTTGTTTCAATCCATTCCAGCCAGCTCAAATGGCTATACACACTGTCAACAGACAGGCCAATCAGCTCAACCCCCAGCGCATCAAACGCCTCTTTTTGCTGGGCAAGGCCGACAAATTCTGTTGTGCAGACAGGTGTGAAATCAGCCGGATGGCAAAACAGCAAGACCCAGCTGCCTTCAAAGGCGGCCAGCTCCACCATACCTTGAGTGGTATGGGCAACAAATTGCGGGGCTGGCTTTCCGACCAGTGATGCGCTTTTGACCTCATCCATGAAATTCAATTCCTGACTGCTGATACTGGCGAGGCGGGATTATGCCGGCCAATCAAAAATGGCTGCTTTATGCCTAGCAGAAAATCCAGATAAGGGAAAGTCACCGCCCGCCAGATTGACAGATCGGCTTCAGCAACCGGCGGGTTATCTATAACCAAAAAAGGGTGACCGGCACGCTCACCCCTGTGCCTCCTGAAGCTGGCCCGGGGGCCGGGCCGAAAAAAGGAGGCGCCCCTTGCAAGGCGCCTCTCCCAATAAAAAGCTGTGATGCCTAGTTAGAAAGCTCTTCAATAATGGGGCAATTAGGGCGGTCATCGCCGGAGCATTGTTCTGCCAAGGCCGCCAACTGCTGCCTCAGCGAGGCCAGCTCTTGCATTTTTTCCTCAATATGGGCGATTTTCGCCAGAGTCAGTTTTTTCACCTCACGGCTGGGCCGGGCCTGATCCTCATAAAGGGATAACAGCTCCCGGCATTCCTCCAGGCTGAAATTAAACCGTCTTGCCTTGCCGACAAATTGCAATTTTGCGACATCGGCCTCGGAATAATCCCGATAGCCGGTCTGGCTGTTGACAGCTGGCGAAACAATTTTGATATCCGCATAATGGCGAACTGTTTTCACTGTCAGCCCCGATAAATCTGCGGCTTTTCCAATTTTCATTTTTTTTCTTTACCCTCCTATTGGGGGAGAGTTTAGGGTGACGGGAATCAGGAGGTCAAGATGACAGCAATACCCGCATCTGTAGCGATTAACTGGCAATGCAGGCATACTTGGAAAAGAGCATCTTACAATACGCTCTGGTGTCTTGTTGGCTGTTCGATCGGGGATTTTGGGACAATCGCGTTTTTTCAGATAACCGGCATTGGCTGGCCGGTTCTGGCGATCATGATTTTGGCGATCATAAATGGGTTGCTTACCTCCATCCTGCTGGAGGCCTTTATCCTGATGCGGCAAATGGCGCTGGCGGCGGCGTTCAAGACCGCGATAGGAATGTCTTTGATCTCCATGATTTCCATGGAGGTGGCGATGAATATCACAGATTATTTGGCCACCGGCGGGGCGATGCTGACCTGGTGGGTCATCCCGATGATGCTGGTCGCCGGGTTTGTCACGCCGCTGCCCTATAATTACTGGCGGCTGAAAGCCCTCGGCAAGGCCTGCCACTGATATGAGACAGCCTGTCCGGGTTTGGCTTGCTGTAAGCTTGGTGTTTTTGAGCGGTCTTGGCGCCAGTTGGGTTGCCGGTCTTGTGTCCTTGGCACAGTCACAAACCAGTGATTTTTTTGCCTATCAGGATCGATCCGTGGTCGCCCTTGGCAAAGCCCTTTACAGGCAAAATTGTGCCTCTTGCCATGGTGTGAATCTGGAAGGGCAGGATGGCTGGCAGGATCAGCTAAAAGATGGCAAGAGACTCGCCCCGCCGCATGATGCGTCTGGCCATAGCTGGCATCACCCAGACCGGCAGCTTTTTGCTATCACCAAATATGGGATTGAGTCCCTGCTTGCCCAGCCCTACCCAAATAATATGCCCCTTTATGAAGAAATTTTGGAGGATGGCGAGATCAGGGCGGTGCTGGCCTATATCAAAAGCACTTGGCCAAAAGAGATTCAGGATCGGCACAATCTTATCAATGAAAAATATGCAAAAACCAGAAAGTGAGCCAGAAAGTGAGATTAAGATCTATGGGTATTAAAATCTGGATGGTCACGGCGATATTTCTGGTCGTTGCGGGGTCTTTTTCCTTTGCCCATGAAGGGGCGAGCGGTGTTGTCAAAGAGCGGATGGAGCGGTTCAAAACCAGCCAACTGCTTTTGAGAGAGATCGTAAAATTTGCCAAACAGGCCAATTTTGATGAGGTAAAAAGCCGTGCAGAGATTCTGACTTTGTGGGGGTCTGAAATGCCGTCTTATTTCCCGCCGGGCAGCAACCCAAAACTGTCTGAGGCTTCGGAGCGCATTTGGCAGGATTTTGCCGATTTTACCCGGCAGGCCTCAGAGTTTGCCAAAGCCAGCAAAAAGCTGGCCCAGAGCGCCCAAACAAGGGATCAAAAAGCCAGTCTGGCCGCGGCTCAGGCTGTTGCCAAAAGTTGCAAGGGCTGTCACCAGACCTATCGCAAATAACCAGCAGCCTTAATTCTCGCCCACAACGACTGTCCCATATTCTGGGTCTTCGGTAACATAAATATTGGAGTAACCGAGCGATTCCATATAGGCAATCGCATCTGATATCCAGCTGTCCAGGGAATAGCTGACTGCTTCTTCAATCGCATCGCTGACCGATTTTTCCACCTCAGCCTCAACCGATTTCTCGACTTGCTCGCCAACTGTATCCTCAATAACCGAAGCCACTTCCAGCGCGACCGTTTTCAGCTCGGCAATCATCGACTGATAGTCCGAACCAAGGGATTTTGCCTGGGCCAGACCGGCGGTGACATAGGAAATGGCCTGATCTTCTGACAGCTCCAAATCTTCCAGAAATTGCGGGGCCGCGTTGGCGATGATAAAGCGCTGCAGGGCGGCCTTGTCCTCAAACCCGTTTTTTTCTGCCAGGGCTTCTAGATAATCATCGCCTTTCTGGATTTTGGTAATGCGCAGCAAGGGCGTGCCGGGCAGCAGGACATCATTGCCGAAATAGCCTTCCGGGCTCTCTTCCCGGCCATCTGCAATGGCCCATTGTGAGGCATCCGGATTGGAGAACTGCTCCTTGAACCGGTCGGCAAAGCTCTTGGAAACGACGGCTCCGGATTTTGCACGACCGAGCCGTCTGATTTGAAAGTCAGGGCCGCGGCCGGGCTGGCCAGCAGACTGGCCAGAGCAGCCGACAGGCAGAGATGCAAGAGCGTTTTGACATGAGTAGGTTTTCATGTCAGTGTTCCGTCATGCTTGGCGTTGCGTCTATTGAAACAGGTTTTTGACCTGGTCATCGGACATGACACCGATTTGGAATTCTTTTGCGCCGACCTCTTTCATATAGATGAGATAGGCGGAGAGCAGGATGGAGGATTCGACGGACATATTGTAGCCTGCGACGAACAGCCCCTTATTGCGCTGGATGCGGCCTGCGGTGGAGCCATCCTCATAAATCTGGAAGATGACCTCGGTTGAGGCGACGCCGGGCTTTTTGACCGCACATTGGCCGTCCGGAATACAGGAGGCGGTTTTTTCAATGCGCCGGTTGATGTTGTTTTCCTGGGCCACGGCGGTCCATTCATCCACCTTGTCAAGCCCCTGGATGAGGCCGTCAATATCCTCATGGGCGACCTCTATGCGGTCGCGCACCTTGGCGTAATTGGCGACCGGGTCGATAAAGTCGAAATCATATTGCAAGGTGCCGACATCGCTGACCCGAGGGACCACCAGCATTTCCCCGAATTCATTGGTGCCCGGCACATAATAGGGGATTTTTGGGAAGGTATCCGCTGCCCGGAAAGCCGAGACGGCCAGATTGGCATTGGCGGGCCGGATGGGGGTAGAGAATTTGGCCGACAGCTGTTGCTGCAGGAAATTCTTTTCCGCCTGTAGCCGGGCAATCTCCCCATCTACCACCCGCAGCACCCGGTCGCGGCGGGTCAGCGGCTTGGCCTGCACCACCTGGCTGATCGCCAGGAACATGGTGATGCGGCCCTGCACCTCGCTGAGATAGGCCTGGGCTTCGGCCGGGGAGGCAATAGCGGCCAGCCGCGCCCGCACGGTTGCGTCAATCTCGGCTGTCACGCTGCTGGCAGAGGCCTGCAGCAGCTGGCCGGAAGGTTGCTGCACAGGTTGCACAGGTTGCACAGGTTGAACCGGCTGTTGAGCTGGCTGCTGGATAACCGGCTGGCGGACAGGTTGAACCGGTTGCTGAAGCGCGGCCTGCTGCTGAACCGGTTGTTGGATGACCGGCTGAAGCGCAGCCTGCTGCTGCACTGGTTGAACAGGCTGCTGAGCTGGCTGCTGGATGACCGGCTGGCGGACAGGTTGCTGGATGGTCGGCTGAAGCGCAGCCTGCTGCTGCACCGATTGAACAGGCTGCTGAACCGGTTGCTGGATAACCGGCTGAGCGGGCTGGACGGGTTGCTGGGCAGCAGCAGCCACTTGCGTTACCGCAGGTAGCTGGGTGAGCGCCCGCGCCCGGCAAGGCAAATCCGGATCCGGGATGGCAAAGACGATATCACTGGAATCCTCTCCTTTGGTAAGCAGGGCTGAACGCACCTTTCCCTGAACCAAAGCGTGCAAATCATAATCGCTGTAGCGTTCCAACTGCACGCCTTTTTCCGCCCCGTTCAAAAGAGAAGATAAATCCGTCTCCGGCAGGCTGAATCCGGTCAGAAAAAGCGATTTGCAAATGTGCCCGGCAGGCAATGCTTGGCTTGTCGATATAGTAGGAATCGGCAACAGATTGCCCTGCTGCCAAAATGAAAGACAGCAGAAGCGTTGCCCCCCCAACAATGCCAGAAACAATTTTCTTCATTTTCTTCTTCTTCCTCCTTCATGCCAAAGCCGTTTTTGGTGCAAGGCCTGGCCAGAATTTCCGGAATATTAAATTAAAATATTTTGGGTTTCATACTATAGGATATAATTTAGTTTTTGGTAATATATTTTAGAAATGATTTTTGTCGGCTGAAAAACCTAACAGCCCTTCTGGGCAGAACCTCTTGCCTTTCTGCTGAATCCTCTTATTTTAAAAAAAATAAATTATGTGTATGGGCAGGAAAATGGCAGCATCTTGGCAGCGAATTGCAGCGTTTCTCGTAGCAGGGATTTTTAGCGGGACAGCCCAGGCAGCTGTGACGCTGCAAGAAATCAAAGACTATGCCAAAATAGCCGAAGCAAAAGGGTCCGGAAAATTGATCGGTGCGCCAGATATCCACCTCTATGCGCTTTTTTCCGGCCTTGCCTTGATGAAAACAGATTTCAAGCTGATTTTTGCTGACCGGCTATGTGCTGGCGAAGCGATTGGTGAAAAAGCGGCACGATATCCTATAGCTGCGACGATGACAGCCGCTTCAAAGGGCAATTTTCCTGCACGGGTGCTGATCTGTGCCGGGTGGATGTGAGAGACCGTGACAATCAGCGTTATCGATATATCATCACTTTCAAAAACTCTCTTTACACGCAACAGATGCTGTCTTTTTACAGCCCGCCAGAAAAGCAGCTGGACTATGCCGCGCTGGTGACCCAGCAGGCCCAGATGCTGGCGGGTAATGGCTCAACAACGCAAATCACCAGTAGCCAAGCAACCGTCTCAATCGAACAAACGACCATCCAGCAGCCTGTTCAATCGGTGCAGCAGCAGGCTGCGCTTCAGCCGACCATCCAGCAACCTGTCCGCCAGCCGGTCATCCAGCAGCCAGCTCAGCAGCCTGTTCAACCTGTCAGCGCCAGCCGGTTATCCAGCAGCCTGCTCAGCCGGTTCCTGTCCGCCAGCCGGTTATCCAGCAACCGGTTCAGCCTGTGCAACCGGTGCAGCAACCTTCCGGCCAGCTGCTGCAGGCCTCTGCCAGCAGCGTGACAGCCGAGATTGACGCAACCGTGCGGGCGCGGCTGGCCTCTATTGCCTCCCCGGCCGAAGCCCAGGCTTATCTCAGCGAGGTGCAGGGCCGCATCACCATGTTCCTGGCGATCAGCCAAGTGGTGCAGGCTAAGCCGCTGACCCGCCGCGACCGGGTGCTGCGGGTGGTAGATGGGGAGATTGCCCGGCTACAGGCGGAAAAGAATTTCCTGCAACAACAGCTGTCGGCCAAATTCTCTACCCCCATCCGGCCCGCCAATGCCAATCTGGCCGTCTCGGCTTTCCGGGCAGCGGATACCTTCCCAAAAATCCCCTATTATGTGCCGGGCACCAATGAATTCGGGGAAATGCTGGTGGTCCCACGGGTCAGCGATGTCGGCACGCTGCAATATGATTTCGACTTTATCGACCCGGTCGCCAATTATGCCAAGGTGCGCGACCGCATAGAGGTCGCCCATGAGGATATTGACGGCCTCATCCAGGGGCTTGACAAGGTGGATGAATGGACCGCCGTGGCCCAGGAAAATAACATCAACCGGCGCATTGAAAAAACCGCCTCCTGTATTCCGGACGGCCAATGTGCGGTCAAAAAGCCCGGCGTCGCCTCAACCGAGGTCATCTTCCAGATTTATGAGGATGGCTCCACCGCAGGCCGCATCCAGCGCAATAAGGGGCTGTTCGTCGCAGGCTACAATATGTCCGTCGAATCCTCCATCCTGCTCTCCGCCTATCTCATCTATATGAAAGAGGTCGGCGCAAAAGAATTCCAAATCGGTGTCATGTCCGATGACCAGGTCAAAAACCTGTTTCAGTAAAACAGGTTGCCGCGGCGTTGCTCAGCCACGCACGCAGCGCCAGAATTCATAATCATTCGTAGCCATCAAATAGCGGCCGCGCTGCTCCAGATAGAAAGCCCGCTGTTTCAAAAACTGGATATAAATGCCGGTCAGGGCCGCCTCGCATTGCGCCCGGCTGGTATAAAAGGCTCCATTGGCAGAGGAGGCAGCTATCCGCCCATCCAGGCTGGATCTCTCCAGCACGAACTGACCCGATTGTGCCAGCATCAATGGCTGGATGTGAAGCGCTGCCTGCGGCTCTGGCTTTTCAGCGCATCCTGCTGCCAAAAGCAGAAAACCCGCCAGACAGGACAGGATTGATTTTGGGCCGAAAAAAGACATCTGCTCAGGCTCTGGGTGGTCGCGGGCAAAGAATCGCTTGCCCAATGTTTCAGTTTAGTTTTAGCTTTTAGCATTTATTTTTAGCACAGAACAGGATAGGGATATGGAAAATTTTTTTCTGTTGCTGATTTTAACCTTCGGTGAGGGGGGAAATACGCTCAGCTTTGACAGTGTGCATGACAAGTTCCAGAACCGCACATCCTGTGAGGCCCGCCTGACCATGACCTATAACGCGCAGCTGAAAGCCAAGGGCTTCACGCTGGAAAATAATGCCAAGGGCTATCTCAAGGCGACCAATGGCACGCAGACCTGGCTGTGTGATGATCTGAGGCTGCCCCTGCAATAGAGGCAAGGTTTGACCAGTTGATAAAGATATATGTGAGGCATAGGGTGAGACATGGAAAAATGAGTCCTCTGTTGCGCTTGTGCGTTCTCTGAAGCTGTTGGAGAGAGTGTTGACTCAGCTGTTGCTGAGAGGGTTGGCTCTGTCGTTGCTGAGGTGGTCGCTGAGGCTGTAACGGAAGCAGTGGATGAAGCTGTTTCGGACGCGGTTGCAGAGGCTATCGAGAGAGGGCTGAGCGATTATATGATTGAAACGCTGAAAGAATGGGAGGCGGCTGGCTACACAGATATTGTAATTCGTGATGACGGTATGTCAGCGACTTGTCCGGACAGCGGCTGTATTTGATAACGGGATGTGTTTTCCTGACCGGTCGCTGACAGGACGCGGCTGCCTTTCCAACCCTCGCCTGCCGGACCTGAATTCTCGGCAGGGTCACCAGACTGTGATTGATTTGTGTATGCGCTTTTTTTATTTTGGTTGTGTCCCTGCCTGCTTGGGCAAAGGCAGGTAATATGGGGGTGATGACAGTCCGGTTTTTAGCACGCTCCCTGCAGCAGGTTCTTGTTTTTCTCGGAATAATTGCCGGTGTCTGGTCTGCAAATGCCAGCGACCAGTATGGCGCGCCGGTTTTCGTGCTGGCGTCGGATGGTTTGATTACCATCGCTCCCGATTATTTGGAATTTCTTGAAGGGCTGGACCATACCGCGTCACCAGACAGGCTTGCGGGCGCGGTCTGGACCAAAAAATTGGTCAAGGACCAATCGCTCGTTGATGGCTATTGGGTGCGGTTTCGTGTCAAGAACAGCCTGGCCACTGACAAAATCGGCATTGAACATAATTTCAACACTGAAAAGAAGCTTCTGGTCGTGCATAAGGGCGGCCTTGATGAATATGCCTACTGGAAACGGGGGCGCATCCCTGGATAGCAGAGGGGCAGGATTCTCAGCCATCATCAGGTATTGATGCCAGTTGGTGAGGTGACCACGGTTTATAATTATTTTCGCAACAAGCCCTTTGACCGCTATATGAGCAAGGTGAATGGTCTGGACAGGATGACCATCGGGCCCTGGCGGGATATCCAGTCCTTGCAGCTTCTTGGTTTGGCGGCAAATATCGCGGTGATCGCCATTGCCCTTTCATTCGGGCTTTATTATCTTTTCATGTTTGCCGTGTCGCGCGGTGCCTATCTGTGGTTGTCAGCAAGCCTGTTTCAAATTGCCTTTGTCCAGCACGACCACTCTGTCTCTGGGCTGGGTGATGCAGCTGCCCGGCTGGCTGATCAATAGTGAATTTACGCTCGCCAGCCTGTCGCTTCTCTTTATTTTTCTAGTTACGTTCTTCCGCAAATCGCTGGATATGGCTGCCAATTTCCCCCGCATGAACAAGCTGTTTCTGGTTACGCAGCGTTCTACATAATCATGGTCTGTAGTCTGAATATCTATCTTGAGCATTTGGCTGGCCGCGTGCCTTATCCTGGATCTGGCCACCTATCCGCCGGACCGGGCGGGCCCCGGGCTGGTGAAGACAGATGTTATTATGATGACTTTTGTGCTGCTGTTGCTGGCCTCAGCTATTCTGTCTTTTGTGATGTGGCGGCGCGGCAGCACTTACGCAAAATATTTGCTGGTTTCCTTTTCGCTGCCGTTTCTGGTGGCTCCAATATCTGGCCTGACCTATCTGCTGTTTGATTTTTCCTGGGAGTTCTGGTTCATCGTCTCCTCTGCCGGGGGTGTTTTGTTTCTTGCGATGTTTGTTACTTTCCGGCTTTGCTGTGGCCCAGCAATTAAACGATATGAAAGCTTTGGTGCTGGCACAGCAGGTGAAGATAACAGAGGCTTATCAGCGCTTTGTTCCGCCCCAGCTTCTGAGCAATCTGAAAAAAGACAGTATCCTGGATGTCAGGCTGGGGGATCAGGTAGAGATTGAGATGAGCATCCTGTTCTCCGATATTCGCTCCTTTACCTCAATTTCCGAGACCATGTCCCCGGAAGAAAATTTCAGCTTTGTTAATGCCTATCTCAGCCGCATGGGGCCGATTATTCGCGGGCATGAGGGCTATATCGACAAATTTATGGGAGATGGGGTGATGGCCCTGTTTCAGCGGGCCCCCGCAGATGCCGTGCGCGCAGCAGTGGCCATGCAACAAGAGCTGCATCGCTACAACAGCAAGGCGCGCAGTGACGGGCAGCATGGGATCACTATTGGCATCGGGCTGAATACTGGCAGAATGATTCTGGGAACATTGGGAGAGGCTGACCGCATGGAAGGCTCGGTCATCAGTGATGCGGTCAATCTGGCTGCCCGGCTGGAAGGGTTGACCAAGATTTATGGCGCCTCCATTCTGGTCTCAGACACCACCCATGATCGGGCTGAAGCCGCTGGCTTCATCAGCCGCAAGGTTGAAAGGGTCACCGTTATGGGCAAGCAAACACCGGTCAGCATCTATGAGATTATTGATGGCGAGCCAGAGCCGTCACGGCGCCTGAAAGAGCAAACTCTGGCCAGCTTTGAGCAGAGCGTGCGTTTTTATGAGAACCAGAAATTTGAGCAAGCCAAGGCAGGTTTCGCCGCGGTGCTGGCCATTAATGAGAGCGATGGGGCGGCGCGTATCTATCTTGAACGCTGCCGGAACCTGTTGGAAAAAGGATGGGATCCAAAGCGCTGGGACGGTATTGAACGGCTGCAGATCAAATAGATTTTGAGGGAAGGGAAGGCCGATGGAACAGGCATCTGGAAAGGCAAAATGGCTGAAGCGTCTTGGCGGCGTCATAGCCGCGGCGGGTCTTAGCCTGTTCCTGATGCTGTCAGGTTGCGAGCAATTCGGAGCCATTCCAAAAGGCGCCGATCACGAGCGGATGAAACGATCAGAGAATTACGATGTGGCGGATGATCGATTTGTTAACCGGGCGGCCGGCATCATAGATGAGATGATGGCTCATAGCGGTTTTTGGGCGAATCCGAGGGAAAATCTGACCAATAATTTTTTGTTCAATCCAAACCAGACGCGGCCTGACTTTCTCCTGCCTGATATAAAGGGGGCGATTCCAGAGGATTTGCGCGCCACGCAGGATACGGTGAAATTTGCCTGGCTTGGCCATGCGACGGTGATGGCGTCCATCAAGGGGCAGACAGTCCTGTTTGATCCGGTCTTTGCCGAGAGTGCCTCTCCGGTGAGCTGGGCTGTCACGCGTTATCAGCCACCGGTTCTGAAATTGGAGGATTTGCCCGCTATTGATCTGGTGGTGATTTCGCATGACCATTACGACCATCTGGATATGCAAACGATCAAGTTTCTTGCGGCCTCTGAGACCCGTTTTCTGGTGCCGCTGGGGGTGGCCCCGCATTTGCAACGGTGGGGGATTGAGCCTGACCGCATTACAGAATTTGACTGGTGGCAGTCCAGGCAAATTGGCGATATCACCTTTATATGCACACCGGCCCAGCATTTTTCCGGCCGCACAGGCACCTTTCGGATGCAAAAATCTCTCTGGTCCTCCTGGGTTGTCAAGACAGACAGCCATTCCGTCTATTTCAGCGGCGATTCAGGCTATTCTGACCATTATGCCGAAATTGGCGCCCGCTATGGCCCCTTTGATCTCACCTTTATTGATGCCGGACAATATAATAAACGCTGGCGTCAGGTGCATAATCTGCCGCCAGAGGTGGTCGATGCCTATGTTGATTTGCAGGGCAAGATTTTGGTCCCCATTGGCTGGGGTATGTTCACGCTGGCGCTCCATAATTGGTATGACCCACCAGTTGAGGTCAGCACCCGTGCTGCGGAGCGCGGATTGTCTGTCACCGTGCCAAAAATTGGCGAATGGGTGGATATCAGCCAGCCCTTGCCAAATGATAATTGGTGGATACCCCTGATTGAACAGTCAGGCGGGCAATAGGGCGGCCTTTCCCGGGTGAAAGGCTGTTTGTCTGCTGTGGATTGGTGCCGGATGAGAGTTGGGTGTTCCCTGTAAAGGCAATGGTTTCAGCGTGAAAGCAAGCTTTTCTGTCATTTTAGAAGAGCAAGAGGTGCTGTCAATCTGCTCTTTTGTGTCACAGTTTGTGTTACACCGCCCCTGAGAGCGGCCCTGAGGGCTATCTGGCGCTATTACAAGAAGTTAATGAGCGGATAAGGCAAAGAGAGCTGTGAGGGAAGTCTGGAGTTGATTTATCGATGCATCAAACCTTGAAAAGCTCGGTTGTATAGTCTTGAAGACTGGCCCCAAAAAAGGCCTCACGTCGCAATTTTTCGAAGTCACTATCGAAGCAGGCCGCCATTGCCGAGCAATATATGGACCTCGCATCAATCGTCACATTCAAATCGCGCCCTTCAAACCGGTCGGCTTTCTTCAGTCCCGGCCAATCAGTGAGCACCTGAGCTTTCTTCACCAGACCCCCTGCCATAAAGATTGCCGTTCCATAGCCGTGCTCAGTGCCGTTTCCGCCATTCTGCTCTACCATTCGCCCGAATTCTGTAAGTGAAAGTATGAGTGTATTATCGAAGGCGGGCCCCATTCCTTTTTTCAGCGTGTTCACAACCCTGTCAAACTTGGCAAGGTTATCTGCGTGACGCCCTTCTTCACCGCCTTGCGTGGCGTGCGTGTCAAAGCCATTAATGTCAAAGACGGCAACCCGCGGCCCTTCCTCCCTTGCCAGCTCTAAGGCGGCAGTGTCCGCGAGGTTAAAGGCCTCATAGCCATAAGCTTTTTCCTGCAAAAATCGCGAACGGTTCTGAAGGCGGTTCATTGTCTTTGAGACCAAACCGCCACTCTGATAGGTCGATGCAATTTTCTGCATCAGCATCTCATCGGGCAATTCCATTTTGGTGGGATAATAATTATCTGGGTTGGACTCTCCCCGAAGAATAAGCGGCATCGGCAAAGAGACAGCCAAACCATTAAGATTTGCAGCATCAATCCCGCGCCCAAGCCATCCGCTGTCTGTGGTAAAGGGCTCTGTAGACCCACTTTCCATCAGGTTTTGGCCTTCAAAGTGAGACCGTTCAGTATAGGGAATGCTTGTTGCATGAACGATTGCTGCTTGCCCTTCTTTCCAGAGCTGGTGCATTGTCCTCAGCCTCGGGTTAAGCGCAAAATCGCTGTTCAGTTTATTTTTCGTTGAGACATTAATTTGCGGTCTGGCCTTATTCAGCTCTCGGTCGCCTATGTAGGGAACCGCGGCAAGACCATCCATCCCACCCCGCAGCGATATAATCACGATATTTCTTTTTTGAATCTGTTCAGCCCGCGCATTCCAAAGAGGAGAGCCCATTAAAAATAGAGAGCCAGAGCCTGAGATAAATTGTCGTCTATTAAAAATCATGCGAATAACATCCAATTGCTGGGGAATAACAAGGTCAGCTTTTCACGCCTAGAGGCGTTCGGGCCCATCCATTCAATAAGCTCATCACTGTTGGAAAAGTTTTTCCTCACCATATTTTCAATGTCGAGCTTTCGGCTAATGTCATAGCTTCTGCCAACATTGGCCATATTTTTGGCAAATGTCAGGCGACGAATGAGAAACTCAGGTGAGAGCCATTCAGCTTCGGTATCGGGAAACCCGTTCGGCTGAATGGGCCTTAACGGATTGTGCCCCAATATTTCAAGCTTTTCAGGGATGTCGAATGAGGGTTCTTTTGACCCGGCAATATTCATGGCTTGCAAAAACCAGATTTCTGGGTTCTGATATTTGCTGGTGGAGGATAAATTCTCAAAAGCCACCTCCAAGACAGCTTTATGGATCTCAGGCAACGCCCCATTTGAGCTGTTCCAAGCTTTCACCACATGCCCAACCATAGCGTCAGTTGGGTTATCGGTTACAAAATGCCGACAGAGTTTGAAGGAAATAAATTTCTTACACTCTGGATGGTTGGAAAAATCTTTAATTGCATCCAGAAGTTTATTCTCTGCGCTCAAACCCCGCTGCTCATATTCTTTTCCTAAAACTGTTAGCTTGCCCGGCTGGTGGTATTCAGGGTTGAATTTAATGGGCGTAAATCGCCCCAATTTCTTCGGTTTACGAGCAGGCCGCCAACCTGCCATTATGTATGAGAGCTGTATCACATCTTCTTGTGTGTAGCCGGCAGCCGGTGAAATGGTGTGCAATTCCATCAATTCTCTGGCGTGGTTTTCATTCACGGTGGGCGTCAAATTCTTCATTTTCATTTCAAGGCCCCGCCTGGAATTCGGAGCAATCGATTCTCCGTTATCAAGCGCCTCAATCATCGCCCAAGAAGTTGTCGCCTCTTTGACCAGATTTTCATAACTTCCGGTTAAGTTCGGTCTGATAATTTCACGATGAAAGGGGCCAGTTGCTAACTGGGGAAGTTCATCCTTATCAATGATGGCAAAGTGATTGGCCCAGAACATCGCAAACCGCTCCAGCACCGGTTGTGCGCTATTAAGGGCTGAGTCAAAGCGGATTTGTAATGTTCTGCGCTCAGACAATTCAACCCCTGAATCATGCCGAATTTGCCGCTGCGCTTCTTGATATTTTGAAGGGCTTTTTTTAAATTTTTTCCGCGCAGCATTGGTTTCGTTCCTTAAGAAAGCATAGCGCTCTAGACCTTGCTTTATGGTCTGTATCTCGCCTTTCCAAGTGAGCGGCTGCACTTCATTGACCTGCGCCTTTGCCCAAGATAGTGCATCTGAAGGGACTGATTGGTCCGGTTTGATGCCAAAAGCTACGCGTCTAAAAAACTTTAAATCTGTCATGCCAAATTCGTTTCAGTTGTATAACTCTGCAAATATTTCTCTACGGTAACATCCTGTTTCTGGATTTTCCAGCGGCTCTTGGCCTTGAGTATCAGGATTGATTTGGTGAGAAAGGCCCTGAGGCTATCTAGCGCTGCTACAGCAAGTAAATGAGCGGATAAGGCTAAGAGAGCTGTGAGGGGCTATATTTGCCATTTTAGCATCAATCGCCAATATAACGAGTTTCCCCTTTGCCTGAAATCCAATTCCATACAATGTCAGAGGGTATAACAGCAGGGTTTCCGACAGAAATCTCAAGTTTGCCCATATCATGATTGAAGTCTTTTTTAGGTTTCCAAGGTTTGTCACTCAGAAAAGCAAGACCGCCACCGGCTCTATTTATTGTCTCGCGCATTTGTTCCTGAAAAAGCTTTTTGTCTTTCATATGGCGTGGAGTGAAAAAGGCCCAGCTAGACGGTAATTCACGCCAATGTACCTCTATAAAAATATCATCATAGCTGTAGCGAGATAAGTTTTTCCAATTTGGGCCGCAGCTTGTGTAACTCTCTTTACAATGTTCAGCCGGATTTCCGCGAACAAATTTCAACCCTTCAGATGACATCAATTTATTAAATTGGGCCCTCTGTTTTTTCTCTACATATTCCCTCTCTGCGGGAACCTGCCAAAGGGTAAAGAGCAGCCTTAAACGTTCTTTAGGAAGTTTTTCGATAATGTTCATGTTTGCTGAAATAGCCATATCTCCTGCGCTGCCACCTACCAACAAAAGGTCGGTCGAGTCGTTTATAACGCCACTATTTTTAAGTCTTTCAAACAAAGCATTGACTATCCGCCTGCCTCTTACTTGATAAACCTTATTAGAGAGCTGTAGTTCGTGGTCACCAGCATATAAGTCTGAACTGCAATAAGGGACGAAGATTAGACCCCATCCTGCTTCTAAAGCACGATGAAAATAACTTCCTAGATTTTTTTCTTTTTTCTCGAAGGTTATTAGCGGAGAGGTCATCAACTCTTTTGGGCGTTTGTCATATGCTTCAGCAAACTTAGTTTGTGATGACCTCAAAGAAAGGGCGGCCCCACCCCCTTGAAACGCGACTAACACTTTTTGGGGATGTTGCTCACTCAGGGGATGGCTTGAGTGAACGAGGCTACGGTCCCGTCGTTACATAACGCTAATGGGTCATTGTCAAGCAGATGGGCGAAGCCTAATTTAGCGTATGATTTGCCGTCTTTTTCAACTGTGCTCGCCAATATCTCCCCATTTAGATTAACCGCCTTATAAGCTACAGCGGCTTTGTATTGCTCTCCATATTTTTTTCCTCTGGCCCCAACACCAAATCTGACCTTGGTTTTATGGCAGGTGGATACAAATGAAGTGGCCTCTAGTTTCACACTATCATTCAAGGAAAGGGTTACTTTTACACTTGAGGCATCTTTTTGAGAAATTGCGATTTGCACATCAAGAATACTTATCTTTTTTTTCAATTTTTTTCGGATTTGAAATCAGTTGTGTTTTTACCTTTGGTGGCCAAAAAGATATTGTCGTCCCATTTGCCCATTCTTGCGATTGTCGCCAGTTCTTGCTCACACCCGTTCTGCCGCTCTTGAAATATCTCGACAAAATTTCCTTTAGAAGGCTTTCTGCTCCCTCAACATTAAACGACATTGAAAGCTCGCTATTGAGGCTGTATGCGGCCACTGTTTGAACAGCAGCCAATGCATAAAAATTTAATGGATTTCCAGCACATTCACTGGGCTTGTTGACAATGAGTTCGCTTTTAAATGAGTTCGGCCCATTAACAGAAACCACCTCTGCAGCATCTGTGCACATTGTTTCGAACATATTGCCCGCGTGTAATTTCAACGGCAGACCAGCGAGGACAATTATCAAAAAAAATAGACGCAGCATTCGGTTATCAAATTCAAACATTGAAAAATTCCTCCTTATCATTCGACCTGCTATTCGTTACGTCGAATGCCCGTTGCCAGATTTACATCTGGCGTTTTCGATTTGAATATTTAACAGTAGTTTTTGGGGATGCCTAAGGGCTATCTAGCGCTGTTAGAGCAGGTCAACGAGCGTATACGGCAAAGAGAGACAGGAGCACGGCCCTGAGACCACGAAATTTACTGGTTATTCGTTCAAATAAAGCGGCGCTCACAATTAAGCTCATTGTGACGAATTTGTGACAAAATATATTCTATTTATTTGTTATTGTTATTTTTTATGTCCAATCCATCATCGGTGCAACGGATAAGCGCCGGTCTATACTGTCGGGCCGCAGCAGGCTGTTCTTTGCTTTCTGGTCTTTTTGCATCTTCTGTCCAAGGCCCGGGTGGGCCTGATCGTCTGGAATCCGATAGGCTGCGGCCCTGACAGGCGCCCGCACCGCCGCCAGTATAGCATTTTTTCTGCTGCGAATAAAGCAGCCGCGCCCCAGCCCAGATACCCCAGCTGTGCCGCCCCTAGAGAAAGACGGTATTCACGCCCATCGCGATAAAGACAAGCATCACGACAACGACAGCGATTTTGATGAGAGTGTGCATAAGGCCTCCGCCGGCTGGATTTTTGCCTATCAGACCAAAAGCCGCGCGCCCGGTCAATCCCGGCCCATTCACTCCCGGCCTTTTGATGGCGGAACAGAAAAGGGGCCGCCCGCAGAAACACACTTCATCAGGCAGCCCCATTTCAGGGAGGAAAAATCGGGGAGGGAGACCGGAGGTCGGCCTCTGGCAAAAAGCCCGAACCAACCTCCAGCTCCTCCCTACGGGAATGTGAGTAACAGACTATGCCTGAAGCGGAAAAGGGCTGAATTTTATGCGCCCTGCTGCAGAAAATGCAGCGCGTTATTTGGGCTGTTTTTTCATCAGCTCGGCCCGCAAGCCGGAGACCGCCAGCGCATGGGCATCAAACCCTTCATAGCGGGCGAAAATCTCTGTTTTGGGGGCCATTTCGGCAAAGCCGGCCGCGTCCAGCTGGCCGATGGAAACGGTTTTCATGAAATCCGCCACCCCCAGCGGCGAATGGCGGCGCGCTGCCCCGGACGTCGGCAAAACGCAATTTGGCCCCATCATATAATTGGCCAGCGCGCCCGGCGCATATTCGCCCAGCATGATTTCCGCCGCGTTGGTAATGGCGTCCAGATGCTGTTCTGGCTGCTTGGACAGGATTTGCAAATGTTCGGGCGCATAATCATTGATGAAATCATAGGCTTGCCGGGGCGAGTCCGCCAAAAGGATACCGCCATGCGGCCCGGACAGGACAGATTTTACATAACCGGCCCGCTCAGCTGACAGTTTTTCCAGCAAGCCGGGCAGGCGGTCCAGCACGGTGCGCGCCAGCTCTTCTGACCAGGTGATCAAAAAGCCGGAACTGTCGGCCCCATGCTCACATTCAATCAGAATATCGAGGGCGGCCAGCTCCGGGTTGGCGCTCTCATCAGCCAGCACAATCACCTCACTGGGCCCGGCGGGCAGGCGCGAATCGATCTGGCCAGCCAGAAGCTGTTTGGCGGCAACAAACCAGGGGCTGCCCGGCCCCTCAATTTTCTGGCATTTCGGTACTGATTGCGTGCCATAGGCCGCCAGCCGCCACCGCCTGGGCCCGACCCGCGCGGGCCACCAGCTCCACCCCGGCCAGCCGGGCGGCGACCAGAGTTGCCGGATCAATTTCGCCATCCGGCCCGGGCGGGGTCAGGATCACCGGCTCCGGCACCCCGGCCACCACCGCCGGAATCGCCGTCATCAGCGTTACGGAAGGAAAAGAGCCCTTGCCGCGCGGGGAATACAGGGCCACCCGGTCAATCGGGCTGGCTTTTTCCCCGACCCGCACGCCGGGCCGTATCTCGGTCATCCAGAGCGGCTCCGGCTTCTGGCGTTCGTGAAAGCGGCGGATATTATCAGCCGCATAGCCCAGCACATCCACCATGTCCGGGGCCAGCTGGTCAAAGGCCGCGTCTATCTCCTGCTTGCTGGCCAGAATCCGGTCAGCAGACATATTTTCCGCCTTGTCAAATTCGGAGCCAAACCGGGCCAGGGCGGCATCCCCCTCACGGCGCACCGCCTCTATGATTGGCGGCACCCGCTCCAGAAACCAGCTGAGATCATCCTCAGTGCGGCGCAGCAGGGCGCCCGCCCTTCCCTGTCCAGCTCAGCCAGCCGAAGAAATTGATCGCTTGTTTTCTGCCATCTTCTGCCTCTGCCTCATCCTGTGCCGGGCTATTGCCCGGCAAGACCGGGCCCTGCAGACCTGTTTTAGCCGCACCTGCCCCATTCAGCAACCTTTGGCAGGCTGTTTAACAGCCAGATGAGTGGTCAGTCCAGATCAAAATATTGCGCCCGCCTGTATCCTGCACCGAAATGACCCAGCAATCGGGATCGCGGGCCTGCTCGCGCGCCAGCCTTTCAGAGACCTCAGCCGGGGCCACCCAGCCCGCACCGGTCAGCCGCACCCATTCATAGCCCCCCTCAAAGCTGGTGACCCGGCCAAGCAGGGCCGCTTCGGACGCGCTTTTTTCAATTTCAACAAACAGGCTGCCCGCATCCGGGTCGCCGCGCCGCAGCACCACTGCTGCGATCCCCAGCTGGCTTGCCCGCCGCAAGCTGGCGGTTACCAGCAGCTCAGAGGTCAGCCTTGCCGACATGGGCGCGCCTCAAAAATCACTGCAGCGGCCATTTTTTTCCCAATCCCCATAGCGGGTTGGCTCCGGCCCGGTTGGCCCGCCGGTTTCGGTCTTTTCTGCCGCTGCCGCTTTTTCAGAAGACAGGACAGCAGGCCCGGGCCGGGGCCGCGCTTCGGCTTTTTCTGGTCTTGGTTCTGCTTTTTTGCTCATGGCAAGGAATATGGAGCAAACCAGCCGGATGGACAAGGGCTGTAACATCTGGTCTAGTGCCGGGCCATGAGGAACAGAAAACCATCAAACCAAACCCGCCCGGATGCGCGGCTGACTGCCCTGGCCATCCTGCAGGCGATCTTTACCAATGGCCAGCGGCTGGATCAGGCTCTGGCCAGCCGCCAGATGGCCGGGCTGACAGGGCGTGACCGGGCCTTTGTGCGGATGCTGGCCGGGGCGGTTTTGCGCCATCATGGCCAGCTGGCCAGCCTTTTGAAGCAGCAGCTGGACAGGCCGCCAAAAAACAAGGGCTGGCTGGTGCTGATGCTGGGGGCGGCGCAGCTGTTTGTGCTGGATACGCCGGCCCATGCGGTGGTTGATACCACTGTGCGGCTGATGCGCGCGGCAGGCCAGCCGCGGCTGGCCGGGCTGGCCAATGCGGTGATGCGGCGGCTGGCTGAAAAGAAACCGGCCCTCTGGCAAGCTACCTCTGCCGCCGATAATCTGCCGGAAAAGCTGCGCGCCAGCTGGACAGGCCGTTGGGGGGCGGCCCGCACCGAGCAGCTTTGCCAGCTTTTTCAAGAGCCGCCCCCGCTGGATATTTCCGCCCGCGCCGACCCGGAAAAATGGGCCGAAAGGCTGGGCGGAACGCGGCTTTATGGTAACAGCCTGCGCTGCCGGTTTGACGGGGATGTTGCCGCCATGCCGGGCTTTGCCGAGGGGGCCTGGTGGGTCCAGGATGCGGCCGCTGCCCTGCCTGTCTGGCTGCTGGATCAGATGCTGGGTGGGCTGGCGGGCAAGCAGCTGCTGGATCTCTGCGCGGCCCCCGGGGGCAAGACGGCCCAGCTGGCCGCTGCCGGGGCAGATGTTCAGGCGGTGGAAAGTGACCGCCAGCGGGCTGGCCGACTGGCTGGCAATCTGGCACGCCTGCAGCTGGATGCCAGGATATTGGAAGCCGATATTCTGGACTGGCAGCCTGCCGCCCCGCCTGATGCGATTTTGCTGGGATGTGCCTGTTCGGCCAGCGGCACCACAAGGCGGCGGCCGGATTTGCTGGTGCGGCGGGATTTTGCTGACCTGGACAAGATGGCCCGCCTGCAAGGCCAGATGCTGGCCCGGGCCTGTGACTGGCTGGCTCCGGGCGGGGTGCTGATCTATGTCACATGCTCTATGGAAGCCGAGGAAGGCGAGGCGGTGATCGCCGATTTTCTGGCCCGTCCGGACTGTCCGGTCAGGCTGGCCGATCTGCCGGCTGAGATAGCGGCAGAGGCAGCCGGGCCCTTTGCGGATTGCCTGAAACAGGCGGCGGCAGATAAAGGGGCGTCTGGTAAAGGGGCGTCTGGGCTGCGGGTGATGCCCGATTGTCTGGCGGGCGGCAATGACAGTTTTTTCATTGCCTGCTTGCGCCACATCAGATCATAATCAAAATCAGAACATAATCAAACCGGGGGCCCGCCGCAATCAGGCAGCGATCAGCCTGCAGCGGCACAGCCCCAGCGACCCTGTTTTTTGAAAAACGCTTGAAATTCGGATGCTGAGATCAGCCAAGCCTGCAAAATTCGCCGCCCCAGACGGCTGGAATGTGCCTCGCCTGGAGCGGCTCTGGCGGCAATCGCGCTTTTTTGACTGGCAAATGCCCCGCCAGCTGCCAGCTGAGGGGTTGTTGATTTTGCAGGATCCCTGGCGCGGGGATGCCCGCCGCGGCAATTTAATCCTGCAAGGCTATCTGCCCGGAGACCGGCTGACCCCGGCCTATCACAGTTTTGGCTGGCTGCGCGATCTGCGCGATTTTGGCGGTCAGGCCGCGCGCGGGCTGGCGCGTGAGGAAATCGGCAAATGGATTCATAATAACCAGAGCTGGCAGATGGATATCTGGCGCCCGGATTATATCGGCCAGCGGCTGGCCCATCTGATTTTTGCCTGGGGCTGGTTTGCTGATTCTGCAGCTGAGGATTTGCAGGCGGATATTGCCCGGCTAATCCTGCATCAGGCGCATTGCCTGATGATGGATTGGCCGCGGCTGGACTCCCTGCAGCAGCAGATCGTCGCGCTGAAAGGGCTGATTATCGCACGCACCGCCCTGCGCGGCGAAAAGCGCGAGATAGAGGGGCTGCTGGATGTGCTGTTGCCGAAATTGCAAAAGCTGCTCAACCCGGATGGGGGCCATATTTCGCGCTGCCCGGAAGATCATCTGAGCCTGTTGCGGGATATTTTTGAATGCCGCATTGTCGCGGCCCAAATCGGCCTTGAGCGCAACCCGCTGCTGGAGGATATTATCCAGCAAATGGCCCTGATCGCGCGGATGTGGCGGCATGGCAATGGCAGCTTTGCCCATTTTCAAGGGGCGGGCTGGACAGCGGCCTCGGAAATTGAGGATGTTCTGCTGCGTTGCGGCCAGCGGGGCCGCATCACCCAATTTGCCCCGCAGACAGGCTATATCCGGCTGGCCTCTGGGCGCAATACGCTGATTATGGATGTCGGCAGCCCGGCGGCCCCGCCGCCCAAGGGGGCGGCCTCCAGCCTGGCCTTTGAATTTTCGGTTGCCAGCCAGCTGTTTATTGTGAATGCCGGGCAATGCAGCAATGATGACCGGCTGAACCGGGTGCTCTGCCAGACTTCAGCCCACAGCACGCTGACCATTGATGCGATGAATTCGAGCAGCACGGATGGCAGCCGCCTGGCCCGTATCCTGTCTGCCGAGGCCGGCCCGACCGAGGGCGGGCTGCTGGCAGAGGCTGGCCATAATGGCTATGAGGCCAGCCACGGGCTGATTCACCAGCGCCAGCTCTGGCTCGCCAATGGTGGCGGCAATCTGCGCGGGCGTGATGAGCTGGTCTATACGGGCGGGCCGGGCGAATTGCCAGCTGAGGC
The DNA here is from genome assembly GCA_038131695.1 of Alphaproteobacteria bacterium. Classification (GTDB taxonomy): domain Bacteria; phylum Pseudomonadota; class Alphaproteobacteria; order Puniceispirillales; family Puniceispirillaceae; genus JADHLK01. Next base: position 78,955 of record JAYPQA010000014.1, on the reverse strand, counting down.
GATTATCCGTTTCCACCTGCATCCAAAGGTCAGTGCCGCGCCCCTGTCCGGCGGGCGGGTGTTGCTGAAAATTACCGGCCAGCAGGCAGGCTGGGTTTTTTCCGTGCGCGGGGCCGATACCCGTCTGGAGGCCTCTGTCTATACGGAGGAGGGGCGGCGCATCAGCTGCCAGCAGATTGTGCTGCGGGCCAGCCTGGCCGATATTCGCCATAGCGGGGCAACCAGCATCAGCTGGGCCTTTCGGCGCGGCAGCTGAGAAACGCGTTTGCCAGCGATTGTTTTTGCCCGATTGTTTTTGCCAGATTGTCTTTGCCCGGCAGATAGGCCATAACAACGCCAATATTAGTCTTTTTCATTCACCTACAGAGCTTGGACAGATGGGCAAGGGTTTCATTCCGGTGCAGCGGGCACTGATTTCGGTTTCAGACAAGAGCGGGCTGGAGGAGCTGGCGGCCGGGCTGGTGCAGGCCGGGGTCGCTCTCATATCCACCGGCGGAACGGCCCGCGCCCTGCGCGCGGCTGGCCACACGGTTCAGGATGTGTCTGATCTGACCGGCTATCCGGAGATGATGGATGGGCGGGTCAAGACGCTGCATCCGGCGGTGCATGGCGGCTTGCTGGCCCGCCGCGACGACCCGGAGCATCTGGCGGCACTGGCGAGGCAGACTATCGCGCTGCTGGATTTGCTGATCGTCAATCTCTACCCGTTTGAGCAGACCGTGGCCCGCCAGGCCTCCGCCGCGGAGGTGATCGAAAATATTGATATTGGCGGGCCGGCGATGATCCGGGCCGCGGCCAAGAATCATGATTTCACGGCGGTGGTGACGGACCCGAAAGACTATGCCGGATTGCTGGCCCAGCTGGCCGCAACAGGCGGCACGGACCACGCTTTTCGGGCCGATCTGGCCGGGCGCGCCTTTGCCCGCACTGCCCGCTATGACAGCGCGATTGCCAGCTGGATGGCCAGCGGGATGGACAGCGCTGTGACAGGCGATACTGACGGCGAGACAGAGACAATGCTGCCGGACAGGCTGACGGTGACCGGCCAGCAGGCGGCGCGGCTGCGCTATGGGGAAAATCCGCATCAGCAGGCAGCCAGCTATATCACCGATGCAGCCCGCCCGTCCGTGCTGAATGCGCGCCAGATTCAGGGCAAGCCGCTATCCTATAACAATCTGAATGACGGGGATGCCGCGCTGGGGCTGGCCGCAGAATTCCGCGATCCGGCGGTGGTGATTGTCAAGCACGCCAACCCGTGCGGGGTGGCGGCTCTGGACAGTCTTGAGGCCAGCTGGCGGGCGGCCCTTGCCTGTGATCCGGTCAGCGCCTTTGGCGGCATTGTCGCGGTGAACCAGCAGCTGGACGCGGCCACCGCAGCCGCCATTGCCGAGATTTTTACCGAAGTCATTATCGCCCCGGATGCCAGCGCGGAAGCCTGCGCCATTCTGGCCAAAAAACCCAATTTGCGGCTGTTGCTGACCGGCGGTATGCCAGATGCCAGCCAGCCCGGGCAAAAGCTGAAATCGGTGGCAGGCGGGCTGTTGGTCCAGACGCTGGATAATGGCCAGATTACCGCCGATGATTTGCAGTTTGTCACGGCCAAAAAGCCGGATGCCAGCCAGCTGGCTGATTTGCTGTTCGCCTGGAAAGTGGCCAAGCATGTGAAGTCAAATGCGATTGTCTATGCCCGTGATGGAGCGACCGCAGCGATTGGGGCAGGCCAGATGAGCCGCCTTGATTCCAGCCGCATCGCGGCCCGCAAGGCTGAGGATATGGCTGCCCATCATGGTTGGGATACCCCGCGCACAATCGGCTCTGCGGTCGCATCGGATGCGTTTTTCCCGTTCCCTGACGGGTTGCTGGCCGCAGCTGAGGCCGGGGCCAGCTCAGTCATCCAGCCGGGCGGGTCAAAAAATGATGCTGCGGTGATAGAGGCGGCGGATGCGGCCGGGCTGGCCATGGTCTTTACCGGGATGCGCCATTTCAATCATTGATCCGGGCCTTAATCCGGGCCTTAATCCAGATTGGAGCGCGCCGCGGCCCAAATTTTTTTCATCAGGCTGGGCAAGCCTGTCTCCTCCGGCACCGCCCAGAACCAGCCAGCTGGCAAATCTGCTCCGGCTGCCTCAGCCAGACAAATTGTGATGCTGGCATGAAAATGGGTGAAGGTATGGCGCACCGCGCCCTCCAGCTTCTTTACCGCCAGCCCGTCCATAACCCGGTCAAGAGGCTCTGGCGGGCTGCGATCCCAGCCATCTGACGGAAAGCCGGGCAAACCACCCAAAAGCCCCTTGCCAGCGCGCCGGACAAGGGCCGCCCGCCCCTGCCCGTCCAGCAGCAGCAGTGCCCGCCCCTGACGCGTGGGTTTCGTCTTTTTCGCTGGCTTGACCGGCAAAGAGGCCGGGTCATCCAGCTGGCGCGCGCTGCAGGCCCCGGCCAGCGGACAGGCCGCACAATCAGGGCGGGCCGGGGTGCAGACAAGCGCGCCCAAATCCATCAAGGCTTGCGGAAAATCAGAGCGGCGCTGTTCCGGCAGCAGTTGGCGATAGGGGGTTGCCAGCTGTTTTTTCAGCCCCGGCAGCGGCGTATCCAGATGATAGAAACGGGCCAGCACCCGCTCAATATTGCCATCAATCACCGGGGCCGGCTGGTCAAAGGCAATCGCGGCTATCGCGCCTGCGGTATAGGGGCCAATGCCGGGCAGCGCGCCAAGCTCATCAGGCTGGCCGGGAAACTGGCCATCATGCCGCTCAAGGATCAGCCGGGCGGCTTTGTGCATATTGCGGGCGCGGGCATAATAGCCAAGCCCGGCCCAGGCTTCCAGCAAGTCGGCCTGATCCGCCTCTGCCAGAGCCTCTATGGTGGGCCAGCGTTTCACAAAAGCCTGAAAATAGGGAATCACCGCTGTAACAGTGGTTTGTTGCAGCATCAATTCAGACAAAAACACCAAATAGGGCGGGGCCAGTTCCGGCCAGCGCCGCCGCCAGGGCAGCTGGCGCCCGGCCCGGTCATACCAGGCCAGCAGGCTGCGCGTTGCTGCGGCCAGCTGGGCCGCTGTTTTTTTCGGCCCTTCATTTTCTGGCCCTTCATTTTCTGGCCCTTCAATAGTCTTCTTGCCTGCCATGGGTCTTTTCGTTTCAACAGCCAGCACTATGCCGGGCTATTAATCAGGATGATATTTTTATTTTGTCAGCAGGCTGGCCCATCGGATAAAAACAGATATGACACGCAAGCCCAAAACACGCGCCAGACTAACCCATCTTTCGGTGCTGACCAACTCTGTTATGGCCCCGGCCCTGCGCCATCGGGGCGGGTTAATGGTCCAGCTGCTGCAACTCTGGCCGGAGATCAGCACCGATATGGCTGGCTGGTCGCTGCCAGTTGATTTGCGCTTTCCGGCGGGCCGCCGCGAGGGCGGCGTGCTGACCCTGTCGGTCGCCGCTGCCAGAGGCCCTGAGGCCCAGGCGCGGGCAGATGATGTGATGCGCCGGGCCAATGCCACGCTCGGCTATGGGGCGATTGCCCGAATCAGCATCCGCCAGGATTACAGCCTGACCGACAAAAGCCTGAACCCGCCAGAGGCCGCGCCCGCCGGGGAGGCAGCTGACACGGATTCGGCCCTGTTGCTGCGGCTGGAAAGGGCAACCCGCACCATCCGCTCGCCAGAGCTGCGCGCCGCCCTTATCCGGCTGGGCCGCACGCTGGAGCAGCAAAAACCATGAAAAACCCTGATGCGATCTGCTTATCCTGATATTTTACCTTGATATTTTGCTGTTCTCCGGCTCAAATACGCGTGACAGCCCGCCCCATGACATGGCCCCTGTTAAAGACCAACATCTACAGACCAACATTCAGGCAAAAAGATAGTTGATACCATGACAGATTTTCCAACCCTGCCCCGCCGCCGGTTTCTCGCTGCCTCTGCTGCTTTGGGTCTGTGCACTGCCCTGCCGGCCAGCGCGGCGCTGATCAGTGATCTGGATCACATCACCAAGGCGCGGGTGCTGGGTTCAGTGGATGCGCCGGTGCGGCTGACTGAGTTTTATTCGATGACTTGCGGCCATTGCGCGGCCTTTCACACAGGCACTTTTCCGCTGCTGAAAGAACGGCTGATCGATACGGGCAAGGTGGCGCTGGAAATGGCCCCTTTCCCGCTGGATGGGCTGGCCTTGCGCGCCCATGCCCTCGCCCGGGCGCTGCCGGCAAACCGGTATTTCGCGATGGTCAAGACCTTGCTGGAACAGCAATCTGAGTGGGTGCGCGCTGCCGACCCGCTGCAGGAGCTGATCAAATATGGCCGGCTGGCCGGGGTCAGTGAGGCAGAGTTTAACGAGCTGATGCGCAACCGGCCGCTGCTGGAAGCGCTGGTCGGCATGGCCCAGAGCGCGCAGGATAAATGGCAGATCAATTCCACGCCCAGCTTTGTCATCAATAACAAAAAAGTGCTGAGCGGCAATATGCGCTATGAAAAGCTGCTCTCTGAGCTGGGCGCCTTTGGTATCTAGGTGGCGGGCCGGATTTTCGCATAGATGATTTTTCGCAGCCTGAAAATTACCGGTTTCAAATCCTTTGCCGAAAAGGCGGAAGTGGATATTGAGCCGGGCCTGACCGGCATTGTCGGCCCGAATGGCTGTGGCAAATCCAATGTTGTCGAAGCCTTGCGCTGGGTGATGGGGGAAAGCTCCGCCCGCCAGATGCGCGGCAGTGAGCTGGATGATCTGATCTTTGCCGGCACCGAATCGCGGCCGGCGCGCAATCTGGCTGAGATTGTGCTGGAGCTGGATAATTCTGACCACCGCGCCCCGGCAGAGTTTAATAAGGAGGAAATGCTGGAAATTACCCGCAAGGCCGATCGCGGCAAGGGGTCCAGCTATCTGGTGAATGGCCGTCCGGCTCGCGCCCGCGATGTCCAGCTGCTATTTGCGGATACGGCGACCGGCTCGCGCTCTGCCGGGATTGTCAGCCAGGGCCGAATCGGGGCAATCGTGGGGGCCAAGCCGGAAGACCGGCGCGCCTTGCTGGAAGAGGCCGCCAATATCCGCGGGTTGCATCAACGCCGCCATGAGGCCGAATTGCGCCTGCGGGCGGCGGAAACCAATCTGGAGAGGCTGGATGATCTGATAGGCCAGCTGGAAGAACAGAAAAGCCAGCTGCAAAAACAGGCACGCCAGGCCGCCCGCTATCGCTCAGTCGCGGATCGGATTCGCAAGGCCGAGGCCCGCCTGCTTCTGGCCAGATGGCAGGACAGCACAGCCGAGCTGGCGGCCGCTGGGGAAGCGCTGGCCAGCTGCAAGAACAAGACCGAACAGGCCACCCGCACAGCCGCCAGCGCCACAACGCAAAGGCTGAACCGGGCAGAGGCCCTGCCCCCCTTGCGCCAGGCGGAGGCCGAACAGGCTGCGGAAACCCAGCGCCTGCAGCTGGCCATTGGCGAGAGTGACCGCGAGGCGGCGCGCATTATGGCTGAGCTGGAACGGCTGGCCAGCCAGCTGGCACAGATTGAGAATGACCGGATACGCGAGACCGCGCTGGCAGAGGATGCCGAAAAGGCGCTGGCCGCGCTGGCCGATGAGGAAGCCAGCCTGAATGCCTGGCGCAAGGCAGAGGGCCCGCGCCTCGATCTGGCAGATAGTGAGCTGGAAAAAGCCCGCCAACAGGCAGACAGCGCAGACCGGGCGGCAGCAGATGCCCGCGCCGCCTTTCAGGCCATGCAAAATGAGCGGGCCCGTCTGGAAGCGCGCAAGACCCAGCTGGAGGCGCGCATTGCCCAATCAGCTGACGGGCTGGCCGCGGTGCAGCTGGACCAGCTGCACGCCGCTGCTGAGACTGCCGCAGAAGCTGCCCGGCGCGCTGAGGATGATCTGGCAAAGGCGAATTCGCAGACTGAAAAAACCAGCTCTGAGCTGGATGCCGCCCGCTCCGCCCGCGAAGCGGCCTGGCAGACAAAACAGGAAGCCGAAAGCCAGCTGGCCCGGCTGACAGCTGAGATGGATGCGCTGGCCTATCTTCTGGCCGGGGATGCCGATGAGGCACAGATTCCGGTGGCTGACAGCCTGACGGTAAAAGGCGGGATGGAAGCCGCCCTTGCCGCCTGTCTGGCTGATGATCTGGGCCTGCCGCTGGATGCCGGAGAGCGCGGCTACTGGCCAGCCGGCTTTACCCCGGCCCAGCCGCCGCAGCCGCCGCAAACCGGCACCCCGCTTACCCAATTTGTCAGCGGCCCGAAAGTCATTGAACAGGCCCTTGCCGGGGTCGCGGTGGCAGAGGATGCCGAAGCCGCCGCCAAGGCCCATGCCAGCCTGCTGCCCGGCCAGGCCCTGGTCAGCCCGCAAGGCCAGCTCTGGCGGTGGGACGGGCTGATTCGCAATGGCCGCCAGGATGCCTCAGAGCGGATTCGCCAGCGCCAAAGGCTGGAAAAGCTGACTGCTGAAGCCGGACAGATGGAAAAACATCTGGCCAAGGCCAGCTCAGAACTGGAAAAAGCTGAAGCAGAAATGCACACAGCCAGCAGCACAGCAGCCAGCAGCCGCGAGGGACAACGCAGCGCTGAAGAAGCCGCAAGGCTGGCCGGGCGGCAGGCAGATGCGGCCAGACTGGCCGCCGACGCGGGCCAGTCCAGACAGCAGGATTTGGAAAAAGCCCGCCAGCTGGCGGAGGCTGATCTGGCTGAGCTGGGCGGCGATACCCTGTCCAATGAGGAAGAACAGCGCCTGCAAGAAGACGCCGAAACCGCCCGCCAGACAGCTGAGGCGGCACGCAGCCGGCTGGCCGCCGCCCTGCAGGCCCAAACAAGGCTGGTTGGCGAGATGGACAGCGCAGCCAAACGGCTGAAAACCATAGCCGAACAGCGCGGCGACTGGCAAAGCCGCCAGGCCAGCACCTCGGCCCGTCTGGCTGAGATGGCCGCGCGCCAGCAACAGGCCGATGCGGAACAAACCCGGCTGGCGAGCCGCCCGGCAGAGATTGAGCAGGAAAAGCAGAAGCTGGCCGATTTGCTGGAGGCCGCCAGTGCCGAGCGGCAAAAGCGCAGCGATGCGCTGGTGCTGGCAGAAACCGGCTTGCAAGAGGCAGAGACCGCCCTGCGCGCTGCCGAGGCCGAACAAAATGCTGCCCGCGAGGCGGAAATCCGCGCTGAGGCCCATAGCGAGCGCATGACCGCAGAGCGCGCCCAGCTGGTCCAGCGCATTGCCGAGCGGCTGGACAGCCAGCCGGAGCAGCTGGAAGGGCTGGCGGAGCTGCGCGAGAATGAGCAGCTGGAAGCCCGGGACAGGCTGGAGGAGCGGCTGGAGAGGTTGCTGCGGGAGCGCGACCAGATGGGGCCGGTTAATCTGCGCGCTGAAATAGAGATGGAAGAGCTGGCTGGCCGAATCAGCGAAATGGAAGCTGAAAAAGAGGATTTGCACGCCGCGATCAGCAAGCTGCGCGCCGCCATCCAGCAGCTGAATCGTGAGGGGCGGGCGCGGCTGCTGGAGAGTTTCAAACAGGTGAACAGCTATTTTTCCGAACTGTTTTCCACCCTGTTCGGGGGCGGCCATGCCGAATTGCAGCTGACCGAATCAGAGGACCCGCTGGAAGCCGGGCTGGAAATCATGGCCAGCCCGCCGGGCAAGCGGCTGCAATCCTCTCCTTGCTGTCCGGCGGCGAGCAGGCGCTGACCGCGCTGGCGATTATTTTTGCCGTCTTTTTGACCAAGCCGGCCCCTATCTGTGTGCTGGATGAGGTGGATGCCCCGCTGGATGATTCCAATGTTGCGCGTTTTTGTGACCTGCTGCGCGATATTGCCGGGCGCACCAAGACCCGCTTTTTGATTGTGACCCACCACCGGATGACGATGGCCCGCATGGACCGCCTGTTTGGCGTAACAATGGAGCAGAAAGGCATCAGCCGGCTGGTCTCGGTGGATTTGCAAACAGCTGAAAATATGCGGGAAAAAGCCGTCATCTGATGTGCCCGTCCAGCGGATTGCGACAGGCTGTCACACCAGCCTGCCAGAACGGCGCCGAAAGGCTGGATATTGCTTGACAAATTGCCCCTGTCTGCCTAGCTTGTGCACGATTTTGCCAGCCTGGTTTTGTGCCGGTTGGCAGACGCGGATAAAAACCAGTCAGGCAGGTGCGATTTTGGGCGAAAATTCCAACCACCGGCCAGACATCACCGCCTCGCTGGCTGAGCGGATCAAACAGGCCGAACAGTCAGCCAAGGGTCAGCCGGGCAAGCCGCCCGCCGGTCATATGCCGGCTGCCGGGATTGCGCTGGCCGGGCGGATAGCCCTGGAACTGGTCGCAGGCGTGGTCGTCGGCGGCTTTTTGGGCTGGATGCTGGATCGCTGGCTGGGAACCGCGCCCGGCTTTATGCTGGGGCTGTTTTTTCTGGGGGCCGGCGCAGGCATGATGAATGTCTGGCGGCTGGTGACCGGCCGCAATATGAAAGCTGGTTTTTTTGAGGAGCACCGGGATGAAAAAGGCAATGAAAAAGGCCCGGACGAGAAGGGGAGCAGGTAATGCATTCGCCGGTTGAACAATTCACCATCAAGACGCTGTTTGCCCTGAACCTGCTCGGCTTCGATATTTCCTTTACCAATTCCAGCCTGTTCATGCTGCTGGCGGTGCTGCTCAGCACGCTGTTTCTGGTGCTGGCGATGCGCCCGGCCGCGCTGGTTCCGGGCCGGATGCAGGGCGCGGCTGAGATGATGTATGAATTTGTCGCAGATATGGTGCGCGCCAATGTCGGCAGCGAGGGGCGGCCCTATTTTCCGTTCGTCTTCACCCTGTTTGTTTTTATTCTGTTTTCCAATATGCTGGGGCTTATCCCCTACAGCTACACAACCACCTCACAGATTGTTGTGACCTTTGTGCTGGCGGCGGTGATTTTTATCGGCGTGACACTGATCGGGCTGATTAAGCATGGGCTGCATTTCTTCTCATTCTTTGTGCCGTCGGGTGCGCCCAAGGCGCTGATCCCGTTTCTGGTGGTGATTGAGGTGATTTCCTATTTTGTGCGTCCGGTCAGCCTGTCGGTGCGTTTGTTTGCCAATATGCTGGCGGGACATACGATGCTGAAAGTATTTGCCGGGCTGGCGGTGATGCTGACCGGGGCGGGTGGTATTTTCGCGGTTGGCTCGGTGCTGCCGCTGGCTGCGATTATTGGCCTGACCGGGCTGGAAATGCTGGTCGCTGCGCTGCAGGCCTATGTCTTCACGATTTTGACTTGTATGTATTTGAATGACGCGCTACATCTCCACTAGAATTTTTGGCGCAAAACAAGGGTCCTGAGCGGGGCAAAATTCAACTGTTGAAACTCAACTGTTCAAACTAGGGAAAAAGAACATGGAAGCTGAAGCTGCAAAACTGATTGGTGCCGGTATCGCGGTGATCGCACTGGCCGGTGTGGGTGTGGGTATTGGGAATATCTTTGCCGCCCTGATTAATTCAATCGCCCGTAACCCGGCCGCCCGCGGTGAGGTGTTCGGTATCGGTATTCTGGGCTTTGCCCTGACCGAGGCCATCGCGCTGTTCGCGCTGGTTGTTGCTCTGCTGCTGCTGTTCGTATTCTGAGCAACCGGAATAACAGCCAACAGCCAAACCCCCCTTTCAGATCAGCCGCTTGATCAGGTCCGGGGGGGGGAGCGGGGCAGGCAAACGGGCAGCCACTGGCGGTGACTGCCCCTTAACCTCCCGCCTATCAGGAGCATTCAAGAGCATGAGCCTTTCTGCCAAAAGAAACCAGCGGATAAATGCCCTGTTTTTCGGGCTGCTTGTGACCGCTGCCAGGCCTGTCCAGGCTGCTGGCGGGGGTGAGAGCAGCGGCGGCCTGCCGCAGCTGGATATCAGCACCTGGCCAACCCAGATTTTCTGGCTGGTGGTCAGCTTTGTGCTGGCCTATCTGCTTTTCTCGCGTCTGGTAACGCCGCGCATCGGTCTGGTTCTGGAAGAGCGGTCCAGACGTATCAATGAGGATATCGCCAAGGCCCGCGAGGCTGAGCAAGCCGCACGCCAGACTGAGGCAGAGTATCAGGCGGATCTGGAAAAGGCACGGGCCGAAGCCTCTGCCCAGGCCAGCCAGGCAATGGCAGAGGCCAGCAAAACAGCCGCCAAGGCCGAGGCTGAGCTGGCCAAAAAGCTGGCCCGCAAGGTCAAGACAGCTGAAGACAAGCTGGCCAAGCTGCGTGAAGAGACAATGGCCGGGCTGGATGCGGTCGCGGCTGAGGCGGCCAGCCAGGCGGTCGAACAGCTGGCTGGCATCAAGCCTGCCAAAACGCTGGTGACCAAACAGGTCAAGCAGGCGGCCAAGACTATCCAGCAAGAGGAGGCCAGCTGATGCTTGATGAATCCGCCTTTGTCGCCATTGGCTTCGTGATTTTTGTTGCGCTGGCCTATAAAAAGATCGCCAGCGCCGTGGCCGATATGCTGGATCAGCGCTCAGCAGCGATTCGCACCCAGCTGGAGGAAGCCAAAAACCCTGCGTGAGGATGCCGCTGCCGAGCTGGCGAAATATCAGAAATTGCAGCGCGATGCCTCAAAGGAAGCGAAAAATATTATCGCCAATGCCGAAGCGGCTGCTGAACGCATCCGTCAGGCCGCAGAAGAGCGGGCAAAAGACTCTGTCGCCCGCCGGGAAGCTCAGGCCAATGCCAAGATAAAGGCGGCCGAGGAAGCGCTGCTGGCTGAGCTGCGGAACCGTGCAGCGGTGCTGGCCAGTGAGGCCGCCGCCACTATTATTGCGGAACAGCTGGATGCAAAGGCGTCGCTGAAGCTGGTGGATGACGCGCTGGCTCAAATCTCAGCCCGTCCCTAGCCGGATTTTTTGCCAGGCCGGATTTTTTACCAGATTGATTGCCGGGTTATTTGCCGGGTTATTTGCCGGGTTGTATTCCGGGCGCGCTGATCAGAGCCGTTGCGGGCTGAGCGAAATGACCGCCCGCCCCTCCAGCGGCAGGCGCATTTGTGTTTCCACCACCGGATACAGCACCCCTTTGGAAGCTGGAAAGGCCATGCGGAAACTTTCCGAGCGCTGGCTGACCGGCTGATCCGCCCCATCCAGCACAGCAGAAATAACCGGCACTTCAAGAAAAATAACCTCAGAATTCAGGGCCAGATCGCGGGTGACCTTCAAGCCTATCTTGACCTGCATCACCGTTTCCCCGCCGCGGTCATAGCATTGTGCATCAACCCCATTGAGGCGGGCCTCTACCGGCTGATCCTGTTCAACCGTGCGGATATTCACCCGCGCCCCGTCCGCTGCCGCGGTAATCCGGTCCTTGCAGTCGATCAGGCTGGGGCGCAGCTGGGCACAGCCCTGCAACAGGCAGCCAGCTAGAATCACGCCCAAAATCCGGGCGGCAGCTGGCCTGGCACAAAGAAGGTCTGTCATAACGCGTTGCATCCGGGTTGCTCTCCTGCAAAAAGCTCTGTCACACCGGCCCGGCCGGGCCAGAAAAGATCATCTCAAAGACTGGCCACAAGACTGGCGCAAAGTCTGGCCCAAAGTTTGGCCCCAAGGTTGACCTTTGTTCTGTTATCGCGCAATTAGAAGCCTATGAACAAGTCAAAAAAGAGATTAATTCTGGCCGCGCCCCGCGGATTTTGTGCAGGCGTTGACCGGGCTGTCAAGATTGTTGAACAGGCGCTGCTGAAATTCGGCCCGCCTGTCTATGTCCGGCATGAGATTGTGCATAACAGGCGGGTGGTGGACTCCCTGGCTGCGGCCGGGGCCGTCTTTGTCAAGGAGCTGGATGAGGTGCCGGACGGCGCGCCGGTGATTTTTTCCGCCCACGGGGTTGCGCGCAGCGTTCATGACACTGCCAAATCGCGCAAGATGATTGCCATAGATGCCACCTGTCCGCTGGTGACCAAGGTGCATACCGAGACCAGCCGTCACCACCGCAAGGGCCGCCATATCCTGCTGATTGGCCATGCCGGGCATCCGGAAGTGACCGGCACGATGGGCCAGGTTCCGCCGGGCAGTATCACGCTGGTTGAAACAGCTGAACAGGCCCGCCAGATTACACCGCCGCAAGAGGACGGGCTGGCCTTTGCCACCCAAACCACCTTGTCCGTTGAGGATACGGCTGAAATCATTACCATCCTGCAGCATCGCTTTCCCAATATTTCCGGCCCGCCAAGCGAGGATATCTGCTATGCCACCACCAATCGCCAGCAGGCAGTCGCCCAGCTGGCCCCGACCAGCGATTACATGATCATTATCGGGGCGGCCAATTCGTCCAATTCCAGACGGCTGGCAGAGGTGGCCCTGCGCGCCGGGGCAGCTGAGGCGGTCTTGATACCACAGGCAACAGAGCTGGATTTTGACCGGCTGGATGAGGCCGGCACTATCGGGCTGTCCGCCGGAGCCTCAGCCCCGGAGATATTGGTTGAGGAGGTTATCGCCGCCCTGTCAGAACGCTATGATCTGGAGATCAGCCACCAGAATGGCCCGGCTGAGACACTGCATTTCAAATTGCCCGCAATCCTGCGGGATGAGGCGGTTTGATGGCCGTCTATACACAGATAGAAGATGGCGAGCTGGCCGATTTTCTGGGGCGGTATGATCTGGGCCAGCTGCTGAGCTTTCAGGGCATTGCCGAAGGGGTGGAAAATTCCAATTTTCTGCTCCGCACCGAGCGCGCCAACTATATTCTCACCCTTTATGAAAAGCGGGTGAATGAGGATGATCTGCCGTTTTTTCTGGGGCTGATGGGGCATCTGGGTGCGGCCGGGCTGTCCTGTCCCTCGCCCATTGCCGACAGCCAGGGCCAGGTTCTGGGCCGCTGTGCAGGCCGCCCCGCCGCGCTTGTATCCTTTTTGAACGGCACCTCAGCCGCCTATCCGGGAGCGGCCAAATGCCAGGCTTTGGGCGCGGCCCTGGCGCAGCTGCATGAGGCAGCCGGTGATTTTTCCCTGACCCGGCCGAATGCGCTGGGGCCGGATAGCTGGCCGGGGCTGCTGGCCTCAATCGACCGGGACCCGGCGGATTTGCCGGGCGGATTGCGGGCCGCAGCAGCTGAAAAGCTGGATGATATTTTGGCCAGATGGCCGGGCGGCCTGCCCAGCGGGATTATCCATGCTGATTTATTTCCCAATAATGTGTTGTTTGTCGGGGACCAGCTGACCGGGCTGATTGATTTTTACTTTGCCTGCCAGGATATTCTGGCCCTTGATCTGGCGATTTGCCTGAACAGCTGGTGTTTTGAGCCGGATGGCAGTTTCAACATCACCAAATCGCGGGCACTGCTGGCTGGCTATGAGGCGGTGCGCAAATTGTCAGATGAAGAAACAGACGCGCTGCCGGTTTTATGCGCCGGGGCAGCGATGCGGTTTTTCCTGACCCGGTTTTATGATTGGCTGAACACGCCGGAAGGGGCGCTGGTCAAGCCTCTCAACCCGATGGATTACTGGGCCAAATTGCGCTTTCACGCTCATGCCAGCGGCCCGCAAGCCTATGGGATTGGCCTGTGAGCACGCCGGATGAGAATATTGTGCATCTGTTCACCGACGGGGCCTGTCTAGGCAATCCGGGGGCAGGCGGCTGGGCGGCCCTGCTGGTCTGGCAGGGGCATGAGAAACTGATTTCCGGGGCCGAACCAGACACCACCAATAACCGGATGGAACTGGCCGCCGCCATTGCCGGGCTGGAGGCGCTGAAACGGCCTGCCCGGGTGCAGCTGGTCACGGACAGCCAATATGTGATGAAGGGGGTTACCCAATGGATGGCAGGCTGGCGTGCAAATGGCTGGAAAACTGCGGCCAAAAAGCCGGTCAAGAATCAGGATTTGTGGCTGGCGCTGGAGGCCGCCCTCACCCGCCATCAGGTCAGCTGGCAATGGGTCAAGGGCCATGCCGGCCACCCGGAAAATGAGCGGGTGGATGAGGCCGCCCGCAAGGCCGCAGAAAGCCTGAGCGAGGCAGGCTAGCCCGGCCGCCGCGCCCGCCTTTGGCTCAAAGCCCCTTCAGGGCCGCCAGAATATCTGCCTTTGTCAAAAGCTCGGAAAAAATGACCGGGGCCGCCCCGCCGGGCCGGTAAAGAATATTGAACGGAATACCAAAGCGCCCGTAATCCGCCAGAAACTCCGCAATCCCGGCATCCGGCATCGTCCAGTCGGCGCGCATCAGCAAAACCTTGCTTGCGGCGAGGGCCCGGGTCACCTCGGCCTTATCCAGCACCAGCCTTTTATTGGCCTGACAGGTGATACACCAATCAGCGGTGACATCCACAAAAACCGGCTGGCCTGCCGCCAGATGGCGGGTGATGGCAGCACGGTCAAAAGCGGCCCAGCCGGCTTGCGGGCCCGCCTGGCGATCCAGCCAGCCGGTGGCCCCGGCCAGCAGCCAGACCAGCCAGAGCGCTGTGCCCGCCAGCCCCAGACCCAGCAGCTGCTTCACCCGCACCATCCACGGGCCGGGCCGCGGCAGCCGCAAGGCCAGCTGTGGGAACAGCACAAAAACCAGCCAGGGCGCAGCCAGCCCGACCCCCATCGCCAGCATCACCGCCAGCAGCTGCGGGGCCGGGGCAGCCAGCGCAAACCCGGCAGCCGTGCCGACAAAAGGCGCCGAACAGGGGGTGGCCAGCAAGGTCGCCAGCATTCCGGCCAGAAAATCACCCACCAGAAAATCTCTGGCTAAAAAATTGCCCGCTGAAAAATTAGTGGCAGATTTTTTTTCAGCTGCTGGCCCGGACAGGCGCACGGCAAATTGCGGGATGGCAAAATGCACCAGCCCGAACAGGTTGGCGGCAAACAGGCTGACCAGACCCGCCATGAAAGCCAGAAAAACCGGCTGTTGAAACTGAATCCCCCAGCCGATTTGCACGCCCAGCCCGCGCAGCAGCACCAGCCCGCCTGCCAGCAGCGCAAAGCTGGTGAGGATACCGGCCGCGCTGGCCAGAAAGCGCTGCCTGACCAGCGCCGGGCGCGCCCCGCCCATCGACAGGACAGAAGCTGTTTTCAAGGACAGGACAGGCAGCACGCACGGCATGATATTCAAAATCAGCCCGCCCAGAAAAGCGATTCCCAGCATCAAGACCAGGCCCTGCCAGCCGCCACGCAAACCCGGCCTCTGGCCTGCCGCGCTGACAACCACCTCAAATTCTGCCATTTGCGGCCCGTCAATCAGGGTAAAGCGCAGCTGCTGGCCCAAAAGCGCCGCCGGGTCGGCCCCATCCAGCTGGATCAGACTCTGCGGCGCGGACGCGGCCGGCATTGGCTGGGGGGCGGCAAAGCTGTAACCTTCCAGCGGGCTCTCAACAAACACCTCATCCAGCTGGCCAGAGCGGCTCTGATAGGAGATGCGAAGCGTCCTGTCCGGCACCGACAGCTGGGCTGAGAGAAGCTGCAAATCCGGCCCGCTGCCCGGCCCCGGCACCCGGGAGGCGGCATAGGCAATGCGCTGGGCGTGCGCTGAAGGGCGCAGCGGCCCGTCTGGCAGATCAAGGCTGAGCGGCCCGGCAACCGGCACACAAATATCAGAACAAATCAGCGCATCCAGCCAGAATTCCCAGCTGCCCGGCGCGCCTTTTTCATGGACCAGCTGCAAGGGCAACAGGACTTCTGTGGCATAGCCATAACTGTCCAGACCAAACAGGGAGAACCGCTCCGGCACCGGAAAATCCAGCGCAACCGGTGGGCCCTCAGCGCTGCCCTGCCCGCCAGCCCTTCTATGATAGAGGCGTGGCGGCAAACCGGCATCCCCTGGGCTGCGCCAATAGACCTTCCAGCCAGGTTGCAGCAAAAACTCCAGCGCTGCCGGAATCCTGTCCAGATCGCCCGGTGCCTGCGTCGCCGCCACCAGCCTTATCTGGGCAAAATCAGTGCGCAGCCACGGCCCCTCAGCAGCCTGTGAGGCGGGCAGCTGGGCAAGGCTGGCCAGCAACAGCAAAGCGGCCAGCCACAATTTCCGGAAGGAGATGAAAACAACCATGCCTGTTTCATACTGGAACGGCGTGTGTTTGCAAAGAGACATCAAAGCATTTGCCGCTGAATGTTAAGCGGGCTAGACTTGCAGGCATGACCCAATTTCATGATCCGCCCATTTTATCAAATCTGACAGGCCAGCTGCTGATTGCCACCCCGCAGATGGATGATACCCGCTTTCAGAAATCGGTGATTCTGATGTGCCAGCATGACAGCAGCGGGGCGATGGGGCTGATTGTCAACAAGCCGATGGAAGAGCTGACACTGGCCGGGCTGGCCGAAAATCTGAAAATGGAAACCCCCCGCTTTGATGGCGGGGCGGCGGTGCTGAATGGCGGGCCGGTTGAGCCGCGCCGCGGCCATGTGCTGCATGGGCCGGATCAGATCATGCCCGGTTCTGTGGCGGTTACAGAAGATATTTTCATGAGCCTGCACCGCAATATGATTACCGAGATTGTGCGCGGGCTGGGCCCGGCGGACTGGCGAATCATGCTGGGTCATGCTGGCTGGGCAGCAGGCCAGCTGGAAGAGGAAATCCGCCAGAATATGTGGTTTCATACCGGGGCTGAGGCCAGCCTGGTCTTTGCCGGGGAAGCGGGCCGTATCTGGCCGGACAGCTATGCCAGGGCCGGTATTGATGCCAGCCGCCTGTCGCCGGTATCCGGTCAGGCCTAGGCCGCCAGCAGGCGGGCCAGCTGATCATTGCCCATCAGACTGTGTTTTGGCCCGACAACTGACAGCGCCGGACCCGGCCCGGACAGCAAGCGGCGGGCCATCGCCGAAATATCGGCTGCGCTGACCGCCTCTATCTGGCTGATCAATTCCTCAGCCGATTGCGGGCCGCCAAACAGCAAAATCTGGCGGGCCAGCGAATCGGTCATGCCCGCAACCGAATCCCGCCCCATCAGCACCGCCGCCTTCAGCTGCGCCTTGGCGCGGGCCAGCTCATCTGACCCCACCGCGGCCGTCAGCTCTGCCAGGCTGGCGGCGGCCACCTCCAGCAATTCATCCATCTGCTGCGGGGCGGTGCCGGCATAGACACCAAACAGGCCGCTATCTGAATAAAGCTGGGTGAAAGAGAAAATCGAATAGCACAATCCGCGCTCTTCGCGCACCCGCTGGAACAGGCGTGAGGACATTCCCCCCGCCATAGAGGCTGGAGAGCAGCAACAGGGAAAACCGCCCCGCATCCAGCACCGAGGGGGCTTGCAGGCCAAACAGGATATGGCTTTGTTCCAGATCCCGCTCGGCCACCGACCGGCCCGCGGCAAAGCCCGGCTTCTGGCGGGAATCCATTTTTGCGGCCGGCAGCCCGGCCAGCTTTTCACCCACCATCTGCACCAGGCGGGCATGGTCAATCTGGCCAGCCGCGCAGACCAGCATCCGGTCCAGCCCGTAGCAGCGCCCCATCCAGCCTTGCAAATCGGCCCGCCCAAAACCCGATACGCTGTCCACCGTGCCCAGAATGGACTGGCCCATCACATGATCCGGAAAGGCGATTTCCGAAAATTTCTCAAACACCAGATCATCGGGCGCATCCAGTGTCTGGCCAATTTCCTGAATAATCACGCCGCGCTCGCGTTCCAGCTCATGATCCGGCAGGGTGGAGGCGGTCAGAATATCAGCCAGCACATCCACCGCCAGCTCCAGCTGCTCTGGCAGGACGCGGATATAATAGGCGGTTTCCTCTCTGGCTGTATGCGCATTCATATAGCCACCGACATTTTCCACCGCGGCTGCGATTTCTGCTGCGTTGCGCCGCTCCGTGCCCTTGAACGCCATATGTTCCAGCATATGGGCAATGCCCTGTTCCCCGGCCCGCTCATCGCGCGCGCCAGCAGCGACCCAGATGCCGACCTGCACCGAATGGGCTTCTGCCATCCGCAGGCTTGCAACCCGCAAGCCGGATGCCAGCTGGCTGATTTGCGGGCTGGCCGCGCTCATTTGCGGCGTTCCTGTTCAATAAGGGAGATCAGCGCTGGCTTGTCATTGGGGCAGCTGAGGCTGGCCTCCTCGCGCTCCATCAAATCTGCCAGCGGGCCCGGCAGCTGCGGGGTCTGGCCAGACGCTGCCTGCACCGCATCCGGGAATTTTGCCGGATGCGCACAAGCCAGCGATACCAGCACCGTATCCGCCCCGACCAGCCCGGCCTCCCCTGCCTGCCAGGCGGCTCCCAGCCCGACAGCAGAATGCGGATCAATCAGCTGGCCATGCGCGCGCCAGGCCCGGTCAATCACCGCCTTGGTAGCCGCATCATCCAGGCAAAAGGCGGCGAAATCCTGCTGCGCGCGGGCCAAAATCTCCGGCGGGACGGCAAAGCGGCCCTGGCTGGAAAATTCGGCCATCAGCCCGGCCACCCGCGCCCCGTCCCGGCCCAGCAATTCAAAGAGCAGCCTCTCAAAATTTGAGGAAACCTGAATATCCATGGACGGGCTGAGAGAGGGGCGCACCGTCTCTCTTTGCATCATCCCATCAGCAAAAAAGCGGGTCAGAATATCATTCTGGTTAGAGGCAATGATCAGCCGCTCAATCGGCAGGCCCATCTGCTTGGCCGCCCAACCGGCAAAGACATTGCCAAAATTGCCGGTCGGCACGCTGAAGGCAATCTTTTGCTGCGGTGCGCCCAGCGCCAGGGCGGCAGAAAAATAATACACAATCTGCGGCATCAGCCGGGCCCAATTGATTGAATTCACCGCCGACAGGCCCACCGCATCGCGAAAGCCATGATCATTGAAACAGGCCTTGACCAAATCCTGGCAATCATCAAAATCCCCGGCCAGCGCAATCGCGTGCGCGCCGTCGGCCAGCACCGAGGTCATCTGTTTTTGCTGCACCGCTGAGACGCGGCCTTCGGGAAACAGGATGAAAATATCAACCGCCGCGCGCCCCTTGAAGGCTTCGAGCGCGGCCGAGCCGGTATCCCCGCTGGTTGCCCCCAAAATCACCGCCCGCCGTCCGCTGCGCTGCAAGGCGCGGTCAAAGGCGCGGGCCAGAAACTGCATCGCATAATCCTTGAACGCAATGGTCGGGCCGTGAAACAGCTCCAGCAGATGCAGCCTGTCGGAGAGCTGGGTCAGCGGGGCAATGGCCGGATCATCAAAACCGGCATAGGCTTCTTCTGCCATTTGCGCCAGCTCAGCCTCGCTCACCTCAGCACCGGTAAAACGGGCCATGATGCGCCCGGCCAGCTGCGGATAGGAGAGCGCGCGCATCGCCTCTATCTCGTCTGTGGTAAAGCGCGGCCAGCTGGCAGGCAGGAACAGCCCGCCATCCCGGGCCAGGCCGGTCAGCAGGGCTTCTTCATAGCCGACAGGCCCATGCTGGCCTCTGGTGCTGATATAATCCATCTTGTTCCAGCTATTTCCGCTTTGTTTGTGTTGCTGCTGGCGGGCGGCCAAAGCCAAGCCGACCCTGTGCATGATGAAAAGCGATATACACCCCCAGCAGCGACAGCGCCAGCCCAAACCAGGTCAAGGCATAGTTCAAATGCGCATTGGGCAGGTCAATGCGCACCCGCGCCGCAATCGGCAGGGTGATCACCTCTCCCACCCGCACCGCATCCGCATAATAGCCGGTCTGCATCGCCTCGCGGCCCAGAAAAGCGGCAATCTCAGCCGGAATCAAGGTGAACCAGAAGCCCTTTTGCGGATCATTTTCCGGCACAAAATAGCCGCGTTTCTGGGGCAGGCGGATAATCGCCTCCAGCCCGGTTTCGCCTTGTGTCAGGGAAAAGGCGCGCTTTTCCTGCGGCCTGTATTCTTCCGAAACCCAGCCCCTATTGACCAGAATCTGCATCCCGCTGGTATCCATAAAGGGGGTGACCACATGAAAGCCGGCATTGCCCTCATAGGTGCGGCCGGTCAGGAAAATCTCTGCATCATGGTCAAACTGGCCCACCAGCTGCACGCGGCGAAACCGGTTCTGCTGCGGCGGGCCCAGCTCTGCCAGCCGGATCGGCGGGGCGGTTGCGGCTGCTTCCAGCTCGGCAATCAGATCGGTCTTCCAGGACAGGCGTTGCAGCTGCCAGCTGCCAAGAGCGATCAGAATGATCAGCCCCGGAACGGTGAACAGGGTCGGCAGCAGCATGGCTCGAAAATACATGGGTCAGTCTCTTTGCCTAAAATCAGGGGCGATACAGGCCGGGCAGTCCGGCTGTGCCTGCAAGATGGGGCATCAGCGACAAAAAAGCAACCGGCCCGCAAGCGGCAATCTGGCGGGCCGGCCAAAATCCCCTGCCAGCTGACCCCAGCCAGCCGGCGCGGTGCTGTTTGCTATCTGATCACCCACCCCACCAATAAACAGCGACAAACAGGAACAGCCAGACCACATCCACAAAATGCCAATACCAGGCGGCGGCCTCAAAGCCGAAATGCTGATCAGCGGTGAAATGGCCACGCAAGCCGCGCAGCAGGCAGACCAGCAAAAACAGCGTGCCGACAATCACATGAAAGCCATGAAACCCAGTCGCCATGAAAAAGACAGACGGATAAATCCCGTCGGTAAAGCCAAAGGGCGCATGGCTGTATTCAATCGCCTGCAGGCCGGTGAACAAAATTCCCAGCACCACTGTCAAAGCCAGCCCAATGATAAAATCGCGCCGGTTATCATGCTGCAGGGCATGATGCGCCCAGGTGACCGTGCAGCCAGACAGCAGCAACACCAGCGTGTTTATCAGCGGCAGGTCAAACGGGTTGAAGGTCTCAATCCCCTCTGGCGGCCAAATGCCGCCCACCGGAAACAGCGCGCTGTCAAAAAAGGCCCAGAAAAAGGCAACAAAGAACATCACCTCTGAGGCAATGAACAGCATCATGCCATAGCGCATCCCGATTTGCACAATCGGTGTGTGATGGCCCTGATATTCTGCCTCGCGGATGACATCGCGCCACCACAGATACATGGTCAGGATAACCAGCGCCAGACCGGCGCCCAGCACCCAGTGGCCAAGGCTGTGATCATGCATATACATGGCCGCGCCAAGGGCCGAGACAAACCCGGCCGCCGCGCCAGCTGCTGGCCATGGGCTGGGTTCTACCAGATGATAGGGATGATTTTGTGTGCCGCTCATTTTTCAGTCTCCTTGCTAAGCCCCCGAAGGAAAATCTGACCAGCTGCGTGCCGATCCTCACTTATGTTCTAGCCCTTATCCGCCTCGCTGCCCTGGAGGGCAAAAAAAGTATAGGACAGGACAATTTCATTCACCTGTTTTGTATTCACATCCGCTGCGATTTCCGGGTCGATAAAAAAGCGCACCGGCATATCGATTGACTCCCCGGCTGCCAGCTCCTGCTCGGTAAAGCAGAAACAGTCAATCTTCATGAAATAGGGCCCGGCCTTGGCCGGTGTCACATTAAAGGTCGCCGTGCCAATACTGGGCGCATCACCGATATTGGTTGCGCGGTAGCGTATCACCACCTCTTCGCCCGGGCGCAGGCTGACCGGCCCGTCTATCGCCTCAAAATGCCAGTTCAGGGCCGGGTTCACATTGGCATCAAAGCGCACGCTGACCGGCGGGGCCGCTATCGGGCTGGCCGGGGCCGTGCTGGCCTGCTGGGTTGTGCCGCCAAAGCCGGTCACCCGGCAAAACAGATCATAGAGCGGCACCGACGCATAGGCCAGCCCCACCATCGCCGCCACAACCAGCCCCAGACCCACCAGCATCCGCCGGTTGCGCGGCTCCCATCCTGCTGTGTGCTGGAGACCCGCCGCCATCAATCCGCCCCCATCCGCACAATGGTAATCACATAGAACAGCACAGCCAGCGCAGCGATCACCCCCAGCAGGGCAAAATTGCGCTTGCGCCGCATTTGCAGCATCTCAGCTGCGGTCTTTGGTTCCTGCTTGTCCTTTGATGCGCTCACAGCCACCCCCGCATGGCCTGATCTGCCATCAAGCCGGCAAATATCAGGAACAGATAGAAAATGGAAAATTTGAACAGGTTAAGGGCGCGCTTCTCATCCCCGAACCGCAGCAGCATCGCCGCCTGCCAGACAAAGACCAGCCCCAGACCGCCTGCCGCCAGCCCATACCAGACAGACGCCAGCCCGGTCGCCACCGGCAGCACCGCCAGCGGCGCCAATATCAGCGCATAAATCAAAATCTGCTTGCGGGTTTCGCGCGCGCCGGCCACCACCGGCAGCATCGGAACGCCGGCCTTTTTGTAATCCTCATGCCGGAACAGGGCGAGGGCCCAGAAATGCGGCGGGGTCCAGAAAAAGATAATGGCAAACAGCAGCAGGCTGTCCAGCGTAACCTCGCCTGTGATCGCGGCCCAGCCAACCAGCGGCGGCAAGGCCCCGGCCGCCCCGCCAATGACAATATTCTGCGCCGTGCGGCGTTTCAGCCAGACAGTGTAAATCACCGCATAGAAAAAGATGGTGAAAGCCAGCAGCCCGGCCGCCAGATAGCCCGCGCTCAAGGCCAGCACCAGCACTGACAGGGCGGCGGCAACCAGACCAAAAGCCAGCGCCTCAGACGGGGCGATCTTGCCAGCGGGAAGCGGGCGCGAGCGGGTGCGGGCCATCACCGAATCCATATCGCGGTCATACCATTGGTTAATCGCCCCGGAGGCCCCGGCCCCGACCGAAATCGCCAGCAGGGAAATGATCGCCAGCACCGGATGGGCCTCACCGCCGGACAGATACATTCCGGCCAGACAGGTAAAGATGACCAGACTCATCACCCGCGGCTTCATCAGCGCCAGATAATCGCCTGCTGAGGCAAGCTGGCCTGCCTCAGCAAAATGCGTCTGTGTGCTGCGTGCCCGAATGGCCATGTCTGAGCGCTCCCTCACTTGACCTTTGGCAGCGTGTCAAAGGTGTGGAAAGGCGGCGGTGAGCTGACCTGCCATTCCAGCGTCGTCGCCCCCTCACCCCAGGGATTCATCGCGGCCTTGCGGCGGGAAATAAACGCCTCAGCAATAATGCCAAGGAACAGCACCGCCCCGGCCGCGCTGATATAGGAGCCGATAGAGGCCACATAATTCCAGCCGGCAAAGGCATCCGGATAGTCAATATAGCGGCGCGGCATCCCGGCCAGACCCAGAAAATGCATCGGGAAAAAGGTCAAATTCACCCCGATAAAGGTGATCCAGAAATGCAGCTTGGCCAGCCCTTCATGATATTCAAAGCCGGTCATCTTGGAGAACCAGTAATAAAAACCGGCAAACAGCCCAAAGACCGCCCCCAGCGAAAGCACATAATGGAAATGGGCAATCACATAATAGGTATTATGCAACACCACATCCATCCCGGCATTGGCCAGAACCACGCCGGTCACCCCGCCAACGGTGAACAGGAAAATAAAGCCAATCGCCCAGAGCATCGGCACGCCAAAGCGGATTGAGCCGCCCCACATGGTCGCGATCCAGCTGAAAATCTTCACACCTGTCGGCACCGCAATCACCATCGTTGCCGCGGTGAAATAGGCGCGGGTATCCACATCCATGCCAACCGTATACATATGGTGCGCCCACACGATAAAGCCGACAAAGCCAATCGCCACCATCGCATAGGCCATGCCCAGATAGCCAAAGACCGGCTTGCGAGAGAAGGTGGAGATGATATGGCTGACAATGCCAAAGGCCGGCAGGATCATGATATAGACCTCTGGATGGCCAAAGAACCAGAACAGATGCAGGAACAGGATCGGATCGCCGCCGCCCTCTGGAATAAAGAAGGTGGTGCCGAAATTCCGGTCGGTCAGCAACATGGTAATCGCCCCGGCCAGCACCGGCACAGCCAGCAACAGCAAGAAGGCGGTGATCAGCATCGCCCAGGCAAAGAGCGGCATCTTGTGCAGCGTCATGCCAGGGGTGCGCATATTAAAGATGGTGGTGATGAAATTGGCCGCCCCCAAAATAGAGGACACCCCGGCCAGATGGAGTGAGAAAATCGCCAAATCCATCGACATTCCCGGCGTGCCGAGTGAAGAGGAGAGCGGCGGGTAAATCGTCCAGCCGACCCCGGCCCCGCCATCCATCACCGCTGATAGCAGCAGCAGGACAAAAGAAGGCGGCAGCAGCCAGAAGGAAATATTATTCATCCGCGGAAAGGCCATATCCGGCGCGCCGATCATAATCGGCACAAACCAGTTGCCAAAGCCGCCAATCAGCCCCGGCATCACCACAAAGAACACCATGATAAGCCCGTGGGCGGTGGTAAAGACATTCCAGACATGGCCATCTGCCATATACTGAACCCCCGGCTCCATCAGCTCCATACGCATGAAGATGGAAAACCCTCCGCCGATAAAGGCAGCAAGGATGGCAAAGATGATATACATCGTGCCAATATCCTTGTGGTTTGTGGAATAAAGCCAGCGCCGCACAAATCCGGTGGGCGCGCCGTGATCATGATGGGCAGAAGCTGATTGTGCACTCATCTGGTTTCTCCTCAACTCTCTGTCAGACTATTGCGCCGCAGCCAGACGCAGGATTTTTTCCCCGTCTGCCATGGCAAATTCAACTTTGGCTGTTTCCAGCCAGCTCGCATATTCGGCGGGCGGCAAGGCCTCTACGACAATCGGCATATAGGCATGGTTGATGCCGCAAATCTGGTTGCACTGGCCGTAATAGGTCTTCTTGCCTTCCGGCACATCTATCCAGGCTTCATTGATGCGCCCGGCTATTGAATAGGTCTGCACCGCCAGGGACGGCACAAAGAAGGAATGCATCACATCATTGCCGGTGATCAACAGCTTGATGCGCGTGCCAGCCGGCACCACCATCGGATAATCAACGCTGAGCAGGCGCGGCTGGCCCGGCTCCAGATCCTCAGCCTCTATCATGTAACTGTCAAAGGCCAGCTCCTCATCCGGATATTCGTAATTCCAATACCATTGATTGCCGGTGACCTTGATCACCATATCGGTATTCTGGGTTTCATCCATGTAATAGAGCAGGCGGAAGGAGGGCACCGCGATAACCACCAGAATCAGAACCGGTATCACCGTCCAGAGAATTTCCACTGTCGTGTTATGCGTGGTTTTGGACGGGTTGGGATTCGCCGAGGCGCGAAAGCGCAGGCACACATAGACCAGCAAGGCCAGCACAAACACCGAGATAAGGGTGATGATTACCAGCAACAGATTATGCAGGCTATCGGCTTTTTCCGCGATCGAGCCAGCAGGTTCCTGAAGCCCCATCTGCCAGGCAAATGGCTCAGCAGCAAAGGCCGGGCCAGCCAGCCCCATCCCCAGCAGCACAAAGGCCAGCAGGGCAAGTGGCCCCATTAGGCCAAAACCCATCAGGTTTGACCCCGGAACAGGTGTCTCAACTGCCCTCATGCACAGGCGGCTATTTGTCATGCTTTTGTCCCCCTTGACGACATATTCCGGGGCGCTGCGCCCATCGGCCGGACGACCCCGGAGTAAGATATCTTCAAGCGTTACTTCTAGACTCTTTTACCGCCTGTGAAAAGCCCCATGCGACCGCCTGTCGCGCTGTATTTATCCCGGTTTTTTCCAGCAGGTAAAAAGCAGGCGCAGAGCTTGAAAAACTGGCCGGTTGCGCCCATTATCACAAGGGAAGGAAAACCGCCGGATGCCCGCGACGGGCGCGGCTTTTTATTTTTGCAAAAAGGCCAAAATCAAAATGGATGCACTTTACCGCACAGATGATATTTTCTTTTCCCGCACCGGGCTGGACGCGGACCAGACACAAGCGCTGGTATCCGAAGCGCTGGCCGGGGCGGATGACGGCGATCTGTTTCTGGAAATGCGCCATTCCGAAATGCTGAGCTTTGATGACGGGCATCTGCGCAATGCCAGCTATGATCAGTCCAGCGGGTTTGGCCTGCGGGCCATTGCCGGAGAGGCAGACGGCTTTGCCCATGCCGGTGAGGTAAGCCAGATGGCCCTGACGCGCGCGGCTGAGGCGGTGCGGTCTGTTGCCTCCGGTCATGGCGGCGTGCTGGCGCTGCCGCCGGGCGGGGCAGCCAACCAGCCGCTCTATACAGATGACAACCCGCTCGAAGAAACCCCTTTTGAGACAAAAGTTGCGCTGTTGCAGGAAATGGACAGCTATGCCCGCGCGCTTGATCCGCGGGTCAAACAGGTATCGCTGTCGCTGGCCGGGTCCTGGCAGGCGGTGCGCCTTGTCCGGCCTGATGGCTGGCAGGCCGCAGATATCCGCCCGCTGGTCCGGCTGAATGTCGCGGTCATGGTGGAACAGGATGGCCGCATGGAAACCGGCTCCAGCGGCGCTGGCGGGCGGGTGCTGTTTGATCAGTATATGCGTCCGCAAAATTGGCAAAAACAAATCAAGGAAGCCTTGCGGCTGGCCCTGCTGGGGCTGGAGTCTGTCGCCGCCCCGGCTGGTGAGATGGAAGTGGTTTTGGGGCCGGGCTGGCCGGGCGTCATGCTGCATGAGGCGGTCGGGCACGGTCTGGAAGGGGATTTCAACCGCAAGGGAACTTCTGTTTTTTCCGGCAAAATCGGCGAACAGGTGGCAGCGCGCGGGGTGACGATTGTGGATGATGGCACTTTTGCAGACCGACGCGGATCGCTCAGCATGGATGATGAGGGCACCCGCTCGGCCCGCAATGTGCTGATCGAGGACGGGATTCTCAAAGGCTATATGCAGGATCGCCAGAATGCCCGGCTGATGGGGGTGGAGCCGACCGGAAACGGGCGGCGCGAATCCTATGCCAGCCTGCCGATGCCGCGCATGACCAACACCTTCATGGAAGCAGGCAGCCAGGATCCGCAAGAGATTATCGAATCTGTCAAAAAAGGGCTCTATGCGGTGAATTTTGGCGGCGGCCAGGTGGATATTACCTCTGGCAAATTTGTCTTTGCCGCCTCCGAAGCCTATCTGATCGAGGATGGCAAAATCACCGCCCCGGTCAAGGGGGCCACGCTGATCGGCAACGGGCCGGAAGCGATGCGCCGGATCAGCATGATCGGCAATGATCTGAAACTGGATGACGGGGTGGGCACTTGCGGCAAGTCCGGCCAGTCCGTGCCAGTCGGGGTTGGCCAGCCCAGCCTGCGGATGTCCGGCATCACGGTCGGCGGCACCCAGGCTGGCTAGGCAGCTGCGATGCGCCGGCCCAGCAACAGGATAACCGCCAGCAAGAACAGGGTGATCAGCGCTGCAAAGCCAAAATTAAAGGCGCTGCCCCCAAAGGCATAAAACGGCCCGGCAATGCTGAGACCGATAACCTGGCCCAGCGATCCAAACCCCTGAACCAGCCCCAGCGAGCCGCCCATCTCACCCTGGCGGGCCAGCCGCGAGGAGGCCGAGGACAGGGTCGGGTTGGTAAAGGCAAAGCCGCAGCAAATCATCGTCGTGCAAAGCCCCAGGAGCAGCAGGGCTGGCAGCTGCGAGAGCAGGCCGAGGCTGGCAAACAGAACCGTAGAGAGCTGGCCGCAAAAAAGCAGCCGCGCCCCAAAACGCGCCGTCGCCATCTCACCCAGCAGCACCACCACCCGCCCGATCAAGCCGCCCTGCACCAAAATGATACAAAAACCAACCCAGGCAAACAACCAGCCCGTCTCGCGCGCGCCAAAACCCAGCCAGTCCCGCACCAGCAGCACAAAAGAGGCCTCTACCTGGGCAAAACCCAGATTGAAGAAGAAAAATCCCAGCGCAAACAGACCCAGCGGCCCGGCCAGCAGCTCTGCCAGCCGGCCAAACAGGCGCGGCCTGTCGGCCGGTGAGGCCCCCGCGCCATCACCCTGGTCCGGGGCGGTTTCCTCCAGCCGAAAGCACAGCAACATGGCCAGCAGGCCAAAGCCGGCCGCGATCAAAAAAGGTGTCTGGTAGATAGGGCCACTGCCGATACCGCTGAACAGCCCGCCAATCGCCGGGCCCAGCACAAATCCGGCCCCGACCGCCGCGCCCATATAGCCCATCAGCCGGGCGCGCTGGTCCGGGCTGCTGCGATCGGCGATCATCGCCTGAATAACCCCCATATTGCCAGCCGCCAGACCAGCCAGAATGCGGGCCACAAACAGGCTGACAATATCCTCGGAAAAGGCAAACCAGATATTGGCCGCCACATTCACCGCCAGAGCCAGCAGCAAAATCCGCTTGCGACCGGTGAAATCAGACAGCCTGCCCTGCAGCGGATTGCCGACAAACATGGCCAGCGCAAAGCTGGCCAAGAGGGCGGTCATCACCGTTTCCGAATAGCCCAGCTCCTCAATCACCGCAAAGGGCAGCACCGGGATCAGCGCGCCGATACCGATAAAATTCACAAATACAACTAGCAGCAGGGCTACCATGATCTCTCACCTCTGCCCGACATTGTCCGGTTTGGACAAAAAGGCCTAATAGTTGAAACGGGTATAAAGCGGGGTAATATCCTCTGCCCACGCCCCGTGATAGAGACGCAGCAGCATATCGGCCCGGGTCTCGCCACTTTTTACGATTTGCTGCAAGGGGGCCAGGAAGATGCTCTCATCCTGACCCTCATTGTTGGTTCTGGCGCGGCGCTGCAACCCGCCCCCGGCAATCGCCAGCAGCTGGTCTGCCAGCTTGTGCATCTCATAGCTGCCCAGCTGCCCCTGCAGCCCGTCGCGGGCTGCTGAAATCCAGCCAGCCTCAACATCAGCAGCCCCAGCGGGGCGGCCAGGGCCGCTGCCTCCTCAAGGGCTGTCTCATCATAAAGCAGCCCCACCCAGAAAGCTGGCAGCGCGCAGATATTCTCCCACAGGCCGCTGTCTGCCCCGCGCATCTCCAGATAGCCTTTCAGCCGAACCTCGGGAAAGGCGGTGGTGATATGATCTTCAAAATCTGCCAGCTGCGGCGTCTCGCCTGCATGGCCGGGCAGATCACCTTTCAGGAAATCAGCAAAGGACTGGCCGGCCACATCAATATAGGTGTCACCGCGATGCAGGAAATACATGGGCACGGATAACAGATACTCCACCCAAGCCTCATAGCCGAATTGCGGGTCAAAAACAATGTCCGGCACCCCGCAGCGATCCGGGTCGGTATCTGTCCAGACACGCACCCTCGCCGATTTCCAGCCCGCAGGCTTCCCCTCAATAAAGGGGGAATTGGCAAACAGGGCTGAGGCAACCGGCTGCAAGGCAAGGGCGGTGCGGAATTTGCGCCGCATATCAGCCTCGTCTGCATAATCCAGATTGACCTGCACGGTGCAGGTGCGCAGCATCATATCCAGCCCCAGATCGCCTTTTTTCGGCATATAGTCGCGCATGATCCGATAGCGGCCCTTGGGCATCCAGGGAATATCCTCGCGCTGCCATTCCGGCTGAAAACCCAGCCCGATCATGCCAAGGCCCAGCGCCTCGGTAACGCCACGCATCTGTTTGAGATGCCGCCCGGTTTCGGCACAGGTCTGATGCAAATTTTCCAGCGGCGCCCCGGACAGTTCCAGCTGCCCTCCCGGCTCCAGCGTGATGGAGCCGCCCTCCTCCTCTTTCAGCCCGATAAGCGTTCCTTGTTCCAGAATTGGCTGAAAACCCTGCTGGTCAAGCAGCCTCTGAAGCAGCGCGCCAACCCCGTCCGGCCCTTCATAGGGAACCGGGCTGTGATCAGCTGAGCGGAACAGGAATTTTTCATGCTCAGTGCCAATCCGCCAATCCTGTGGGGCGGTCGCGTGATCCGCCAGCCAGGCGATCATATCGGCTTTTGTAAAGGGCTGGTGCGCCGCTGACAGCTTTGAGTTTTTCATCACGCCCTCTCTGGCTGACAAAATAAAACCGGTAAAATTTTACAGAATTGCCGATCGCTAGATATTCCAGTCACCGCAGCTGGCTTGCCAAAGGGTAAGGGCGGCAAGCGCGGCGGTATCGGCGCGCAATATGCGCCCTCCAAGCGTGATCGGCAAGAGTTTTGACCGGGATTTTATTTTTTTTCTCTCCGCCTCGCTGAACCCGCCCTCCGGCCCGATCAGCAGCGCAGCCTTGTCACCGCGTATTTTCGCCAGCTGCTGGACAGGTGACAGGCCGGGGCTGCCGGCTTCTGCCTCATCACAGAAAATCAGCCAGCGATCCGGCTCCAGCTCCTCCAGCAGCCTGTCCAGCGCAATAAAAGGCCCCAATTCGGGAATATCCAGCCTTTCGGTCTGCTCAGCTGCCTCAATGATATTGGCTTCCAGCCGGCTGTCTTTCAGCCGCGTTATCTGGCCGCGTTCTGACTGCACCGGCCAGATTTTTGCCGCGCCCAGCTCAGTCGCCTTCTGGGCGATGAAATCCAGGCGGGCGCGTTTGACCGGCACAAAGATCAGCCAGATATCCGGGCTGGCTGTCTGGGCGGCCTTCTGTTCAAGACAGACCAGCTGAACCTGTTTGCGCCCGGCCTCAGTCAGTTCGGCCAGCCAGCCACCATCGCGGCCATTGAACAGCAGGACCCGGCTGCCAACACGCTGGCGCATTACCGAGACCAGATAATGGCTCTGGCCAGCATTGGGCGTAATTTGTGCGCCGCTGGCCAGCTGATCCGGCACAAACAGGCGAATGGTTGAAAGCCGTCCTTGCATGGGCTGTATCTATCCCTTTTTTAAGGCAGCTGGCAAGCATCAGCTGCTTTCCCGCGGCCCGCTGTGACAGCCGGGGCTGGACAGAGAGGCCGCCGGGCCGCTATCTGTGGGGCATGGATGAGAAAACACCGAACAGCCCGGCCAATGATATTGCCAGTGACATTGCCCTTGATGGGTTCTGGGGCCGTCTGCCGGAAAGCTGGCAGCGCTTTATCCTGCTGGCCCGGTTTGACCGGCCCATCGGCTGGTGGCTGCTGCTGTTGCCGGGCTGGTGGGCGATCCCGGCCAGCACAAGCCAGCTGTCCGAAGCGATCAGAATGATGGCCCTGTTCTGGGCCGGGGCGGTGGTGATGCGCGGGGCCGGCTGTGTCATCAATGATCTGATGGATCGGCGCATAGACCGGAAAATAGCCCGCACCGCTGCCCGGCCGCTGGCCAGCGGAGCCGTTTCGGTGCGCGCAGCCCTGATCTTTTGTGGCGGGCTGGGGCTGGCAGGCTTGCTGGTGCTGCTGCAGCTTCCCTGGCAAGCCTGGGCTGTCGGGCTGGCCAGCACACCCTTGATACTTCTCTATCCGCTGGCCAAGCGCGTGATGGGCTTTCCGCAGCTGGTCCTGGGGCTGGTCTTTAGCTGGGCCGCCTTGCTGGGGCCGGTTGCGGTGACCGCTGACTGGCCCGGTTTTCCGGCCCTCTGGCTCTGGTTTGGCAGTATTTTCTGGGTGATCGGCTATGATACCATCTATGCGGTTCAGGATATGGCGGATGACCGGCTGACCGGGGTGCGATCCTCCGCGCTGACACTGGGGCGCGCCGTGCGCCCGGCCGTCGGGCTGTTCTATTTGCTGGGCTGGGGATTTCTGGGGATCGGCTTTTACGGCCTGCTGGCCAGCGGGGTCTGGATGGCGGGCTGGGCCGCAGCCGGGCTTCATCTGGGCTGGCAGACAGTTCGGCTGAAGCTGGATAACCCGCAGCTGGCCGGCCAGCTGTTCAAATCCAACCGCGATGCCGGGCTGCTGCTGACGGCCGGATTGCTGGCCGGGTTTTTTATCTAGACCAGCAAATCTGTCATCACCTGCCAGGGCGGGTTTTCCGGGTGCCGGGCCTGCCCTCTTATGGAATGGGCAATTTGCTGGCGCAGAGCGCTGTCTGCCTGCAGCTGGTCGATCCAATCCTCACGCCTGGACGGGCGCGACACCCCGGCCAGCTGGCAGAGCCGGGCCATTGCTGCAGCCTGATCCAGCGCGCTGAAACGGCGCTGTTCAGCTGTTATCGCCGCCAGCGAGAGCGCCGCCCCGGCCGCATCCTGCAAAAATCCCTGGCGGCTGGCATAGCCATAGACAGGCTGGCCGCTGGCGGGGATCAGCTGCGGGGCCAGATGGGTGATGCTGGACGCATCCCAGCGCACAAAATCATAGGCAATCCCGACCGTTTCCGTGCGGTGCATGATCGCCAGCTGGGCCCGATCCAGCCAGGCGATGTTCAGCTGCACCCGGGTGCCGGGGCTGGGAAAGGCAGAGGCCGGAACCGCCGCATAGCCGGACAGGGCCGCAACATGGCAAATATCACACTCATGAAGCTGGGCCGGGCTGACCGGTATTTCGGCTGCTGGCCCGAATTTTCGCAATAGCTGGGCTGGCGCGCGGTTCGAGCCAACCGACAGGACCGGCAGCCGCCCGTCCAGCGACACCCGCCCATCCCAGCTCTCAATATGGCCTGCGCGCACAACAAACGCCCCTTGCGGGGCCTGATAGGGGTAGTCAAAGGCACGCTGTCTCTCGCTCAGCCGCTCTATTGGCTGCATCTGGCTGTCCCCTGCCTCACACGGACAGCCCGGCCATGGCCGGCAGCCCCAACATCAGATTAAGATTCTGCACCGCCGCCCCGCTGGCCCCCTTGCCCAAATTATCCAGCCGGGCGCAGAGCCAGACTTGATCCCCGCCCGCATTGGCAAAGACCGCAATTTCCAGCCGATCCGTTCCGGCCAGCGCGGTGGCAGCAAAAAACCCGTCCTCCAGCCAGTCTGAAGCCCCCACCCCGGCAACGCTGATCAGCGGCTGATCCTGATAGGCTTCGGCATAGAGGGCCTGCAGGCGCTCCGCATCAACCGGGCGGGTGAACTGGCTTTTATGCAGCGGCAAATGGACCAGCATCCCTTGCGCGAAATCGCCGACAGAGGGCATGAATATCGGCGCTGTGGAGAGGCCGGAATGCCGGGTCATTTCCGGCAGATGCTTGTGCTGCAAGCCGGTCGCATAGGCAAAGGCAGGCGGGGCATTGCCGCTCTCAAATTTTTCAATCAGCGCCTTGCCACCGCCCGTATAGCCAGAGATCGCCGGCACGCTGAGGCTGGCCGATTCCGCCAGCCAGCCTGCCCGGATCAGCGGCCGGGCGAGCGCCAGAAAGCCGGTCGGATAACAGCCCGGATTGGACACCAGACGGGCGGCTTGTATCTGCTGGGCCCGGTCTGCCTCCAATTCGGCAAAGCCATAGACCCAGCCAGAAGCGGTGCGGTGCGCGCTGGAGGCATCAATCAGCCGCACGGACAGCCCCTCTGCCATCTGGGCGGCGGCGCGGGCGGCCTCATCCGGCAGGCATAATATGGCAATATCGGCTGCCTGCATCGCCTCGCGGCGGGCAGCGTCCTGCTTGCGGGCCGCCTCATCCAGAATCAGCAGTTCCAGATCCTGCCGGCTGGCCAGCCGGTCTGCCACCTGCAAGCCGGTGGTTCCGGCCGCCCCGTCAATAAAAACAAGTTTGCTCATGCTTTTGGTGATAAACGCTTGGCTGTTCTTGTGCAAGCAGTTGCTATCAGGACAAACAAGGTCTATCTCAATAGACATGGAAAAGTTTGAAGAAAACCTTGTCAGCCTCTGTCTGGATGCGGCCCGTGCCGCCGGGGCGGATGGCGCAGATATAACCCTTGCCAAAGGCTCCGGCCTGTCAGCCCAGGTGCGGCTGGGCAAAACCGAATCCGTAGAGCGGGCAGAGGATTACCAGCTGGGGCTGCGGGTCTTTGTCGGCAAAAAGACAGCCACTATCTCGACCGGCCAGATGGAGGCCGGGGTGCTCAAAGAGCTGGCCGGGCGGGCGGTGGCCATGGCCAGGGCGGCCCCGGACAATCCGTGGGCCAGGCTGGCCGGGCCGGAGGAGCTGGCCCGCGATTTGCCGCAGCTTGACCTTTTTGATGCAACCGAGCTGTCCAGTGAAGCCTTGACCGAGATGGCTCTGGCCGCTGAAGACAGCGCGCTCGCCGAGGCCGGTATCACCAATTCCGAGGGCGGGTCGGCCAGCGCTTCACACAGTCAGGTTTTCATTGCCACCAGCAACGGCTTTTCAGCTGGCTACAGCCGCTCATCCTTTGGTTTTTCGGTGGTTGCGCTGGCGGAAAAAAATGGCCAGATGGAACGCGATTATGATTACAGCTCAGCGGTCTTTGCAGCTGATCTGGATGACCCGGCTGAGATTGGCCGGTCTGCGGCCCGGCGCACGCTGGCCCGGCTGGGCGCACAAAAGCCGCCAACCGGCCAGTTTCCGGTAATTTTTGACAAGCGCGTCTCCAGCTCTATCGCCGGGCATTTTTCCGGCGCGCTGAACGGGATGGCGATTGCGCGCGGCACCAGCTTTTTGAAAAACAGCATGGGTGAGGCGATTGCCGCCCCGGCGATCACGCTGGTCGATGATCCGCTGCGCCCGCGCGGGCCGGGCTCGCGCCCCTTTGATGGGGAATGCCTGCCGGTCAGCCGCCGCGAGATGATAAAAGATGGGGTATTGCAGGGCTGGTTTCTGGATCTGGCAACCGCTGGCCAGCTGGGGCTGGCACCGACCGGTCAGGCTGGCCGGTCCCTGTCCGGCCCGCCCTCGCCTGGCCCGTCCAATCTGATGATTGAAGAGGGCGCCGTCTCGCAAGAACAGATGATCAGCGAGATAGAGGCCGGATTTCTGGTGACCGAGCTAATGGGCAGTTCCGTCAGCCTGACCACCGGTGATTATTCGCGCGGGGCCGCAGGCTTCTGGATTGAGCAGGGGAAACTCTCCTATCCCTGTTCTGAGGCCACCATCGCCGGCAATCTCAAGGAGATGTTCTTGCAGCTGGAACCGGCCAATGATGCAGACCGGCGGCGGGCGGTCTCGGCCCCGTCACTGCGGCTGCAATCCATGATGGTTGCCGGGATGAGCGCTGGCATGACAGCAGATGGGGCAGACGGGTGACCAACCCGGCCCTCGCCAGATGGCTGGCCCCGCCAGCTGAGCGGCGCGGTTGGCGTGACTGGACTGAGCTGATGCTGTCTGATCATGGTCTGTTGCGGCTGCGCTGGCATAATCTGCACCAGATTGATCAGGATATGTGGCGGTCCAACCAGCCCACGCCCAGACGGCTGGCACAGATACGCGCGCTGGGGGTTACCACCATTATCAATTTGCGCGGGCCGCGCGCCGATGGCGGCTGGAGGCTGGAGGCAGAAGCCTGTGAGAGGCTGGGGCTGCGGTTGCTGGATTTTACCGCCCGCTCGCGGGCAGCCCCGGACAAGGATATGCTCTATCAGGCGCGCGATCTGTTTGCTGCGCTGGATGGGCCTGCCTTGCTGCATTGCAAGTCTGGGGCAGACCGGGCCGGGCTGATGGCGGCGCTCTGGCTGCTTGTCCATCGCGGGCGCCCGGTGGCTGAGGCGGCGCTTCAGCTTTCTTTCAAATATCTGCATGTCAAACAGGCCAAGACCGGCTTGCTGGATGCGTTTTTGCAAGCCTACGCCCCGCATGAGGCGGCGGGGATGGCTTTTTTTGACTGGGTAGAGACTGTCTATGACCCGGACCAGCTAACCCGTGATTTTATCTCGCGCGGCTGGGCCAACCGGCTGACAGATGATATTTTGCGCCGCGAATAGGCCAATCAACAGGCAGGTCACTCGGCAAAATGCTGCAAGGCACACAGGCGGGCATACAGCCCGTCCTTTTTGATCAACTCCGCATGGGTGCCGGCCTCTATCAGCTCTCCGCCCTCCAGAACCAGAATCCTGTCCGCCTCACGAATGGTGGAAAGCCGGTGCGCCACGATCAGCGTCGTGCGCCCCTTTTGCAGCCGGAACAGCGCGTCCCTTATCTGATCTTCGGCCTCGGCATCCAGCGCGCTGGTTGCCTCATCCAGTAACAGAACAGGGGCCTTTTTCAGCATCGCCCGGGCAATGGCGATGCGCTGGCGCTGACCGCCTGAGAGCAGCTGGCCAGACGGCCCGCAAGCTGCCTGATAGCCGCCCGGCAGCTGGGTGATGAAGCTGTCTGCTGCTGCGGCCTTGGCAGCTGCGATGATGTCTGCCTCGCCAGCTGCCGGATTGCCAAAGCCGATATTGGCGGCAATCGTATCATCAAACAGCACCGATTCCTGACTGACCAGAGCCATATTCTGGCGCAGGCTGGCCAGCGTCACAGAGGCAATATCCTGATCATCAATCAAAATCCGGCCTGACTGGGGCTGCCAGAAACGCAGCAGCAGATTGACAAGGCTGGTCTTGCCAGCCCCGCTCGGCCCGACCAGCGCCACTGTCTCGCCCGCCTCTACCGAAAAGCTGATCTGTTTGAGCACCGGCTGGTCAGCATAGGACAGGCTGACTTTCTCAAAGCGGATGGAGCCGCCCTTGATGTTCAATTCCGCAGCGGCTGCGGCCTCACGGATGTCCGGCTGCCTGTCCAGCAGGGCGAAAATGCGCGCTGCGGCCGCCACCCCTTCCTGAACCACCGCATTCAGCGTGCCAATGGCGCGCACCGGCTGAACCAGCATCAGCAGGGCGGTGACAAAACCGGCCACATCACCGACTGCCATTTCGCCGCGGCTGACCTGCCAGGCCGCCAGAGCGACCACCCCGGCAATGGCAACCCCGCCCAGAATTTCCAGAATCGGATCAATGCGCGCGCGCCCGGCCGTCAGCACAAAGAGCCGCTCAAACAGTGCTTCAAAACTGCCCGCGGCGCGGCGGGACTGGGCCTGTTCCATGCGGAACGCCTTAATCAGGCGGATCCCTTGCAAAATCTCGGTCAGCAGCGCGACCGCCCCGGCCATCTCAGCCTGCAGGGCCCCGGAGGCCGCGCGCTGGCGCTTGCCAATCGCGAGCACCGGCCGCATCGCCAGCGGATAGACCGCCAGCACCACAAGCGAGAGCAGCCAGTCAAACCAGAACATCATCGCCACCATCGCGATCACGGTCAGCAGATCGCGCACCAGATTATTGGCCAGCCGCAATATCGCCTCGCGCACCAGAATCACATCATTCATCATGCGCGAGACATAGCTGCCTGCCGGCTCCTCGCCCAGCACGGCCAGATCAGCTGCGATCAGCCGCTCTGCCATGGCCTTTTGAATGGCCGTTCCGGCGCGCAAGGCCAGCCTGTTGACAGCCAGAACCTGAAAATACATCGCCGCCGCCTTGATGCTGGCCAGAAGCATGATCGCCAGCGGCACCAGCCAGAACAAATCCGGCAGGCTGATCCGCTCGCTGGTCCCGGCCAGCCCGTCAAACACCGTCTGGATCAAGGCCGGATAGGCCGCGCCGGTCACCGCCACAATCACCATCAAAACCAGAATCAGCAAAATCAGGGCGCGCATCGGGGCCAGCCAATCGGCCCAGAGGCGGCGCAATATCAGCTTTGTGGAGGCCGGGGCAGAAGCCGCGCTGTCTGTGTCAGCAGCCATCAGGGTGCTTTTTCCTGCTGTTTTCCCATGGCCCCAATCTGCATGGCCAGAGGCCGATTGTAAAGCGGTTCTGCGCCGTCCGGCTGATTGCCGCAAGACGCAGCAGGCAAATCGCGGCTGCCACTTTGCCCTTTTGCCGCCTTTCGCTATAATGACGGGCATAGCGTCTTCTGACCCAACAGGTTTTCATGCGCAAAAAATGGCATCACCGCCCGGCCGGGCGATTTTTGGGCGCCGGGCTGGCGGCCCTTCTTATCCGCTTTCTGTGTGGCAGCCAGCGCTGGCATCAGCATGGGCGGGATCAGATGGAGGCCCTGCTGGCGGCGGGCAAGCCGGTGATCATTGTTTTCTGGCATGAACATTTGCTGGCCATGCCGGTGCTGGTTCCGCCGGGCTGTGCGGTGCTGCAATCGCCGCATCCGGACGGCCAGATGATGGCCCGTATTGTCAACTGGTTCGGCATCCGGACTGTTTGGGGCTCCAGCAACCGGCAAGCCTCCAGCGGGCTGCGCCAGATGGCCCGGCTGGTCCGCGAGGGGGCGATTTGTGTTTTGACCCCGGACGGGCCGCGCGGCCCGGCCCGGCATATGGCGGCTGGCCCGGTGGCGATGGCGCAGCTGACCGGGGCGGCGATTGTGCCGGTTGCCTGGGCCAGCGCGCGCTGCTGGCGGGCCAATAGCTGGGACAGGCTGCGTATTCCCAAGCCCTTTGGCCGCGGCCATGTTATCTGGGGGGCACCGCTTGAGCTGGCAGATAAGGGTGAAAAGTCCCGGGGTGAAAAGTCCGGGGGTGAGAAATCCGGGCAACAGGAAAGCCGCCAGCTGCTGGCTGACCAGCTGAACCAGCTGGCGGCTGAGGCGGACCGGCTGGCAAACCCGCTGGTAGATTCCCCGACAGATTCGCGGGCAGAGTCGCGGGCAGACAAACAGGCCGGAGACCGGTAATGCAGGCGGTGTTTTATCAAATGCTCTGGCATCTGGCGCACCCGTTTGCCGGGCTTTGGCTCAGAAAAAGACTGGCAGAGGGCCGCGAGACAGCCGACAGCCTGCCGCAAAGGCTGGCCAAAAGCTGGCCTATTCCGCGCCCGCCCGGCCCGCTCTTCTGGCTGCACGCGGTCTCTGCCGGAGAGGCGGTGGCGGCCTGCCAGCTGGCAAGGGCGCTGATCGCAGCAGAGCCGGACCGCACCATTCTGATCACCACCAATACCCCGGCCGGAGCCGCCATTGTGCAGGCGGCCGGCAAGACGCATCCTATCCTGCACGCCTTCCAGCCGCTGGATCATCCGCTGCTGGTGGACAGGTTCCTGACTTACTGGCAGCCGGAGGCGGCGGTTTTTCTGGAATCAGATTTCTGGTTCAATCTGGTCAGCCGGGCTGCGCGCCGGAACCTGCCCATTTTTTTCGCCTCTGCCCAGCTATCAGCGCGCAGCTTTGCCGCCTGGCAACGCCGCCCGGCCCTGGCCCGCCAGCTGTTCGGGGCGGCCTGGCGGGTGCTGGCGGTGGATGAAAAACAGGCCCGCCAATTTGGCCAGCTGCGCGGCCAGCCGCATGATCCGGCAGTCTCCGCCCTTGGCTCGCTGAAGGTCAGCCGGGAAAAGCTGGCGATAAATGCCGGTTTTGCCGGCCAGCTGCGACAGGCGGCCAGCGGGCGCCCGGTGCTGCTCGCCGCCTCTACCCATGCCGGGGAGGAGAGCCTCATTCATGCCGCCTGGCAGGCTCTGGCTGAGGCAGACAGGCCGCTATTGATACTGGCCCCGCGCCATCCCGCACGGGCCGGTGACATTCTGGCCGATTTGGGCGCGCTGGCGCAACGCAGCCGGGACCAGCTGCCAGAGCGGCCGGACAGCGCCTATCTGTGCGACAGTATGGGCGAGATGGGCAGCCTGTTTGCGGCCGCTGATCTGGTCATACTGGGTGGATCGCTGGTGCCGGCGGGCGGGCATAATCCGCTGGAGCCGGCGCTGTTCGGCAAGCCGATATTGGCCGGCCCGCATCAGTTCAAGAATCAGGCCGATTGCGATGGTCTGGTCACAGCCGGGGCCATGCGGATTCTTGCTGCCGACCAGCTGGCCGGGGAATTGGCAGCAGCTTTGGCGGATACCGGCTTTCGGATGCAGGCCGCCGAGGCCGGGCCCGCCTATGTTGAACAAGCCGCCCGACGGCCGGAACAGGCTGCTGCGGCTATTGAGGCTGCGCTGAAAGAGGCGAAGACTGAAGGCGGGGGAACCAAACCATGATCGCGCAGCGCGCCCCGAAATTCTGGAACAGCCGCGGGGTGCGGGCCGCCAGCCTGCTGCCCCTGTCCGGGCTCTGGTGGCTGGCCAGCCAGCTGGATCGCGCCAGGGGCAAGCCGAAAAAGGCCGGCCTGCCGGTCATTTGTGTCGGCAATCTGAGCGTTGGTGGCTCCGGCAAAACGCCCTCTGTGCTGGCTCTGTGCAGCCTGCTGGCGGAGCGCGGGGTCCAGCCGGTCATTCTCTCACGCGGGCATGGCGGCAGCGCGGCAGGCCCGTTGCGGGTGGACCCGGCTGAGCATGAGGCCGCGCTGGTCGGGGATGAGCCGCTCTTGATGGCGGCCAGCTTTCCGGTGGTGGTGGCCCGCCAGCGCGCAGCCGGGGCAGAGGCGATTGCGCGGGCCGGGCTGGGAGATGTCATTATCATGGATGACGGGCTGCAAAATTGGCAGCTGCATCAGGATTTGAAAATCGCGGTCTTTGACGGCGAGGTGGGGGTCGGCAATGGCTGGCTGCTGCCGGCCGGGCCGCTGCGCGAGAGTCTGGCCAGCGGTCTGGAGCGGGTGGATCTGGTTCTGTTCAATGGCCCGGACAGGAGCGGGCTGGCGAACCGCTTGCCTGCCCATATCCCGCAGATCACCACCCGGCTGCTGCCCTATAGTGAGCAAGCCGAGCAGCTGAGGGGCCAGCGCCTCTTTGGCTTTGCCGGTATTGGCAGGCCGGCCCGCTTTTTCCAGACCTTGCAGGATATCGGGGCAGAGCTGGCCGGTCAGGCCGCCTTTGGCGATCATCATCTCTGGACCGAGGCGGATCTCAGCCGCCTGTCCGATGATGCCCACCAGACCGGGGCGCAGCTGGTCACCACGCACAAGGATTGGGTGCGCCTGCCATCAGAGTGGCGCGAGCGGGTGCATTGCCTGTCTGTCTGGCTGGATCTGGAGGCAGATGATCAGCAAAGGCTGGCCGAGATTATCACAAGCAAGACAGGCCAAAATGTCCTATCATAAGCAGCCCTTTGTCATACGCCTGATGATTCGCTGGCTGGTCTGGCCGATAGAGGCGGCCGGCTTGCTGCTGCTCAGCGGCCTGTTCCGGCTGTTGCCGGTTCGCATGGCCAGCTGGCTGGGCGGGGCGGCGACACGCCTGCTGGCCCCGCTCAGCGGCTGGCAGAAGCGGGCTGAGCAGAATCTGGCCCATGCGATGCCAGAGCTGGAAGCCGGCCAAAGACAGGCGATTATCAGGAAAATGTGGTGGCAGACAGGCCGCACGGCAGGTGAGTTTTTCCATGCCAACCAGCTGGTGCGATCCGGCCAGGTTGCGATCACCGGGCTGCATCATCTGGCAGACAACCCGGCCGGTTCCATTCTGGTGGCCGGACATTTTGGAAATTGGGAAATCCTGCCGGAGGCCATGCGCCTGACGGGCCGTGAGGTGGGGATTATCTACCGGCCGCTGAATAATCAGCTGGCGAACTGGATTTTTCAGGCCCGCCAGAACCAGCCGCGCACAAAAACCTTTATCAAGGGGCGCGCGGCGGCCCTCGGC
Organism: Alphaproteobacteria bacterium; assembly: GCA_038131695.1. Lineage (GTDB taxonomy): Bacteria > Pseudomonadota > Alphaproteobacteria > Puniceispirillales > Puniceispirillaceae > JADHLK01. The sequence goes on along the minus strand of JAYPQA010000014.1, from coordinate 38,150 downwards.
ATGGTCGCGACAGTCAAGGCAGGCGGCATAATGCTGATTCTGGCAGACCAGCAGCTGCGCGAAGGGGCAAAAGTGCCGTTTTTCGGACATCCGGCCCAGACGGCGGTCTCGCATATCAAGGTGGCGCTGCGGCGCAAATCAGCCCTGCACATGGCCCGCACGCGGCGCCTGCCGGATGGGCGGCTGAGCCTCGATATATCGGCCCCGCTGGATTTGCCTGAAGGGGAGGATGCGGCCGCAGTTCTGATGCTGGCCAGCCGCATCAACCAGATTTTTGAAAGCTGGATAAGAGAAGCCCCGGAGCAATGGCTGTGGCCGCATCGGCGCTGGGGGCGGCTGGACTAGAACAAATCCTCTTGCTCCGGCGGGGCGGGGTTTTTGCGGCTAGATGTTTTTTTGCCAAATGTTTTTTTGCCAGATCTTTTTTGGGGGGGCCTGTCCAGCCGGGCCATCCAGCACCGCCTGGCGGCTGGCATCGGCAAAGCGCAAGGTGATTTCCGCAGCGGGCGGGGCCGCAGCCGCCCGCTTTATCGGCTGGCCAGCCTGGTCAGTCACCAGCACAAAGCCGCGCTCCAGCACCCGTTCAAAGGAATTTGCCGAGAGCAGGCGGCTGGCAGCTGATATATCCTGTTCCGACTTGGCCAGCAGCCGATCCAGCGCCGCCTCTATGCGGCCCGAGGCAGCAATCATCCGCTGGCCGGCCTCTGCCAGCTGGCGCGCCGGTTGCGGCAGCCGGTCACCCAGACGGGCCAGCTGCAGCTGCCAGCGGGACAGCCGCTGCTCCAGCCGCGCCTCCAGCCCGGACAGCAAACTGTCCAGCTGTTGCTCGCGCCGGCCAATCTGTTCAGCCGGATGCAGCAGCCCTTTCATCACCGCAGAGAGCAGCTGGGCTGACTGCTCGCGCTTGCGCAACACCGCGCGTTGCAGGCGGGCCGACAGCTCATCCAGCCGGGCGACCAGCTCCTCTTGCACCGGGGTTGCCAGTTCGGCCGCCGCAGTTGGGGTGGGCGCGCGCAAATCAGCTGCAAAATCGATCAAGGTGGTATCTGTTTCATGCCCGATAGCCGAGATCAGCGGAATCTGGCTGGCAGCGGCCGCGCGCACCACGCTTTCTTCATTAAAGCACCAGAGATCCTCCAGCGAGCCGCCACCGCGCGCCACAATAATCACATCCGGGCGCGGCAGGCTGCCGGTTTTAGGCAGCTGGTTAAAGCCGGTTATCGCGCGGGCTATTCCGGCCTCGGCCCCCTGCCCCTGAACCGCGGTCGGCCAGACCAGAACGCGCACCCCGAACCGCTCAGCCAGCCGGTGCAATATATCGCGGATCACCGCCCCGGTCGGGCTGGTCACAATGCCGATAACACGCGGCAGGCGCGGGACAGGCTGTTTGCGATCCACATCAAACAACCCTTCGGCGGCCAGCCTTTTGCGCCGCTCCTCAAGCTGTTTCAGCAGCGCCCCCTCACCGGCAATTTCCATGCGGCTGACAATAATCTGATAGCGGGACTGGCCGGCAAAGGTGGTCAGCTTGCCCGAACAAATCACCTCCAGCCCCTCTTCAGGTTCAATGCCAAGGGATGGCACCATCGCTTTCCAGACCACCCCGGACAGGGTGGCGCGATCATCTTTCAGGGTAAAATAAAGATGGCCGGAAGCCGGGCGGGACGGGCGCGAGATTTCGCCGCGCACCTGAACATGATCAAAAGCCCCTTCTATCGTGCGCTTGATCGCCCCGGAGAGTTCCGAGACAGAATAGGGGGCCTGATTATCAGCGCGGCCAGCCGCCTCTGGCGGGTCATTGCGGAGAAGGTCATTGCTCATCATGGGTCTTTTATGGCACAGATAGCGGCAATCAAACAATCGCAACCCGGGTTGAGGGGATCAGATTTTCAAAATGAAGGTTTTGCTGGTTGGCAGTGGCGGGCGCGAACACGCGCTGGCCCTCGCATTAAGCGGATCACCGCTGTTACAGGAATTGCTGATCGCCCCGGGCAGCCCGGCCCTGGGCAAGCTGGGGCGGCTGGTGGCAGTGCCGGTTGAGGAGACTGACCAGCTGTGTGCGCTTGCGGAAAAAGAACAGGTGGATCTGGTGGTGATCGGGCCGGAATTGCCTCTGGTGAACGGGCTGGCAGACCGGCTGGACAAGCTGGGGATCGCGGCCTTTGGCCCGCGCGCATCCGCAGCCAAGCTGGAGGGATCAAAGGAATTTGCCCGCGCTTTTTGCGCCCGCCATGCTATTCCGCAACCAGCCTTTGCCGCTTTTGACGAGCCTGCCGGGGCGATAGGTTTTGCCAACAGCCTGAAGGGCTATTGCGTGGTCAAGGCAGACGGGCTGGCAGCTGGCAAGGGGGTGGTTGTCTGTGATGACAGCGCGATGGCCGAACAGGCCATTCATGCCATGCTGGATGGCCAGTTTGGCGCGGCCAGCCGCCGTATCCTGATAGAGGAGCGGATCAGCGGGCCGGAAATATCCGCCTTTGCCCTGCTGGACGGGCCAGAGGCGGTCTGGATGGCCTCAGCGCGTGATCACAAACGGGCCTTTGACAAGGATCAGGGGCCGAATACAGGCGGCATGGGCGCGGTCAGCCCCTCACCGCATGAAACAGAGGCGCTGCGGGAGGAGATTATGGCCCGCATCATCCAGCCTGTTGCAAAATCCATGGCCGCAGAAGGCACGCCCTATACCGGTATTCTCTATGCCGGGCTGATGCTCACCAACGACGGGCCAAAAGTGATTGAGTTTAACTGCCGCTTTGGCGATCCCGAAGCGCAGGTGATTTTGCCGCGGCTGAAATCTGATCTGCTTTCTGCGATGCTGACCCAGACAGAGGGCGGGCTCAGCCATTTTGATATGCGCTGGTCGCCGGATCACGCGGTGACCGTTGTGCTGGCCAGCACCGGCTATCCGGGCCGCTATCAGACCGGCAGCCGGATAAAGGGGCTGGACGCGCTGGAGGGCCAGCCTGACCTTGTCGCCTATCATGCCGGAACCAGCCTCGATGAAGAAGGCCAGATAACAGCAGCGGGCGGGCGGGTGCTGGCCATTACCGGGCTGGGCCCGGACAGCCAGACGGCGCGGGCCAGAGCCTATCAGGGGGTGGACAGCATCGATTGGCCAGAGGGGTTTTGCCGCCGCGATATTGCCGCAGCTTCCTAGAAAGGCGGAGCGGCAAGAGGGCCGCGCCTAGCCCCGCCTTGCGGCAAAAAAATCCTGCAACAGCTGGCTGGCTTCGGCCTCTGACAGGCCGCCATAAATATCCGGGCGATGATGGATGGTGGGCTGGCTGAACAGGCGCGGGCCATGCTCAACCGCCCCGCCCTTGGGGTCGGACGCGCCGTAATAGAGCCGCCTGATACGGGCCAGCGCAATCGCCCCGGCACACATGGCACAGGGCTCCAGCGTCACCCAGAGATCACATTTGGCAAGATATTTTGATCCCATGCGGGCCTGCGCCGCGGCAATAACCAGCATTTCGGCGTGCGCGGTGCTGTCCTGGCGGGCTTCGGTTTCGTTCCCGGCAACAGCCAGCAGCGCCCCGTCCGGGCCGGTGATCACCGCCCCGACCGGCACTTCCCCCCGCCCGGCCGCCTGTCTGGCCGCCGCAAGTGCTGCTTGCATTGGATCCTCGCCTGTCATAGACCAAGCACTAGCCTGATTGCAGCAGGTTTGCCAAGGCCCAATCTTTGTGCGAGAAGTGAGATTTATGGAAAAATCCGGTTTTCATTTTGCCGCCGCCGGGGAAAAGGAGCGGATCGCCAAGCGCATGGCCCGATCCGGTCTATGTTCCCGCCGCGAGGCAGAGGCTATCATTCTAGCCGGGCGCGTCTCGGTCAATGGCACGGTGCTGTACAGCCCGGCCTTTACCGTTGGTCCGCTGGACCGGATTCTGGTGGATGGCAAAAAGCTGGGCGGCACGGAGCCGACCCGCCTGTGGCGCTATCACAAGCCGCGCGGTCTCATCGTCTCCAATCAGGATGAAAAGGGCCGCCAGACCATCTATGATGCGCTGCCGGAAAATCTGCCGCGACTGGTTTCGGTGGGCCGTCTGGATATGGATTCAGAAGGGCTGTTATTGCTGACCAATGACGGCGCGCTGGCCCGCCATCTGGAGCTGCCGCAAACCGGCTGGCTGCGCAAATACCGGGTGCGGGTGCATGGGCGGATAGAGGAAGCCAGGCTGGAAGCCTTGCAGGACGGGATCGAAATTGACGGGTTTCGCTATGACAGCCTGCTGGCGCGCCTCGACAGCCAGATGAACAGCAATGCCTGGCTGACTATCTCTATCAGAGAGGGGAAAAACCGGGAAATCCGCAAGGTGATGGAGCATCTGGGCTGGCCGGTCAGCCGCCTTATCCGGCTTTCCTACGGCCCGTTCATGCTGGGCAAGCTGGAGGCCGGAGCGGTAGCAGAAGTGCCGACCGCCAGCTTGATGGATCAGCTGGGTCTGGGCCGCCCTATCCAGAAGAAAAGCACGCCGCGGCTGCGGCTGGCCAAAAGCCAGCCCGGCCCGGCAGGCAAAACCGGCAACCGGAAGGCCGGACAGAAAAAGGCTGAAAAAAAGGCTGGAAAAAATGCAGCACATCATCGCCGGAAGCCGCCGCGGCACAAAGCTTAGCCCGCTGGCCGGCAAGGCGGTCAGGCCGACGGCCCAGCGCACCAGAGCCGCCCTGTTCAATATTCTCAGCGGCGGGCGCTATGCCGTGCGGCTGGAAGGGGCGGTGGTGCTGGATATGTTTGCCGGGACCGGCGCGCTGGGGCTGGAGGCGCTTTCGCGCGGGGCAGGCGCCGCCATTTTTGCCGAACAGGACGCGGCTGCTCTGGCTGTCCTCCAGCGCAATATTGCGCGGCTGGATTTTGCCGATCAGTGCCGGGTGATCGCCGGGGCAGCCGAAAAATTACCGCCCTGGGAGGGCCCGCCTGCTGATATTTTCCTGATGGATGCCCCGTATGATCAAGGGCTGACCACCGCCGGGCTGGCCGCCGTCCGCAAAGCCGGGTCCCTGCATCAGGCCAGCCTGATCATGGCCGAGACGCGCAAGAGTGAGGAGCTGGATTTGCCTGCCGGATTTCAGCTTGCAGAACGCCGCCTCTATGGCATGGCCGCCCTGCATATTCCTCAGCCTGACCAGCTAGGCCCGCCGCCCAAACAGCCGTTCAATTTCTGCCAGGGAAAGCTGGATATAGGTCGGGCGGCCATGATTGCACTGGCCAGAGCCGGGCGTGTTTTCCATATCCCGCAGCAGCTGGGTCATTTCTTCGGCATTCAGCTGGCGGCCGGCCCGCACCGAACCATGACAGGCCGCGGTTGCCAGAACGCCCTCAATCCGCTCAGCCAGAGAGGCACTGCCACCCAGCTCAGCCAGCTCCTCACCAATATCGCGCAGCAGCTGGCCTGCATCCACCTCGCCCAGCACAGCTGGCGTTTCGCGCACCAGAAAGGCCGCCTCGCCAAATGGCTCTGCCTGCAGGCCGAACCCGGCCAGACTCTCCAGCATGGCACTGACAGGCTGAACCTGCTCCGGCGGCAGCTCCACCACTTCCGGCAATAAAAGCATCTGGGCTGCAGGCTGGCCCTCTGCCAGCGCTTTTTTCATCTGCTCCATCACCAGCCTTTCATGGGCTGCGTGCTGATCGACCAGCGTGATGCCGGCTTCTGTTTCGGCGATGATATAGGTGCGATGCAGCTGCGCGCGGGCCGCCCCCAGCCGGGTCTGGCGCTGGGCGGCCTGCTGATCTTCTGCCAGGTCCGGGATGCGCGCTTCGGGCGGGCTGTCTGCCAGCATATCTGCGCTTGCCGCCAGCGGGGCCTGCCAGCGGGCGGCCTGTTCATGCAGCTGGCCGGGCGGTTGCGATGGCCGGGCCTGCCAGACAGATTGCCCATACCCGCCGGCTTGCCCACTGCCCTGCGCGCTGCTGCGCCCGGCTGCCAGACGGGCCAGAGCCGCGCTGCCCCCTTCCAGCGTTGCCTGATGGCCAGCAGCGCGCAGGGCCGAGGACAGGGCCCCGACCAGCAAGGTGCGCACCGAGCCGGCATCCCGAAAGCGCACCTCAGCCTTGGCCGGATGCACATTCACATCCAGCTGATCCGGCGGCACATCCAGAAACAGCACCACCACCGGATAGCGCCCGCGCATCAGCATATCACCATAGGCGGCGCGCACCGCCGCGATCAGCTGGCGATCCCGCACCGGGCGCTGATTGACAAAAAGATGGATATGGGCCGCCGTCGGCCTGTTCATGGTCGGCAGCCCGGCCAGCCCGGTCAGGCTGATCGCCTCGCGCCCGGCCTCTATGGCAACCGCCTCAGCCGCAAAATTGCGCCCCATAATATCAGCCAGCCGCGCCCGCCGACCCGGCTCATCCGGGCTGCGCGCCGGAAAATCCAGAACCTTGCGGCCTGATTCAACCATCTCAAAGCTGGTCTGCGGGTTGGCCATAGCCAGCTTTTTTATCACCTCCAGCGACCAGCCCGCCTCGGTGCGATCTGTTTTCATGAATTTCAGCCGCGCCGGGGTGGAGCCGAACAAATCAGAGATGACCACCCGCGTGCCGCGCTCGCTTGCAGCTGGTTTCGGCTTGCTGACCCGGCCCTGATCCACCTCTATCTGCCAGCCATGCTCAGCCCCTTGGGTAGCAGAGGTGATTTCCAGCCGCGCCACCGCCCCGATGGAGGGCAGGGCCTCCCCGCGAAAGCCAAAGGAATGAATATCGAAAAGATTGGCATCTGCCAGCTTTGAGGTGGCGTGCCGCTGGACACAAAGCTCCAGCGCCTGGCGATCCATGCCGCTGCCATCATCGGCCAGAATAATCCGATCCAGCCCGCCGCGTTCTGTGGTGATGCTGATATGGCGGGCGCCGGCATCCAGCGCATTCTCTGCCAGTTCCTTGAGGGCAGAAGCCGGGCGTTCAATCACCTCCCCGGCGGCTATTTGATTGATCAGATGGTCTGGAAGCAGGCGGATTTCAGCCATCTGCCACCCCTTAGCGAACCTTCACCGGATCGCCCAATACCCCGTCAATCGCCGGGGTTGCCCCCTCATTGAGTGCTCTTTTCTGCAATCTGTTGGTGCGCAGGCGGCGATCCTCTGCCATCTGATCCAGCACCGGGCCGACATCGGGCAGGCCGCCAAAAATAATCTGCAAGGGCAGGCGCCGCTCAAACCGGATACCGGCGGTTTCCTCATCCACCTTGCGGCGGATATCCGGCTCAATCGAAGAGAGCTGGAACAAATCCTCATAGCCGGCAAGGCTGGTATTACGCTGTTCCAAGAGGCTGCGGGCCAGATTGCGCGCCTCCGGGGCGGTGCTGGCCGCTGTTTGCAGATTTTCGGAATTGGGCCGCAGCTTGAAATCAGGCGGCAAGGAAAGCGGCGGGCGCACCACCACCTGAAACTCATCCGGGGCCGATTTTTCCGTGCCGATGGCCTGGCGGAAATCAGAACAGCCAGACAGCAAGGCGGCTGCCAGACCTATCAGAATCGTGACCTGTTTATGCTGCATTCCCACTCTCCTGTTTCTCGGCCTTAGCCTGTTCAGCCTGTTTGGCCTGTTTGGCCATCCCGGTCTTGCGGCGGAGTTCTGGCTCCGGCTATCGCCTCATATAACCACAGAACCACCCCGATAGACAACGCGCTGTCTGCCACATTAAAGGCCGGCCAGTGCCAGCCTGCCAGATGCAGATCAACAAAATCAACTACCCGGCCATAGACCAGCCTGTCAATCACATTGCCAATCGCCCCGCCTGCTATCAGCCCGGCAGCCAGCTGCTGCCAGCGGCCAAGGCCGGGCAGCTGGCGCCACAGCCACCAGATAACCGCCAGTGCCAACAGCGGCACCGCTATCTTGACCAGCAGCGGATGGCCCGCCAGCACGCCAAAGCTGACCCCCGGATTCCAGACCGGGGCCAGATTGAAAAAGGGCGTCACCTCGATAATGCGGGGCGGATCAAAAATCAGCCACAACATCCATTGCTTGGTCACGATATCCACCAGCAGAACCGCGCCTGCCAAGCTCAAAAGCGTTTGGTGGAGCGGGTCTGGATCACCGGTTGACCACCTCATCACAGCGCTGGCAAATCCCCTCATCAGAGGTAACAACCGGGTCTGTTTTCCAGCATCTGGCGCATTTGCCGCCGCTGGCCCGCCCGACCGTGATTTTTTGCACAGCTGCCTTTTCCACCTTGACAGATGAGGTGATGAACAAGGCCGGCAAATCCTGGCCAGCCAGCAAATCCAGCGTTTCTGCCGCCAGCTCCAGCTGCATCTCAGCTTGCAGCGAGCCGCCGATCAGCCCCTCATTGCGCGCCTCTTCCAGCGCCGCCATCACAGCTCCGCGCAGGGTGCGGATTTGCTCCCATTTGGCCAGCAGCCCGGCATCCTGCCAGGCCTCTGGCACCGGATGATATTCCTGCAAATGGACAGACCCCCCGGCATCGCCGCTATAGGCCAGCCAGGCCTCATCCGCGGTAAAGCACAGGATAGGGGCTATCCAGCTGCACAGGCATTGGAAAATCTCATCCATCACCTGACGGGTGGCGATGCGGGCGGGATCAGACGGGCTGTCGCAATAAAGCCGGTCTTTGCGCACATCAAAATAAAAGGCCGACAAATCCGCATTGCAGAAATCATGCAGGCTCGTGAAAATACCATGGAAATCATAGGCTTCGGTTTTCTCCCGAATCTCTGTATCCAGCGCAGCCAGCCGCGCCAGCACCCATTTTTCCAGCTCCGGCATGGCCGCGGGGTCGATTTTTTCCTGCCCCTTGTCATAGCCATCCAGCGCGCCCAGCAAATAGCGCAGCGTATTGCGAATCCGGCGATAATGGTCGGTCTGGCGTTGCAGAATCTCCGGCCCGATCCGCAAATCATCATAATAATCAGAGCTGACCACCCAGAGGCGCAGAATATCGGCCCCATTCTGTTCAATGATTTTTTGTGGGGCGATCACATTGCCCAGCGATTTGGACATTTTGCGGCCCTGCTCATCCAGCACAAAGCCGTGTGTCAGAACGCCCTTGTAAGGGGCGCGCCCGCGAGTGCCGCAAGATTGCAGCAGCGAGGAATGAAACCAGCCGCGATGCTGGTCTGAGCCTTCCAGATAGAGGTCCGCCGGGCTTTGCAAATCCTCTCTTGCTTCGAGAACAAAGGCATGGGTTGAGCCGGAATCAAACCAGACATCGGCAATATCACGCACCTGTTCATAGTCCGCCGGATCATAGTCCGGGCCCAGGAAACGGGCCGGATCAGCCGTGAACCACACATCACAGCCTTCCTCGGCAAAGGCGGCGGCAATCCGGTCCACCACCGCCTGATCGCGCAGCGGCTGGCCGCTGGCCTTATGCACAAAGACCGGGATAGGCACGCCCCAGGCGCGCTGGCGCGACAGGCACCAATCCGGCCTGTGCTCTATCATGGAGGAGAGACGGCGCTGGCCGGAAGGCGGGTAGAATTGCGTTTGCGACAGGGCTTTGAGCGCGCTGTCCCGCAAGCCGTGGCTTTCCATGGAAATAAACCATTGCGCCGTATTGCGCCAGATCACCGGGGCATGGCTGCGCCAGCTATGCGGATAGGAATGGGTCAGGCTGCCAATACCGGCCAGCCCGCCATGTTCTGCCATGATCTCAGCAATCTTCTGATTATCGCGCAGCACATGAAGACCGGCAAAAACCGGCAGGTGATCCATCAGATAACCATCTTCAGCGACCGTGTCCGGCACCTCAATCCCGTGGCCGAGATGGGCCAGCTCATAATCTTCCGGGCCGTGGCCCGGGGCAATATGCACAAAGCCGGTTCCCTGTTCAGTGGTGACATAATCACCAGCCAGCAGCGGCACCGGATGATCATAGCCCTGTCCGGCCATCGGATGGGCGGCAACGGCCCCGGCCAGATCGCGCCCCTTGCAGCGGGCGATCACGCTGGCCTCTTCAATGCCGCAGCCCTTTTTGGTCTCCTCCAGCAAGGCTTCGGCCAGCAAGAACACCTCACCTGCCCGCACCAGCGCCCCTTCAGCGGGCTGATCCACGCGCAGGGCCAGATAATCTATATCCTCACCATAGGCCAGGGCGCGGTTGCCCGGCATCGTCCAGGGGGTGGTTGTCCAGGCCAGCACCGCCGCCCCTTCCAATTCGGCCAGCGGCGTGCTGGTCAGCGCAAATTTCGCATAGATGGTCACCGATTTGTGATCGGCATATTCCACCTCAGCCTCAGCCAGCGCGGTTTTTTCCACCGGCGACCACATGACCGGCTTGGCCCCGCGATAGAGGCTTTCCTGCATCAAAAACTTGCCGATTTCCGCAGCGATGGTTGCTTCGGCCTGATATTGCATGGTGACATAGGGGTCTGCCCAGTCACCCAGCACGCCGAGACGCTGGAACTCAGCAGACTGAACCCGCATCCAATGTTCGGCAAATTCGCGGCATTCCTGGCGGAATTCGCTGATCGGCACCTGATCCTTGTCCTTGCCCTTCTTGCGGTAGCTTTCCTCAATCTTCCATTCAATCGGCAAGCCATGACAATCCCAGCCCGGCACATAATTGGCATCCTTGCCCAGCATGGATTGGGAGCGGTTGATCACATCTTTTAGAATCTTGTTCAGCGCATGGCCGATATGCAGCTGGCCATTGGCATAGGGCGGGCCATCATGCAGCACGAATTTCTCACGCCCCTTGCGGGCAGCGCGCAATTTTCCATACAGATCCATATCCTGCCAGCGTTGCAGGATTTCCGGCTCTTTTTTCGGCAAGCCGCCCCGCATCGGAAAATCAGTCTTCGGCAGGAAAACAGTTTCTTTATAATTCATCTTCTTAACCAGTCCTTTGGCAAGGGGAGCAGCCCCCGGCCAGCTATTGCCTGATCAGGCCCGTGATCGCGCCTGCAAGCCCAAATAGTCTTTTGCCTGTGCCGCATCTGCTGCTATTTGCGCGCGCAGCGAGTCCAGCGAGGTAAATTTCTGTTCCGGGCGCACAAAGGCCTTTAGCTGAATTTCCAGCCTTTTGCCATAAATATCCTGATCAAAATCAAACAGATGCGCTTCGGCCAGCACGCCGCGATCGGCAAAGGTCGGACGCTTGCCAATATTGGCCACCCCGGCGAAGGAACCAGCCACACCCTCACATTCCGCCATAATCGCATAGACACCATAGGCCGGATGCTGGAACGCGCCCAGCTGGATATTGGCGGTGGGAAAATCCAGCTGGCGGCCACGCTGATCACCATGCAGGACTTCGCCAGCCAGAACCGGCGGCCTGCCCAGCATCTCTGCAGCCTGTGCCGGCTGGCCCGCTTGCAGAGCCGCCCGGATACGGCTGGAGGAAATCACCGCGCCATTTTCATCTGTCAAGAGCGGCATGGCCGTGACCGCCACGCTCTCGCCCAGGCTGGCCAGCGTGCCGGACCGCCCCTTGCCAAAGGCAAAATCCTCCCCGCCAACCAGATGGCTGATTTGTAGCGGTTGCAGGACCTGGCTGGCAAAATCGCTGGCTTCGGTCTGTTGCAGGGCCTTGTTGAAGGTCACATGGATGATGTGGGCCGCGCCCGCCTCTGCCAGCAGCCGGTTTTTCACTATCTCATCCGCCAGCAGGAACGGCGTGTCCGTGGGCCGGAACCAGCTGCGCGGATGCGGGCTGAAAGTCAGCACGGCGGGCTGGCTGCCCGGCTGCTCTGCGGCCAGCTGGCAGGCTTTTGCGATCAGCTGCTGGTGGCCCTTGTGAACCCCGTCAAAATTACCGATGGCCGCGACCAGCGGGCCGGTGCTGCGCGGTGCGTCTCCCAGCGTCCAGTTGATGATTTCAGCCATCCTTTTTACATCCCTGCTAAATGGCCCGCTGCACAGCCCGGCAATCGGCCCTCAAATAATGCGCTGACTATAGCCTGAAACGCGGCGATAATTCAATGCAAGAGAGCCAGCTGGAACGCCCAATGGAAAGCCGCTCTCACAACCGCTTTGGACAGGGCCGCTGCAAAAGGCTGGCAATGCGTCTGGCTGCTGGTATAATCAGGGGGGCAAGCTGCTATCCCAATGGCCCCAACATGAGCGAGACACCATGTTTGAGTCAGATATTTTCAGCAGTATGATTTCGCCTGAAATGACCAGCCAGCTGCTGGATTATGCGATTGGCCTGCTGACCGGGCTGGGCACGCTGATCATCGGGTTTTTTATCTCCTCCCGGCTGGGGCGGGCGACGCGCAGGCTGGTGGACAGCACCCAGCGGATCAGCAATACGCTGGCCCCGGTGGCTGGCAGCACCGTGCGCTATGCCGGTATTGTGCTGACGCTGGTTATCGCGCTGGGCCAGATAGGGGTTGAGACCACTTCGCTGATAGCGGTTCTGGGTGCGGCGGGCCTGGCTATCGGGCTGGCCCTGCAGGGCACGCTGGCCAATGTGGCGGCCGGGGTGATGCTGCTTTTGCTGCGTCCGTTTGAGGCTGGCGACTGGATAGAGGCGGCCGGCATTTCCGGCATCGCCCGCGAGATTGGCCTGTTCACCACCCGCATTGATACTTTTGACAATGTGTCCATATCCGTGCCGAATTCCACTATCTGGTCCTCGACTGTGATCAATCATGCCCGCCACAAGAACCGGCGGCTGGATCTGGATATTGGCATCGGTTATGGCAGTGATCCTGGATGCGGCGGAAAAAGCCTTGTTATCTTTATGTGATGATCCGCGCATCCATGCTGAGCCAGCCCCGGTCTTTCTGGTAACCGGCTATGGTGACAGCGCAATAAATGTGCGGCTCAGGCTTTGGGCTGATTATGATGATCTGTTTGCCTTGAATTGGGACCTGAACCGGCGGCTGAAGCCGGTTCTTGACAGCTATGGTATTGACATCCCGTTCCCGCAGCGCGTGGTGCATCAGGTCTTGGAAGAGTAATGGTAAATGGACCCGCAAGGCAGGGCAGCTAACCGCCCGCAAAAAAACAAAACAAAAGGACAGGCCAGCACGCTGGACAGGCAATCCGTTCTGGACGGGCGGGTGCAGGCTCTGGCGCGGGCGCGCGACGGGGCCAATGCCAATGTGCTGAGCGATGAGCAATTACGCGCTTCCAGACGCCAGATGGTTCCCGATAGCGGGCTGGACCGGGATTTATGGGTCTTCGGCTATGGCAGCCTGGTCTGGAATCCGATGATTGAATTTGACCGCCGCCTGCAAGGAAGGGCGCATGGCTGGCACAGGCGGTTCTGCCTGCGCACCCATATCGGGCGCGGCTCTCCGGAACAGCCCGGGCTGGTGCTGGGGCTGGATCGGGGCGGGTCGGTCAACGGGCTGTTATTCCGCATACCGGCAGACCAGACCAGCCATGAATGTGACCTGCTCTGGCGACGTGAGATGCTGAATAACTCCTACCGGCCAGCCTGGATTGCCGTGCAGACATCAGAGGGGCCCAAAAGGGCCTTGAGCTTTGTCATCCGGCGCGACGGGCCTGCCTATGTGCCGCCCATGTGCCTTGAAGAGGCCAGCCGGATTATCGCCGTTGCCAGCGGCTTTATCGGGCCTTGTTCCGATTATCTGTTTGAAACCCACCGGGCACTGGCTGAATTGGGCATTGCCGATCAGCAGATGGCGCGCCTGGTGGAGCTGGTCAGGACTGCGCAGAAGCAAGGCTGAAAATGGTTTGCAAAATAAGGGCTAGCTGGCACCCAGGGCGCGGGGACAGCTCTTTGGCAGTGCGCATGGTCACCCGGCCAAACTGGCTGAGCTTTGCCTCAGCTATCCGCACCGAGGGGCCGCTGATGGAAACCGCCCCGACAATCTTATTATTCTTGTCCATGACCGGCGCGCCAATACAGCGCAGCCCATCAGCAAATTCCTCATCATCACAGGCAAAGCCCTGCTGGCGCACCCGCGCCAAATCGCGCATCAGCCCGGCGGCGGTGACATGGCTGCGCCCGGTATAGGATTTGAAGTCGATTTCCTGAATGATTTTTTCTGCCTCATCCTGCGGCATGAAGGCCAGCACGGACTTGCCGACAGCCGAACAGCTCCAGGGAGCGGCGGCGCCGGGGCGGGCCAGGGCGCGCATTAATTCCGGACATTCCACCTGGGCAACATAGACCAGCTCCGCCCCTTCCAGCAGTGCCAGATTGGTTGTCTCGCCGGTTTCCTGCATCAGCATCCGCAAATAGGGGCGCGCCATATGGCTGACATCGCGGGCGCGCAGATAGGCCTGACCGACATTGAAGCTCTGCACGCCGATCAGCCAGCGCCCATCTTCAAACCGGACAAATTGATCCAGCTGCAAGGTGGTCAGGAGCCGGTGTGCGGTGGACGGGGCCAAAGTCACCCGGCGGGCCAACTCAGACAGGTTGAGGCCCTCCGGCGTCTCGGCCAGCTTGGAGAGCAGGCTGAGCGCACGCGAGACGGATTGGGTATGCCCGCTGCGTTTTTCTGAAAAATCTTCTGGCATAAGCTCGTCAACCTGCTATGCCAGTCCCTGATATCAAGATGGGCCTGATCAGGGCAGATTGCAAGTCTTTATTTTTTTTTATCTTTTTTGCTGGCCAACCGGGTCACAGACGAACCCGGTAAATCAGATGGTAAACCAGCTAGCAAACCAGATGGCAAACCAGATGGCAAACCAGCGGGTGAACCAGCCGGCAAAAGGGCTGGCCCCTCAGCGGTAGGTTTCCGTATCGCCGGTCTTTTCCGAGCGGGCAATCGCCTTGACCATCGCCGACAGCGAGGCCGTGCCGACCTTTTTGCCATTCTTGGTGACCACAGCCCCGTTGGCCTTATTGTCAATCACCGCCTGCATCGCGTCTTCCAGCAGGGTCTTTGCCACCAGCGACGGGCCCTTGATACCCCGTTCCTTGCCCATGACTGAGTCCAGCTGCAGCACCCGTGCCTTGTTGATATCCTTGATGAAATCGGTGACATAATCATCTGCCGGTGACATGACGATATCTTGCGGCCGGCCATTCTGGACAACCGCCCCATCGCGCAAAATCGTGATGTTATCGCCAATTTTCAAGGCTTCATCCAGATCATGGGTGATGAAGATGATGGTCTTGTGCAGCTCATCCTGCAAGCCCAGCAGAATATCCTGCATATCCGAGCGGATCAGCGGATCAAGCGCCGAAAACGCCTCATCCATCAGCAAAATCTCACTGTCTGTTGCCAGCGCGCGGGCCAATCCCACCCGCTGCTGCATACCGCCGGATAGCTGGGCCGGAAAATTATTCTCAAAGCCGGACAGGCCAACCCGGTCAATCCAATGCTGGGCAGTCTGGGTGTATTGGGCGGCATCCACCCCCTGAATCTTCAGACCATAGGCAACATTATCCATCACCGTGCGGTGCGGCAGCAGGGCGAATTTCTGAAACACCATGGATGCCTTTTTGCGCCGGAAATCGCGCAGCCGGGCCTCATCCATTTGCAGGACATCCTCCCCATCGACGATCACCTGGCCGGCGGTTGGTTCAATCAGCCGGTTAATATGGCGGATAAGCGTTGACTTGCCGGACCCGGACAGGCCCATCACCACCTGAATGGCGCGCGGGGCAATGTCAATCGACACATTATTGAGGCCCAGAATATGGCTATGCTCTTCGAGCAGCTGCGCCTTGCTGACCCCCTTTTCCACATGGCCCACCATATCAGCGGGCCGGCGGCCAAAAATCTTATACAGATTCTTGATTGATACCTTGGCTTCAGACATTGTGGCCTCCCTCGCGGTGGCGCTGCAGCCGCTTGCCATATTGCTGGGACACCCGGTCAAAGATAATGGCCAGGGCAACAATCGCCAGACCGTTCAGCAGGCCAAGGGCCAGATACTGGTTGGAGATGGCGCGCAGCACCGGCACACCAGCCCCTTCACCCCAATCATCGAGGCAATCACCACCATCGCAAGGGCCATCATGATGGTCTGGTTCACCCCGGCAAAAATATTCGGCAGGGCCAGCGGTATCTGCACCCCGAACAGCTTTTGCCGGTAATCAGCCCCAAAGGATTCGGCTGCCTCCATCACATCGCGATCCACCAGCCGGATGCCCAGATTGGTCAGCCGCACAATCGGCGGGATCGCATAAATGCACACCGCCAGCAGGCCCGGCACCTTGCCGATACCCAGCAGCATCACCACTGGAATAAGATAGACAAAGCTGGGGATCGTCTGCATCACATCCAGAACCGGTGTGATAATCGTCTGCGCCCGGTTGGAACGGGCCATCAAAACCCCCAACGGAATACCCACCCCGATACAGAGCAGGGTCGCCACCGAAATAATCGCGACCGTGGCCATGGTATCTTCCCACATATCCAGATAGCCGATCAGCAAAAAGGCAGCAACCGCACCGGCTGTCAGCTTCCAGCTGCGCGAGCCCAGCCAGGACAGGGCCGCGATAACAATCAGAATAATCGGCCAGGGCGCGGCCAGCAGCAATTTTTCAAACCAGATCATGAATTGCAGCAGCGGTTCAAAGAAATTTTCAATCGCCTCACCATAAGTGAAGGTGAATTCACGAAAACTGTCATCAATGCCCTTTTTGAAGTCCCGCAAATCAGAGCGGCCCATGGTCGGGATTTCGGTTAAAAAGCTCATCCTTCAGCCTCATTTACTGTTGGTCTGACTCGCTCGAAAAAAAATCTAAAGATAAAAAGAAAAGAGCCAGACAGGCTGGCTCTTTTCAAATTTCCAGGTTGCCTAGAGAGCCGCCTTGACCTTGGCAGCCACATCAGCCGGAACCCAGCTGCTCCAAACATCGGGATATTTGGCCAGGAACTCATAGGCTGCGTCTTCGCCGCTGGCCTGGTTGGAGTTCATCCAGACAAGCATCGCGTTCATGACCTCAGCCGGGAACTGGCGCTTTTCCATATAGCTCTTGGAAGCTTCCGGGCCATTCTTGAAAAAGTCGCTGGCCACAGTTGTCGTAACAACAGATGTCACCCAGCCGCTCGGCTTCGGATCGGCACATTCGGGAACCATGATGCAGTTATCCCAATTGTCATTGCCGGCAAACTCACCCATATCCAGCAGGGTCAAGCCAGCCTTGGAAGCCAGAACGGTCGGGCCCCAGTAATAGCCGAACCAGGATTCCTGACGGGTGGCAGCCTTTTCGATAGAACCGTCCAGACCGGCAGAGGAACCCGGGTCAACCATCTGCCAACCCTTATCTTCCATGCCGAATGCCTTGAACAGCTGACCGGTGGCAATCTGGCAGCCCCAGCCGGACGGGCAGGTCACAATGCCGCCCTTGGACGCATCTTCAGGATGCGGGAACAGGTCCGGGCGGGCCAGAACATCATCCAGAGTCGACAGGTTATTTGCCTTGGCAACTGAGGAGGAGATCATCCAGCCCTCACCAGCACCGGTGATCGGTGCCATGTTCAGAACAGCCATACGGCCTTCATCAACCGCTTTTTCAGCGGTGTCTGAACGGCATTTGCCCACAATTCCGGAGCGACCATCGGCTCGCCCTTGGATTCCATGGAGGCAAAAGTGGTCATGGTCGCGCCCGGGATAAGCTCAACCGAGCAACCGAACCCTTCTTCCAGAACCACCTTGTCAAGATTTGCGATAAATTCAGCAGAAGCCCAGTTCATTTCAGCGATGGTGATTTCACCGCATTCATCAGCGGCCTGAGCACCGGCAGAAAACAGAAGGGCAGACCCAGCAACGGCCAGCCCGAAAATAACGGATTTCATCATATCCTCCCAAATTGATTCAAATACGACATGAATGACGCATTTTCGAAATTTAACCATTGATGCGGAGCAGATTCAAGTGTGAAACCGACCAGAATTTGTGCCCTCCGCACCAATTTGCATCTGCCTCTATCGGTAAAATGCCAGAGGCCCACACATCGAACAGGTTACCGTCTTATTTGATATTTGCAAGTGTTCCGAAACAAGTGTAAGCATCTGGTGGGTGTTTTTCACGTAGGAAAAAAGACGGCCCGAACTGTCACCGAGGCTGTCACAGATTTGGGGGTATGGTGAAATTGGTAAACACGCTGGATTCAAAATCCAGTGCCGCAAGGCTTCTCGGTTCAAGTCCGAGTACCCCCACCATCGGCTTCAGTTATCGGATTGACGCAATCAGGCCTGCCCATGACAGGCTTGCCGGAAAAGAGGGCGGCTGATGCGCTGGCGTGAAAAACTGGCGGGCAGGCTGGCTGCCCTGACACTGGTTCAGCGGATGCGCCCGCTATTGGAGGCGGCCCGCAACCGGGCGGATACGCCGCGGGCCCGCTGGACACTTTATGGCTATTCCGCGCTCGAATCGGTGATTATTCCGATTCCCACCGACCCGCTGCTGGTTGCCTGTGTTGCGGCGGCGCGCCAGCGCTGGCTGGAGCTGGCCCTGCTGACGGCGGCGGCATCGGTTCTGGGCGGGCTGGTTGGCTGGCTGCTGGGCATGGGCATGGGGGCGGCGATCACGGCCTTGCTGACCGCGCTGCCCGGGATCAGTATCGAGGCGTTCAGCCGGGTGGCGGCAGCCTATCAGAAGCTGGGGCTGATGCTGGTTTTTATCGGCGCCTTTACACCGCTGCCCTATAAGGTGATCGCGATCAGTGCCGGGCTGTTCAGCTATGGGCTGCTGCCCTTTTTGCTGGTCTCGGCGGTGGGGCGCAGCCTGCGCTTTTTGCTGGTTGCCGGGCTGGTGCGCTATTACCGGGATCCGAAAATTGTGGCCGGGCTCAGCAGCGTGCTGGGCGCTTTGATTGTGCTGGGTTTGTGGCTGCTGCAACGGGGCGCGCCATGAGCAGACCGGGCGCGCCATACCGTTTCAGTCCGCTGGCCAGCGCGCGGGATGCCGCGCTGACCTGTGCGGCCGCATCCGGCCTGTTGCTGCTGGCGGCGCTGGGCTTTGAATATCTGGGCGGGCTGCTGCCGTGCCAGCTCTGTATCTGGCAGCGCTGGCCGCATCTGCTGGTGATTCTGGCCGGGCTGCTGGTCTGGAAAGCCCGGTCGGCGGCACTGCTGCTGGCGGCAGGCGGGGCGCTGGCCAGCGCGGCGATTGCCCTGTATCATGTCGGGGTAGAGCAGGCATTCTGGCCCGGCCCGAAAGGCTGTTCTGCCAGCCTTGACATCGGCGGCGATCTGGCCAGTTTAACAGACAGGCTGCTGGCCACCCCGGTGGTGCGCTGTGATGAGATTGCCTGGTCGTTTCTGGGCCTGTCGATGGCAGGCTGGAATATGCTCGCCAGTCTGGCTATCGCGGCGCTGGCTCTGCAGGCTCTGGTAAAGGCACATAGATAACAGGTATTTGGCAGGATGGAAAAAGCGAGGCTGGAAGAATTTTTGCGGGTGAACCATGCGGGCGAGCGGGCCGCCCAAACCATCTATAAGGGCCAGCTGGCGGTGCTGGGCAATCGGCCTGAGGCGGCTGAGATTCGCCATATGATGGCCCAGGAGCAGGAACATCTGGACAGTTTTGATGATTTGCTGAACAGCTATCAGGTGCGCCCCTCCTTGCTGGACCCGGTCTGGGGGGCGGCTGGATTCATGCTGGGGGCAGCAACGGCGGCGCTGGGGCCGAGGGCGGCCATGGCCTGCACCATCGCGGTCGAGGAAGTGATCGGCACCCATTATGATCGCCAGGTTCAGGCGTTGAACGAAGCCGGGGAAGAGCCTGAGCTGGCCGAAACGCTGGCCCGTTTCCGGGATGAGGAGCTGGAGCATCGCGATATTGGCAGGCAGCATCATGGCGAGGAAACACCCGGCTGGCCGCTGCTGCGCGATATTATCCAGACAGGCTGCCGGACTGCCATTCGGATTGCGGAAAAAATCTGACCGGCCCCTATCCGGTGCCAGTTTCCTGAGGCTGGCTTACTGGCTGTCCGAATCCAGCTCAATATCCCAGTAGAGATAATCCGTCCAGCTATGGTGGAGATGGTTCGGCGGAAAGCTGCGGCCGCGTTCCTGGAGCTGCCAGCTGGTCGGGGCGACCGGTTTTTTGATCGGGTGCATCCCGCAGGTCTGGGGCAGCATATTGGCCTTTTGAAGATTGCAGCTGGTACAGGCCGCGACCACATTTTCCCAGCTGGTGCGCCCGCCTCTGGAGCGCGGCACAACATGGTCAAAAGTCAGTTCCGGGGCCGGAAAGGGCTGGGCACAATATTGGCAGCTGAACCGGTCGCGCAAAAACACATTAAAACGGGTAAAGGCCGGATTGCGCGATTGGGTGACATATTCTTTCAGCGCGATAACAGAGGGCAGCGGCATCTCAAAGCTGGGTGAGCTGACCATCTCGTCATATTCCTGGACGATATTGACGCGGCCCAGAAAGGCTGCCTTGATCGCATCCTGCCAGGACCAGAGGGACAGCGGAAAATAGCTGAGCGGCCGGAAATCTGCGTTCAATACCAGCGCAGGCGGCTTGCTTCCGGCCAACCCTGACGCGCGTGGCAAAATCGCATTCATCCCCGGCACCCCCTTATGGTCACTTTTTCGATTATCAAACCAGATATTGCGGGTCTATGCAACCACCCTACCTATATTTTGTGACAGTTTTGCGAAGCCGCTATTCCAGATGGCGGGCCAAAAAACGGCCAGCCAGCGCGATCCCCTCAGCATCGATCCCATGGCCCAGCCCGGCGCGCATTTCTGCCTCTACCTGCCAGCCAGCCCCTTCCAGCTGCTGCCGGGCGGCGGGCAGGGCGGCGGGCGGCACCACCGCATCCGCGCTGCCATGTATCAAAAGCACGGGCGGGCTGTCCGGTTCGGCCTGCACCAGCCTGTCCGGATTCAGCAGGGCCCCGGAAAAGCTGACCGCGGCGGCGACCGGGCTGGGCAGGACACAGGCGGCGGCCAGTGTCATCATGCCGCCTTGCGAAAATCCGGCCAGCCCGGTTTGCCTGGCTGACAGATTAAAAGCCTGTTGCACCGCTGCCAGCATCGGGGTGATCGTCTCCAGCGCATAATCCGGCCCGGCGCGGCGATCCTCTATGTCAAACCATTGCCGGCCAAACGGATTGGCGGAACAAACATCCCTGGCATCGGCAGCAAAAAAGGCGGTTTCCGGCAGATAATCTGACAGCGGCGAGCTTAGCGTGGCCAGGTCGCGCGCATCCGCCCCCCAGCCATGCAAGAGAATAACCAGCCTTTTCGGCGGTGTGGCGTGCGGCACACACAGCCAGCCTTCCAGCTCGGCAAATTTCCGGCGCTCTGCCTGACCCAGATCTGTCATGGAGTCTCCTTTTCAACAAATTAAACTGACCCGCCCGGCCAGCCGGAACAAAAGCTTGCAAAAATGCCAGAATGATAGCAAACTCCCCGGCTTATTCCAGCGCTGTTTTGCAATTGTGAACCTGTGCTGAACAGGAGCAGCCCATGGCAAGCGCAAAATCAACCAAGGCAAATCTATCCGGCCCGGCCGCGCGCAGAAACACCAAATTCTGGCGCAGCCGCTTTGCCCCCAGCCCCACCGGCCAGCTGCATCTGGGGCATGGCTATTCTGCTTTTTGTGTCTGGCAGGCGGCTGGCGAAAGGCCGGAAAATTTCCTGCTGCGGATAGATGATCTGGATCACAGCCGCTGCCGGCCTGAATTTGTCGATCAGATTATGGCTGATTTGCGCTGGCTGGGGCTGGACTGGCAGGCCGAGCCGCTCACCCAGTCTGCGCGGCTGGATCGCTATGCCGGGGCATTGGACGCGTTGCGGGCTGCCGGGCTGGTCTATCCCTGCTGGCTGACCCGCGCCGAGATAAGCGAGATCGCCGGGGCCCCGCATGGCCCGGTCCAAAAAGCCCCGCATACCAAAGACCAGCTGGGCCGGGAAGAACAGGCAGAGCGCGAAAAAAGGGGCCTTGAGCCAGCCTGGCGGCTGGATATGGCGGCCGCGCTGGCCCGCGCCGGGCAGGTTAGCTGGGCCGAGCTGGCGGGCGATGATGGCCAGATTCTGAGCCAGGACGCAGCAGACCAGCTGGACCAGCTGGGCGATCTGGTTCTGGGGCGGCGGGATCTGGCCGCCTCCTATCATTTGGCGGTGGTGCTGGATGATGCGGACAGTGCGGTGGAGCTGGTGGTGCGCGGTATCGATTTGCGCCCATTTGCGCCGCTGCACCGGCTATTGCAGCTGCTGCTTGACCTGCCGGAAACAGTCTTTGCCCACCATCCGCTGGTCTCTGATGAGAGCGGCAAGCGGCTGGCCAAGCGGGATGATGCCAGAGCGCTGGCCCGCTATCGGGCAGAGGGTATGGACCGGCAGGCGCTGGCCCGGCTGATGCCGCCTGTCCCGCGCTTTTAGGCGGCCCAATACCGGCATTAAGATCAGGTCTGATTTTGGGCCTGATTTTGGGCAAAAGAACAGGCGCGCAGGCGAAATTGCCGGAAAACCACGCTAATCAGGCGGTTTTTGCTGTTTTATGGCTGAATAGCCTTGACAAAGACCAGCATCAGGCCCATATCTTGCATTGCACAATATCTATTGTGTGTTTCCTCCCTAAACTCGGTCGCGGGCTTGCCTGCGACCTTTTTTTTGCCTGTTTTGCGCCAGTTTTTCGCTAATAGAAATAGTTTATTTCTAATATGGAAACAAAAAGGCGGGGTGAGACTTTATGTTGCACTGCACAAAACCGGTCCCTGCTCCTGAGTTTAAGGCCCGTTAGGCGCGCGCCGCTAGCCTCGCCTGTATCAGGCTCAGGCTGATCAGCAGCACCGGCACAATGCCGGTCATCACCAGAATCTGCCAGCCCAGCTGGCTGTGCAACACCCGGCCAACAGAGAGGCGCTCGCCACGCAGCTGAAAATGGCAAAATCGGCCACCCCTTGAATGCGGCCCCGCTCATGCGGCTCAGCAAAACCGGCAATCATGGAGGACCCTCCGATAAACAGGAAATTCCAGCCCAGCCCCAACAGCACCAGCGCCAGCCAATAATGCCAGAAACCGGTCCCGGCCAGCGCCGCGGCAATCGTCGCCACATAAAGCAGCACGCCGGTCCAGAGAATTTTATACACGCCAAACCGTACAATCAAAGAGCCGGTGAACAGCGACGGCGCAAACATCGCTATCACATGCCATTGGATAACCCGCGCATTGGCTTCATTGCCCAGCTGGCTGATAGTGACGATTTGCAAGGGGGTGGCGGTCATCAAAAAGCTCATCGTTGCATAGCCCATCGCCGCAGCTGTAACCGCCGCCACAAAGCCCGGCATCCTGACAAATTCGGCCAGGCTGCGCCCGCTGGCAGATGATTTTTCCGGCTTGGGCAGCGAGAAGCCAGCCAGCACCACCAGCGCGCCCAGCTGCACAATTCCCGCGCTCAAAAAACAGCCCGCATAAAGCGCGCCGTCAATCAGCCCGGATGTCCGAAAGGCAATTTCCGGCCCGATAAAGGCCGCAACCAGCCCGCCAACCAGCACCAGCGAGAGGGCCCGCGGCTTGTCCGGTGCGGCCACCGAATCCGCTGCCGCATAGCGGTAGAATTGGGCAATCCCCTGACCAATCCCCAGCGTGATACCGGCGATAATGAAGAGCGGAAAACTGCCAATAACAATGCTGAAAGCCTGAATAAAGGCCGAGCTGGCCGCCAGCAGCACCCCGAAGATAAAGACCGGCCGGCGCCCCAGCCGGGCCATGATCAGCGAGGCAGGCAAGGTCGCCAGCATGGTCGCCACAAATTGCAGCGACAGCGGCAAGGTCGCCAGCCAGGGCAGCGGGGCCAGCAAGCCGCCCGCCAGCCCGGTATTGATGATATTCACATTCATCGTGGTCATCATCAAGGCCTGGGCCACCCCCATACGCCAGACATTGCCGGGCAAGCCGCGAAAATTATTCAGCATGATTTTGGAGTCCTGTTCAAGAAAAGAAGCCAGCCAAATAACAGGCCAAGCTTCAAAATATACCCCAGCATAGCGGATTAGAAACGCGGCTGGAAGCTGTTTTTGCTGACCCGGTGCCAATAGCTGTCAATGCGGGGATCGCCGGTTTTCTGCCCGGCCAGCACAGCCCCGGTATCCACCTGCGGATAAATCTGTTCTGCCAGCTTTATATCCGCCTGGCTGACCCGCTGCACCAGATGCCGCCGGTTCAGCTTTGCCGGATGGCTGATCCCGGCCGCCCCGACCAGCTCGGCCAGCGCCTGTCTTGTATGTTTGTGAAAATTGGCAATCGCCTGTGATTTTTCAGCGACATTGATCGCCCGGCTGCGGGCCGGATCCAGCGTGGCAATGCCGGTCGGACATTTGCCATTATGGCAGCTGCGCGCCTGAATACAGCCAGCCGCAAACATGAAAGGCCGGGCCATATTCACCCAATCCGCCCCCAGCGCACAGATGCGGGCAATATCAAAGCCGGAGACCAGCTTGCCAGAGGCCGCCACACGCAGCTGATCGCGCAAATTGGCCGCGCGCAGCACATTATCAACATAAACCACCGCATCTTTGAGCGGACAGCCCAGATTATCCATGAATTCAGCCGGGGCCGCCCCGGTGCCGCCCTCAGCCCCGTCCACCGTGATGAAATCCGGCAGCTGGCCGGTTTCCACCATCGCCTTGGCTATCGCCAGAAATTCCCAGGGATGGCCAATACACAGCTTGAATCCGACCGGCTTGCCGCCGGACAGCTGGCGCAATTCGGCGACAAAATCAAGCAGCCCCTCTGGCGTGTGAAAAGCCGTATGCACGGCCGGAGAAATACAGTCCTGACCCTGCGGGACACCGCGTATGCGGGCGATATCGGCTGTCACCTTGGCACCCAGCAACATACCGCCATGCCCGGGCTTGGCCCCCTGGCTGAGCTTGATTTCGATCATCTTGATTTGGTCAAGGGCGGCCTGTTCGGCAAATTTTGCCGCATCAAACCGGCCCTCTTGCGTGCGGCAGCCAAAATAGCCGGTGCCAATCTGCCAGACCAGATCGCCGCCATGGCGGGTATGGGCCGGGGCAATGCCGCCCTCGCCGCTATTATGGGCAAAGCCGCCCAGCTTTGCCCCGCGGTTGAAACTCTCCAGCGCCGGGCCGGACAGGGCCCCGTAGCTGGTGCCCGATATATTCAGGATAGAGATTTCATAAGGCTGCGGCCCCTGACCAACCGGAACTCGAAAATCGCTGCTTTTGATATGCAGCGGCTGCAGCGCATGATTTATCCAGACATGGTCATTTTGATAGACACCCGCCAGAGAGCCAAACGGGCGGGCGCTGTCCTGCTTGCGGCTGCGCTCAGCCACCAGGGCGCGCTGGTCGCGCGAATAGGGCACCTCATCATCATCTGCCTCAATGAAATATTGCCGGATTTGCGGGCGGATTTCCTGCAGGAAAAAGCGCAACCGGCCTATTACCGGATAATTGCGCAAAATCGGCGCGCTGGTCTGAAACATATCAATGAGGCCGGACAGGCCGACCAGCAACAGCAGCACCGCCAGCAACAGCCAAAACTGGCTGACTGCGCTGGCCAGCCAAAGTGCTGGCAGCAGCCCGGCCCATACCAGCAGCAAAACCAGATAGCGCATTTCCCCCTCCTGCTCCAGCCTGGATGCAGGTGAAAGCTAGACTTCCTCCCGCATCGCCTTTTCGATCACCTTGTCTGCGGCCTGCCTTTTTGCCAGCCTGGCCCGCCGCCGGAAAGACAGCACCGAGAACGGAAAGCTGGCCAGATAGGCGAGCGCCGCCAGCAAATAAACCACCCAGGGATTATTCACCGCTGCCGCGCCCAGAAAACCCAGCATCGCCAGAACCGGTATCACCGCCCCGACCGGCAGCTTCAGCGATTTGCCATTATAGGTCGGCAAGACAGAGACCGCGCCGATCCCGGCCAGCACCAGCGCGGCTGAGACAAGCCTGGCATCGCGCAGCCAGTCTGCCCCGTAAAGCTGATGGGCGGCCACCGGCACCATCACCAGCAGGGCCGTCGCCGGGGCAGGAATACCTACAAAAAACGCCTTGGTATAGTCTGGTTGATCCGGCAATTCAGAATCAAATCTGGCCAGCCGCAAAACCACACAGACAGCAAAAAACAAGGTTGTGACCCAGGCAATATTGCCATGCCCGGCCAGCGCCCACAAATAGAGCAGCAAGGCCGGCACAATGCCGAACACCACCGCATCTGACAGGCTGTCCAGAGCCGCCCCGAAAGCGCTGGTCGATTTCAGCAGCCGGGCCATGCGCCCGTCCAGCGCATCAAAAACCGCCGCCAGCGCCACCATCGCCACCGCCGCCGCCCAGCTGCCTTCCATCGCAAAGCGCAAGCCGGTCAGCCCGGATACCAGCCCGGCCAGCGTGATCATATTGGGCAGCATCCAGTTCAGGGAAACGCTGGAAAAGCGCCGCCCGGCGCGCCATCTGGTCATTTTCTGTCTCCTGCTGCAAGGGCTGGATGCTGGCCGGTCAAATCTGCCAGCACCGTCTCTCCGGCCACCGCTTTCTGGCCAACCAGCACCTGCAGATTGGCCGTTAACGGCAACCAGACATCCACCCGGCTGCCAAAGCGAATCAGCCCATAGGGTTGACCGGCATTCAGCCTGTCGCCCGCTTCAGCAGAGCATAAAATACGGCGCGCCACCAGCCCGGCTATCTGAACCACCCCGACCGGCCAGCTGCCGCCTGCCGGATTGGGGGCCTGCAAGGACAGGGCCAAGCGTTCATTGTCTTGCGAAGCCTTGTCCAGGCTGGCATTGACAAATTTGCCGGGATGATGGCTGCGCGCCATGACCTCAGCCGCGAGCGGGGCCCGGTTCACATGCACATCAAACACATTCATGAAGATGGCCACCCGCTGATAGCGCCCGGCAGGCAGCTCCAGCTCAGCGGGCAAATCCGCCTCACCCGCCAGAATAACCCGGCCATCTGCCGGGGCCAGCACCAGACCCTCAGCCTGCGGGCTGACGCGCGGCGGATTGCGGAAAAAATAGACACACCACAGGCTCAGCGGCACACCGGCCACCAGAAACCAGGGCCAAAAGCTGGCAATCGCCAGCGTGACCAGCACAAAGACCAAAATAAAAGGCCAGCCAGCCGGATGGATGGGAACCAGCATTTCTTCTTTGATCGCCCGGAAAATATGCATCAGACCCTTGCCCTCGCCTGTCACTTGCATTGGCTGTCTTTATAACAGGCAAAAGGTCTGGCTTTCCAGCAGAAATTGAACCGGACGGCGCGGCCCTAGCCGGCCAGCAAAAGCCCCTGGCGGGCAAGCCTTGCCCGAAGACGCTCGCGGCTGTCCGGCCGCAGCCAGCCAATCTGCCCGGAGGCAGCCAGCAAGACCGGCCAGGCTGCCGGGCACCCAGCCGGGGCCCCGGCCCGTTCCACCAGCTGATCCAGAATAACCGCCAGCAGCTGCGCGCCCGAAGGCGGTTCCGGCCAGCCAGCACACGCTGTTTTGGCACCGCCAGCCCCTGCATCACCAGCAGCCGGGCCAGCTGTCCGGCAATCTGCTCAGCCAGCTGGATCCCGGCCATCTGGCGGGCCTTGGCACCAGCGCTGTTTTTTCCTGTCCGCAACCACATTTCCGGCTCTGGCCCCTCTTTTTTCTTGAGTCCTGCCAATCCCTGCGCCCGACCAACAGGCTGCCATGCCCCGGAAAACCGGGCAATTATGCCCCCGGACTGATCAATGGGACTGATCAAAAGGCCAGACAAAGGACCAGACAAATAGCCCTCTTTATCCTTTTGGGCAGGTCTTATCGTATATTAAATACTGCTAATATTGATTTTTCCTGCAAAATGATGGACGATATGGCGGAAGTCTGGGGCATGGATGCTTTGGGGAGAGACATTGTGATAAAGAAAACAGCTTGCCTGACAGCAGCAGGGGTGCTGGCATGGTCTGTGGCGGCCAGCGCTGGCGGCCTGGATACCGATGACAAGATGGGTGCAGCACAAACGGCAAAACCAGCCGCAGCCAAACCCGCCGCAACGCGTAGCACTGCACCGGCAAAGCCGACCACAACAGCCAGCCAGACACGCACCGCCGCCGCAAGCACCGGCACCCGCAGCGTTGCGCAGGCGCGCGCGCAGGCTGCCCAAGCCCCCACCGGCTTTGAGGCGATTGAGGATCAACGGCTGGAAATCGACACATCCGGCATCACAGATGGCGATGGTCTGGGCAGCATCCAGATTCAGTGGCAGATTTCCGATAATGGGGATGAGTGGCGTTTGCTGCCCGGGGCGATTACGCCCAATTTCACGCCGCGCGATGCCGAGGTGGGCCGCTTCCTGCGGGCCCAGATTTCCTATATTGACGGTCAGGGCAATGCCGAAATGCTGACCAGCCCGGCCTCGATGGCGGTGTTGAATGTCAATGACAACCCGGTCGGCCTGCCGGTCCTGCTGGGCGATGCCAGGGAAAATTCCATCCTGACGATTGATACCAGCCGGATCAGTGATGAAGATGGTATCGGCGCGCTCTCCTTTGCCTGGGAACGCGCCCGCAACAAGGCAGATTGGGAACTGGTCAGTGATAATGCAGGCCGCAATCTGCGGATGAATCAGGCCGATGTCGGCTTCAGCTATCGGGTGCGGGTCAGCTATATTGACGGGTTCGGCACGCCGGAAACCCTCTTTACGGACGCAACCGAGCCGGTCGCCAATGTCGATAATCCGCTGGAAGGCGAGCTGATCGTGCGCGGCCAGCCGACTGAAGGCAATGAGCTGGTCGTCTCTACCAGCAATCTGAGCGATTATGACGGCATCGCCAGCATGAGCCTTTTCTGGGAAACCTCAGCTGATGGCCAAACCTGGGATATTCTCAGCCTGCCGGCCAATACCAGCCGCATCCTGCTGAGCCAGTCCCTGGTCGGGTTGAAAATCCGCGTGCGGGCCAATGTGATTGATAATTTCGGCGTGGAAACCGTGGTCTTCAGCACCACCTCCGAGCCGGTGAAAAATGTCAATAACAAGCCGATTGGCCAGCTGCTGATCAAAAAGTCAGGCTGATAAAGTCAGTCTGATCCGGGGGCCAGCGGCAAAACAGGCCGCCAACCGGCCCTGAAAACAGATAAAGCCTGTCCGGCTGCGGCGCGTGACAGGCTTTTTTTGCGGGCGGAAAAAAACCGCTTCACGATTTTGTAAAATTCTGCCTATACTAAATACAGTATGGACAAACTGCAGATGCCTACAAGCTCTGGTAATCATGCGCCAAATGGCGCCCTTATCAGGCCGCTGACCCAAAAACGGCCTGCCGGCTTGTCTGATACCTTCCCCAAAAACACGGAGAAACATCATGCGGACTTCCGATCAGGACAGATCACGCTGTGGCCAGCTGATAGAATTTCAGCCCCGCAAATCCCCGGATACTTCTCTTCACGCAACCACCATCGCCGCGCTGGTTGCTGTCACCATCCTGCATGATGACAGCGTGTCAGCAGAGGAAAAGCTGCTCGAATTGATTGAGCAGACCGGCGAGGCTGAGATTCTGGATCTGCTGGATGCCAGTGAGGAGCTGGAACCGCATGACAGCTGGCAGATGAGCTTTACCGCCGTCAATGATAATTAACCGGCGCGCCAGCCACCTATCAAAACGCCGCTCTTAAAAAAATACCCGGGCCAATGCGGCCCGGGCAAATATGATATGGGCAGATATGATATGGGCTAATATGGTATGGGGCAATAGATGGTATCGGCCATCAGAACCGATATTCAAGATGCCCTGCTTAGCCCTTGCGCCCCAGGCGGCTGGCCAGATGCCAGCCAGCCGGCATGGCCAGCGCGGCCAGCACGATCTTGGCCAGATCACCCCAGATAAAGGGCAGTATCCCGGCGGAAATCGCAACTTGCAGCCCGAATAGCTGGGTCAGCCAGCCAAGCCCGAACAGATAAATCACCGCATTGCCGATCAGCATCGCAGCCACCGTGCTTTGCCAGCTGCGGCACCAGCCCTGATCAGCCAGCCAGCCAAGCAGGGCCCCGGCTGCCAGAAAACCGACAAGATAGCCAGCTGTCGGCCCCGCCATATAGGCCAGCCCGCTGCCAGCGGCAAAGACCGGCAGGCCCAGCATCCCCTCAGCCAGATAGGCCGCTATGGTCAGCGTGCCAAGATAGCTGCCATAGCTCATCGCGATCAGCAGCACGGCAAAGGTCTGCATGGTTTGTGGAACCGGCCAGAAGGGTATCTTGATATGGGCAGAAATAGCGAGCAGCAGCGTGCCGGCCAGAACCAGCACCGCCTGGCCGAAAAGCCGCCCGGACAAGGGCTGGTCAGCAGCAACCATACGGGGCAGTGCCGCAAAGATCAAAGGCTGGCGCGGGGCCGTGAAATCGGCAAAAATCATCAGCTTAATTCCTTTACAAAACAGCGATGGCACACTAGCGTGCCGAAAGAGAATCCTGCCCCAGTATAGCTGGCATAATTCATCAGGCAAGACCGAACCGGCCTTGCCCGCCGAGGTCTCCGGCCAGAGAGCCGGTTCCGGCCATATAAAAGGGGCAACCAAATCAGCCAGCCAAATCAGATAAGGGGCCTGTCATGCTGGATCGCCTGTTTCACCTGACCCGCAATCGCACCAATTTTCGCACCGAGCTGCTGGCCGGGCTCAGCAGCTTTTTGACCCTTGCCTATATTATTGCTGTCAATCCGGCGATTTTGGCAGATGCAGGCATTCCCTTTGCCGGGGCTTTCATCGCCACCATTCTGGCCTCGGCGATAGGCTGTGCGGTAATGGGGCTGTGGGCAGGATGGCCGGTGGCGGTGGCCCCGGGGATGGGGCTGAATGCGTTTTTTGCCTATATTGTGGTTCTGGGGATGGGCTATAGCTGGCAACAGGGGCTGGCGGCGGTTTTTGTCGCCTCGGTTTTGTTTTTCCTGTTTTCCATCACCCGCTTGCGGGTCTGGCTGATAGGCTCTATCCCGGCCGCCCTGCAAATTGGCATCACCGCAGGGATCGGCCTGTTTCTGGCGATGATCGGGCTGACCTCGGCTGGTATTATTGTGGATAATCCGGATACGCTGGTCGCTCTGGGGGATGCAGGCCGGCCTGAATTCTGGCTGGCTCTGGCTGGTCTGGTGCTGATGGCCGGGCTGGCGGTGCGCGGCATTAATGGCGGCATCCTGCTGGCGATCCTCCTTATTGCCGTGCTGGGCTGGACAGGCGGGCTGGCCGAATTCAAGGGGCTGGCAGCTGCCCCGCCAGTTGCCAGCGCGGCCTTTCAGCTGGATTTTTCCGTGCTGCTGGAGCCGGGCTTCCTGTCGGTTGTGTTTGTCATGTTTTTCGTCGATTTCTTTGACACGACCGGCACGCTGACCGCGATAGCCGGCCCGGCCGGAAAGCGCCGCCCGGACGGGCAGATAGAA
Source organism: Alphaproteobacteria bacterium (assembly GCA_038131695.1). Taxonomy (GTDB): domain Bacteria; phylum Pseudomonadota; class Alphaproteobacteria; order Puniceispirillales; family Puniceispirillaceae; genus JADHLK01. The sequence goes on along the minus strand of JAYPQA010000014.1, from coordinate 6,987 downwards.
AATCTGGATCGCGCCGTGCTGGCCGATACATCCGCCAGCATTTTCGGCAGCTTGCTGGGCACCTCAAACATGACCAGCTATCTGGAATCCGCCGCTGGCATCCGGGCCGGAGGGCGCAGCGGGCTGACAGCTGTGGTGGTTGCGCTGCTGTTTCTGGCCTGCCTGTTTTTTGAGCCGCTCTTCGCCTCTATCCCGGCCTTTGCCACGGCCCCGGCCCTGATCTTTGTCGCGGCGGCCTTTTTGACCGGGCTGAAAGAGGTGAATTGGCCGGATATGGCAGAGGCCATCCCGGTGCTGTTGATGATGCTGATCATGCCGCTCAGCTTTTCCATCGCTGCCGGTATCGCCTTTGGCTTTTTTGCCTGGATTGGTATTCGTCTGGTGACCGGCCGCGCAGGCGAGGTCAGCGCCGGCATCTGGGTGATTGGGCTGTTCGCCCTGCTCTGGCTGCTGCTCTCGCTCTAGCGGTTTGCATTCAGACCATCCGGATGTTAGCCTCTGGCCTGTGGGGCCTTTGCGACAGGGCAAAAAGAGGGGGGCATCATGGCGGATGACAGGCTGGCCGGGCAGCAGGCAGCTGGCCAATTCCCTGTTGGGCTGCCCGTTGCCGGGGAGCCGGTGCCGATATTCTCCTTTGCCAATGGAGAGCTGGGCTTTCTGCAAAACCGGGCTATCCGGCTGATTGAGAGGCTGACCGGGCAGCCGCGCATCAAGAAACTCTATCTCGATTATGTGGATGATCAGCGCCCGCCCTCGCGCTTCTGGCAGGATGCGCTGGACCGGCTGCATATCCGGCTGGATGTGACCAAAGAGGCCGGGGCAGAGATTCCCGAAAGCGGCCCGCTTCTGGTTATTGCCAATCATCCTTTCGGCGTGGTGGACGGGGTGGCGCTTTGTGCGCTGATTGCCGAAAAACGCCAGGATTACAAGATGATAACCCACCGCGTCCTGCGCCAGGCTCCGGCTGTGATGGACAAGATTCTGCCCATTGACTTTGATGAGGATGAAAAGGCGCTGGCCAATAATCTGGCGACCCGCAAACAGGCGCTGGCCTGGCTGGACACTGGCGGGGTGCTGGTTATTTTCCCGTCCGGGGCGATTTCCAGATCGCCCGGCTTTTTTGGCCCGGCCTGGGATCCGGAATGGAAAAAATTTGTGGCCAAGCTGGCGAAAAAGCCCGGCGTTTCGGTTCTGCCGGTGCATTTTACCGGCCAGAACAGTGTGCTGTTCCAGATGGCTATCCGGGCCAGCCTGACGCTGGGCTATGCGCTGATGTTCCGGGAAATCTGCCAGCAAATGCATCGCCGCCTGCCGGTCACCATAAGGCGGCTGATCCGGCCCGCGGACATCGCCTCTATAGACAGCCGGTCTGATTTGGTCAGCTTTTTGCGCGCCCGCACCTATGGCCTGGCCGAAGACAGCCAGCCCGCCAAGGAAGAGAGGTGATCGCGCGCCGTTATCAGCACAAAGGGCTGATGCGGGGCTGCCGGCTCAATCATCTGGCTGGGAGCATTGCAGCGGTTGGAGGTGCCGCCCTGCCCGCCCATTTCCAGCCGCAGCCCGTCCAGCGGCCATTGCAGCCCTTCTGAGCGGAGAAAATGGATCGGCTCTATCGGGCAGACAGACAGACGGCTGCCGACCGGCAGCTGCAGATGCAGCGGGCCGGATACCACGGTCATCACATCTTCTGCCCCGACCAGCAAAACCAGATGGCTGGCCTGAAATTTCACCAGCAGATTCAAGGCCGCCAGCGCATGGTCAAACCGGCCATCCAGAAAACCAAAACCGGCAAACCACGGGGCGCGGCAATAGGTGAGGGCCTTTTCCAGATCCGTGCTGTTCTGATCGGCAATTTCCAGAATCCGGCAGCCCGCGGCCGCCGCCTCTTTGCGGGCTTGCGGATCAACGGAATCCATATCCCCGATCAGCATTTCAGCGGCGAGCCCGGCGGCAAGCAGATGCGCCAGCCCGCCATCCACCGCGACCAGCTTTTTATCCATCGCATGGCGGGCCAGAAACGCGCTGTCCGCCCCGCCTGCCCCGGCCAGCAAAATCGGCTGGCTGGCGTGAAAAATCCTGTCATTCCGGCTGTCTGTCATGCCGACAGGCTAGCACAGGCGGGGGCCAGCCGGGATAAATTATTTGACCCGGCCCAAGCTGTGTTTTCCCAAAGCCTGTTTTTCCCAAAGCCTGTTTTTCCCAAAGCTTATTTTTCCCGGAAAGCCGCCCGGCTGGCCTTTTGGATGGGGGTGAGGATATAATCCATCACCGTGCGCTTGCCGCCCAGAATATCAATCGTGGCCTGCATCCCCGGCACCAGATCCGGCTTGATGGGCGAGCGCGGGAAAGACAGATCCGGTATCTCAATCAGCGTTTCATAGAAGGGCGGCATATTTTCCTGTTGCGTGGTGTTGCTGGCAATGCGGGTCACCACCCCCTCAACCGCCCCGTAGCGGGACACATCATAGGCCGCCAGCGATATCCGCACGGCCTGGCCTAACCTTTACATCTGCCACATCCTGGGGCAGCAGGCGGGCGCGAATCGTCGCCTTGGTGGAATCCGGCACCAGCTCAGCCAGCACGGTTCCCAGTTGCACCACGGCACCCACGGTTTTCAAATGCAGGGCCGAGATAACCCCCGGCTGCTGGGCGGCGATTCCCGCATAGCCCACCTTGCCGGCGAGTGCTTCCTGACGCGAGCGGGCCTGGGCCAGCTTGGTCTGCATCTCCACCAGCTGGCGGCTGGCCTCAGCGCGGTATTTCTGTTTGACCGACTCAATTTCCTTGTGTTTGGCGCTCAGGTCAGACTGCATGGACACAATAGAGCGCGGCCAGTTCCGCCTCGCCTTCGGATTGCCGCCAGCTGGCCTCTGCCTCAATCAGCTTCAGGCGCGGCTCATGCCCGGCATCCACCAGCGGCTTTATCAGATCATATTCCTTTTTTCTGAATCAGCGCCCGCTCACTGGCCAGACGGGCCGCAGCTTCTTTCTCCTCTATAGAGCGTTCCAGCGTATCCACCTTTTGCACCAGCACCCCCAACTCTCCCAGAAGGGCAATGCGGCGCTGGCTGAACAGGCTGTTCTCCTCAGCCACGGCTTGCGGGGCGGCGGCGACCAGCTCATCGGGAAAACGGATGGCTTCCTGACCGGAGGCTTCGGCCTCCAGACGCACCAGCGCCGCGCGCGAGGAGGCGATGATAATTTCATTATCCGCGAAATTGGCCTGCACATCCTCATCTTCCATGCGGAACAGAATATCGCCAGTAGCAACCCGGCTGCCCAGCTGGACGCCGATTTCTGTTACCACGCCGGGCAGGCGGGCCTGAATGATTAGCACATCTGTCGCCCGAATAACCTCACCTTCGGCGCGCACCTGCTCATCCAGCTCAGCCGTGCTGGCCCAGAAAAGGCGATAACGAAAAGGCCGTGATCAGCACAAAAATAACCTGCCCGGCCAGCATCCCCGGTTCTTCGGGTCAAAATCCGGCTCAGAATGGTCAATCGGCGGCGGGCCAAACCGCATTGGCAACGGGCCGAACCATTTGCTGGTCCAGGGCCGCAACAGCCTGCGGATTGGCCAGAGAGGCAGCAGCAACACAAAGAAAATCCAGCCGATAATCCCGCGCTTTTGCGGCTCACTGGTCCCCAGCGACAGACCCTCCGGCAGACCGCCAGCCGCCAATTCTCCAGCAGCCGGGCCGCCAGCTGCCGGGCCGGCCGCTTCCGGCGTTTGCGCTGCCACACCCTGTTCAGCTGTCTGTTCGGGGGCGACGGGTTTGGCAGGCTGTTTCTTTTTGGAAGCCGATTTGCCAGCTGCTTTTTTGGGCGTGCGTGCCATTATGAAACCTCTTCACTTGCCTGTTGTTTATTTGCCTCAGCCTGGGCCTGCAGACGGGCCAGCACCTCATCGCGGGGCCTGCCAGCACAATATGGCCACTTTCCATAACCACCATCTTGTCCGCCAGCTGCAGCATGGCCCCGCGGTGGGTAACAAAGATGCTGGTCAGACCGCGGCTGGCAACATCCAGCTTATCCACCAGCTTCTGTTCGGTCCCGCTATTCATGGCGGCGGTCGGCTCATCCATGATCAGGATGTTCGGCTTGCCGATCAGCGCGCGGGAAATCGCCAGCGTCTGGCGCATACCGGCAGACAGCTCCTGCCCGCGCTCAGAGAGCGGGAAATCAAAGCCGCCCGGCAACATACCGATAAAGCTGGCCGCCCCGGACAGGCGGGCCGCTTCCAGCAAATCCTCATCGCGCGCATCCGGATTGCCCATCATCAGATTGTCCCGGATGGTGCCGGAAAACAGCACCGGGTTTTGCAGAACCGTGCCGATATTGCGGCGCACATCACTGGTCCGGATCTGGCGGATATCGGCATTATCGATCATCACAATGCCGGAATCGGTGGGGTAGAGCCCGCAAATCAGGCGCAGCAAGGTGGTCTTGCCGCAGCCAATCCGGCCCAATATCGCAACCCTCTCGCCTTCCTCAATGGTCAGGTTGATATCATGCAAGGTGGCTTCGGGCTGATCATCATAGGTGAAGGTGACATTTTTCAGCTCAATCTTGCCCTTCAGGACAGGCCGTTTCACCATATCGCGGCGCTGTTCCTCATCTGTCGTGCCAGCCAGCACCTCAGTCAGGCCGCGAAAGGCTGCGATGGCCTGATTCATCCGCCCCAGCAAGCCGGTAATCTGGCCCAGCGGGGCCATGGTGCGGCCAGAGAGAATCACACAGGCAATCAGCTGCCCCATCGTCAGATCGCCGGATGCGATCAAAAACACGCCATAGACAACAATACCGATCTGGCTGATTTGCTGGCCAAACTGGGCAAAATAGGTGGCCAGCTGGCTGGTCATCTTGGTCTTGGCCTGGGTCTTGCCCTGATGCAGCACCGAATTCAGCCAGCGATTGCGCAGCATGGAAATGCCTTGCGTTGTCTTGACCGTCTCCAGAGCCGAGATCATCTCGACGATCACCGATTGCTTCGACTTGCCCTGTTGCGAGGACAGTTCGGTCATGCGCCGGATGATCGGCTGCAGAATAAAGCCAAACAGGATAACACACGGCACAATCATCGCCGGGATCGCCGCAATCGGCCCGCCAATCATCCACAGCACCACCAAAAACAACAGCACAAAGGGCAGGTCTGCAAAGACCGTAAAGCTGGCCGAGCCGATGACATCCTTTAGAAGTTCAAAATCGCGCACCGTGCTGGCCAGCGCGCCGGTCGCGCTCTTGCCCAGCGTGGCATCATGGCGCGAAATCCGGTCAAACAGCGCGGTTGAAACGCGCCGGTCAATCCGCAGGCTGGCCCGGTCCACAAAGCCGCCGCGCACAATTTTCATGATAAAGTCAAAGACAATCACCACCATGATAATCGTGGTCAGCGCGATCAGCGATTCGGTCGCGTTGTTCGGGATCACCCGGTCATAAACCGTCATGATATATAAAGAAGAGGCCAGGGCAAAAATATTGATCAGAACCGAGGCAAGGATAACCTGCGGATAGATCGCCCGGCATTCCAGCAACGGGCCCCAGAACCAATGGTCTCGCAATGAGGTTGCAGGCTTTTTCAGCATCCCTTGTCTCCAATCCGGATATTGAGAATATCAGCCAGCCTATCGGTCAGATGCAGGCCGGTTATGCGTGTTGTTTCCAGCTCCAACCCGGTGCTGACCTGCTCCTCGACAGAAGCACCCAGCTCTATCATCTGCTGGGCAATATCAAAGCGCGGAGATATCCGAGCGGCCCAAAAAGTGCCATCATGCTGGCCAGCCTCTCGCGGGCATTGGCCAGACGCGGTCTGACAGGGCGGCCAGCTGCGCCTGGTGATCATCATAATTCAGCCGGTTGAAGGCGTCCTCATTCTGTTTTTCCTGAACCACCCGGTTGCGCTCGGCGCCCAGCTCGCTGATGCGCCAGTTATTTTCCGCCAGCCGTGCCTTGTTGGAACCGCCATCATAGAGGGCATGTGAATTCCAGCCGCCCGACCATCTGGTATTCATCCTCATAATCGCGCAAATCAAAGATGGTGGCTTCCAGCACCCCATCCACCGACGGGTAGAGTTCTGCCTCTATCACCTCGCGCTCATGGCGGGCGGCACGGGTTTGCAGGGCCAGAGAGCGCGCCGCCAGCGAAGAGTCGGGAACCAGAGCCGGCAAGTCTGCTGGCCTGCGTTCCAGCCAGACAGCCAGCAATTCGCGGGCCGCTTCCGGCTGCAGGCCAAACAGCCCGTCCAGCTCGCGCAGAATCTGGGCGCGGTTATTTTCCGTGCGGCGCAGCTGATCTCAGCATCCAGCTGCAGCAATTTGGCCCGCCGCCCACATCTGCCATGCGGATAACCCCGGCAGCCCCTTGGGCCTCTATCGCCTCTATATGCGGTTTGATATCTGTTATGATTTGCCGGTGCAGGCCCAGCAGCTGCTCATACAGATTCAGCCGCAAGGACATAAAGAGCAGCGATTTCAGCTGATCCGACAGGGCGATTTCCAGCTCCATCTGGTTCACCGCATAGGTCAGCTCATGGCTGGCCACCCGGTTATCACCGCGATCCCAGTCCCAGAGCGCATAGCGCAGGGTCACATCCAGATCAAACACCTTGTTTTCCGGGAATTCTTGAATCCGCGCAACGAGGCGCGTCTGCATCACGCGATTTGGAATTGAAATTATTGCCCAGCCTCTTTGCCGCCGCTCAATTTGGCTGAGATTTGCGCGCTGCTCTGCCCGGCTCAGCCCAGCCGGTAGATCGACTGGCATAATTTGGCATTCTGGGACAGGATTTGTGGATGCGCGCGCACCGCCTGCAAGATGGGCGCGCTCAATAACAGCTCGGTTTGCTCTTCTGTGTCACTGGCCTGCAGGGGCCGCAAGGCCGTCACAATAAACATCAAGGACAGCACCAGAAAAAACGCCACCAGAAAAAACGCCGAAGGAAAAAGGGGTCTTATGTTCACATTCGATGGAAAATTACCGCAAGGCAC
>JAYPQA010000013.1:0-68937 GCA_038131695.1 Alphaproteobacteria bacterium | reverse complement strand
GTAGCCTTTCGTTCGGTTACGTATTGCTTGCTATGCCAAATTACTTCAGCATATCAGCTGTCAGCTTTGGCAGGTCAGTCCATCGCCTTGGCATAGGCAGCCGCTCAGCATCGGCATCAGGACCATGCCGGCATCAAGCACACCATCATCACCCCAATGCTTGGTCCACTCAGCTTCATATATTCATCCATGCCCGGAACCACACCACATGACGTGCTGATGTAGAAATACAGCGCACGTGAGGCCTTGCATAATCCATCTGGCAATCGCAGATCAAACGTCAGGTGACACGTCAGACGGGCCGCACTTTGCAGTGTGTCTGTGTTCTGGTCAAGAATAGGAAAAGCCGAAAATGCCATAGGCGTTCGGGTCTTCCTGCAGCTTCTGAACAATCAGATTATCCTGCTCTCCTGCCTCAACATAGGCCCCGTCAGTGCGCATTGCCCGGCAGGATTTTGCTGATTCGCCAGCCGCCTTCAGCGCCGCCTTGGCAGCCTCATCCTTTTTGCAATAGGCTTTTTCATTGACGATCTCAGCGAAGGAAGCGCGGGTGCCGGAAGTTGTCGGCGGGCCATAGACGCGAATATCCAGAGCCGGCAGAGAGGCGTTGACATCTGACCATTTCTGATAGGGGTTATCGACCATCTTGCCGCTGCCTGCCGGGTCCGGCACCTTGGCTGTCAGAGCCTTGCCCAGATCGGACAGGGAGATTTCCAGCAGCTGGCCTGATTTTGCATTGGCCACAACGATACCATCATAACCGACCTTGATTTCGGTTACCTTCACACCATTCGCATCGCACGGTTTCCAGCTCCAGCGGCTTCATGCGTGATGAGGCGTTGCCGATATCGATAAATTGTGTGCCGATACCCTCACACGCCCCTTTCTTGCCAACCGAAGAGCCGCCGGATTCAACAACCGGGGTCTTGAAAGCCGGATTGGTGCCCATGGCTTCGGCAACGATGGTGGCAAAAGGCAGCACGGTTGAGGAACCGGCAATAGAGATATAGTCACGGGCCTGGGCGGCAGCACTCAGGCTGATAGCCGCAATGGCCGGCAGGATAACAGGTAAAAAACGCATGGATAACTCCCATAAATAATGCTGGTCGAACCTGACTTAACGGCTTTTGGGGGGACAGGCCCTGCCGGGCTTGTTTTTGCAAAAACCACCGCTGTTATCGGTGTGATTCGTTACAGTTTTATGACAGTTTTATCACGGCTCCATGACAGGCCGCCCCGGGTCTGGAGCGGTTTTGTCAGACAGGCTGCGGCGGCGGCTGGATTGCGCGTGTCAAGATAAAGGCAAGCAGCAAAAACACCCCGGCCCTGAGCAGACGACGGGTATCCCGCCACGTAGCACACCAGCCGGACAGCAGCGTGCCTGCCAATCGCCCGGCCGCGTTTGCCGCATAGTAAAAGCCGACATCCGCGCTGGTTTTCTCGCCGCCGGTCAGGGCCAGCAGCAGATAGGAATGCACCGATGAATTCAGCGCAAAGACGGCCCCGAATACGAGCAATCCGCCGATCAGCACCGCTATCGAGCCAGCAGACCCGCCCGCTGCCGGGCTGGCGGCCAGGGCGGCCCACAGCCCGGCAATCACCAGAAAATTCAAGCCCGCCAGCCCGCCCGGCTGTCGGCACCAGCAGACAGCCCGTCGGGCTGCAACAAAACCGCGGGGCACTGGCCTGAACCATGCCATAAAAGACAGTCCAGAGTGCCAAAAAGCCGCCTGTTTGCCAAAAGCTCCAGCCCGCGCCATAGAGGGTCACCGGCAAGCCCACCACAAACCAGATATCGCGCGCGCCGAACAGGAAAACCCGCGCCGCTGATAACAGATCCATCTGGCGCGAGGGGCCAGAAAACCCGCCCCCCCTTCCTTTGTTGCGGTTCACCAGCCCTAAATCCCCGGCAGCCGCTCCAGACCAGCCTCAACAAGACCAACAGGAACCCGGCCAGCCCCAGCAGCGTAGCCTCAAAACCGATCCAGCCGAGCAACAGCCCGCCAAGGAAAAATCCCGCGCCCTTGACCGAATTTTTCGACCCGGTGAAAAAGGCAGTCCAGGTGAACAGGCGGCTGCCTGCCTGCCCGGCACTCAGCCGGATGGCTGATTTTGCGGCCACTTTGGTCATATCCTTGGCAATGCCGGACAGGCCCTGCGAGAGCAGCACCCAGACAAGGGCCAGCCAGCCGGGCCAGCTGCTGTCCAGACCCGCCAGCATCACCAGCGCGCCGATTTGCAGCCCGATACCGCTGCTGAGCATGGCGCGCAAGCCAAACCGGCCTGCCAGCCAGCCGCCTGCCAGATTGGTAAAGATTCCGGCCAGCTCATACAAGGTGAAGAGCAGGGCCAGCTGAAAGGCATTGAAACCGGTCTGGTAGAAATGCAGCAGCACCAGCATCCGCAGGGCCCCATCGGTCAGGGTAAAGGCCCAGTAGCTGGCGGAGACGGTGAGAAAATCGCGCCTGCCGGTCTGCATCACCAGCCGGCCTGAACAAGCTGATCCGCCAGATCAACCATCCGGCAGGCATAGCCTGTTTCATTTGTCATACCAGGCATAATCTTGACCAGCGTGTCATCTGTACCATCGTAGAAGGCAGATCAATAATTGCTGAACGGCTGTCATTGACATAATCAGCCGAGACCAGCGGGCGCGATCGACCCCAATATACCGGCCAAATCGGTCTGGGCTGCCCGATGAAACAGCGCATTGACAGTTCGGCATCGGTTTTTCAGCCAGATCAAAAACGCAATCAGTCAGGCTGGCATTCAGCACCGGCACACGCACCGCATGACCGTTCAACAGCCCTTCCAGCTCCGGATAGATAAGGCCAATAGCGCGGGCTGAGCCGGTGCTGGTCGGTTGCAGGGATAACAGGGATGAGCGCGCCCGCCGCCAGTCCTTGTGCGGCCTGTCAGTCACAACATTGGTATTGGTCGGATCATGGATGGTGGTAATCTGGCCGCGCTTGATGCCGATCTCCTCATGCAGCACCTTGACGATAGGGGCCAGACAGTTGGTCGTGCAGGACGCCGCGGTCACAATATGGTGCCGGTCCGGCTGATAGATATGGCTGTTGATACCCGGCACGATATTGACAGCCTGGATGATCATGCACAGGGGCTGCGACAATCACCTTGACACCCTGCCGGAAATAGCCTTCCAGCAAGTCGGGCTCGCGAAAGCGGCCAGTGCAGTCCAGCACAATCTCAGCCCCCGTGCCAGCCCAGTCCAGCTCGCCCGGATCAGACTCAGATGAACAGGAAATCTCCTGCCCTTGAATATTGATAAGCCCGTCCTGCACGGAAAAAGCAGCTGGCCAGCGGCCATGCACGGAATCAAATTCGGTCAAATGCGCGATAAGGGCGGCATCTGCCTGGCTGTCATTGACATGGCAGATGGGCAGCCGCAGATCGCGCCTGGGATCCTGACTGTCTCTGAGCACCCCGCCAAAGGCAGCCCGCAGAACCAACCGGCCTATCCGGCCCATACCGTTAATGGCAATACTCATAACCCGTCACCTGCAAATATGGCAAAAGTCAATAATTAGAGCTGGATTGTGACAAAAACATTACGGGGACAAAATACCAGACAGGGAAAAAGAAAAAATTGGTCGGAGAGAGAGGATTCGAACCTCCGGCCCCTGCCTCCCGAAGACAGTGCTCTACCAGGCTGAGCTACTCTCCGACCGGGCCGGACAAGCTGCGAAAGCCAGCCCGGCAAACCTGGATGACCGTTCTTACAATATCGAAAAAAACTTTTCCAGCAGTTTCTATAGCTGCCCGAAAGCGCGGACGCCCTTTCAAGCTGCCCGCCGCCGCCACATTGTGGAAAGCTGGCTTGTCGTTCTAAAAGAGGAGGAGGAAAGTGGAGGTCTCGGAAAAGTAGGAAACCGAGACCTCCTTTCGGGGGGAAGACTTTTTCAAGTCTTTCTTTATACAGCTGTTCATCCAGACTGGATGAATGGCTGTATTAAATTCTTCTAATATTTTTTTTGCTTACCTGTAAATAGCCGATTTTTTCTGAAAATCTGGTATGTTGGCCGATCCGGTCAAAAACAGGGCTATTTTGAGCTGTTCTTTCAGCTGCTCTAGAAAGTCAGCCAGCCGCGCCTGATCCAGCTGGCCATCTGCCTGTTCCAGCTGGGTCAGCAGCGGGCCAGCCATCGCGGTCATATCCGCACCCAGCCACAGGCAACGCGCCATATCCAGCCCGTGGCGCACCCCGCCAGAGCCGACAATCTTAATCTCCGGGCAGGCTTGGCGCACCGCCCTTATCGCATCGGGCGTGGTCAGTCCGAAATCCAGAAACGGGGCCAGCCTTGCTTGACCAGCGGGCGGCTGGCGGGCGGCTTCAATGCGTGTCCAGCTGGTCCCGCCGCGGCCAGCCACATCCAGCCAGTCAACGCCAATATCTCTCAGCTGGCGGGCCGCCTCCGGCCCCAGACCGGCCCCGACTTCCTTTACCAGGACAGGGCAGGGCAGCTCCCGGACTGCCTGTTCAATCGCGGCCAGCACGCCGCGCCAATCTGTTTCGCCTTCCGGCTGGGCGATTTCCTGCAACGGGTTCAGATGCACGGCCAGCATATCAACCCCCAGATCATCCACAGCCCGGCGGGCCATCTTCAGCCCCTCCGGCCGGGCCATCTGCACGCCGCCCAGATTGCCTATCAGGGGTATGGATTTTGCCAGGCAGCGCAATTCGGCCTGGCTGCGCCGGTTGGCCAGACAGGCGCGCTGCGAGCCGACAGCCAGGGCTATGCCTGCGCTCTCCGCCACTTCAGCCAGCGCGGCATTGATGCGGTCTGCCCGGTCCGTGCCGCCGGTCATCGCCCCGATTATCAGCGGCTGCGAGAGGGTGCGGCCCAGAAACGGGCAATGCGTGCTGATGTCTGTGAGGGCCAGCTCGGGCAGGGCGTGATAGGGCAGCTGGACAGCATCAGCGGGCTGTGGGCCGTCCTGTGAAGCGGCGTCTGATTTAGCCAGATCAAGATGGGCATCCTTGCGGGACCGGGCCTGTCTGTCACTTTTGCTGAAACGCGTCATTATCCTTATTCCCGCGGCCCGGGCGATCAAATCCGCGCGGGCGAAACCATCCATCTATCAACAGCATATGCGGGACTGTCAGCGCCGCCAACAGAATAAAGACCGTTTGCAGCCCGGCAGCGGACAAATCCTGTCTGGCGGAAAGCCAGTAAAAGAACAGGGCTGCCCCGGCCCAGCTGGCCAGTGTCAGAACCGCGGCCCCGATAAGCAGCTGGGCCCGCCCATGCTGGCTGGATAGGGCTTGCCAGATGCGCCGGAAATGGCGGGCAGAATGCACGGCGCAAAAATAAAAGGCAAACCCGGCCAGCGGCGGCAGCAGCCAGAGCAGCGCGGCCAGCAGGGCTATCTCCAGCACCATCTGGCGCAAATTCGCCCGAAAAAGGGACAAGAGAACCAGCCCGGTCAAAACCACCGCCCAGACCAGCCCGCCCGCCTCAAGCAGCTGCCAGAGGACAGGTGTCGGCCCGCTGGTGAGCTGGATAAAGAGCTGTTCTGTCTCCTGGCGATGGGCCAGCGGGATCAGCAGGCTGACCAGCCCGCCATGGCAAAAAGCCTGTAGCCAGTCCGGCAGCAGGCGGGCCGGGCGGCTGTCAGCCAGCCCGAAATGCAGCATGGACAGTGCCAGAAACAGGGTCAGGGCCAATTCCGGGCTGCCCAGCCAGAAGGCGATAACCAGCCCGGCTATCACCAGATAGGCCAGCAGGAAGGCCGCCATCTGATGCGCGCGGCGCAGCCCCAGATGCAGGGCCACGGCTCCGTCAAACGCCCCGTGCGGCAATCCGATTGCCATCACAAATCCCAGCGCCAGCCAGCCTGTCAGCCCCAATTCTGTCATGGCTGCCTGCCCGGCCCGGCAAGGGCTGCGCTGAGAAAACGGCGTGTCGGCATGGCCCGCAGCACTGCCAGATAGTCGGCCGGCTGGGCAATACCGGACAGGAAGCGGGCCATCGCATCGCCATCCAGCGCGCGCGCCAGTGCCAGAAACAGTGCCGGGGCGCTGGCCGGATCCCTGGCCAAAACCCGCAAAAACACCTGATCCATCCAGATATCAAAGCGGCGGTGCGGCGGGTGTGGGCGGGCAATGGCTGTGCCCCCTTCCAGCATCCGGGCGATCTGTCTTTGGATAAAGCCAAAAGCATAGCCGCTGGAGGCGCGCACTGCCCCGCCATTGCCGCCAAACCGTTCTGCGATCAGCGGGTCATGCGGCTGAACAGCCCCCATCGGGATGAGGCCCTTTTCACGGTGTGTGATCTCAAAGCCGGTCAGGCCAAACTGCTCTTTCAGATAGCCGCGAATCAGCTGATCATAGACGGGCTCAGGCTGCGGCTGTGCTGAGAAGAAGGTCGATTCAACCAGCGCCCGCCGCCGGTCAAAGGGCAAAAGATAGATAAAATTCAGCCCCTTGGATTGATCGGTGCGAAAATCCATCAGCCGGGCAACAGCCGGGTCAAACAGATCCTGCGGGGCGGTGATTTCATAGCCCAGAAAATGCTGCAAGAGGATACCGGGCTGCGCTGAAGGCGGGCGGGCATCCAGCACCCGGCTGGCTGACAGGGGCTGCTGGCCGGCCCAGAGCTGGCCATCCTTGCGCCGTTCAGCCGGGCTGGTGATGTGGCGCAGGCGGTTGCTGGCTATTCTGGCGCGGCAATCCGCCAGCCAGACAGCACTGTCCAGCGCATGATAGGGATGCTGGCTTGCCTGCTGGATATGGCTTCCGGCATGGGTTGCGATCAGCCATTTTTGCCAGCTCTTGCGGGCCAGTCTGGCCGGTTGATCCAGCCAGGGCATCTGCCAGAACCCCCAAATATGGGACGGGCGGTCATCTGGCGGGCCAACCAGCAGCATCTGGTCTGCCTGTTGCGGGCTGGCCGCAGCAGCAAGGCTGAGTCCGGCGCAGCCAGCCCCCAGAACAGCAATCTCAGCGGCCAGATTTTCAGCTGCATCAGGCGCCATCAAACCAGCCCTGCCAGCGCATCATGCAGCGATTTGTCATGGGCAGGCAGCCGCCCCGGCACTCTGGGCAAGGCCAGCAGCCCGGCAAGGCTGGCCCGGCTCTTGCTGAAATTTGAGGTGACCACCCGCCCGGCCTGCCAGTTCAGCCCGCCTGCCTGCAATTCAACCCCGATCTGGCGATAGACACGGCCAGCCACCATAATCGCGGCTCTGGCGCGCCAGGGCAGGGCACCCATCCCGGCCTCGGCACTGCGGTAATAGCGGTCTGCCAGCCCCAGCAGCCGCGCTGTTGCCTGACGGATTTGCCGGGCCTCGGCGCTGCCCGGCTGGCTTGCTGCCCGGCTTATTCCAGCCGGAGAAACCGGCCCGGCCAGCTGGCCGGCAAATAGCGCCGCCCCAGCTGGGCATCTTCGAGAACATCGCGGGCAATATTGGTCATCTGCATGGCCATGCCCAGATCAATGGCAAAGGGCCAGGCCGCCTGATCCCGGCAGTCCAGAACCGGGCAGATCATCAGCCCGACCGTGCCGGCTACCCGGTAGCAATAGCGCAGCAAATCTGCCTCCTCCTCCAGCGCGACCTCTTGCTGATCCTGTAGCAAGCCGTCAATCAGATGCAGGAGCGGGCGCGCCGGTATGCCGGTCTCAGCCATCAGCGGCAAAAACCCGGCCAGGGCCGGGTCCACCGGGCCGCTGCCGTTTTGCAGGCGGGTTTTGATGCTGGCCAGCCTGTCCGGCCCGCCGGGAATATCCCCGTCAGCCATATCATCCAGCACCCGGCAAAAGGCATAAAGGCCAGCCGCGCGTGCCGCCATCTGCGGCCCCAGCAGGCGCGAGGCCCAGAAAAAACTGCGGCCATTGCGGGCCAGGCTGGTGCGCGGGTCCAGCGTCTCATTGCTGGCGGAGAGGGCGCGGCCTGTTGATGCTGGCTGGCTGGCTGACTACTTTCTTGTTTCCCCGAATTCCCACTTTCCGGCCGGCAGACCGGCCTGTTTCAGCTGTCATCCTGACTGGATTGTCATTCTGCCTTGGCCAGAAATTCCTCCTGTCCGGTCATCAGCTGTTCCACCACTTTGGCCGAACAAAGCACGCCCGGCAAGCCTGCGCCGGGATGCGTGCCAGCCCCGGCAAAATAGAGATTGGGCAGATGCGGGTCCTGATTATGATAGCGGAACCAGGCGGATTGGGCAAAAATCGGTGCGATGGAAAAACCGGCCCCATGCATGGAACGGTAATCATTGCGGAAATCTTCCGGCCCCATCCAGAAATCTTCGGTAATGGTCTGCGACAGGCCGGGCAGCAGGCTTTTATCCAGGGCCGCGACAATCCGGTCGCGCAAGGCCGGCCCCTCTTTTTGCCAATCGACCTCCCCTTGCAGATTGGGAACCGGGCAGAGAACATAAAAACTGTCCTTGCCGGGCGGGGCAAAGCTGGGGTCAGTGGCGGTGGGCCGGTGCAGGTAAAGGGAAAAATCCTCAGCCAGAATCTTGCGGTTAAAAATATCCTTCAGACAGCGATTTATAGCGCTTGCCCATCAGATCGTATGATGGGCGACATCCGGATAGCACTGCTCAGTGCCGAAAAACAGCACGAACAGCCCCATTGAATAGCGGGTCAGCCTTTCCGGCAGCAAGCGCTTGCGGCGGCGTTTCTGGCTGGGCAGCATCTGGGCATAGACGGTGGGCGGGTCGGCATTGCAGATAATCGCATCGGCCGGGAAAAACCGGCCATCGGTGCTGCGGGCCCCGGATACGCGCCCGTCTTTTTCGGTGATTTCGGCAATATCGGTATTCAGCTCCAGAGCGACCCCGGCGCGTTCCATCAGCTGGCCCAGCTCAGCCACCAGCTTGCCAGTCCCGCCCATGCAGAACCACACGCCCCAGCGCCGCTCCAGATAATGGATCAGCGCATAGATGGAGGTGGTATCAAACGGATTGCCGCCAACCAGCAGCGGATGGATGGAAAAAGCCTGCTGCAGCAACGGATGCTTGATATGGCGGTTCACCAGCTGGGCAACACTCATCCAGCTTTTCAAGCGCAGCAAGGCAGGCAGCTGGGCCGTCATCGCCCCGAAACGGGTAAAGGGCTTGTCGGCCAGCTGCTCAAAACCAATGTCAAAAATCTCTTTTGAGGTCGCAACCAGCTTGCGATACCCCTCTATGTCAGCCAGATTGAAACGGGCAATTTCCGCATTCGTATCTTCCAGCGACGGGCGATAGTCAAACTGCTCTCCGGTTGGCTCAAAGTAAAAGCGATACCAGGGATCAAGCGGGCGGAAATCCAGATGGTCAGCGCGCGTCTCGCCAAACAGCTCAAACAGCTCATCAAACAGGAACGCGGCGGTGATAACGGTCGGGCCGGCATCATGGCGAAAGCCGCCTCTTTCAAATGTCTGGGCGCGCCCGCCCAGCGCCCCGAGCCGCTCAATCAGCGTGACCTCATGGCCTTTTGCCCGCATCCGCAAGGCAGCAGCTATCCCGCCAAACCCGCTGCCAATGACCAGCAGGCGGCGACCCTGTTTTGTGTTGAAACCCAGCCCGTCCATACTTTCTTATAGCACAGCTGGCGGCAAATGGATGACCGCAGCAGGCTTTTTATACAAAATTTGTCAGCTCGGGCAGGCGGCTGAAATCTGGCCACAGACGCGTTGCAGCTGCTGCATCATCGGGCCGATCACCGCGCCCACCTCGGCAGGCAGGCAGCCTGCACAGTCGCGCGCCTCGGCCAGAAGCTGATTCATTTCAGCCGCACTGGCGGTAATCGCCCCGGAATTGACCAGCCGGTCCTGCCATTGCCCGGCCTGTTCGGTATCGCCAGAGGCCAGCCAGTCAGCAAAAGCCTTTTTGCGGCTGTTTGGCAGGCTGGCATTGAACTGGACAATCACCGCATTGGGCGCGCGCCGCAACAAATCTGAGGCCGGGCTGGCCGCGCCGTCTGTGCCCAGCACATTCTGGATATCATTGGCAATCTGGTAGCAGATGCCGGCAGCGGTGAAAAACCGGCTGATCGGATCAATCAGGCTGGTGCGCCCGGCCAGCCAGGCGACCCCCTCAACCGGGGCGACAAACAGCGGCGCCGTCTTGCCGGCACTGATATTGAGATAGCTCGCCCAGTCCGGATAGCTGCCGGTCTGGAATTCCATCGCCTGGCCGGTGGTGGTGGTTTTCATGTGGCGGGCCAGAATTACCGGCAGCTGCGGGATGCCGGACAGGCGGGCGGCTTCGCCGGCCAGCTCAAAGGACAGGGCAATCAGCCAGTCGCCAAGGGCCAGGGCCATATCGCGGCCAAATTTGCCCCAGACCGACGCCCGCCCGCGCCTTATCATATCGCCATCACAAATATCATCATGCACCAGCGAGGCATTGTGCAGCAGCTCTACCGAGGCGGCCCAGCACAAGGCGGCCAGGCTGTCTGCCCCGAACGCCTCAGCTGAGGCGAGGGCCATGCGTCCGCGCAGCTGCTTGCCGGGCTTGGCAAAATGATGCTGGGCGGGTGCGTGCAAGGGATGGTCTGCAGCGGGCAGGTGGCGTTCGATAAAGCGGCTGAGCCGATTCTCGCCTTCCGGCATTTGCGGACGGGCTAGCTGCAGGGCCGGTATCTGGATGGATACAGAAGCAGGCAGACTATCAGGCATCGAACACCTCACCAACAAGCGGGCCGGAACAGGGGCCAAAATACGCAAAAAGCAATGGTCAAAAATTTACGCTTAAAAAATAAACAGCCGGGCAGCAGATATGAAGGCCGCTGCCCGGCCGCAAAGCTTGCTTACTTGGCTTCTGATTCAGTCACAGCCACATTCCAGATGATAACACCGAATGCGATCTTGTTCAGAACGTCTGCCAGGTTGTAGATGATGTTCAGGCTTTCCATGGAAGCACCGCCAGCCATATAGCCGAAGAAGTAACCCAGCGGGTAAATCGCCCAGCCGATGGTCACAATCCAGCGCATGGTTGAATAAGCGGACTGCACGGAAGCAGGCGCTTCACCTGCGGCAACCTTGCCAGCTTCACCGGCAAAGATTTCATACAGGATGTAGGCCCAGCCTGCCATCCCGATGATGAAGCCAACGGTTACATTGATGTAGCCGGCCTCACCCAGATAGCCGCCGATCAGCATCACCAGCGTGCCGATTGTCAGCCGCCAGAAAACGCCGCCTGACACAGCTGTAATGGCCCGCAGGATCAAATAGAATTCGATCATGAGCAGCGGCACGGTAATCAGCCAGTCAATATAGCGATAAACGGTCGGTGTATCACCGGTGGATACCCACACATCGCGCATATAGAAATAATGCACGGCTGCGATCAGGGTCACCAGGCCGGACACGACCAGGGAAGTCTTCCACTTCGCAGAAACCCGCTGGGTCTCCAGGAAGAAGAAAGCAGTTGACGCAACCAGCGCCATGGAAATCAGCCAGAAGCTGATGCCCACAAAATCATCTGATTGCAGGTTAGCTTCCGCCATTGCCACTGCCGGAATTGAGGACAGCACAACGGTCGGAATGGCAAATCTAATTGCAGATTTGATTGACATAGGACACTCCTAAAAGGTCTCGTTCCAGAACGTCCTACTTTTTTTGAATCCCACCCGAGCCTGCCCGGATGAAACTCCCCTAGAAGCGAAACATTAACAAAATATTTCCCACAGGCAAGAAAAGGCTGGGCCAGATGGTCACTTTTGTCGCAGTTTCTTTGTTAACTATCTGAAAATATGATGAAAAAAAAGACAGATTTTTCACAGAAAAACTGGAAAATTGCTCTTATAGGATGTGTTGTTTCTGCAGACAAACACGCATTGTTAGGGACGTTTCTTGTGAAAAGCGGCGCGCAGCCGGTCTGGATCTGCCAGCATTTTCACCCGGTCGCTGGCTGAAGTCTCGAACCAGGCCGGCATCAGCCCGTGAATCAATGCCATGAATGAGGCGGCCAGGCAGTGACCGGCATAAAACCAGGCAAAGCGCCGATGTTCCCTCCAGCTTTCCCCGGCCTGCTGCAAATGGGAAGCAGATTTTGCAAGCATGGTGATTCTCCTCAAAAAATACCCGTGATAGGGGCTGGTCAAGCCGTCTGGCCCATTCTATCCTGAGAACGGTTTTATGCAACTTTGCAAGCAGGGGATAAAGAGGCCGGCATGGGACAGGATACAGTATTGATAGGTGGGCTGGGGTTTTTGCTGGCGGGTGGGCTGGTCTGGCTGATCTTGCGTTTTGTGGAAAAACAGGACTGGCCGGCGCGCAACAAGCGACTGGTGCAATATGCGCTGTTCGCCGGGCTGGCGGTGCTGGCCATTTTGATCATGCGCTGGCACGCGGCTGAATATCAGGCAAGCTATTCGACCAGCTGGCTGCTCTCGCCCGGATATTTGACGGGGCAGATAACGGGGTAGGTGCCAGCCTGACTTTTCCATCCTTTTTTTCCAATGCTTTTCGATTATCGGAGAGCGTTTCGATTGTCGGGGGATAGCGTGACACGGACAGTTATCATCGGAGCCAGCCATGCCGGTCTGGCCTGTGCAGAAAAATTGCGCGCCGCAGATTATGAGGGGGCTATTACGCTGGTGGAGCGCGAAAGCGGCCTGCCTGTTCAGCGCCCGCCCTTGTCAAAAGCCTATTTGCAGGCCGAGACTTCTGATGAGGCGGGCTTTGCGCTGCGGCGTCCGGAATTTTTCCAGACTCTCAATATTGCATTGCGGGACGGGCTGGCGGTGGCCGGAATTGATCGCCAGACAAAACAGCTTGCCTTGACAGATGGCAGCGCGCTTGCCTATGACTGGCTGGTGCTGGCAACCGGGGCGAGGCCGCGCCAGCTGCCGCTGGACGGGGCTGACGGTGTGCATCTCTTGCGGACAGCTGCGGATGCGCGGGCGTTGCGCCTTGAGCTGGGACAGGCCAAAAAAGCCGTGGTGGCCGGGGGCGGCTATATCGGGCTGGAAGCAGCGGCCAGCCTGCGCAAGGCCGGGCTGGAGGTCACGGTCATTGAGATGGCTGAGCGGCTTTTGGCGCGGGTCGCCTCGCCTGTGATTTCAGATTATTTTGCTGATTTGCATCGCCGACACGGGGTTCAGCTGGTTTTGGGTCATGGCCTCACCGGGCTGATCAGGCAAGCAGGCCGGATTAGCGCGATAGAGCTGGATGATGGCCGCCAGATTGACTGTGATCTGCTGCTGGCCGGGATCGGGGTGATTCCGGAAACCGGGCTGGCTGAGGCAGCGGGTCTGGCGGTGGGTAATGGTATTCCGGTCGCAGCAGATTATCGCACCGAGGATGCGTCGATTTTTGCCATTGGGGATGTCGCCCATGCTGCTGCCCATTATCCGCTGCGGCTGGAATCGGTGCATCATGCCCAGTTCAGTGGCCAGGTAGCGGCAGCCGCCATTGTCGGCCAGCCTGTGCCGGAGACCGAATTGCCCTGGTTCTGGTCGGATCAATATGATGTCAAGCTGCAGATTGCCGGCTTGCTGCCCCCCGCTGGCAGCGAAGGTTTGGATTTTATCAGCCGCACAGGCCGGCGCGAGGGCAGCCTGTCTGTCTGGAGCTTTGTCGGAGATCAGCTCTGTTCTGTCGAATCGGCCTCTGACCCGCAGGCTTATATGATTGCCAAAGCCTGTATGGAAAAGGGCCAGCCGGTCGCACGCCAGGATATTGCCAATCCGGATTTTGAACTGAAAAGCCTGCGTGGCTGAGGCAGAGCAGCAATAGCTTGAAAACGGCTGATCATGCCGGTTCTGCGGCAGACTCTCTTTGCTGCTCCCGCCAGTCTTGGAATCAAGAGGGGGTTTCAAAGGGGAGGAATTCATGTCAGGGGAAAAGCTGCAAAGCCATGCCCGCGTTGTTGTGATCGGGGGCGGCGTGGTTGGCTGTTCGATTCTGTTCCATCTGGCCAAATTCGGCTGGAAGGATGTGTTGTTGCTGGAACGCGATGAGCTGACCTCCGGGTCCAGCTGGCACGCGGCCGGCCAGATTCATACAATCAGCTCAGACCCGAATATTTCGCGCCTGCAAGGCTATACCATCAATCTCTATCGCGAGATTGAAGAGCTGTCCGGCCATTCTGTGGGGATGCATAATACAGGCGGTTTTTATCTCGCCTCCAATGAAGATTGGCATGATTACCTGAAACGCGAACGATCCAAGGCCCGCACAATGGGGCTGGATCAGGAATTTATCTCCATAGAAGAGGCGGCACGACGGCATCCGCTGATTGATGCCTCGCGCTATATCGCGGCGTTGTGGGATCCGCTGGATGGCGATATTGATCCCTCCGGGGTCACCTATGCCTATGCAAAGGCGGCGCGGGTGCATGGCGCGCGCTATCAGACCCATTGCCCGGTGCTGGAAACCAACCAGCGCCCCGATGGCAGCTGGGATGTGGTGACGGCCAAAGGCACGGTGAATGCTGAGATGATTGTCAATGCTGGCGGGCTGTGGGCGCGCGAGCTGGGGCATCTGGCCGGGCTGCATCTGCCGGTGCAGCCGATGGAGCATCACTATCTGATAACCGAGGATATTCCCGAGATTGTGGAGCGTGAGGAAAGGCTCCCGGCCGGCATTGATTATGAGGGCAATATCTATTTCCGCCAGGAACGCGGCGGTATGTTGCTGGGAACCTATGAGCCGCGGGCAACCCCTGGGCGGTTGCCGGCACGCCGCTGGATTTTGGCCATGAGCTGCTGGAGCCGCGCCTGGATAATATCGCCGATCGGCTGCAGCTGGGGTTTGAGCGGATTCCGGCTCTGGAGCGGGCGGGCATCAAGAATATGATAAATGGGCCCTTCACCTTTGGCCCGGATGGCAATCCGATGATCGGGCCGGTGCCGGGGATGCGCAATTACTGGGTGGCTGTCGGCGTGATGGCCGGCTTTTGCCAGGGTGGCGGGGTTGGGCTGTGCATGGCGGAATGGATGATCGATGGCGAGCCATCCATTGATGTCTGGGCGATGGATGTGGCGCGCTTTGGCGATTATGCCAGCCCGCAATGGGGAACTGTCAAAGCCTCAGAAAATTATGAGCGCCGCTTTGTGATGACCTTTCCCAATGAGACTTTGCCAAAGGGGCGGCGGCAGAAAACCACGGCTATCTATGACCGGCTCCTGGCCAAAGGGGCGGTGATGGGTGATGCGCACGGGCTGGAATCTGCGCTCTGGTTTGCGGACGGGCCGCAGGATGCGTTTGAGGAGCCGAGCTTCCGGCGCAGCCGCGCACATGACTATGTCGCTGCTGAGGTGGCTGCGGTGCGCCATTCAGTCGGGGCGGTGGAAATTGCCAATTTTGCGAAGCATGAATTCAAGGGGCCGGGCGCACGGGCCTATCTTGGCTGGCTGCTGGCCGGGCGTATTCCGCGGCCGGGCCGGCTGGCGCTGACCCCGATGCTGACCGCCAAGGGCAAGCTCTATGGTGATTTCACCGTGGCCTGTCTGGCAGAGGATCATTTCATGCTGTTCGGGTCTGGCACAGCACAGAATATGCACCGGCGCTGGTTTGAGACGCATCTGCCGGAAAGCGGCGTGCAGTATCGCAATCTGTCAGATGACTGGCATGGCATTGCCCTGTCGGGGCCAAAGGCGCGCACGCTGCTGGCCAGGCTGTGCCGCGAGGATGTGAGCAATGAGGCCTTCAAATTCCGCGATATTCGCCAGGGTTTTGCAGGCGGCTTGCCGGCCCTGATTGCGCGGCTCTCCTTTTCCGGCGAGCTGGGCTATGAGATTTATGTGGCCCCGCATTATCAGCTGCGGCTGATGGAGGCGATTGAAGAGGCGGATGCGGACGGCGAGCTGGGCCTGAAATGGTATGGGGCACGGTCCTTGCTGGCACTGCGGCTGGAAAAGGGCTGGGGCGTTTGGGGCGCGGATTACCGGCCTGATTTCACCGCTGCTGAGGCCGGGCTGGACAGCTTTATCGATTGGGAGCGGGATTTCTGTGGCAAGCAGGCGGCACTGGAAGAAGCCAAATCCGGCCCGGCCAGACGGCTTTGCGTGATGCGGCTGGCCAGTGAGGGCGTTGATGTGACCGGCGATGAGGCGGTGATGAAGGACGGGGCGGCGGTCGGTTTTGTCAGCTCCGGCGGCTATGCCCATCATGTGGGTTGTTCGGTCGCCCTCGCCTATTTGCCGACTGAGCTGGCGGCGGGCGGCACGGCGCTGGAGGTGGAGATTCTGGGGCAATTCTGGCCAGCTGAGGTGCTGGGCCAGCCGCTCTATGATGCCAATGCCAGCTTGCTGCGATCTTAAGCGAAATCCAGCCAATCCTGGGCAACCCGGCTTTCTGGCTGGGCAAAAAATGCGTCTGCCTGGGCGTTATCGGTAATGGTGCCGCGGGCCAGAAACAGCACCCGATCTGCCAGCCTTTTGATCTGGGTGCGATTATGCGAGACCATCAAAATCGCCATGCCCCCGGCGCGCGCCTGTTGCAGGCTGTCCTCTACAAAGCGGGTGGATTCATAATCCAGGCTGGCAGTCGGCTCATCCAGAAACAGTAATTTCGGACGGGTCGCCAGCGCACCGGTCAGGGCCAGCTTTTGCGCCTCACCGCCGGATAGCTGGCGGGTTGGAACCTGCTGGCGATCTAGCAGACCCGCCCGGGCCAGACAGGCATCCAGCCCGTCCCGGTCCAGCTGCGGGGCCAGAAAGGCCAGATGCTGGCGGGTGGAGCGGCGCAACAGGACAGGCTTTTGAAAGACCATTTTTTGCTGCTTTCCGGGCGGGCCGGACAGCTGGCCTGAATCCGGCGGCATCAGCCCGTGCAGCAGCTGCAGAAGCAGGCTCTTGCCAGCCCCGTTATGCCCGGCCAGCAGGGTGATCTGCCCGGCCGAAAGGGTCAGGCTGGCCTTGGTGATCAGCTGCCGGTTCTGGCGCGTATAGCAGAGCTCATCAGCGCGCAGCACTGGCGGGCCGGGGGGGTGTTCACTGGTTTTGATTTCCTCAGACATCGGCACCAGCTTTCTGCAAGACAACCCGAATCAGCTGGCCGGCCAGATTGACCAGCAGGGCTATCACAAGCAATACCATACCGAGTGCCAGTGCCAGCGCCAGCTCACCGCGTGAGGTTTCCAGCGCGATAGCGGTTGTCAGCACGCGGCTGACATGATTGATATTGCCGCCGACAATAATCACCGCACCCACCTCAGCAATGGCGCGGCCAAAACAGGCCAGCACCACCGTTATCAGCTCCAGCCTGCCATCCCGCAGCAAGACCGCTATGCGCTGGGTGGTGGAACAACGCAGCGAGGCCAGCAGCGGGGCATATTCGGCCAGCATCTGCTCAAATATCTGGCGTGAGAGGGCGGCGGCGATGGGCAAAATCAGAACAAATTGGGCGATAATCATGGCTGTCGGGCTGTAGAGCAGCTGCAGCCAGCCAAACGGCCCGCTGCGCGAAAGCAGCAGATAGATGACCAGCCCGGCCACCACTGGCGGCAGGGCCAGCAGGCTGTTCACCAAAATGACGGCAGCGGTGCGTCCGGGAAAGCTGCGGGTTGCCAGCAACGCGCCCAGCGGCAGGCCAAAAACAAGGGCAAAGAAAGTCGCTGTTCCGCTCACCCTGATGGAAAGCAGGATAATTTCCCAGAGATCAGCCTCCAGCCTGACCAGCATGGCCAGAGCTTGCTGCATGGAATCAATAATGCCCATTTCTTGTGCTTTATCGCCTGTCGGGGAGAAAAAAACAAAGCATTATTGCAATTTTCCGGATCCTGCGAAACACTTTAGCCGTCGCATTAGGGTGCCTCTTTTTTTTCGGTTTCCAGAGTTGTGGAACAGATGCCGTAAGCGCGGCCATCCAGATCAGTGGGAAATATGATAAAGCAGCTGTTAAGACAGGCTTTTGCCGCCGCGATAGAGGCGGCGCGCCCGGAACAGGTTTTGCCGCCTGCGCTGGCTGGGCTGGCGCCTCTGCCGAGCGGGCGGGAGATTGTGCTGGGCCTTGGCAAGGCGGGTGCTGATATGGCACGGGTGGCAGAACAATGTCTGGATCGTCCGCTGCAGGGGCTGGTCGTGGTGCCAGACGGGCATGAGGCAGATACCGAACAGATAGAGGTGATCACCGCCGCCCATCCGGTGCCGGATGAGCGTTCGGTGCTGGCGGCCCGCCGCCTGCTGGCAGAGGCAGCAAGGCTGGAGGAGGGGGACCGGGTGATCCTGCTGGTATCGGGGGGTGGCTCGGCGCTGTGCTGCCTGCCTGCCGGGCCGCTGGATTTGGCTGGCAAACAGGCCCTGTCACACCAGCTTTTGCAGTCCGGGGCCCCTATTCAGGAGATGAATCTGGTGCGCCGTCACCTGTCCGGTTTCAAGGGCGGGCGGCTGGCGCTGGCTGCCGCGCCGGCCAGCCTGTGCGGCTTTGCGATCTCGGATGTGCCGGGAGATGATATTGCGGCGATTGCCTCAGGCCCGGCGTCTGGCGTTGAGGATGCGCCCGGGGCCGCGCTGGCAGTGCTGGATCGCTATGGGATAGAGGTTAGTGCCGATTTGCGGGCCTGGCTGCTGGACCCGCGTGCCGCCCCGCCGGGCACGGGGCATCCCGGGCTGGCCCGGGCTGATATGCAGCTGGTGGCAACGCCGCTGCGATCCTTGCAGGCGGCAGCGGCCCTCTTGCAAAAGGCGGGCTGGCAGACCGAAATTCTGGGCGATGATTTTCAGGACAGCGCCGCCCAGCTGGCCCGTTCCATGGGCAAGCAGATCGCCGATGTTGCGCCGGGAACGGCGCTGATTTCCGGCGGCGAATGTTCGGTTCAGGTCACCGGCAGCGGGTCCGGCGGGCGCAACGCAGAATTCGTGCATGAAATGGTGATGCACAGAGTGCCGGGCGTCTGGGTGGCGGCTGGCGATTCGGACGGGATAGACGGGGCAGCGCCGATTGCCGGGGCGTTGGCTGGCCCGGATAGTTTTGACAGGGCGGTTGCGCTGGGCTGCGATCCGGCCGGGCTGCTGGCCAATAATGATTCGCACAGTTTTTTCGGCCTGCTGGGCGATCAGATCATTACCGGCCCGACACGCACCAATGTCAATGATATCCGCATTGTGCTGAAGGCCGGGCCAGAGGATAGCTGACCCGGCTCGCCGTCATTGATAGGGGCCCGACTCCGTGTGATCAGGCGCTGGGTGATCAGTCGCTGAGCGCAGCAGACAGGATGCGATCCGGGGTTGCTGGCGGCTCTCCGGGGGTGATTTTATAGACTGTATCCATCCCCTCTGTCACCTGGCCCCAGACGGTATATTGGCCGGTCAGATGCCCGCAGCCATCAAAGCAAATGAAGAATTGTGAATCGGCTGAATCCGGATTCATGGCCCGGGCCATGCCCACCGTCCCCTCCTGATAGGGGTAATCGGTGAATTCCGCTTTCAGCTTTTCGCCGGACCCACCCATGCCGGTGCCGGTCGGATCGCCTGTCTGGGCCATAAAGCCGGGGATGACCCGGTGAAAGATGATGCCATCATAAAACCCCTCATCAGCCAGCTGGGAAATGCGGGCGACATGGTTGGGCGCCAAATCTGGCAAAAGCTCAATTTTAATCGGCCCCTGGCTGGTGGTCAAAACCAGATATTTGCCGGCTGCCTTGGCGGAAGAATCAGTCATGGAAAACCCTGTCATAAAAACAAAAACAAAAAGAAAAACTGCAATCAGACGCATCTGTCAGCCCTCTCATCCACATATTTGGCCGGCCGGCAGGGATTGCCTGACCGCTGCCCGCCCATATAGAGCAGTCAGGCCGCCGCGGCAAGCGTCTGTTAGCTGAGCTGGTCTATCTGGGCATCTGTCAGATTGCCCGGCACAATGGTAATCGGCACGCGGCAGCGCGAAGCTCCGCGCCCGGTCATGTAGTTCACAATCGGCCCGGCGGAATCAGTATTGGTATCCGCGCCCAGCACCAGCAGGCGAATATCTGTCTGCTCATCAATCAGCTGGATGACCTGATCGGCCACATCCCCCACCCGGATAAACAGCTGGGCGGGCTGGCCGGTCAGCTGCTGGACATATTCAGAATGGACACGCATTTTTTCCTCAGCCTCTTCGCGGGCCTCCTCGCGCATCAGCTCACCGACCCCGGCCCAATGGGCGAATTCCGCCGGGGCAATGACATAGACCAAGGCGATACGGGCCTCAGTAGCGCGGGCGCGCACACAGGCAAAATGCAGGGCCTGATGCAATTCTTCTGAATCATCAATGATCACGAGAAAAAATCTGGGTGATTTGCTCTTTGTCATATCGCCTTGCTCCTGAGATGGCCAACCGTCAGTCTAGCACGGTTATTTGCGGAACGCTACTGCCGCCAGCCAGCCAGCGGCCACGGCAAAAAACACGGCGAACAGGCCATAGAAAATCGAATAATCATGGGCAAAACGATAAATCAGCGCAGAAAAACCGCCCTTGGCCACAGACAGGCTGGTCTCTTCCTCATTCAGCAGCTGGCCATCGCGCAGATGCAAAATCCGCACGCCATAGCTGCCCGGGATAATATTGGCAGGCAGGGTTACGCTGGTTCGGAACAGCGCGCCCTTGATTACCTCTACCGAAGAGGGGGCCGCCTCCCATAATCCGGCTTCTTCCATATTGCGGATCAGAGCGCTGCGCCATTCTGCCCGGTCTGCCGCGGTTCCGGCCTTTCCGGCGGCGCGAACAAAGCGCAGATTTTCCGGCCCAATACGCAGCTTTTCTGATCTTCTTCGGGCATGATTTGATCCAGCGGTTTGGTTGGAAAACAGATGGTAATAGCTGGGATCCCTGCCACTCCACAGCTTCACGGTTGACCCAGATACCGCTGACCCGGTCCTTGCGGCGCTGGGCAATGGTCACGGGCGGGCCAGAGATGGCAACCACAATATCATCGCCCTCCTCTCCGGCAACCGCGCCAAACAGCAACAGGGATGTGCCATTGAAATCTGTCTTGATCGCAACCTGATCAGCAGATAAATCAGCCACCAGCCGATCGGCCCGGGCGTATCCAGCAAAACCCGAAAGGCAAAGCAAAAACAAAACAGCAATACCCGGATCATTTTTCAGCAACTCCAGCGAATAGAGATCAGCCGGTTGAGGACGAGATCCAGCCCCAGCTTGATACAGACCACGAGCACAATCAGAGCCAGCAGGCCGCGCAGCTGCTCACCGCGCAACAAGGCCCCCACCCGCGTGCCCAGCTGCGCCCCGACCACCGCCCCCAGCAGCAACAGCCCGGCCAGCAGGAAATCCACTGTCTGGGTCTGAACTGACTGCAGGATGGTCACATTGGCGGTGACAAAAATAATCTGGAACAGCGAGGTGCCAACCACCACAGAAGTCGGCATACCCAGCAGATAAATCATCGCCGGAACCAGAATAAAGCCGCCACCGACCCCCATAATCGCAGACATGACGCCCACCAAAGCGGCCAGACCAAAAGGCAGCAGCGCGCTGATATAAAGTTTGGAGCGGCGAAAGCGCATCTTCAGCGGCAGCCCGTGTAGCCAATTATGCTGATGCAGCTTGCCACGGCGGGCCCCGGGCTGGCGGGCGCGCAGGATGGCGCGGATACTCTCCATGCCCATCAACAGGCCAACAATGCCCAAAAAGACGACATAGGACAGCTTAATCACCAGATCAATCTGGCCGATTTCCTGTAACAGCGCAAAGAGCAGAACCCCCAGCGAGGACCCGAACACACCGCCGGCCAGCAGCACCGTTCCCATCTTGAAATCAACATTGCCGCGCCGCCAATGCGCCAGCACACCCGAGACTGAGGAGGCCACGATCTGATTGGCCTCTGTCGCCACCGCAACCGGGGCTGGCACTCCTAAAAAGATGAGCAGCGGCGTCATCAGAAAACCGCCCCCCACTCCAAACATTCCGGACAGGAAGCCAACGCCGCCACCCAGCCCTATCACAATCGCGATATGCAGCGAAATTTCAGCTATCGGCAGATAGATATACATAGTGATGTGACCTTAGGTGATATGCCTGGCCAGAGCTGTTGCCCAAAAGCGGACCCCAAAAGCCCGGTCCGAAGAGGGCCAAGCCCAGCAACAGCAACCCCGAAAACAAACTGATGCGGTAATGGCATTATTCACAAGCCAGATCAAGTGCTATCGGGTGCGGCAAAACCGCTTTTTTTGATAATTTCGGGGCTGCCAGGCGGGCAGGTCTGCCCCCCTTAATGGCGGGTGCGGTCCATCACCGGGTCATCAGCATAAATATGGGGTGATCAGCCGCAAAGCCGCAACACATCCTGATCGGGGATGGAATAGAATATCGTCTGCGACTTGCGCCTTGTCTGCACAATCTCGGCCCGCCGCAAGCGGCCCAGATGCTGGGACAGGGCAGACTGGCTCAAATCCGGCACCAAAGCCTCTATCTCAGAGACCGAGCGTTCCTTGCCATCTGCCAGTTCCTGAAGGATACGCAAACGCCGCACATTGCTCATCGCTTTCAAAATCAAGGCGACCTTGGAAGAATCGATTTCTGTATCAACCGGTCGTGCCATGATGGATTTCACTTGTCCCCAGCAGCTTTTTTACACCAGCATTGCTTTTTCAAAGGTAATAAAAATGAAATTTATAAAAAGTATTGGTGGTATTATAAATCAAAAAAACAGTTTAGATAAGAATATATCCTTGTTTGCGAGATTATCTAGGCCCCGTCTGACAAGTGGATAGCGGCGGTGAGAACACGGTAATTGGAAGGTCTTTCGGTTTTTGCGGATATGGGCATTATCAGGCGGCGGAAGGGTTGCAGCTCATCTTTTCGTTCCTGGGCAGAGGGCAGCAGCATATGGCCAAAATGCAGCATGGGCTGGCGCACCGAGAGCGAGGTCTCATAGGCTATCTGCAGCCAGAGGGCAAAGGGTTCCGGCACAATATCCGCAACCGGCTGCTTGCTTTCCGGCATTTTGCGCGGCCAGACGGCCCCGCTGGGCGGCTTGGCCAGCACCATTTTCAATTCTGAATTGGGATAGAAAAACGCCATTGGCTGCATCTGGGTTTCATCCAGCTTGGCCAGGGCTGACGGGGTATCGAGATTGGATAATCTGATCTGGCCAAGGGCCATCATCTCAGCCGGGATAGAGGCATCATTTTGATCAACCAGCCCCCAAAGCGATAGATGTGAGCGAAAATACTGCTTTTTCTGCTGCTCCAGCCGCAACATGGCATAGCGCCCCAGAGACAGGCAGGCATCCGAGACCGTCAGCCGCTTGCGATCCCCCAAAATAGGCAATCCGGTACGCAGGGAAATGCGCCCCTCCACCATTCTGATATGACGGATTAGGGCGAGCAAGGCTGGCACCGGGGCATAGCGGTTCAGCGAGATTTGCAAGAGCTGTCCCCGCCGTTCAACATGAATGTAACTGCGCCGGTTGGGCCGGTCAGTTGCATTCACCACCACCCCGCGCCTGTCAATCGCAAATTTCGCTCGCATCGTTGCGCCTGCTGTTTCTTTCCTGCCTGACCGTCTGTGCAGTATCCCACGAAAAAGTTTCCAAAAGGTTTACAGGACAAATTTTCTTTCATTTTTTTGCGTTTTTTGCGAAACTTTCCTGCAAGGCAGGTTTTTGATATGCAAACATCTGAAAAAATTGAGAAAAATGCCCTCTGGGATCGGCCTGAAACGGCTGTTGACATGGAAATCAGGGCAGATGGGCGTTGGTATCATGAGGGAAGTGAGATTGCCCGGCCGGCTTTGGTGCGTCTGTTCGCTTCTGTCTTGCGGCGATCAGATGACGGGGAATACTGGCTGGTGACGCCAGCTGAATGCAGCCGGATCCGGGTCGAGGATGCGCCTTTTGTCATCACCCGCCTGGAGCAATCCGGGACTGGCCAGGCCCGCCGGGTGACGCTGTTCGATAATCTGGACCGCGAATTTCTGTTGGGGCCGGATCATCCGCTGCGGCTGCGTGCTGGCCTGCAACCCGGCGAGGCGCGCCCCTATCTGGAGCTGGGCGGATCGATAGAGGCGCTGATCAGCCGCCCGGTCTTTTATGAAATGGCGGAACTGGCAGAAAATGGCGGGTCACAAAAGGCCGGTCTCACTTCGGCTGGCCAGTTTTTTGAGCTGGAATTATAATCCATGAGCGAGCTTGCCCGGATTCAGGCGGCGCTTCTGAAACGCCCGCCGCCGCTGCCTGCCGGGCCCGGATTGCGCCCGGCTGCGGTGCTGGTGCCGCTGCTGCTGGCTGAAGAGGGGGTGCAGATATTGCTGACCCGCCGGGCCGAGGGGCTGCGCCAGCACGCCGGACAGGTCAGCTTTCCGGGGGGCAAGCAGGAACAAACCGATGCCAGCTTGACAGAAACCGCGCTGCGCGAGTCTGAAGAAGAAATCAGCCTGGCGCGCGAATCGGTGGAAATCAAAGGGTTTTTGCCCAGCATCGAAACCGGCACCAATTTTGGCGTGCTGCCGGTGGTTGGGGGTATCCGGCTGGCAGCTGGTGAGCAGGTGGCAGACAGGCTGGCCAGTCTGACAGCGGATAAAGGAGAGGTGGCCGCCTTCTGGGCCGAGCCGGTGGCCCGTTTCCTCAACCGGCAGGCTTATGAGCAAACCGAGATGATCCTGCCTGACCAGCGCACAAGGCGGTTCTGGCAGGTGGCCGGATCGGAGCCGGTTATTTGGGGGGCGACGGCCCGTATTCTGAAAAATCTGGCCGACCGCGTGGCCTTGCCGGAGCCGGGCTGATAGTATCAGGCCAAGGTCAGCCTGGATTGACCCAGATTGGCCGCCGGATTGGCCGACTGGCAGGCGGGCGGCAAGACGGCTTTTGAACGGAAAAAATAACAGGGTTTTGGATAATGCAGCGAATTTTGCTGATAGCTTTTGCGGTGATAGCGGTGCTGGTGGTCTGGATGGGCCTTGGCTGGCTGGCGCGGCGGCGCAGGGCCGGGACGGCCGGGCTGCCTGCTGGCGGTCTTCTTGTCAGCAATCGTCTTTTCTGGGCGGCCCTGGCCGGTCTGGCGGTGCTGCTGGCCGGATTGCTGATGCTGGAGGTGAATTCCAGCAGCCCGGACGGAAAATATCAGCCGGCGCGGCTGGAGGAAGGCAAAATCCAGCCGCCGGTTTTTGAATCGGACAGGAAATGAGCAGACCCCGGGGCTTGCCGGGCTGGGCTGACCGGCCGCTGGTCTGGCAGATATTCCAGCTGGCAGAACAGGCAGGCGGTGAGGCGCGGCTGGTAGGCGGTGCGGTGCGCGACTGGTTGGCCGGGGCCAGGGGACGACCAGGGAGATGGCCGGGGCAGCAGCCTGATCTGGATATGGCTGCAACCGTGCCGCCTCAGATCATGGCGGCGGCGGCTGTGCGGGCCGGGCTGGCGGTTTATGAGACCGGGCTGGCCCATGGCACGATTACGCTGAAAGATCATCAGGACAGTATTGAGCTGACCCAGACCCGGCGTGATAGGCGCACAGATGGCCGTCATGCCGAGATACAGCCAACCGATGATTGGGCTGAAGATGCGGCGCGGCGGGATTTTACCGTCAATGCGATCTATCTGGACCGGGACGGGCAGCTGTTTGATCCTGCGGCGGGCAAGCTGATCTGGCGGCCGGGCGGCTGCGTTTTATCGGCGCGGCAGACCAAAGGCTGGCTGAGGATTATTTGCGGCTGTTGCGCGGCTTCCGGCTGGCTGCTGAAAAGGGGCTGCGGCTGGATGCAACAGCCCTGGCCGCGATGCAACAGGCCTTGCCGGGCCTTGCCGGACTCTCAGCCGAGCGGATTACTGCAGAAATGCGCCGCTGGCTGGAGGCGGCAGGCGGGCTGGCGATGCTGACTGAAGCCGCCTCCATAGGGCTGGACCGGGCGTTGTTCGGGCGCATCTGGCAGCTGCCCGGGGATGCAGATTTCTATCACCGGCTGGATTGGCTGGCACGGCTGGTGCTGATTTGCGGGCCGGAGGGCGAATTGGCGGCGTGCGACAGGCTGCGGTTCAGCCGGGCTGAGCTGGGGCGGCTGCACCAGCTGGGCCAGCCGCTGGCAAAGGCGGATCTGGCCGGGCTGGCCGGGCCGGGCTGGCAGCAAGTAGCCTATTGGCTGGCCGAGGCCGGAGCGCGCCTTGTGGTGACCTGCCTGTGGCAAGATGCACCCTTGCCAGACCCGGCCCGCTTGCGGCAAATTGAGGCGTTCAAGAAGCCGGCCTTTCCGCTGGCCGGGGCAGATTTGCTGGCAGCTGGCCTCAGCGAGGGCCCGGCACTGGGCCGCAGGCTGAAAGAATTGGAACGGGACTGGGTGCGGGGCGGCTTTGCGGCCTCGCGGGCAGACTTGCTGGCGCAGGTCAAAAATAGCGAATAGGAAAGCGGGGATGATGGCAGGGGAAGCGCTGGATTTGGACACAAAAAAACAGCAGGCCGCAGACTGGTTTCGCCAGCTGCGCGATGATATCTGCCAGCGTTTTGAAGCACTGGAAGACGCCGCCGGTGAGAGCCAGCTGGCAGACCGCCCGCCCGGCCGGTTTGAGCGCAAACCCTGGCAAAGACCGGAGGGCGGCGGCGGCGAAATGGGGCTGATGCGCGGGCGCGTCTTTGAAAAGGTCGGGGTGAATATCTCTGTCGTGCATGGCCAGTTTTCCGAGGAATTCAGAAAATCCATCCCCGGGGCCGGTGAGGATGGCCGTTTCTGGGCTGGCGGTATTTCGCTGGTGGCGCATCCGCATAATCCGTTTGTGCCAACCGCGCATATGAATACCCGCTTTATTGCAACGACGAAAAGCTGGTTTGGCGGCGGCGGGGATTTGACGCCGATGTTGCCGGATGCAGACGCAGCAGACGCCTTCCACGCGGCGCTCAAGGCGTGTTGTGACGGGCATGATCCCGCCTATTACCCGAAATTCAAGGAGTGGTGCGATCAGTATTTTTTCCTCAATCACCGTCAGGAGCCGCGCGGGGCCGGCGGCATTTTCTATGACAATCTGGAGAGTGGCGACTGGCAGGCGGATTTTGCCTTTACCCGTGATGTGGGCACCAGCTTTTCGACAGTTACTGCCAGATCGTGGCGGAGCGGATGAACCAGCCCTGGGGCGAGGCAGAGCGTCATGAGCAGCTGGTCCGGCGCGGACGCTATGTCGAATTCAACCTGTTGCAGGATCGCGGCACGCTGTTCGGGCTGAAAACCGGCGGCAATATAGAGGCGATTTTGATGAGCCTGCCGCCAGAGGTGCGCTGGCCCTGATGCCAGCCGCTTGCCATCTGCAAGCGGTCTGTTGGCCAAAAGCGCGACAAATTGTTTCAGCCCGTGCCGAAAGGGCAGATTTTTTCCTCGAAAAATTCTACAATCCGGATGATTTCGGCATTGAGATTTGTCGTCCAATTTTGCTAGAAGAAACAGGCGGCAACCCTTATCTGTTTTCGGGTTGTCAGAATTTCGAGGGGAACATGGCAAAACACTTTCCAAATCATCTGCGGGAAATCCCCGGCAGATAAGAACGCACCGGAAAATCCTGGCCGGCGTGATATCATTGTGGTTGCCAGCTATGCGATGGGGGCCGTTGGCGCGGCTGCCTTTGCCTGGCCGGTGATTGATCAGATGAACCCGGCAGCTGATACGCTGGCGCTGGCCAGCATTGAGGTGGATGTTTCCAAAATCAGCGAGGGCCAGTCAATCACCATCAAATGGCGCGGCAAGCCGGTTTTCATCCGCCATCGCACAGCAGCTGAAATCACGGCTGCTGATCAGGTTGATCTGGCCGGGTTGCGGGATCCGGAAGCAGATGCCGGGCGCGTATCCAGACCGGAATTTCTGGTCGTGCTGGGCGTGTGCACGCATCTGGGCTGTGTGCCGCTGGGCCAGAAAGTCGGCGAGGTGCGCGGCGAATATGATGGCTGGTTCTGCCCGTGCCATGGCTCGCACTATGATAGTTCGGGACGCATTCGCAAGGGGCCGGCGCCCACCAATCTGGAAGTGCCGCCTTATGAGTTCACCTCTGATGCGGTTATCCGTATCGGCTAGCCTTTAGAAGTGACAAGCGAGGAAGTATAAGATGTCTGCCAAGCAATTTTCCAATCCTGTTGTGCGCTGGATTGACCATCGGTTGCCTATATTCAGCTTTCTGGATCATGAGCTGCATGAATATCCGACACCGAAAAATCTGAATTATTTCTGGAATTTTGGCTCGCTGGCCGGGATCACGCTGGTGATCATGATTGTTACCGGCATTGTGCTGGCGATGAGCTATACCCCCCATGTGGACCATGCCTTTGACTCAGTTGAGCGGATTATGCGCGATGTCAATCATGGCTGGTTGCTGCGCTATATTCACATGAACGGGGCCAGCTTCTTTTTCATTGTTGTCTATATCCATATTTTCCGCGGCCTCTATTACGGGTCTTACAAGGCCCCGCGCGAGCTTTTGTGGATGCTGGGTGTGGTGATCCTGCTCTTGATGATGGCGACCGCCTTTATGGGCTATGTGCTGCCCTGGGGCCAGATGTCCTTCTGGGGCGCGACAGTGATTACCAACCTGTTTTCGGCCATTCCGCTGGTCGGGGATTCCATCGTGACCTTGCTCTGGGGCGGCTTTTCAGTGGATAACCCGACGCTGAACCGGTTTTTTGCGCTGCATTATCTGATGCCCTTCCTGATTGCCGGGGTGGTGATATTGCATATTATCGCCCTGCACCGGTTTGGCTCCAACAATCCGATTGGCATTGATGCCAGCGGCCCGCAAGGACACTATTCCATTCCATCCTTACTACACAATCAAGGATTTCTTCGGTCTGTCTGCGTGTTTTTGAGCCTGTTTTGTCAGTGGCGGTCTGTTTTTCTTCCTGAATTTCGCGGGTCATCCGGATAACTATATTCCGGCGGACCGTCTAAACCCGGCCCATATCGTGCCGGAATGGTATTTCCTGCCATTCTATGCGATTTTGCGCGCGGTGCCGGACAAGCTGGGCGGCGTGCTGGCCATGTTCGGGGCTATCGCGGTTCTGTTTGTGCTGCCCTGGCTGGACAGATCGCCGGTGCGCTCCGCCAGATTTCGGCCCGCTTTCAAGATTTTCTTCTGGCTGTTTGCCATTGATTGCGTAGCTCTGGGTATCTGGGCGGCCAGCCGGCGGAAGAGGTCTATGGTGTTGAGCCGCGTGGCGACAGCCTGGTATTTCCTGCATTTCCTTGTCTTCCTGCCGCTCTTGTCGGTATTTGAGACGCCGCGGGCCTTGCCACAATCCATATCCAGCCCGGTGCTTGGCGGGGGGTCTGCCCTGGCCGGAGCGGCGGCCAATGCCGCGAAGGAGAAAGTCTGATGCGCAGGTCTCTTACAGCTTTATTGATCAGCCTTTTGACCGGGCCGGCTCTGGCCGCTGGCGGCGGCGATGTGCTTGTCAAAGAGCGCGACTGGAGCTTTGCCGGCCCGTTCGGCACTTTTGACAAGGGCGCGATGCAGCGCGGCTTTCAGGCCTATCAGGAAGTCTGTGCCGGGTGTCATTCGCTGGATTTGATAGCCTTCCGCAATCTGGGTGATTTGGGCTATAACGAGGCCGAGATCAAGGCGATTGCCGCAGAATATGATGTTGAGGATGGGCCGGATGATGACGGGGAGATGTTCACCCGCCCGGGCCGACCTGCGGATCGGTTTCCGGCACCTTATGCCAATAATCAGGCGGCCAGAGCTTCCAATAACGGGGCCTTGCCGCCGGATCTGTCCTTGATTGTCAAGGCGCGGGCAAACGGGGCGAATTACCTTTATTCGCTGCTGACCTCTTATGGCGAGGCACCGGACGGAACAGATGTTCCGGACGGGAATGTATTACAACGCAGCCTATAGCGGCAAGATGATCGCGATGCCCCAGCCGCTCTATGGCGATGATGTCAGCTATGCTGACGGGGCCGACAGCTCAGCCGAGGGAATCGCTGCCGATCTGGTGCAATTCCTGGCCTGGACTGCTGAACCGACAATGGAAACCCGCAAGCGCACAGGCGTGGCAACCATGCTGTTCCTGCTGGTTTTGGTGGGCTTTTCCTATCGCGCCATGCGGGTCATCTGGTCAGATGTGAAAAAGGCCTGATAGCCGGGCCAGAACCAGAGGCGACAGACTTCGCGTATCAGACCCCCGGTTTCAGGCCGGGGGTTTATTTTTTGGGGTTTTTATTTTGGGGGGGCTTTTTGGGATTTTTATACCGGCTTGCCCTCACCGCAAGACCAGAGCGCATTGGTTATCGGATGCAGCGGCTGCATGGAGCGGGGCGGAATATCGCGCTCTCCCAGCTCAAACTTGTCCCGCTCAGCCAAATCCATCGCCGAAACCTGATAAGGCAGGATAGCAGACGGGGCATGAAAGCGGCAAAAGCCGCTGGTGGCCTCATCCGGGTTGGCTCCGGCTGGTTTCCAATAAAGGCAATCACAACAGCTGATCATGGCATCTCTCCCCAACAGGTTTTGTGTGCCTGCCAAGCATGGCCTGATTAAGGATTTTGTGACAAGCCCGTTGCCCGCAGCGGCGCTTATGCGGGGCTAGACATTAAAGCGGAAATGAAAGACATCACCATCCTTGACCGGATAATCCGCCCCTTCAATGCGCATCTTGCCTGCATCCTTGGCTGCCGCCTCGCCGCCGCAGGCAATATAATCCTCATAGGAAATAGTCTCAGCCCGGATGAAACCCTTTTGAAAATCGGTATGAATAACCCCCGCAGCTTGCGGGGCGGTGGCCCCCTTGGCAACCGTCCAGGCGCGGGCCTCTTTCGGGCCAGCGGTAAAAAAGGTCAGCAAGTCCAGCAGCCCGTAGCCAGAGGCAATCATCCGCTCCAGCCCGGATTGTTCCAGCCCCAGCGAATCCAGGAAATCACGGGAATCAGCCTCGTCCAGCGTCGCAATCTCAGCCTCAATCGCCGCAGAGACAACAACCGCGCTGGCCTGTTCGGCTGCCGCTTTTTCGGCGACTGCGCGGCTCAGCTGATTGCCGCTGGCGGCATCGCTTTCATTGACATTGCAGACATAGAGAACCGGCTTGGCCGTCAGCAGCTGCAGCTGCGGCAGCCTGTCTGTTTCTGCCGCGCTGAGCGTGTCTGCGGCCCGCGCCGGCTGCCCTTCTGCCAGACAGGCCAGCAGCTTTTCCATCAGCACCAGATCATCAGCAGCCTGCTTGTCGCCGCCGCGCTTTTTCTTGACCAGGGCCGCCATGCGCCGCTCCAGCGATTCCAGATCGGCCAGCATCAGCTCAGTTTCCACCGTGGCGGCATCGCGCAGCGGATCAATGCTGCCCTCAACATGGGTGATGTCCGAATCCTCAAAACAGCGCAGCACCATGGCAATCGCATCCACCTCGCGGATATTGGCCAGAAACTGGTTGCCCAGCCCCTCGCCCTTGGCGGCGCCGCGCACCAGCCCGGCGATATCCACAAATTCCAGCTGGGTCGGCAGGACGCGCTCTGATTTGGCCAGCTCGGCCAGCTTGTCCAGACGCGCATCCGGCACCGAAACGCGGCCAGTATTGGGCTCTATCGTGCAAAAAGGATAATTGGCTGCCTCAGCTGCTGCGGTTTTGGTCAGCGCATTGAACAGGGTGGATTTGCCGACATTAGGCAAGCCGACGATGCCGCAATTAAATCCCATTATCGCTCTTCCTTATCCTTGATCTGAAGGGTCTGGCTGATTGCCGGGACCGGTGGTTTTCTTTGCTGCTTCGGGGGGCGGGGCCCGCCAGGCCACGCGCGAGGCATAGCTGGCCGTATCGCCCGCCGCCAGCAAGGCCGCCTCATCTGCCAGTGCTGTCAGAAAATCAGCCAGCCAGCCTTGCCGCTCGGCGGCGGAGAAATCCTGCAGCACCCATTTTTCTACTGCTTCCGGGTGCGCGGGCCGGCCAATGCCAAGGCGGATGCGCTGATAGTCCGGGCCAATATGCCGGTCAATATCGCGCAAGCCATTATGGCCGCCATGCCCGCCGCCCCGCTTGACCCGCAAACGGCCAGCCTCCAGGTCAATCTCATCATGAAAGACGCTGAGTGCCTGTGGCTCAATCTTGTGGAAACGCAGAGCCTCAGCGACAGGCAGGCCGGATCGGTTCATAAAATTCTGCGGCTTGATCAGCCAGATTTTATGCCCGCCGATCATCCCGCTGCTGACCAGGGCCGAGAATTTTGACCGCCAGGGGCCAAAGTCATAATCCTGTGCCAGCCTGTCCAGAATCAGGAAGCCGGCATTATGGCGGTTATTCTGATAGGGCGTGCCCGGATTGCCAAGGCCGGCCCAAAGCTGGGATGTCACGGCATTCTTCCTGTTCAGGCAAATCAGGCGGCCCGACCCTTGGCCTGCCGCCTGTCTGTTGTCGGTTCAGCAAGGGGGCTGGCCTATTCTTCTTCAGCCTTGCCCTCTGCGGCCTCGCCGCCGGCTTCTGCTGCGTCTGCTTCAGCCGCCTCTTCTTCCTCATTCTTCACACCGCCGCCCGGTGAGGCCAGCGTTGCAATGGTAAAGTCGCGGTCGGCAATGGTCGGGGTTACCCCTTCGGGCAATTCAATCGCGCTGATATGGATCGAATCACCGATTTTCAGACCGTCCAGATCAACAACAATCTTCTCCGGGATAGCGGTGGCCGGACAGTTCAACTCCACCTCATAGCGCACCACATTCAAAACGCCGCCAATTTTCAACGCCGGGCAGGAATCCTCATTGATGAATTCCACACCCACCGCAACCGCAACCATTGCGGACTGGCTGACACGCAGGAAATCAAGATGCAGCGGCTCATCTGTTACCGGATGCAGTTGAATATCACGGGTCAGAACGGTTTGCTTGCCGGACCCGGTGTCAATATCCAGCAAGCGGGTGAAAATGCCCGGCTCATGGATGATTTTGCGAATCACGCGCGCTTCAAGCTCTATGCCCAAAGCCGGTTTCTTGTCGCCATAAATGACGGCAGGTATCTTGCCTGCGCGGCGTGCCGCACGGGCGGACCCCTTACCGACCCGAGAACGCTCATCAGCGCTCAGTAAAGTATTTTCTGACATTGTAGTCTCCTTGATGCCATGTAAAAACCCGTGCCTCCAGGGGTGCACAGGTGGCGGAACAATAGGTAAAATTGCTTGCAATATCAAGATGTTTTATGGGGGCGGGGATCCCGCCTGACCGCCGGGCCCTCTGTCCGCTCTTGCCTGCCGGGCTGGCTTACTTGAACAGGCTGGAGACCGAGCGCTCCTCATGGATGCGCTTGATAGCCTCTCCCAGCAGCGGGGCCACGGTAATCTGGCGGATATTCTTGGCGACCCGCATAGCCTCGGTGGCTTGAATGGAATCGGTGGTTACCAGCGAGTCCAGCGGGGAAGAGGCCACCCGGCTGACCGCACCGCCTGACAGCACCCCGTGGGTTACATAGGCATCTACAGACAGAGCGCCCGCCTCAATCAGCGCCTTGGCCGCATTACAGAGCGTGCCGCCTGAATCGACAATATCATCCACCATGATACAGTGGCGCCCCTCGACATCCCCAATAATATTCATCACTTCAGACACGCCGGCACGCGGGCGGCGCTTGTCAATAATGGCCAGGTCCGCATCCAGACGGCTGGCCAGCGCGCGGGCGCGCACCACCCCGCCAACATCCGGCGAGATAATCATCAGCTTGCCATCTGTATAGCGCTCGGCAATATCATTGCGAAAGACCGGGGCAGAATAAAGATTGTCTGCCGGGATATCAAAAAAGCCCTGAATCTGGGCTGCATGAAGGTCAATAGTGAGGATTCGGTCGGCTCCGGCTGTGGTAATCAGATTGGCCAGCAGCTTTGCCGATATAGGTGTGCGGGGGCCGGATTTGCGATCCTGCCTGGCATAGCCGTAATAGGGCAGGACAGCTGTGACCCGGCGCGCTGACCCACGCCGCAACGCATCCAGCGCGACCAGCAATTCCATAATATTGTCATTCGCCGGATAGGAGGTGGATTGCACGACAAACACATCCTCGCCGCGCACATTCTCATGAATCTCAACAAACACTTCCATATCGGCAAAGCGGCGCACATCCGCCGTGGTCAGCGGCACATCCAGATAGGCGGCGATGGCTTCGGCCAGGGGTCTGTTAGAATTGCAGGACAGGATTTTCATGTGGTTTCACATTTTTGTCACATCTCTGATATGAGAAGTGTTTAACAACCGGCTGGCCATCATACAAGGCATAATCTGCGCGTCAGTCAGATTATCAGGCAAGAAGCCAGCAAGCCCAGAAAACAGAAACCGAAAAACAACCAGAGATGCGGCATCAGCTGCGCCTTTCTATCTGAGCGAGGCTGATCAGGGCCATCAGCCGTCCGGTATCCGGCACGGCTTCATGGGTGGCCCGCCGGTGGCTGAACCAATGATCAGAATCGCCATAGGTATCGTAGCCGCAATCCGCTATATCCTCCAGCCCGGCGCGGCCCGCCCGGTCTGCAACAAAACCCGGCAGGTCAAACAGATATTTTTTGTCTGCGGCCGGGTCGGGGGCTAGCCTGCTCTCGGCCTGCGGATCCCCTGCCAGCAGTTCCGCCTGCATATCCGGCCCAATCTGATAAGAGGCCGCGGCAATCGCCGGGCCAATCCGGCAGCTGATATCGGCCAGCTGCGCGCCTTTTTCCTGCATGGCGGCGAGGGTTGCCTCCAGAATACCGGCCAGCGCCCCGCGCCAGCCCGCATGACAGGCCGCCACAATGCCGGCCTTGCTATCGGCCAGCAGA
Source organism: Alphaproteobacteria bacterium (assembly GCA_038131695.1). Taxonomy (GTDB): domain Bacteria; phylum Pseudomonadota; class Alphaproteobacteria; order Puniceispirillales; family Puniceispirillaceae; genus JADHLK01. The sequence goes on along the minus strand of JAYPQA010000013.1, from coordinate 34,362 downwards.
ACCGGCACACAATCAGCGGTCAGAATCATCAGCCCCAGCCCGGTCTGGCTGGTGATCAGCCCGTCTGCCTCAGGCCGGCTGTCCGGGTCTGCCGCAACAACCTTTGGCCCATGTATCTGATAGAGCCCGGCTATCTGCGAGGCGTCCAGCCCCAGCGCAGCCGCTGCCAGCGCCCGGTTTTGCCGGACCAGCTGCGGCGCATCTTTTGAGCCAATCCCGCCATTCAGACTGTCATAGGCCCCGCTGGACACACCGCCGCGGCGGGAGAAAAAGCCGTGCCGGATACCGGCGGCCAGCCAGCGATTATCGGCGAGCCAGAGCGGCCCGTTCGGGTCTTGGTGCCAGTGCCAGTCAGCTGTCATTTTTCTGATCCGGTTTGGTTTTGTCTGCAATTTCGGCGAAGCCGGGCGGCAGCCCCTCTCCCGGCGGGATCAGCAGGGCAACCTTGAACAGGCTGCCCATCCAGGCCGGGCTGGTCAACCGGTCAATCGCTGCGCGCAGGCTGTGGCGGGTTTTCGCATCCGCCCGGCTGGCCAGCTGTTCGGCGCGCTGCCTGATGCCGAGCCGGGTGAGGAAAGCCCCCTGTTCCACCGGCCCGACAAGGCGGGCCCCTTCTGCCCGTGCAACCTGGCCCAGCCTGTCAAAATCCACCAGAAAGGTCAGGTCAGCCTGTCCGGCATGGCTGAGGAAATCAACCTTTTCATGCGCCCGAACAGCTTGCAGGCTGCTGCCGCTCAGCTGGCTGCCCCCATAATCAATAATCAAAAAAGCCCCGCCATGGCGGGCAATATGGCGCGCCAGATAGCTGAGGGTTTCCTCACCCGCCGGGCTGTGTTCTGCTATCATCCCTTCTTTTGGAGGGGTCTGGCGGGCACAGCCAAAAGCCTGTTTTTCTGCCGCGCTCAAGGCCGGGCCGGGCAGAAAGGCAGTGTGCCCGTCCACCATCCCCACCAGCCGGTGATGCCAGTTACCCGCCTGAAAGATCGCCTGATCCACACCCAGCGCGTCAAAAAATTCATTGCCAACCCCAAAGAGCGGGCCGGCTGGCACCTCTTCTATCTGGCCGGCAAAATGCAGCTCGGCACCGTTTAACCGTTCGGCTTGCCGCGCACGCAGGGCCGGGCTGGCCTCCAGCAGCCAGAGCGGGGCCGTGTGAAGCGGCGGAGCCAGCCGGTCAAAGACGCGGCGCATATCGGCCATCAGCTGGCCGGTGCCGGGACCAGCCTCAAAGACCAGCGCGTCCGGCGGCTTGCCAGACAGCTCCCAGAGATGGATCAGCAAGGCCGCCAGTATCTCGCCGAACAGGGGGGATATTTCCGGAGCGGTGATAAAATCGCCGCTCTTGCCGATACGGTCCGGCTGGCTGTAATAGCCGATTTCCGGATCGCTGGTCGCGATCTGCATAAACTGGCTGAGCCGCATCGGCCCCGCGGCTGCCAGCCTGGCCCGCAGCTGATCAGACTGAGGCGTCATCCGGCTCGCCTGACCAGCAAATAAAGCCCCACAGCCATCATCGGCAAGGATAAGAGCTGGCCCATTGTCAGATTGAGGGCTGCCAGCTCTGCCACAAAACCGATATGGGCGTCCGGCTCGCGCACCATCTCTACGGCAAAGCGGCTGAGACCATAGCCCAGCGCAAACAGCCCGGTCAGCGCCCAGGGCCGGTCCAGCCAGCCCCGCCGCACCGCCAGCCAGAGAAGCAGGCCCAGAACCAGCCCTTCCAGCGCAGCCTCATAAAGCTGGCTTGGATGGCGGGGGAGCGGGCCGCCACCGGGAAAGATCATGCCGACCGGATGGCTGGTCACGCGCCCGTAAAGCTCTCCATTGATGAAATTGGCCACGCGCCCCAGCCCCATGCCAATCGGCGCAACCATCGCCACCCGGTCTGATAGCTGCTGGAGATTGATTTTATCCGAGCGCGCCGTCCAGATAACAGCCAGGATCACCCCGGCAAAGCCGCCATGAAAGGACATCCCGCCCTGCCAGATTTTCAAGGCATCCAATGGCGCGGTAAGATAATAGTCAAGATTGTAGAACAGCACATAGCCCAGCCGCCCGCCTATAATAATACCCAGCAGACAGGCATTGAGCAGGCGGCCCAGCTGCTCACGGTCAAAGGGCGAATCAGGCTGCTTGCAATGCCGGGCCAGCACCGCCCATTGCAGCCCCAGCCCGACAATATAGGCCAGCGCATACCAGCGCACCGCCAGCGGCCCCAGCTGAATGGCAACCGGATCAATTTCCGGGAATGTGAACCAGAATTCTGTCACGATCTCCGCCTTTGCCTGTTTGCTCCCTTAGCTTATAGCGCAAAAAACTTTTGCCTGCCATGGACAGCCCGCAGGCAACGGCCTATTTTGTCAGGCAAAGGAGACAGGATAATGCGAAGAAGACAGGCGGATATGTTTTCTGATCTGGCAAAGATGGCAAATGGGGCAGCGTCTGCCTTCGGCGATTTGCGCAGTGAGATGCAAAATGTGATGACCGCGCGCCAGGAACGCGGCCAGGCCGCGGCGGGGATGGTTCTGCGTGAGGATTTTGACGCAGCCCTGGCCCGAATCGAGGCGCTGGCAGCGCGTGTGGCCATGCTGGAAGCCCAGCTGGCGGCCCGCGAACCCGCTGGTTCGTCTGCAAAAGCCAAACCAGCAGCAAAAAAACGCCGCCCGGCGAAAGCAGCCGCGACTCGGCGGAAAAAGGCCGATTCAGCCTGACCAACCACTATCTGTCGTGGGTGGTGAGCCAGACTTACACAAAATATTGTGGTTGGCAGGTTGAACCCGGCCAGCAAAAATGCCATTCTGCCGGTCAGGAAGACCCCTTCACCTGCGGCAGGCTTCGCTTCATGCAAAACGATCCCCGGCAAAAAGATTCCCAGCAAAATGATGCGCTGACCAACGACCCGATTGAATTGGTCTCGCGTTTTGTTATCCGCCAGGATTGGTATCTGCATCGCCAGCTGGCAGACCGGCTGATAGCAGAGGTGCCGGGCCATTGGGCGCATTATCATTTGTCGGTTGTCTGGCAGGCCGAGGATCAGTCCTTGCTGGTTTGTTGCGGTTTCGATCTCGCCCTCGACCCGATGCGGCTGCGCGAGATGGCCTGCTGGTGTGCCAGCTGAATGAGCAGCTCTGGCTGGGGCATTTTGTGCTGGAGACGGATACAGCCAATCTGCATCTGCGCTACCGGCTGGCCCTGCGCGGGGCAGAAGGGGCGGCCGCAGAACAGGTGGAAGATGTGGTTGATGTGCTTTTGGGTCAGGCCGAACAGGCCTACCCGGCCATTTTCGCTGCTGCTGCCGGAGACTCTCCGCTGCCACCGGCAACCAGGCTGGTGATGATGCAGCCGCAAGGTGAGGCGTAAGGGCCAGTCTGCATGACAGCAAAGCGGCAAATTCTGCTCGCCGGATGTGGCAAGATGGGCGGGGCCATGCTGGCCGGCTGGCTGGCAGATAGCAGCTTGCAGGCAGAATTCAGCATTATTGATCCGGTGGCCAGCCATGCGCGCGTTCCGGTCTTTGCCAGTGATGCGGACTGGCAGGCGAATGAGCGGCCCGCCCCAGATATGATCGTGCTGGCGGTCAAGCCGCAGATCATGGCAGAGGTGGCGCCGGGTTTGCGCGGGCTGGCCGGGCCACAAACAGCGTTTCTGTCCATCGCAGCCGGCCTGTCATCAGACGGGCTGGCCGATCTGTTTGGTGGCGGGGCCGCGATTATCCGCTCCATGCCGAATCTGCCGGCAACGGTCGGGCAGGGGATTACCGCGCTTTATGCCAATGCGGCGGTCCGCCCTGAACAGCTGCAGCTGGCAGAACAGCTGCTGGGGGCTATCGGCGCTGTGGTGCAGCTGGAGGATGAGAGCCTGATGGATGCAGTCACCGCCCTGTCCGGTTCCGGCCCGGCTTATGTTTTTTTGCTGGCTGAGGTGATGCAGCAAGCGGGTGAGGCGCTGGGGCTGGAGGCTGGGCTGGCCGGCCAGCTGGCCCGGCAGACGGTTATCGGAGCCGCCGCCCTGCTGGATGAGGCAGGGGAGCCGGCTTCTGTGCTGCGCGAGAATGTCACCTCAAAGGCGGCACGACAGCCGCAGCGCTCAGCGTGCTGATGGGGCCAGACGGGCTGGATCAGCTGATGGAGCGGGCGATGCAGGCAGCACGCGATCGCGGCCGCGCGCTGGGCAGCTGGTGGAGCAAAAACAAAACTGGCTTGCCCGGGGCCTTTTTGCCTGCCAAAGAGGTGGGCAGCAGGTCAGCAAAAGGGCAGGAAATGCAGGCAGACAAAACAGATTTCGACAGGCTCTGTGAGGCGCTCTGGGCGCAGCTGGGCGAGCAGGGCTGGGCAAGAGTGTCTGTGGATGAGGCTGCGGTGAGTGCCGGTCTGCCAGCTGAGGCGACCTGGCAGGCAGGCAGCAAGCTCTCGCTTATCCTCAGCCAGCTGCGCCAGATGGAAGCCGCATGGCTGGCCGCTCTGGCCGGGGATTTGGCAGAGGATGCTGAGGCCAGTATTCAGGAAAAATTGCTGGAAGGGCTGATGCAGCGGTTTGAATTTCTGGCCGCACCCGGAATACAGTTTGACGGTGCAGAACCAGCTTGCGATCCTGCGGCGCCGCGCCAGCCTTGACCGCAGTTTATGGACGCTGGATGCCCTGTTGGCCTTGTGCGGTGACCGGGCGGGCCGTGACAGGTTTGGCGAGCTGCGCCGCCGCCTGCGTGTCAAGGGGCTGGTCGGGGTGTGTTTGCGGGTGCGCCCGGTCTGGCAGAAAGATGACAGCCCGTCGCTGGAACGCACGCTGAAAAAGCTGGATAAGAGCCTGGGTGAGGCGCGCGACTGGGCGATATCCTTGCGGATATTGGGATCAGAAGCGCCGAGGGGGGAGGCCGATGACACAAGCGACTATTGAGGATTTTCTGACGCTGGATATCCGGGCGGGCACCATTACCAAAGTGGCGGATTTCCCGAAGCCCGCGAAAGCCGGCCTGGAAGCTGGAGGTGATTTCGGCCCCAGGCTGGGGTCGGCAAGCTCTGCCCAGATTACCGATCTCTATCAGCCGGAGGATCTGATCGGCAGGCAGATACTGGCGGTGGTTAATTTTCCGCCGCGCCAGATCGGGCCCTTTATCTCAGAGGTTTTGACGCTGGGTGTATCAGATGCCGACGGGGCTGCATTGTGCTGGCTGGCTGCAAGAGGCCGGTGCCGGATGGTGGCAAGCTGCATTAACAAACAGAAGAGGGCAGCCAGCCTAGATAGGCAGTCGCAAACGCACCCGCAGCCCGCCCAGCGGCGAGTCTTCCAGATACAGATCGCCGCCATGGCTAAGGATAATATCATTGGCAATGGACGGAGTAGAACCAGTGCCGGTTTTTGATTGCGTGACCTCAGCCCTCTTGAATGGGCAGATCGCTTCCCGTCGCTGGAGTCTGGCGGATGCCCGGGCCGTCATCATCCACGCTTATCTGAACCTCATCATCGCCAAGGCGCAGGCGGATTTCAGCCCGTCCGGCATAGCGCAGCGCGTTGGCCAGGATATTGTCCAGAGCGCGGCGCATGGATTGGACGCGCATCTCAAAGGCGGGAATCTCCTCAGTCGAGAGAATCAGCTCCAGCCGGGCGGCATCCTCTGCCACAAAGCGGCGCACACTTTCTGTCCGCCAGCCTTGGGGCAGATATATCGGTGGTGACCGCTTTTTTCCCCAGCCTCTCCTGCAAAACCAGATAGCCATCAACCATCCGCTCCATCTCCAGAATATCTTCTTCCAGGGCGCTGATTTCCGGCGAGGCAGGAAGCATCGCTGTTTGCAGCTTCATGCGGGTCAGGGGGGTGCGCAGATCATGGCTGACCCCGGCCAGCATGGTGGTGCGTTCATTCACATGGCGGCGGATACGATGCTGCATGGCCCGAAAGGCCCGGCCAGCCAGCCGCACCTCTTTTGCCCCTTCCAGCTGGTAATCCACCCGCTCCCGGCCCAGCCCCAGCTGGCGGGCTGCATCTGCCAGCCGCCGGATAGGCCGCACCTGGCGGCGCATAAATAACAGCGCAATGCAAAAGAGCAGCAGCGAGCTGCCTATCGTCCAGCCAAGAAAGCTCCAGCTGGTTGAGCTGAAAATGCGCTTGCGCCCGACAAAAATCCGCAGCACGCCATTGGCTGTCTGGATATCTATTGAGATAAGGTCGGCATCACCGCGCAAATCTGCCTGCCAGGGCCAGACAAGGCGGCTGTCCAGCGCTTCAAAAAAGGCCTGTTCGGCATAATTGGCCGGGACAGGGGGGGTGCTGGCAAGGATCGCGCCCTCTTCAAAAGCCAGCCCAAAGCCGAAATAATTGCCGCTGCTTTTTTGCAGGGCGGGCAAATCCTCGGCCTGCATCTGGTTGCCGGCCCGATCAGCCAGCAGCGCGATCTCTCCGGCCAGCGCGTGCGCCATCTGGCGGGTAACCGAATCCCAGTGCCTTTCATAGAAAATGAAAACGGTGACCAGCTGAACCAGAATCATCGGAATCAGAATGATCGCCAGCATCCGGCTGAACAGCGATTTTGGCAAATAGTCCCGCAGCTGCATCTAGCTGCTCCCTTGTGTTCCGGCCGGGTTGTCCGTGCGGAGCAGCCAGCCCTTGCCGCGCACAGTCTGTAAATAGACCGGATAGCGCGGGTCCTGTTCCAGCTTGCTGCGCAGCCTGCCGATAGCCACATCAATCGAGCGGCCTTTCATGCGCGCGCCCAGCACTTGTGAAATCTGCCCGCGCGAGAGCACCTGATCCGGCTGGCGGGCAAAACAATCCAGCAAATCCAGCTCAGCGGTGGTCAGATGCAGCCGCCGCCCCTCCATGGTCAGCATGGCGCTGTCCGGGTCATACAGGAACGGGCCAAAGCGGCAGCCCGGCAGGCTGTGATCGGCGGAATTGCTGCGCTCCAATATGCGCGAGATACGCAAGACCAGCTCTCTTGGCTCGAACGGCTTGGCAATATAGTCATCTGCACCGGCGTGCAGGCCGTCAATTCGATCCTCGGTCTCAGACATGGCGGTCAGAAACAGGGCCGGCACCGGGTTGGTCTGGCGCAGATGGGCCAGAAATTCCACCCCGCTCTCGCCCGGCATCATCACATCAATGACCAACAAGTCAAAATGGGTGCCCGCCATGAAGGCGCGCGCCTCCTCAGCATTGGCGGCGCCGGTCACCCGAAAGCCGCTTTCTTCCAAAAAACGGTGCAGCAATTCGCGCAGTCTTTCGTCATCATCTATGACCAGAATATGCGCCTGCATTTTTGCTCCTTCTCAAGGCAGAGCTGTCTGCCGGACCGGTTTTCCGGCCAGCCCCGCGCGGGTTAGTCCCCATGATCCGGCGAGAGCTTCAGCAGCTGGGCGCGCGTCGGCTCATCCAGCAGCCCGCGCAGGATTTGCGTAAAACCGGCAACGGATTCGGCCCCGCCAGCCTTATAGGCTTCAGCAAAACGCTTGCATTGCAGGTCTGTCAGCATCGCCTCCAGCCCGGCCCCTTGCGGGGTCAGGCGCAATAGCCGCTGGCGCCGGTCATGGGTGCCGGCGCGCTGTTCAACGAACCCCTCTGCCACAAGATGCGAGAGTACGCGGGCAAGGCTCTGCTTGGTGATCCCCAAAATGGCCAGCAACTCGCTGACTGTAATATCGGGCTGGCGGGCAACAAAGTAAATCACCCGGTGATGCGCCCGGCCCAGCCCATAGCCAGCCAGCGCCCGGTCCGCCTCAGCGGTGAAATCACGATAGGCAAAAAATAACAGCTCAATACCGCGCCGCAATTCAGACTTGCGCAGGAACAATCCCTTTTGTGCCGCTTTTATGTCAGCCATGTTGACCAATATGCGTGATCCTGCTAGCAAAATAAAGTTCTAAGACAGGTTTGCGACATATTCTGTTACCAGCCGGTCTGACTGCGCATTATTCTTTTGCCGCAACGGCGATAGCCTGACCTTGCCGAGGCAGGCTGTCCGTTGATTTGAGAAAGGATTGGTCGAAAATGGCCCTGCTACCCTTTGATGATCGTGATGGTTTTATCTGGATGGATGGGCAGATGCTGCCCTGGCGTGAGGCACGCGGCCATATATTGTGCCATGGCCTGCATTATGCCAGCTCGGTTTTTGAGGGGGAGCGCGCCTATAATGGCCAGATTTTCCGGTCAGCTGATCACAATGCCCGGCTGCGGCAATCGGCCAATTATCTGGATTTTGACCTGCCCATTTCCGATGCGGAGCTGGAAGGTATCAAATATGAGGTGCTGAAAGCCAATAATATCGTTGATGGCTATCTGCGGCCCTTTGCCTGGCGCGGCTCTGAGATGATGGCCATTTCAGCCCAGGAGACCACCACCCATATTGCCGTGGCGGCCTGGAACTGGCCCAGCTATTTTGACCCGGAAACCAAAATGCGCGGGATTACGCTGGATGTTGCCAGCTGGCGGCGGCCCAATCCGGAATCCGCCCCGGTGCACGCCAAGGCGGCCGGTCTATACATGATCTGCACCCTGTCCAAGCATGAGGCAGAGCGCAAGGGCTTTCAGGATGCGATGATGCTGGATTATCGCGGCTATGTGGCTGAGGCGACCGGGGCGAATGTCTTTTTTGTCATGTCTGATGGCCGGCTGCATACGCCAAAGGCAGATTGCTTCCTGAACGGGCTGACCCGCCAGACGGTGATTGACCTGGCCCAGCAAAACGGGCTGGAAGTGGTGGAGCGGCACATCCTGCCAGAGGAGATGGCAGAGGCGCGCGAATGTTTTTTGACCGGCACGGCAGCTGAGATTACCCCGGTTTCCAAAATTGGCGAGTATGAGTTCAAGCCGGCTGAGGTCAATAAAATGCTGATCGATGCTTATACCGATCTGGTGACCACTGGTGCAGCCCGCAAGGCCAGCTAGGCACAGGCCTGTTTAGCCCGACCGGTCACATTAAGCCCGGCCACATTAAGCCCGGCCACATTAAGTCTGGCCAGAATGTCAGGCGGGTCACAGATATTTGCGCGCGGCGTGAAAATAGGAAATGCCGGTCCAGGCTGTCATCACCGCTGAGACCCAGTAAAGCAGCAGCCCGCCTGTTTGCAACCATCCCTCTTGATCCGGCCCCATTTGATCCAGAATCGGGGCAATGATCAAAATGCCGAGGGCGACCATCTGCAGGGCGGTCTTCCATTTGGCCATCAAGGTCACGGCCAGCACGATCTCTGCCCCGGCCAGAAATTCGCGCAAGCCCGCCACCAGAAATTCGCGGAACAGAATAACCAGCGAGGGCAGCATAAACAGCCAGCCAGACGGCTGCTGGGCGGCGAGGGCGAGGATCACCGCCACGATCAAGAGCTTGTCCGCTATCGGATCCAGCATCCGGCCAAAGGGGGAGACGACTTGCCAGCGGCGCGCTATCCAGCCATCCAGAAAATCGGTCACCGCAGCCAGCGCAAAAAGCCCCAGACCCCACCAGCGCAAGGCCGGCTCAGGTTCTTGCCAGACCAGAAAGGCCACCACCGGTGCGGCGGCAACCCGGCTGACAGTGATGATATTGGGCAGCGAGCGTCGCATGGAGAGTCCTTCGGGATATGTCCTTTCGCACTGCCAGGCTGTTGCACCTGTCCCCTTTCTTCTAGCCCGGCTGGGAACAGGCGTCCAGCCTTTGCATCTGATTAGCTTTTCCGGTCATGGAACCAGTCATAAATCTGGCAGGCCATCGCCTCAGAAATGCCATCCACCGCTGCCAGATCACGCAAGCCCGCCCGCGCCACTGACCGGGCAGACCCAAAATGCGCCAGCAAGGCTTTCTTGCGCTTTGCCCCGATGCCCGGCACGCCGTCCAGAGGGCTGGAAAGCTGGGTTTTTGTGCGCCGGGCCCGGTGCGCCCCGATGACAAACCGGTGCGCCTCATCGCGCAGCCTTTGTAAAAAATGCATGGCTGCTGAATCAGGCGGCAGGGTAAAGCTCTCACGCCCCTTTATATGGAATTGCTCGCGCCCGGCATTGCGATCCGGCCCCTTGGAAATGGCCACCGTCTGGATATCCTCCAGCCCCAGCTCATCCAGCACTTCGAGAACCGCGCCCAGCTGGCCGGCCCCGCCATCAATCAGCAACAGATCAGGCCAGCCATCTGTCTGGCGATCCGGGTCGGCGCGCAGGGCCTTTTCAAACCGCCGCCAGATCATCTGGCGCATCATGGCAAAATCATCATTGCCGGCTGCGGCTTTCTCCCCCTGTTGGCGGATATTGAATTTGCGATAGGCCGATTTGATAAAACCCTCTGGCCCGGCCGCGACCAGCGCCCCCACCGGATGCGCCCCTTGAATATGGGAATTATCATAGATTTCCACCCGCTCCGGCACGCTCTCCAGCCCCAGCGCCTCGGCCAGCGCTTCCAGCAGGCGGGCCTGGCTGGCCTTGTCTGAGAGCTTGCGGGCCAGCGCCTCAGCCGCGTTGCGGCGGGCCATTTCCAGCAGCTGCCGCCGCCCGCCACGCCTCGGGCTAGACAGGCTTATCTTGCGGCCAGCTGTTCCGGACAGGGCCTCGGTTATCAATCCGGCTTCTTCTGGCAGATGGCTGACCAGCAACAGGCGGGCCGGGGTGCGGTCCTGATAGAATTGGGTGATAAAGGCGGCCATAATATCCTGATCAGCGGCGCTGGCATCGGCGCGCGGGAAAAAGGCTGTATTGCCGTAATTGCTGCCGCCACGCACGAAAAATACCTGTATGCAACTCTGCCCGCCCTGACGCGAAAGGGCCAGAATATCGGCATCCATAATCCCTTCGAGATTAATATCCTGATTGGCCTGAATGGCGGTCAGGGCCCGAATCCGGTTGCGCCAGAGCGCGGCTGTCTCAAAATCCAGCTGCTCGGAGGCGGCGTGCATCTCTGCTGCATAGAGCCGCTGCACCTTGTCTGACTGGCCGGACAGGAATTGCCGGGCGGCGGCCACCTGCTCTGCATAGTCTGTTTGTGAAACCCGCCCAACACAGGGGGCTGTGCAGCGCTTAATCTGATATTGCAGGCAGGGGCGCGAGCGGAAAGACCGCATCCGAGCAGTTCCGCAGCAAAAGGCCCGGCTGAGGCGGCAACGGTGCGGTTCACCGCCCCGGTAAAGGCAAAGGGGCCAAAATATTCTGCCTTGCGCCGCTGGCTGCCGCGATGCTTGGCCAGCTGCGGGAATGGGTGATCAGAACTCAGCATGATATGGGCAAAGCTCTTGTCATCTTTCAGCAGGATATTATAGCGCGGGCGCAATTTCTTGATCAGATTGGCTTCCAGCAGCAGGGCCTCGGCTTCAGATCTGGTCAGGGTAATTTCCAGCCGCACTGTCTCTGCCACCATCCGCAGCAGCCGGTTGGTCAGCCGCGTGGGCTGGGTATAGCTGGCCACCCGGCGGGCCAGATGGCGGGCCTTGCCGACATAGAGCGGCTCCTCCGCCTCATTAAACATCCGATAGACGCCGGGGCAGGCCGGCAAATGGGCAATCTCCGCTTTCAGCACCGCCAGGCCGCGCTCAAAATCCGGGCGGGCGGCAGCTGGCTTTTGCCGATTTTTACCATCCGGCGATCCGGGCCATCAAGGTGATCAGAAGGTGATCCGCGTGATCTGGGTGATCCGGCCTGTCTGGGCCAACCGGCGCGCTGGGGATGCTGTCTTGTCTTTTGCCTGCCATAGTCATGAAGATAAAAGAATCAAGCATTTGTGCAAGGGCGAATCAAGGGGCCGCAGCTGCCCGGATTCTTTTCCCCCATCCCTGTGGAAAAAGCTGTGGAAGAAACCAGCCCCGGCCCGGATTGCTGGCAGATTTCTGCCTGTTATGCCGGGTTGCCTAAATATTAGGCACTTCTAAAAAGAATATATAAAACAACACTTTAAGGTAAGTCAAGAGGTCAATATCCTGCTTTTGAACAAAAATGTGACAGAATTGTTACCTTTTTTAATCCGCTGTGCGTAACTCTGCCTGCTCAGCCGGTGTAAGTCCAAAACAAGAACATTAAATAAAGGCCAATAAAAACAAGGCCGCTTTTCCGCCCAATCGGTTTTCCGGTCAGGATATAACCGCCCAAAAGCAGAGTAATGACGGCCACAGCGGGCAGGCCGAATTCTGTCAATTCCGGCCGGCAGTCAGCGGGGCGATCAAGCCGGCCATCCCCAGCACGCCAGCCAGATTGAAAATATTGGAGCCGATCACATTGGCCAGAGCCAGATCAGTCTGGCGGTGCAGCAGGCTGGCCAGCACGGCAGCGATCTCGGGCAGGGAGGTGCCAATCGCCACAATGCTCATCCCGATCACCGCTTCGGAAATGCCGGCCTGGCGGGCCAGATCAACCGCCCCATCCACCATCAAATCTGCCCCGATAATCAGGCTGATCACCGCGACCAGCAGCAGCGCGGCAGACTGGGCCGGCTGAAGGGTGCTGTCTGGCTCCTCTTCGGTGCCGCTATCCGATTTCAGCACCCAGCCAATATAAACCAGAAACAGCACCAGCATCAGCCCGGCCCCAAAGGCGGGCAGGCTGCCGGCCCGCATGAAAAATCCAAGGCTGAGAGCGGTGAAGCCAGCCATCACCAGCATATCCCGGCGGGCTACCGCCCCTTCTGTGGCAATCGGGGCCAGCACCGCGCCCAGCCCCAGCACCAGCAGCATATTGGCCATGTTGGAGCCGGCGACATTGCTGATCGCAATCGCCGGGCTGCCGGACAGGGCCGCCTCAACCGAAACCAGCAATTCCGGGGCAGAGGTTCCGCCCGCGACCAGCAGCAGCGCTATCAGCTGCGGCGGCAGGCGCAGATGGCGGGCCAGTGACACGGTCGCCGGAACCAGCAAATGCCCGCCGACCAGCAAAATTGCCAGCCCGGCCGCCAGCCAGAGGAATGGCCAGAGTAAAAGGGTTGAGAAAAGAGTGTCCATCGCCCCTCTTTATTGAAGGCGGGCGGCTGGCCTGACAAGGAAAATCAGCCGCGGGGCCTAAAAAAACGCCGCAAGCAGAGCCGTGCGCCTGGATTTGGACAAATCCCGGACAAAATCGGACAACAGTTCCCGGACACAGCAAAGACCGGACACAGCAAAGACCGGACATAGCAAAGAAGACAAAAAGGCCGTATTGTCGGTTGGAAAAAGAAGCGAGAGAAGGGTGGGGTCAGATCCCTCTTGCCGGAGCGAGAAAAAAGCAGCGCGATCAGAGCCAACGGGCGTGGAAAGAGAGAGGTTATCAGCCCTGTGCCTGCTCTAAAAATCTGACCCCTGGAAAGCCTGACTTACCGGTTCGGGAGGGATGTGTCCGGCTTTCCATTTGCTGTCCGGCCCGGACCCGCCTGTTTTCAGACCGGGCCCGGATCAGAAGATGGTTTAGAAGGAGACTTGCAGCTCCAGATTGGTGAAATTGGCACCATTCTTGGCACCAGCCGCGGTGGTATAGCTCCAATCGGTGTAGGTCACATGACCCATCAGACCCTTGGCAAAGGCATAGGAAGCTGACAGGGCGGTCTCGCCATGATCATAATCAGCATCCTTGCTGTCCTCGGCTGGCTTGCTGTGCAAGACCAGCTTCAGCTCATCGGTTGCCTGATAGGTCACCCCGACACCAGTGCCAGCATAGCTGTTGCCATCTGTCTTTTTGGTGTTTTGGGCCAAGGTCAGGGTCAGAGCGTCTGCTGAAACAACCACCCCTGCAGAAGTGGCAGAGAAGTCATCATTGGCGGCCCCGGTTGAGTCAGCTGTTGAGGAGCTGCCATAACGCAGGGTAACCCCCGCCCCCATGGTGGTGGCGCTGTAGCTGACACCCCAGGCTGTGGCATCGGCCTTGCTGGCGCTGCCAGCATCACCCACGCCGAAATTGACCTGGAAGCCATTGACCTTGGGCGATTTGTAGCTGACGCTGACCCCGGCTGCAGAAGAGCTGAGCTTTGAGTCACCGTCAAACGGCGCCCCGGCTGTGGTGCCTTCATCAGCAGCCACATCCGCAGATGTCTCGCCATCATCACCATAGCCATCGCCATCTGCGAAACGCAGATTGCCGAAATCCCCGCCAACATCCAGATAGGCAGCATTGCCATCGGAGCCAACAGACCCGCCATTGGACGCAGAGATGGTCTGGCCACCGGACAGTTTCAGGCCATTATCAGCCATGACTGTGCCGGAAAAGGTGATAGCCGTCTTCAGATTCATGGCCGTATCATTGGCCCCACCAGTATTGGCCCCTTCATCAGACCAGCTGGTATAGTTAAAGCGGCTGTAGCCGGAAATGGACACATCCGCCAATGCAGTGCCCACACCGCCAATCGCGGTCAGGGCAGTTGCTGCGAGCAGCAATTTTTTCATTTTGGAATCTCCCAAAAGTTGTATGATTGGCCGAACCGTCTTTGGCCGCTTGAACCTAACTTCTTGGGCGTGACATAACAGGCAAACTTCTGGATTCAGGTGTTTTTTTTTGGAAATTATGGTTCCAAAACCATTTTCCTGTTGCAGAAAAACAACAACTTTTAGTTTAATCTAATTTAGACACTTAGCGTGTAATAGAGTCATCAAGGGTTTCGGGCAGGGGTAGCTTAAAACGCTTTTTTGCCCGGCTGGCAGAAAATTTTGTCGGCTCCGGCCTTGGTCAGGCAGGGTTACCAGTCCGGGAATCCAGCCTGTCATGTTACATGTTATGGATGTGTGTTTTGTGCCATAATGGGGCTATGGCAATGATGGGATTTGAAGAACGCAATTGCCGAGCAAATGAAGGAAATAGACAGCCTATTTGCCGAGACGGAAGAGAGGCTGCACCGTCAGCTGATGCAAAGCCAGATGGTTTTGCTGGCGATTATACTGGCCGCCCTTGGCCTGGCTACCACCCTGATTTTGATGAATTGACGGCAGAGGAATGAAGGGGCGCGCCTGCCGCGCTAGCTGGTCAGCCGGGCGATAATTGCAGCCTTGTGGCGGGCGAAATGCCGCCTTTTTGAAAGGGAATCAGCCCCCTGTTCCAGCGCCGCTTCAGCTGGCGGCCCGGCCCGTCCCCGGTGATGGGGGGCGGGGTTTGCTGATAGCCAATCTGCGAGGGGGTATCGTCCTGATCGGCCACTGACGGGCAGAGGGTCAGCACTTGCAGCCCATGCTCCCACCAGCGATTGATCAGCAAATCCACCTCAAAACGGGCTGGCAGGCTGCGGGCCAGCAGCTGGCGGGCGGCGGTTGCCGAGACAAGACAGGCCTCAGCCCCGATCTCATTATAGCGGGTGAGGGCCAGACTGTGCTGATCCGTGAGAGGCAAAACAGGCTCCAGCGGGCGGCCGCTGAAATGATGCAGATTGACCAGATCAAGCCGATCTGCCAGCTGCGAGAGCCGGTCCAGAATCGCCGGCAGGGCCGCGTCCAGCACCGCATCATCTTCCAGCACCAGCCCCAGCTCTGCCCCGCTATCCAGAAGGGCCTGCCAGGCCTGGCGATGGCTGAGCAGACAGCCCAGCGCGCCGGGCCGCAAATGATGGCCGATCCAATCCGCTCTGGCCGGGTCCTCTTGGGCCAGCCTCTCAGCCTCAGGCAGGGCGCGGCCATCTATCGCATCAATAAAGCTGAAAGCCAGCCCCAGCGCGTCCAGCCGCCGGGTCATCGCCGCCCGCCTGTGCTGATCCCCGGCAAAGGCAATGACAAAAATCGGAAGGGAAGGGCGGGGGCTGTGCATGAGCTGATTTTGTCAAACCCTGATACAGTCAAGAAGGGGCAGCGGCATGGTGGGCCCGGCAGGACTCGAACCTGCAACAACACGGTTATGAGCCGTGGGTTCTAACCAATTGAACTACAGGCCCCCTTTGCCGCATCTGAACAGCTGGCCTGTTCAGATGGTCTGTTTTACCCGGCGGGCAGTGCGCCTGGCTCTTAATGCTCCAGAAAGCTGCGCAATTTGCGAGACCTGGAGGGATGTTTCAGCTTGCGAAGCGCTTTTGCCTCAATCTGCCTGATCCGCTCGCGGGTGACGGAAAATTGCTGGCCAACTTCCTCCAGCGTGTGGTCGGTATTCATACCAATGCCGAAGCGCATCCGCAAGACGCGTTCCTCGCGCGGGGTCAGGCTGGCCAGAACGCGGGTCGTTGTCTCGCGCAGATTGGCATGAATGGCCGCATCCAGAGGCTGAACGGCATTCTTGTCTTCAATGAAATCCCCCAGCTGGCTGTCTTCCTCATCCCCGATAGGGGTTTCAAGGCTAATCGGCTCCTTGGCGATTTTCAAAACCTTGCGCACCTTGTCCAGCGGCATGGACAGCTTCTCAGCCAGCTCTTCCGGGGTCGGCTCGCGGCCAATCTCATGCAGCATATGGCGCGAGGTGCGCACCAGCTTGTTAATCGTCTCGATCATATGGACCGGAATACGGATGGTGCGGGCCTGATCAGCGATTGAGCGGGTAATGGCCTGTCTGATCCACCAGGTGGCATAGGTGGAGAATTTATAGCCGCGCCGATATTCAAACTTGTCCACCGCCTTCATCAGCCCGATATTGCCTTCCTGAATCAGATCCAGAAATTGCAGGCCGCGATTGGTATATTTCTTGGCAATGGAGATCACCAGCCGCAGATTGGCCTCAACCATCTCTTTTTTCGCCCGGGCTGCCTCGCGCTGGCCTTTCTGGATGGTCAGGATCACATCCTTGAATTCCGGGATGGACAGGCCGACATCATCCACCACCAGCCGCAGCTTGTCCTGAATCTCAGTGATTTGCTCTTGATGGCGGTCGCCGAATTTGGCCCAGGCCTTGGTGGCATAATCCGGGCCAGGCCATTTTTTCACCGTCTCGCGGCCTGACCAGGCCTGCAGGAACTGGGCCCGCGGCACACCGCAGGCGGTGGCCATCTGAATCATCTGCCCTTCCAGGGCGGTGACATGGCGGTTCAGGTCAAACAGCTGGCTGGTCAGGGCTTCCAGCCTGCCATTATTGAGATAGATATTCTGCATCTGCTCAGCCAGCTGGATACGCTGGTCGCGCAGCTGCGCCTCATCTGTCTTTTTCAGCGATTTTTCATTCTGTGCCGCGCTCAGCCGCTTGTCCTGCAGCTTGCCATAGGCGGTAAAGCTGGTCTTGATTTCAGCCAGCAAGGCCAGCACATCATCCAGCACCGCATCTTCCATCGCGGCCAGCGAGAGGGTCAGATCATCCAAATCCTCATCCCGGTCCTCGCCCTCTTCCTCGGAGTCAGAATCGATATCTTCTTCTTCCTCCTCGTCATTTTCTGCCTCTGCCTTGTCACTGCTGGCCAGATCATCATTCGCAGCATTGGGCAGGCCAACGCTCTCGCCGACCGGGCTGCCATTCAGGCGGGCATAGGTGGTGTCCAGATCGATAATATCGCGCAGCGGCACACCGCCTTCCTCTATCTGCTGGTGCCATTGCATCAGGGCCCGGATAGTCAGCGGGGATTCACAAATGCCGCCAATCATCATTTCGCGGCCCGCCTCTATGCGCTTGGCAATGGCGATCTTCACCTCGCGGAGAGCAGCTCAACAGACCCCATTTCGCGCAGATACATCCGCACCGGATCATCTGACCCTGACACATCTGAATCCGCCAGATTGCCGCCGCTATGCTCTTCTTCACTCCCGCTGGCGGTCTCTTCGGTTTCCGGATTCTCAATAACCGACACGCCCATTTCTGACAGGGCAGACATCACATCTTCAATCTGCTCAGAATTCAGCTCTTCCTGGGGCAGGGCGGCGTTCAGCTCATCATGTGTGACCCAGCCGCGTTCCCGGCCCTTTTTGATCAGCGCTTTTATCTTGGCGTTTTTGGTATCCAGAAGCGGGGCGTCCGGCGTGGTTTCCGGTGCCGGCTCGGCTGCCGTCTTGGCTGTTTTGCGTGCCATACTGTAAACCCCCTTTTCACAGGATCGCCTGATTGCATTGAGGCCCGATAGCTTATCCGGGCCGTTTGTGACTGCGCCGCGCGCCGGTTCTGGCAAGCTTGATGATTTCATCAATTCTTGCGGCGGCTTCTGACGGTAACAAGGCACCAGCTGGCTTGCCCAGGCGGCGCGTCATATCTGAACTGTCCAACTCTGCTATCAATTCATCATAACCCAGACTATTCAAATGATGCTTCAAAGCCGGTGCGTCAAGGTCTGGATCACGAATTATTGCGTCCAAACAGGCTTTTTTCATGGCTTCTTGATCTTCTGTGCCAAAATTCAGATCTGTCAGCTCTTCAAAATAGTCTGTCTGGAGCTGCGGGTGATGCACCATAAGGGCCAGGGCTGCCCGAAACCGCACAGCCGACCCGGTATCAGGCCGCCGCCGCCGCACCGCGATAGTCGCCCCGCCAGTCAGCCCGCCGGCCCGATCCTCAGCCCGCATCTGCCGGATACGGAATTCCATATCATCGACAAAGGCGGCGCGCACCTGATTATGGGCAATGGTCCGCACCCCGTCGCGTACCTCTTGCCAAAAGGCCGCCCGCTGGCCCGGTTCCGCCAGATTAAAGCCGCTCTGGCTCAGCTGCCAGAACGCATCAGCCAGCCCCAGCGCGCTGGCCAGAATACGGGCCAGCCCGTCCGGCCCCTCTTCTTGCAGAATATCATCCGGGTCCTTGCCCTCCGGCAGGCTGGCCAGCCGCACCGACCGGCCCGGCTCCAGCAGGGGCAGCACACGCAGCACCGCCCGCCAGGCGGCCTTGCGTCCGGCCGCATCGCCATCAAAGCACAAAACCGGCTCATCATGCAGCTTCCAGGCCAGCTGAATTTGCTGTTCGGTCAGCGCCGTGCCGAGCGGGGCCAGCGCCCCGGCAACCCCGCTGCGGGTGACCGCGATCACATCCATATAGCCTTCCACCAGCATCAAGGGCTGGCCGGCCCGCACCCTGGCACGGGCTTGATTCCAGCCATAAAGCACCTGTTTTTTGGAAAAGGTCGGCCCTTCCGGGGAATTGAGATATTTCGGCTGGGCATCCCCCAGGGCGCGCGCGCCAAAGCCGATAATCTTGCCCTGCCGGTTTTCAATCGGAAAGATTATCCGGTTGCGGAACCAGTCATAATGGCTGCCATCGCGTTCTGAAATTCCGGACAGGCCAGCAGTGTTTATCATCTGCTTGTCAAAACTGCGCTGCTGCAGGGCTGCCTGCAGGCCAGAAGGCGGGGCATAGCCAATACGGAAGCTGGTGAGGGTCTCGCTGTCCAGAGCGCGGCGCGCCAGATAGGAACGCGCTTCGGCGGCACTGTCCTTTTGCAGGCTGGCCTCAAAAAAACGGCATCCGGCTTCCAGAATATCCAGGGTCGTGCGCCGCCGGGCCGCCTGGGCGGCATCTTCAGGTTTGCTGTCCGGCAGCTGCAGGCCGGCCAGATCGGCCAGGCGGCGCACCGCCTCGATAAAATCCAGCCCCTCTGATTCCCGCATCCAGCTGATCGCATCGCCGCTGGCCCCGCAGCCAAAGCAATGATAGAAACCGTCCGCATCATTGACATAGAAGGAGGGGGTTTTTTCATTGTGGAACGGGCACAGACCGTTCATCCGCCCGCCCTTCTTGACCAGCTTGACACGCCGACCCACCAGATCAGACAGGGTGATCCGGCTGCGCAGATTTTCAATAAATTCAGCAGGCAGGGCCATATCCGCGGCGCTTTTTCATTCCAGTTTCAGGCAGTGCAGAAAACAGCCGCCAGTGAGCCATAATGATTTAGTGAGCCACTATGATTTAGTGTGCCATTGCCGCCAGCGACTGGCAAGCCTTGCTCAGGACTTGTCCAGCAGGGCGTGTTTGACCTGCTGGCTGGCCGCCGAAAAATCCATCTGGCCGGCAAATTTCTGTTTCAGCTCAGCCATCACCCGGCCCATATCCTTGACCGAGCTGGCCCCGGTCTCGGCTATCGCAGCCGCAATCGCCTCGGCCATTTCGGCCGCGTCCAGCTGGCTGGGCAGAAAAGTCTGGATAATGGCGATTTCAGCCTCTTCATTTTCGGCCAGCTCTGGCCGCCCGCCCTTGTTATACATGGCAGCTGATTCGCGCCGCTGCTTGATCATGGTTTGCAGCATGGACAGGATTTCGTCATCTGCAATGCCATCAGACACACCATTTCCACGCGCCGCGATATCCCGATCCTTCAGGGCGGCGGTGATCAGACGGATAGTGGAAAGGGCCAGATTATCCCCTTCCTTCAGCGCCTGTTTCATCGCCTGTGAAATTCTCTCACGCATATAAAAAACTCATAATTTCAATTTGTCGCGGGCCAGATTGTTTTTGGCAGCCCGCTGCTGGTTGCCGTAATCCCGATTCTGGCAACCTTCCCCCCATTTGACCATCCTTTACTTGAAGCCGGGCAAGGTTGCAAGCATCTGTCAAAAAAACCTCAGCCAAACGGTCTTGACCAGCGGGCCATCTGGGGATAGAAAACTGTCATTTTGACCAGCGCCGCTGCCGCCCCTGTAATCCGGTGGCCAGCCGGGCCTGGCACACCCGCATATAAAACAGGATGGGCAGATGACCGATATGGCATCTACAGCACAAACAGACAGCCTGCCGCCCGGCACAACAGCTGTTCTGGTGCTGGCGGACGGGCACATTTTGCCCGGTCAGGGCTTCGGGGCGGAAACCAGCCGCGTCGGAGAGGTGTGTTTCAATACCTCAATGACCGGCTATCAGGAGATTATGACCGACCCGTCCTATGCCGGACAGATTATCACCTTTACCTTTCCGCATATTGGCAATGTGGGCACCAACCCGGCTGATATTGAAACCGACCGGCCGGCGGCGCTGGGCATGATCGTTCGCAACCCGGTCACCCCGCCGGCAAACTGGCGCGCCAAAGACCGGCTGGAAGACTGGCTGGAGGCAGCCGGCCTGCCCGGCATCAGCGGTATTGACACCCGCGCCCTGACCCGGCTGATACGCGAGAGCGGCGCGCCCAGCGCGGTTCTGTGCCATCGCCGGGATGGCCAGTTTGATTTGGACAGCCTGCGGGAAATGGCCGCTGGCTGGCCCGGCCTGAAAGGCATGGATCTGGCCCGTGAAGTGTCTGCCGAAACGGCGCATGACTGGCATCTGGGCAGTTATGATCTGGCCAGCACCCGTTTTGCCGAGCCGGAGCCGGAGCTGCGCGTTGTCGCGGTGGATTTCGGCTGCAAGCAAAATATCCTGCGCTGTCTGGCAGATGCCGGCTGTGCGGTGGAGGTGGTGCCGGCCCAGACCAAGGCCAGCGAAATACTGGCGAAAAAGCCGGATGGGGTTTTTCTGTCCAACGGGCCGGGCGACCCGGCCGCAACGGCAGACTATGCCGGGGCGGAAATAGCTGGGCTGGTGGCCTCCGGCTTGCCTGTGTTCGGTATCTGTATCGGGCATCAGCTGCTGGCCCTGGCGCTGGGCGCTGAGACCGAAAAGATGGAAATCGGGCATCGCGGGGCCAATCATCCGGTCAAGGAGCTGGCCACAGGCAAGATAGAGATTACCAGCCAGAATCACGGCTTCAAGGTGAACCCGGACAGTTTGCCTGAGGAGCTGGAGGTCACCCATATCTCTTTGTTTGATGGATCGGTTGAGGGGTTGCGGCACAGGCACAAACCTGTCTTCAGCGTGCAGTATCACCCGGAATCCTCTCCCGGACCGCATGATTCCCGCCATTTGTTCCAGCGCTTTATCGCGCTGATGCACGCCGCCAGGCAGGAGGCCAGCTAATGCCGCGCCGCACAGATATATCCTCTATCCTGATCATCGGGGCCGGCCCTATCATTATTGGCCAGGCCTGTGAGTTTGACTATTCCGGGGCGCAGGCCTGCAAGGCGCTGAAAGAAGAGGGCTATCGGGTGATATTGGTCAATTCCAACCCGGCCACGATCATGACCGACCCGGTGATGGCAGATGCCACCTATGTTGAGCCGATCACACCAGAGATTGTCGCCCGCATCATTGCCAAGGAAAAGCCGGATGCGCTGTTGCCGACCATGGGCGGCCAGACGGCGCTGAATACGGCCCTTGAGCTGCACCGGCAGGGGGTGCTCGAAGAATTCGGGGTAGAGCTTATCGGGGCGCGGCCTGATTCGATTAACAAGGCGGAGGATCGCGCCCTGTTCCGCCAGGCGATGGATGATATTGGCCTGGAATCGGCCCGATCGCAGACTGTGAACAGCTTTGAGGATGCCATGCAGGCGCTCGATATTGTGGGTCTGCCAGCGATTATCCGGCCTTCTTTTACCCTTGGCGGGGAAGGCGGCGGGGTCGCCTATAACCGCGAGGAATTTGAGCAGATTGTGCGGGACGGGCTGCGCCTCTCGCCGGTGCAGGAAATCCTGATTGAGGAATCGCTGCTGGGCTGGAAAGAATTTGAAATGGAGGTGGTGCGCGACCATGCCGATAATTGCATCATCATCTGTTCGATTGAAAATATGGATCCGATGGGGGTTCATACCGGCGATTCCATTACCGTTGCCCCGGCGCTGACGCTGACGGACAAGGAATATCAGGTGCTGCGCGATGCCTCAATCGCGGTGCTGCGTGAGATCGGCGTGGATACGGGCGGCTCAAATGTGCAATTTGCAATGAATCCGGATAATGGGCGGATTATCATTATTGAGATGAATCCGCGGGTCAGCCGCTCTTCTGCCCTGGCCTCAAAGGCAACCGGCTTTCCGATTGCCAAGGTCGCGGCCAAGCTGGCGGTTGGCTATACGCTGGATGAGCTGATGAATGACATCACCGGGACCACCCCGGCCAGCTTTGAGCCGACCATTGACTATATTGTGACCAAAATGCCGCGTTTCACTTTTGAGAAATTTGCCGGCACGAAGGTGGAGCTGTCCACCTCGATGAAATCTGTCGGGGAAGCGATGGCGGTCGGGCGCAGCTTTGCCGAGAGCCTGCAAAAGGCCCTGCGGTCGATGGAAACCGGCCTGTCCGGTCTGGATGAGATCGCGATACCGGAGGCAGATGCCGCGCTGGGCGAAGACCCGATCCGGGGCTGGCTGGCGGGCCAGACACCGGACAGGCTGTTGCGGATTGCCCAGGCCATGCGGGCTGGCATAGACCGGGATGAAATGCAGGCCATAACCAAATGGGATCCCTGGTTCCTCAATCAAATTGAACAGATTATCCAGGCGGAGCAGGCCGTCGCACAAGACGGCGTGCCAGCTGATCGCGCCGGCCTGCTGGCCCTGAAATCAATGGGATTTTCAGATGCCAGGCTGGCCCGGCTGAGCGGCAAGGCAGAAACGGACATTCTGGCCCTGCGGCAAAAGCTGGCCATTCACCCGGTCTATAAGCGCATTGATACCTGTGCGGCTGAATTCGCCTCTGATACCGCCTATCTCTACAGCTGCTATGAGCCGGGCGCGCTGGCCAGCTGTGAGGCTGTGCCGTCTGATCGGGAAAAGGTGGTGATATTGGGGGGCGGGCCGAACCGGATCGGCCAGGGGATTGAGTTTGACTATTGTTGTGTGCACGCGGCCTATGCGCTGTCTGAAGCCGGCTATGAGACGATTATGGTCAATTGCAACCCGGAGACGGTTTCAACCGATTATGATACCTCTGACCGGCTGTATTTTGAGCCGCTGACAGCAGAAGATGTGATCGAGATAATCCACACCGAAGCGCAATCCGGCACGCTGAAAGGCGCGATTGTCCAGCTGGGCGGGCAAACCCCGCTGAAAATCGCCGGGGCCCTGGAAGCGGCTGGCGTGCCGATATTGGGAACCAGCCCGGATGCGATTGATCTGGCCGAGGATCGCGAGCGCTTCCAGAAGCTCTTGCAGGAGCTGGCGCTGAAACAGCCGGCCAATGGCATTGCCACCTCAGCCAAGCAGGCGCGCGCGATTGTGGATGAAATCGGCCTGCCGGTGGTGATCCGCCCGTCTTATGTGCTGGGGGGGCGGGCCATGGAAGTGGTGCATCAGATCAGCGATCTGGAACGCTATATGCGCGATGCGGTGGTGGTATCTGGGGCCAATCCGGTGCTGATTGACCGGTTTATTGAAAATGCCGTTGAGGTGGATGTGGATGCCCTGTGCGATGGGGATGAGGTCTTTATCGCCGGTATCATGGAACATATTGAGGAGGCCGGGATTCATTCCGGTGATTCGGCCTGTTCCCTGCCGCCGCAAAACCTGTCCGAGGCGGTGCTGGAGGGAATCCGCACGCAAACCGGCCAGCTGGCCCGCGCGCTGAATGTGGTCGGGCTGATGAATGTGCAATTTGCCATCAAGGATGAGACCATCTATCTGCTGGAGGTTAATCCGCGCGGCAGCCGCACGGTGCCCTTTGTGGCCAAGGCAACCGGCGTGCCGGTGGCCAAGATAGCAGCGCGGGTGATGGCGGGCGAAAAACTGTCCGGCTTTGGCCTGCAGCCGAGCGCGCTGGCCCATGTGGCGGTCAAGGAAGCGGTCTTCCCCTTTGCCCGTTTCCCGGGGGTGGATGTGTTTTTGGGGCCGGAGATGAAATCCACCGGCGAGGTGATGGGCATTGATACAGATTTTGGCCGCGCCTTTGCCAAGAGCCAGCTGGGGGCCGGCACGCGCTTGCCTCTGTCCGGACGGCTGTTCATTTCGGTCAAGGATGCCGACAAGGCTGAATTTGTTGCGATTTGCCGCGATATTGCCGGGCTGGGCTTTGAGTTGCTGGCAACCGGCGGGACAGCAGCCGCGCTGGAAGCGGCCGGGGTGCCGGCAAAGCGGCTCAACAAGGTGATGGAAGGCCGCCCCCATGTGGTGGATTCGATGCTGTCAGGCGAGATTGATCTGGTGTTCAATACCGCACATGGGGCGGGTTCTATCAAGGACAGCTTTTCGCTGCGCCATACGGCGCTGACCAATAATATCCCCTATTATACGACGGTTGCGGGCAGCCGTGCGGCGGTGGCGGCTATCAAGGCGTTGCAGGACAGCCAGCTGGAAGTTGTCTCTTTGCAAGATTATCTACCCAAATCAGATTAATTGATCTAGGCTGACCCCTTGTAATGCCCGATTCTGTCACCTATCCGGCGCTGGATCAGGATAAAAGACAGCAAGAGACAAGAAGAGTCGAAAGACGATGGAAAAGATTCCGTTTACCAAAGCCGGGCTGGAAAAGCTCAAAGAGGAACTCACCCAGCTGAAAGGCCCGGAAAGACAGGCCGTCATTCAGGCTATCGCAGATGCCAGGGAGCATGGCGATCTGTCTGAAAATGCCGAATATCACGCGGCCAGAGAGCGGCAATCCTTTATTGAGGGGCGGATCACCGAGCTGGAGGATGTCACCAGCCGGGCGGAGGTGATCGAATCTGCCCGCCTGACTGGCGAGACGGTGACTTTCGGGGTGAAAGTGGTCATTGTGGATGAGGAAACAGACGAGGAAGCCACCTATTCCATCGTCGGCCCTTATGAGGCGGATATTGCCAAGGCCCGTATCTCAACCGGCTCACCGATTGCCCGCGCCTTGATTGGCAAAAAGGTCGGCGATCAGGCAGAGGTGCAGTCGCCGCGGGGGCCGCGCCCCTATGAAATCCTGTCTATTGAAGTCTTGCCGGACTAGTCGGCCAGCTCACCATCCAGACCAATTGGCACGCCGGGCAGCTGTTTGCGCGAGCGGATAGCCAGAGCCGTCTTGACATGGCTGACATTCGGGGCCGGGGTCAGGCTGCTGGTCAGGAAACGCTGGAAATCATCCCAGTCACGGGCAACGATTTTCAGCAAAAAATCTGTTTCCCCCATCAGCATATGGCATTCGCGCACCCGCTCCCAGCCAGAGACCATTTCTTCAAATTCCTGCAAATCAGGCTCCGCCTGGCTGGTCAGCCCGACAAAGGCAAAGATGGTGACCGACCAGCCCAGCGCTTCCGGGTCAATATCCGCATGATAGCCGCGGATGATCCGGTCATCTTCCAGAGCCCGCACCCGCCGCAGGCAAGGCGGGGCTGAAATGCCGGCATTCTTGGCCAGCTCCACATTGGTCATCCGCCCGTCATTTTGCAAATCACGCAGAATGCGCCTGTCCACCGTATCGATTTTGTGTTTTTTTGACATAAGTGAAACCCTTGTCTTGACTGTAGCAAGAGAATAGGCGCATACGGTCTCTCGCGCAAGAATATTACAAAATATTGAAAGGGCATTTCAATTTTGGCTGGAAAAATCAACAAATCTGCCAAGCTGCCCAGCTGCTGGATTGTCACTGATGGCACGATTGGGATGGAAAGCCAGTCGCGGGCCTTGGCGGCGGCGGCGGGGCTGAAGCCGAAAATTGTGACCATTTATCCGAATCTGCTGGCGCGCCTGTTTCCGCGCATGGCCCGCTTTCCCTTCTGGCCGCTCTGGCAGGGTGACAGCCCGTTGCCGGGCGGGGCCTTTCCTGATCTGATCCTCTGTTGTGGACGCCGCATGGCGGGGGCCGGGCTGGGGCTGCGCCGCCTGTCATCGGGCAAGTCGCGCCTGATACAGATTGGCGATCCGCGCCTGCCGCCCGGCTGGTTTGACCTGCTGGTGGTCCCGGCCCACGACCCGGCCGCCCGGCTGGCCGAAGGGGCTGGCAATATCCTGGTCAGCACCGGCTCTCTCAACCGGCTGGACAGGGCGGCGATAGAGGCGGCGGCAGAAACGGTAAAGGCTGCCTATGGCGCGGCCTGGGCGGATTTGCAAAAGCCGCCTGGTGCCAATAAGGAAAGGGGCAGGCAGAACAGGTTGATCGCGGTCTTGCTGGGCGGGGCGAACCGGCGCTATCAACCCGATGCAGGTGATTTTGCCCGGCTGGGCAGGCAGCTGGCTGAGCTGGCCAAAAACGCTTCTGCCGGGCTGGTGATTATCCCCTCGCGCCGCACCGGGGCCGATGCGCTGGTCGGGCTGTCCGGCTCTCTGGAGGGCGTGCCGCACTGGTTCTGGGACGGGCAGGGGGAGAACCCCTATCCGGGTGTGCTGGGTCTGGCAGAGGCGGTGGTGGTGACCTCAGATTCGGTGAATATGGTGAGTGAGGCGGCGCTGACCGGTCTGCCGCTGCTGATTGGCGAGCTGCGCCCGGAAACCGGACGCATAGCAGATTTTCACAGCCTTATGCAGGCGGCTGGCCATACTGCGCCTCTGGGCCCGGACCTGCCCGATGCGGCCGGCTTTACCCGGCTGGATGAAATGCCCCGCCTCGCCGCTGAGATGCAGGAAAAGCTGGGGCTGTAGGACCGCGCCTCGCTCTCAGTGATAGAGCTCGCGGTAGGATTTGGTTTCCATATCCTTATACAGATAGCCGACTTCAGCTTCATAGCCGTTATAGATCTGGGTGTTGATATAAGTGCTGGTGCCCAGCATCCGCTCCTGATTTTGCCGCCAGCGCGGATGCGGCACGCCGGGATGCACATTTGCCCAGAAACCGTATTCCTTGGCGTTCAGCTCTTCCCAAAAACTGATCGGGCGCTGATCGGTAAAGGTAAAGCGCACGATGGATTTGATCGATTTGAAGCCATATTTCCACGGCAAAACCAGCCGGATCGGCGCGCCATTCTGGTTCGGCAGCGCCTTGCCATAAATGCCGGTCGCCAGAAAGGCCAGCTCATTGCGCGCCTCATCCAGGG
This sequence comes from Alphaproteobacteria bacterium, assembly GCA_038131695.1. Lineage (GTDB taxonomy): Bacteria > Pseudomonadota > Alphaproteobacteria > Puniceispirillales > Puniceispirillaceae > JADHLK01. The sequence continues at coordinate 6,925 of JAYPQA010000013.1, read as the reverse complement.
TTACCCCCTCCACATAGGGCCAGGGATACCAGCTCTGGGACTGGCCGGGGGCAACCTCCTTGTCCAGAAAGGTCTCCATGCGTAGATATTTGGCTCCGGCCTTGGGTTGGGCAAAGCTGACCAGACGCGCCAGCGGAATGCCCGTCCAGGGAACCGCCATCGCCCAGGCCTCTACACAGCGAAACCGGTAGAGCCGCTCTTCCATAGCGCCCAGCTTTTTGACCAGATCGGCGGCATCCAGCGTCATCGGCCTGTCCACCATCCCGTCAATCATCACCATCCACGGATCGGTCTGCAGTTTGGCGGCTGCCTTCCAGATATTTTTGGAGCTGCCAAATTCATAGAAATTGGTATAGGTGGTGGCCTCTTTTTCCGGCGTCACATCCCGGTCCAGGCGATAGCGCAGATTGCGATCCGCCGGAAAGCCGGTAACCCGAGCGGCGCGTGCGGCTGTTGGCGGGCCAGCAGTAGCCAGCCCCAGCCCGGCATAGCCTGCTGATTTAAGCAAATCACGGCGATTCATCCAGACCGATTCCGGCGTGGCCTCAGCCTCCGGCAATTCCCATCTTTTCCTGTTTTTCAGCAGCATGGCCAAGACCTCCTTGGAAGGCGGGCAGGGTTTGTTTTTACAGCTTCAGCCAGCCTCGCCGCGGAATATGGCAAAAACAGGGCGAGCCTGTTCAGACCAGCTGGTCGGATACGCGTTTTATACGGGCCAGCGCCTCGGCCAGATTGGCATCTGAAGTGGCATAGGAAATGCGGAAATGCGGCTCCAGCCCGAAGGCAACGCCCTGCACACAGGCCACCCCGCCAGCTTCCAGCAGATAGCTGACAAAATCACTGTCATTGCTGATGGTCTGGCCGGACGGGGTTTTTTTGCCAATTGCCCCGGCACAGGAGGGATAGACATAAAAGGCCCCTTGCGGGCGGATGCAGGACAGCCCGTCAATCGCATTCAGCCCCTCCACCACCAGATCGCGGCGGCGCTGAAAGGCTTGCAGATTGCTGGCCAGAAAATCCATCGGCCCGGTCAGCGCGGCCAGCGCGGCATATTGGGCAATGGTATTCGGGCTGGAGGTGGATTGCGACTGAATAGCCGCCATCGCCTTGATCAGCTTGGCCGGGCCGGTGGCAAACCCTATCCGCCAGCCGGTCATGCAATAGCTTTTGGACACCCCATTGACGGTCAGCACCCGGTCCTGCAAATCCGGGGCAACCTCTGCTATCGTCGCAAATTGAAACCCGTCATAGACCAGATATTCATACATATCATCAACCATGAGATGGAGATTCGGGTGGCGGCGGATCACCTCTGCCAGCGCGCTGAGTTCGGCAGCGGTATAACAGGCCCCGGTCGGGTTGGACGGGCAGTTCAGAATCAGCCATTTGCTGCGCTCGGTAATTGCCCCTTCCAGCGCGTCCGGGGTCAGCTTGAAGCCGTCCTCTTGCGGGCAGGCGACAAAGACCGGCACGCCATCTGCCAGAATCGCCATATCCGGATAGGAGACCCAGTAAGGGGCCGGAATAATCACCTCATCCCCCGGGTTGAGCGTGGCGACCAGCGCGTTATACAAAACCTGCTTGCCGCCGGTGCCGACCGTGATCATGTCGGGCGTGGCGGTGATCTTGTTATCGCGCTCAAATTTCTCGCAAATCGCTTTTTTGAGGGCCGGGATCCCATCCACCGCCGTATAGCGGGTCTGGCCGTCCTGCATGGCTTTGACGGCAGCCTCTATCACATGGGGCGGGGTGTCAAAATCAGGCTCGCCTGCCCCCAGCCCTATCACATCATGGCCGGCTGCTTTCAGCTCAGCCGCCTTGACAGTAACAGCGATGGTCGGAGAGGGCTTGATGCGGCCAAGACGCTCAGAAATAAGAGACATGGGACAGGGACTCCTCAAAATGGCCGGGCGCACCAGCCTTGCAGCAGCCATAACGGCGTTGGAAACAGGGTAAAAAACCGCTGCCAAATTAGGCGGGATCAGGGGCAAGATTTCAATAACAACCAGAAGGAGTACTGCATTAAATGGGAGAGGGGAGGCGGTTGATTGCCTGACCTGGTTGAATCTTCGTCAGAACAATTTTATCTGAAAAAGAAGCCTCACAAATGGCCACTGAAGTTTGCTACGGGCTCAATGACCTTTTTGGGTCGAGGCATCATTCAACCGCTGAGAATAGCCCAATGGGGCAGCATGCGCTTTGAAACTCATCCTTTTATTTCTGCAGATGAAAAGTGATCAGCAAAAATACGGGAAGAGTTGTCAGGATTATGCCAAGATCCGATTCCAAAAGTCCCGCCCATCATCAAAACAAAGATGAACTGGCCCCGAAGTCAGCTCCTTTTTTTCGCAGCTTCTGCAATCCGGGCTGGAAGACGCTGAACGCCCGGTTCGCGGCCTCAGCGTTTTCCCCCATCGTCTGCGTTGCGGCAAGGCCCCTTTCCCCTGGCTTTCCTTGCTCTGCCGGTGTAACGGCCTATCTTCTGGCTATGGACTCCGCCAGCGATCCCATGCCGCCGGACCGGGTGCGCGCCCCGGCTGACTTCCGGCTGACCACTGATTTCACCCCGTCCGGCGACCAGCCGCAGGCGATAGCCGAGCTGATGGCCGGTATCGGGGCGGGCGAGCGGGATCAGGTCCTTTTGGGGGTGACCGGCTCTGGCAAGACCTTTACCGTGGCCCATGTCATCGAACAGGCAAAGCGCCCGGCGCTGATCCTGGCCCCGAACAAGACGCTGGCGGCCCAGCTCTATGGCGAGATGAAGGCGCTGTTCCCGGATAATGCGGTCGAATATTTTGTCTCTTACTATGATTATTACCAGCCCGAAGCCTATGTGCCGCGCTCGGACCTCTATATTGAAAAGGAATCCTCTATCAATGAGCAGATAGACCGGATGCGCCATTCGGCGACGCGCGCGCTGCTGGAACGCGATGATGTGATCATTGTGGCCTCGGTTTCCTGTATTTATGGCATCGGGTCGGTGGAAACCTATTCGACCATGACGCTGCGGCTGGCCGAGGGCGGCGAGATGGACCGGCAGGATTTGCTGCGCCGCCTGACCGAATTGCAATATCGGCGCAATGATGTGGGGTTTGCGCGCGGTAATTTTCGGGTGCGCGGCGATAATATAGAGCTGTTCCCGGCGCATCTGGAAGACCGGGCCTGGCGGATTTCCCTGTTCGGCGAGGAGATCGAGCAGCTGGTGGAATTTGATCCGCTGACCGGTGAGAAAACCGCCAGCCTGCCGCAGATCACCGTCTTTGCCAATTCGCATTATGTGACGCCGCGCCCGACCTTGCAGCAGGCGGTCAAGCTGATCGGGCATGAGCTGGGCGGGCGGCTGGAGGAATTTAACCAGAGCGGCAAATTGCTGGAAGCCCAGCGGCTGGAGCAGCGCACCCAATTTGATCTGGAGATGATCACCGCGACCGGCAGCTGCAACGGGATTGAAAATTACTCGCGCTATCTGTCTGGCCGCCAGCCGGGAGAGCCGCCGCCGACCCTGTTTGAATATCTGCCGGAAAATGCGCTGCTGATCATTGATGAAAGCCATGTGACCGTCCCGCAGATTGGGGCCATGTTCAAGGGCGATTTTGCGCGCAAATCTACCCTGTCCGATTATGGGTTCCGGCTGCCATCCTGTCTGGATAACAGGCCGTTGAAATTTGAGGAATGGGAGCAATTCAGGCCGCAAACGATCTTTGTTTCGGCCACGCCGGGCAGCTGGGAGCTGGAACGCACTGGCGGTGTCTTTATTGAACAGGTTGTGCGGCCTACCGGGCTGATCGATCCGGTCTGTGAGGTGCGGCCAACTGAAAGCCAGGTCGATGATATTATCGCAGAATGCCACAGCGCGGCCGCGGCCGGCACACGGGTTCTGATCACCACCCTGACCAAGAAAATGGCAGAGGCGCTGACAGAATATATGCATGAGGCCGGCATCAAGGTGCGCTATGTCCATTCTGATGTGGATACGCTGGAGCGGATTGAAATTATCCGCGATTTGCGGCTTGGGGTGTTTGATGTGCTGATCGGGATCAATCTGCTGCGTGAGGGGCTGGATATTCCTGAATGTGCGCTGGTCGGGATTCTGGATGCGGATAAGGAGGGCTATTTGCGCTCGCGCACCTCGCTGATCCAGACAATTGGCCGTGCCGCCCGCAATGTAGAAGGGCGGGTCTTGCTCTATGCCGACAAGATAACCGACTCGCTGCGCTATGCGCTGGATGAAACCCAGCGCCGCCGCGACAAGCAGCAAGCCTGGAACGAGGCCAATGGCATCACCCCGCAATCCGTGAAAAAAGATATCGCTGATATTCTGGATTCCGTCTATGAGCGGGGCGATCATGTCACGGTCAAGGCCGGGGCGGGCAAGAATGCGGTGCTGACCGGCAAGGACCTGGCTACGGTCAAGGCCGAGCTGGAGGTGCAGATGCGGGATGCCGCAGCCAATCTGGAATTTGAGGAAGCCGCGCGGCTGCGTGATGAGCTGCTGCGTCTCGAAGCAACGGAATTGGGGCTGGATGCGCCGGGCATGGCCGCCTCTGTGGCCGCCCGCTTCACTGGCCAGAAAGCCAAAGGCGTGCGCGGAGCCGGCAGGTCAGCTGAAATTGACGCGCCCATCCAGCCGCCCTCAGGCCGCCGCCCGCGCCGCTAGCGGATGGCTGCGATTTATTAACAAAAAATGAACAAGACTGTGCTTCCCGGCAGATTATCCTTGCCAGCCGACAGGGCTGCTTTCACTCTGGTCAGCAATGACAGGCCGCAAAGGAGGCAGCGATGGATGCGATAATCTGGCTGAAGATACTGGCATTGGCAGCAATCTGGTTCGCTCTGGGAGCGTTCTGGTATAGCCCGGCCGGTTTTGGCAAGCCCTGGATGGCCGCGATTGGAAAGACGCAGGATGAGCTGAGGGCAGAAGGCGCGCCGATGCTGCGCCCGATGTTGGTCTCGGCGCTGGTCTGTTTTGTCCAGACGGCTGCGCTGGGCTTTGTGATTGGCCATTTGAAAATAGAGTCGGTGGTCATGGCCGGTCTGACCGGATTTATGATGGCAGCCAGCTTTGGCCTGCTCTCCCAGCTACGGGGTCATGCCTTCTGGCCACGCGGCAGCCGCCAGCTGATCTGGATTGATAATGGCTATGATCTGGTTGCAGCGACGGTCATTGGCGGGCTGCTCAGCTGGTGGCTGTAGGGTATTTCTATCTTGAGGCATCCGCTTTTTCGGCCAGCCAAATCTTGATCAGTGATTGATAGGGCACATCTTGCCTGTTCGCCTCTGCCCGAATTTGGTTCAGCAGCCTCTCTGGCAGGCGCAGGGAGATGGTTTTGGTCGAGGGGCGCAGATTTGGAAAGCTGGCCTCTTTGGCCTGAGACCAGTCCAGATGCCCGGCTGTGTCGGTTGCTTCCCAAAAGGCGCGTTCTTCAGCTTCCGTTTTGAAGGAGGGTGTTTTTTTGACTTTCCGCAAAATGTTGCCTTTCTTCTCTGCTCATGGGCCGGGCTGATATAATCCTGATCAGGGTTTTGTTCGCGCAGGGTAAAGCTGAAAATAATCGCCCATTATCAGTGGCGTGGATGCGCTGGAACAATACTGAGGCGTTCTGGGAATCATCGGTTTTGATTCAGATTCCAGCTATGACCGCGTGCTTGTCACGGCTTTTCCGGTCATTTCCCGCATCCCAGTCAAAGCCCTGAATGAGCGTGAAATCAAACATTTTGTATATTACCATCATATACAAATTCGGTCAAACAGACCGTTTGATCCAGACCGCTCACCCCTCTTGAGCTGTTGCGGTGGAGCGGGCCTCGATAAACAGCGTCTTGCCGCCGGGCAGGCTGACTTCCTCAAGCTGCGTTTGGCAGGTTGTTTGCCAGCTCTTGGCCCCGGCAGCACGGGCCCGCTGTCCCGCCAGATCGCCCGCGCTGGCCTCGGCTTTTTGCAGCGCTTTTTTGCGGTCTGAAAAATCCTGTGGGCCGGTTGGCAGATGCACGCGAAACACCCCGTCTTCCGGCTGGCTGGTCAGGATCATCACCTGTTGGCGCACGGAGCCAGCTGCCGCCCCGATAGCCCCGGCCACGTCGGCATCCTCCGGCACGCTGAGCGTTGCCCCCAGCCTGTCTGCGACGGCCGGGTAATGGGTGCTGGCAGAGGCGCCGAGCGCGATCAGCGGCACCGAAAGCCCGGCCTTTATCCAGCCCAGCTGGCGCGCCGGTGCGGGGTTCTGGCTGGACAGGCTGGCAGCTATCAGGGGATTGCCGGTGAGGCTGGCCTCGCCGCTGCCCTGTTCGGCCAGGGCTGCCTCCAACAGCCTTTGGGCTGACTGGTCAGCCAGGGCGGCCAGCACTTTTTCGGCCAGCTCGGTTTCATCTGCTGCGAACGCCTCTCCCAGCGCATCCTTGCGGCGCGCCATCAGCTGCCCGCCGAGCCGCGCCGCCTCTCTATCAAAATCGGTAAAGCTGCCGGTGATATGGGCGGCATCGGTGGGGTAAAGCTGGCCAGCTGACAAGCCCTTGCGATCAGGCTTGTCGGTCGCCCCAGCGCAACCTGGGTGGCCGCACACCTGGGGCGGGGCAAGACCGGCCTCAATAATCTGATGGGCGAGGGCGGTTTCTGAACGGGTCAGCCAGCTGGGCGGCCCCTCCGGCATCAGGCTGAGAAGAAACCGGCCATCATGGGCACGGGCGACAGGCTGGGCAGCTGCGCGGCCAGCTGTTTTTTTATCTCCGGCTGCTGAGCGGCTAACAGGCTGAGCGGCAGGGCGCGCCGCGGGCCCAGCTGCAGATGCGTCTGGCGGCCTGCGGCCTGCAAGCTGACCTCAGAATCACCGCCAAGGCCAGAGGTGCGAATACGCGCTGCGGTTACCATGGTTTGCCAGCCGCCAACGCGCGCCCCGTCGCTGCTCAGCTGCGGGCTAGCAATACGTAA